>DIZL01000059.1 GCA_002429385.1 Prolixibacteraceae bacterium UBA6029 | reverse complement strand
GGACACACTCTGCACCAGCAGCGTAGCAGACCAATATTGTCAAGCGCAATCAGGCAACTCGTATCTGAAATAATTATTTTATCCATTAATCAATTGTTCAATGTCATCAATTCGCTCTCCAAATATTGAAACTCCATATTTCCCAACATCTTGAAGGAATACCCTCTTAGAAACACCTGCCAAATCAGCAGCTTGTCCTGAAGATAAAATTCCCTTTTCAAATAGATGAGCTGCCAATTGCATTTTTACATCGCGTTCATCTACCGAATCGGGTATGTTTAAAGTTAATGTTTTCATAATCAGTCGTCTTATTCAGCTCCAAATATACCTAAAAAGAAGAATATTCCTGTGTCAGAAGTTCATTTTATTTGTCCTTAAGTGCAGGCATTTATATTCTGTCTTCGATTTAACCCCTGCTGATGCAGATTGCATCCTCGATCCCGATAGCTATCGGGACTATCGTGACTACACCAGTAGCGTATCAATTCTTAGTGTAATTTGGTGTCTTGGCGTCTTGGTGGCAATTTTTTGTTTAGACTTCACAGAGTAGACTCAATAATTATACCTTCAGAAGCCTGATGTTTCTACGGATACGATTACTGAATCCAACAATTTCGGTAAATCCTATTTGCGAAAGCACGTTTACTGCACTTTCAAAGTGACGGGCAATTTGTACTGCCTGGTGCGCATCCGAACTTAAGGTCATCGGTACCTGATGACGATAGCACATTTCCAGTAACTTTGGTCCGGGGAAATATTCTGCACATGGACGATCCATCCCTCCGGTATTTAATTCAACTACCAGGTTATGCGCTTTGATTGTTTTGATCGTATCCTCAAATAGCTTGTCCTGATTTGATTCCGGATAAATCCTGAATTTCTTGATCAGATCAAGATGACCAATAATGTCGAACAAACCTGACTTCGCAGCTTGTTGGACCAGTCCGAAATACTTTTCATAGAGCTCGTCATTGGTCCATTTTCCATAAAGTGACTGGTCGGTATCAAAATTCCAATCGCCAAGAAAATGGATCGAGCCGATCACGTAATCCACTGGAATACTGTCGATCATCTCTTTCAGTTCCTTCTCCATACCGGGGAAATAATCCATCTCAATCCCGTACCTGATTGTGATCTGATCCTTGTATTTCACCTTAAGGTCCAGAATCTGACTGGTCATAACGGGCATATCCTCCATCTGAAGGGCCCAATTGACAGGTTTAAGGCAAATATGGTCGCTGATTCCCATTTCATCCAGGCCCTTTTCAATGGCCATGCGGACCATCTCTTCATAGGTATCTCTCCCATCCGACAGAACTGTGTGCATATGATAATCAACCATCCCAATCATCTTCTACCTGATTATTTTGATTTTAATGTTTCTGAACTGAGCCAATCCTCCATGATCCTGAAGGCCGATATTTCCCTTGGTTGCCATACCGTAAAAGGGATAATCCTTCCACTTCCCATTCTCTTTCCGGGTTTTCCAGTCTGCATCCCAAAGATTATAATCCACAACCTTTACCCCATTCAGAAAATGCTGAACATGAGCGCCATTCACGATAATCCGTGTTTGATTCCATTGATCCAATTCTTTCACTTCCGCATTCATCGGTGCATTCATGCCGTAATTTGCTCCTGAATACTGATTTTCGTGGATCTTATTAGGCCATCCCTTATCATCAATCAACTGATATTCGGGGCCTGACTCATAAATTGCTTTTCCTACTTTTTCATTCACATGATAAAAGATGCCGCTGTTGCTCTTTGCAGCTATTTTCCATTCGAGTGAAAGTTCAAAGTTCTGGTACTTTTGCCTGGTGACAATATCACCACCATGATCGCTCCCAACGCCCGAATTATTCAAAACACCGTCAATCACCTTCCATCCCGAAATCTCTTTTCCCTGGAAAGTCCTCCAACCCTTGAAATTTTCACCGTTAAACAACATCTTCCAGCCTTCTGCTTTCTCTTCAGCGGATAGGGTGTTTATCCCGTTATTTTGGGCGACTGCAGTGAATAAAGAAACCGAAAATGCAAATAGTAGTAGTATATTCCTCATAATTAGCTCATTGTATTACAATTATTAATTTAATCCTTCTGCAGGAATAACTTCATTTGATAATTAGTTGTTCATTTTATCCTTCAGAAATAATTTCCTGAATTTATCAACTAATAACGAGAAGAACAAGATACAATGTTCTGATTTTAAAAATAACTTTGGATTAGGATCACATTACATTCTTGTGGGGTCCCGGCTAGCCGGGATCAAAACCAATATTCAGGTATGTTTTTTCTGAAAAAATCTTACTTTTCTGAAAAAATCTTAGTAACTTAGATCAGCCCCCGCAACCTTAATCTTATCTATCTTATGAAAATAGTCCCGATAGTTATCGGGATCAATAATCTTTATACCCATTTTGTTTTCATCACTCATCCCGAGTACTTGGGATCAGGCCAATTGTAAGATAGATAATCCCGGTGACTACCGGGATGGGGGTCATTGCCTAGTTACTAAGCTTGAATTAAAAAAAGTAAGATTTTTAAAAACTCACTATTGACTTTACTTTCCTCACAAAAATATCAACTGATCCATGGAATGTTGGGGAGGTCTTCTGGGATACAAAAAAATTGAGACGGCTTCTACAAGCCGCCTCAAAGCCATGAAAACAATTAAACAATGTTCAGAAAACAGAAAACTAGAAACAATTATATCGTTAAAATCTCGCGATTTTTCTCTTCAAGCATTTTATCCACCCGCTTGCTGAATTCAGTAATCATATCCTGTACATCAGCTGCAGCAATCTTTTCATCATCTTCAGCAAGGCCGTCTTTCAATAGTTTCTTCAAATTATCGTTGGCATCTTTCCGGGCGCTCCTCAAACTCACTTTGGCAATTTCACCCTCTTTGTTCACCGTCTTGACCATATCCTTCCGGCGTTGCTCGGTAGGTGCAGGAACATTGATGCGTATAAATTCCCCGTTATTATCGGGATTAAAACCTAAGTTCGAATTGATGATCGCCTTTTCGATGGGGTGAATCATTGCCTTCTCCCAGGGTTGAACAGAAATCGTTCGTGCATCCGGAGTGCTGATGTTTGATACCTGACTTATTGGAACCATACTTCCGTAATAGATAACCATCACTGAATCCAACATCCTGGGAGAAGCCTTTCCGGCGCGTATATGGACCAATTCTTTATCAAGATGTCCGAGCGCGTGTTCCATTCTCTCCGTGCAAATATCCAAAACCATTTGTACCTCTTCGTGCATATGAACTAACTCTTTCGGTTTATTAAAAGTGCTGGGAACAAATATAGAAATAATTAAATAATTATAAAATTAATCTTATTTTTTTAATTCAATGTCCTTAATTTAAGAAAACATCTTAGTTAAAATCGTCATTGCGAGGAACTGCCTGTCCCGATGGAGATCGGGAAAGCAATCTATAAATCAACAGATTGCTTCACTTCGTTCGCAATGACGGCGTTAACTAAACGACATTATTTTTTAATTCCTGATTTTCATCCCTGATCAGGCATGAACGTATGTTCCAATGTTTTGACCTTCCAAAACTTTTCTCAGATTTCCTTTTACGTCCATGTTAAAAACAATAATTGGCAGATTATTTTCTTTACACATGGCCGTTGCCGTAAGATCCATCACTTTCAAATCGAGCCGGTGGACCTCATCAAACGATATTCGTTCAAAACGTGTGGCGGTTGAGTCTTTCTCCGGATCAGCCGTATAAACACCATCCACACGCGTACCCTTTAACATCACGTCGGCCTCGATTTCAATTCCGCGCAGCGAAGAACCCGTATCAGTGGTGAAATAGGGATTCCCTGTACCTGCCGAAAAAATAGCCACTTCGCCCTTTTCCAATACCTCAATGGCCCTGTCTTTTGAATAAAATTCACCGATAGGTTCCATACGGATAGCCGTTAAAACACGCGATTTGCATCCAACACTATTTAGGGCTGAGTTTAGCGCCAGGCTGTTAATTACGGTGGCCAGCATACCCATCTGGTCCCCCTTGACCCGGTCAAATCCTTTGGTGGCTCCGCTTAGTCCCCTGAAAATATTTCCGCCCCCAATCACAATTCCGATCTGTATCCCAAGATCGGCAATTTCTTTGATTTGCCCGGCATAATCCGATAGTCTTTGCTGATCTATTCCATATTGTTGTCCGCCCATGAGCGACTCACCACTCAGCTTTAACAGAATCCGTTTGAATTTTGGCATCGTTCTATTTTTCAGTAAAAGTATATTAAAAGTTTTAAAAGAGCATAGGATTTAAAACCGGAAGTTAAAAAAGGCATGCCCTCCCAACAGGCAGTTGAATAGAACAACCGGGACTTCATAATGGTCCTTTGTGCCGTATGAAGTCTTGGTTATTAATTTGTGTTTTTCTATTTCTTCCGTTTAAAAGGTCTTGTATTTGTAATCAACCTTGCACAATTATGAACGGTCAGAATATCAATACGCGATTCATTAATTATATGATATACAATCCGATAGTCACCTCTAATCAGTTGTCTGATGGATTCATTTTCAAATTCAGGTGTCATTACTCCTTACAAAGGATGATTTTCAAGAATATCAACTGATTCAAATAATCGTAAAACAGTTATCTCTGCATACTTAAGAGAATCCTTGGCAATATAATCACCGATATCATTTAAGTCCTGTAAAGCAGAATCTGTCCAGTTTACTTGAACCATTTATTCAGTTTTTCTTTTGCCTGATCTTTGGTTTTAATTCTACCATTGGTCGAATCATCTAATCCCTTCTGAACTTTTTCTAAAAATATTAATTGATCAATTACCTGATCAATTGTAATATTTTCAGGCATATTATCTAATGTATGAATCAACTGAGTTTTGGTTATCATGGCTCAACTATTTTTGTAAAGATAAAAAATCCGGCTTAGAAATCTATAACTTGTTTACAGAGATTTTTATCCCCATTATACCTATCGTCTTACCATTGTATTCAATCTTTCCCCGAAATTAAGTGACTTAAATAAGATAACCTACCTGTTAAGCAGATATTTTATTTGAAAGAAGAAATGCATCCCTGCTGCTATACCACGATCAGCGTGTGTTAAGGATTCCATCTCTTTTTGAAAGATGGAATCCCTTTACAATACGTAATCCCCACTTTCTCCGTACTCTATTTATTTTTCAGTAATTGCTGATGTAGCTTTGAAACCTTTGATAGATAAATGCTAGTCAGGATTTTACTTGTAAACTTCCTCCGAAGATTTGCTTTTCACCCCGTTAAGGATTCCATCTATTTTTGAAAGATGGAATCCCTTTACAATACTTTTGTCTCCAATCTAATGCTTTTTTTTGCAAGTCAATGGCTGACATCTTTATCTCTTTTAATCCGCCGGCCCAATCTTGTTTTAATTTTCCTTGCCTTTGAACTACTCTTTTGTTAATCAAATAATCCAAAAAATGATCCAATTCCCCAATTAATCCAGGGGACAATTGGCTAATTTTTGTTTCTATAATTTGTATTGCTCTCATTATGCAAAGATAATAAAATTAAATTCTAAGTACAATGTCCGTTACCTTGTACTTTTCACCATTTCCCTTAACTTTCCGTAGTTCACGCATATGCATATAACAGGCGATTTCCTGTCAATCCCGGTGAACCGGGACTGAGCGAAAAGATACACTTCTGTCGGTGCAGTTTGCAATCTGCACCTCTTAACTTCGGATCTGTGATTCGCTTTAATCAATACCCAAATTACTAATCTACTGTCAACGAAGCCCCACCTATCCGCTTTGGCGGAAAACCCAACTCGACGGGTAAAATCATACAATCCATTGATAAATCCATAGAAGAAACGGTGCGCTACAGCGGGGATTTAGTGCAACCGAGACTTCATGCTGGGCACTGCGTGCCACATGAAGTCCTATTTATTGTAGCCAGTATTTCCTTACAAATTATTCTGCTTTAAGTTTAATGTAAATTGTCTTTTTTAAGTCACTATTTGAATTATCCCAAATCTCAAAAAGTCCGAACCAGTAAAGTCGTTCGTTCATTGTCATTCCGCCAATGGAATTAATTGCTTTATCTTTAAATTCATTCCAGCTCTCATAAAATTGATTTGAGTTTTTGTCGCTGGAAAACCAAACGTTTCCATGCCATTTCTCAATCATAAAACTTAAATCCTCAAGTGAAGAACTGTCAATTTTCCATTTCTCAATTAAAGATTTAAGTTGTTTTTTTAATTCAACGTCCGAGTTCTGGATTGATTCAACTAATTCGTCTAAGTTCATTTTCAATTAATTACAATTGTGGTTCAGTGCTTAATATTGGCTATAACACCTGTATATACACAGAGTTGTGTATATATCGGCACTAGTTTGATTGGTTAAGATTTATTAGAATGCTGATCATGCATAGTATATCGTCTTATCGTTGTATTCAAACTTTCCCCGAAATTAAGTTAATTAAATAAGATAACCTACCTGTTAAGCAGATATTTCATTTGAAAGGAGAGAAAAACAGTAGAAGCCCAGATGTTGTATTCGTGAAATTCGTATATATTCCACTTTCTCCGTACTCTATTTATTTTTCAGAAGATACTGCTCGTAGTTAGTTTCTGATGTTACCAGGGTTTTGGTCTTTCAGGCAAGTATAACTGTCTGATTGAGCAACTCTACATTGAAGTTAACCTTAGCATTTAAAGCTTTAAATACTTTAATTATTGTATCGAACCTTGCGTCTGTCAAACTGTTCTCCAATTTCGAAATTTGAGCTTTCTTAACACCAACAAGAAGCCCAAGTTGTTCCTGTGTCAGGTTGCGTTCTTTACGTGCTTGTTTGATGGCTTCTCCAAGTAAATCAAGACGCAATTCGTTTTCAAATGCATCTCGTTTAGGTGTTCCAATCTTTCCGATATGCTTATCTGTGATCTCGTCTAAACTGATTGTCTTTAAAGGTTTATTGTTCATTGTGAGTAATTTTTAAATTGAAATATTGTTTCCTCAAATTCTCCGCTTTCTCTAATTCCCCTTGAGGCGTTTTATCTGTCTTTTTAATTAATCCATGTGTAGAAATAACAACTGTATCAGTATTTCCGGTCTTGTCCCAAAAAGCAAAAAGCCGATAATGCGTTTTGTTATACAATGTTCTGAACTCCCAAATTTCACCTTTCAATTTCTTAAATAGTTCCTTGTCGTTCGATACTCTGGATTTTTGGATGTTGTAAATTATTTTGTCCCTGGTCTTTTCGTCGAGCTTATCAATGAATTCAGCCGCTTCTTCTAAAAACTGAACTATAAATTTCTCTTTCATTTGATTGACTTTATGCAAATATAATTGTTTCTTTATTGGGAAACAAATATTGTTGTGAATATCATCTTAACTTCAGTGATCCATTTTAATCTCTACCCGAATAACATAACTGCCAATCATTTCAAATGCTCCATAATGCCCACTTTCTACACTCTCTCCGTACTCTATTAATTTTTCAGTAATTGCTTATGAAGCTTTGAAACGTTTGATAGATAATTGCTAGTCAATATATTACTTGTAAGCTTCCCTCGAATAGTTGATTTTCACCCTGAAAGCTGTCGAAGCTTATTTCCTGTCAATCCCGGTTAACCGGGACTAAGCGGAAAGATACACACCGAAAACCAATGCTGCCGACTTTGAGGGTAGATGATGTTACCAGCTGGCATGTATTTTCTTTCCCCATTTTACTTTTGATTCAGTAATCATATAATAAGCATCTTCAATAACAAATTTACCGAAGAGTAGATATTTTCGATGATATTCAGTAAACTTTGATGGTCTTGAATCTACTACAACTTTGCTCTTAACTTTCCCATCTTTGAACTCATAGAGTTTCTCATTCTTATAGAATAATTTATCCGGTCTTGGCAAATTGATTGAACTATCATACACTGCCTCATTATCTTTATTGCAACATGTATCACGCATGTCCGTCAAATAATGCAATAAAATAGTGTCATTGTGCATCTCAAATTGTCCACAAGCTATGTCCTGTGTCAAGCAGACAGCATATCTGTATTTAAAGGTTAAATCCGAATTAAAGATGATATAATTATATTCATTTAGACAATCATTGATATATTTTCCACTTGGTCCACCTTGGCCATAAGTGACAGATGCAAAAAATAAAATAAATATAATTTGTCCAATTTTCATAGTACCAAGTATTACTTTGTCTTCATTAAGCTTGCTGGTAACACCTGTATATACCCAAAGTTGTGTATATATCGGTATTACCTTTAAAGGTTAATTTGTTGATATTTATTTGTTTGTGGCAACAACACTCTTGGAGGATTGAAAACCATTCTCATAGTTTTTAGTTTTTTGTTGGTTATGTTCTCCAAAATTACGGAAAACATTTCAGCACTACACTGCTTTTGTTAAATCTTTTGCTTGTCCGGCTAACTTATTATTTAACCACGTTCTTTGCATTCAATCTCTCCCCGAAATTAAGTGAATTAAATAAGATAACCTACCTGTTAAGCAGATAGTTCAACTGAGGGGGAGGCTTATTATTCTGTTTGGATTGACAATACTTTGGATAACCCAAGACGTATATGATCCATAATTGATTCTGAGGTCTTTCCTATTTTTCTCACAAATCTATCCTGGGAAACAGAACGAATTTGAAAGCAATCAGCACTTGAATCTTTAGTCAATCCATTTATTGGAGTGGGAGTAATTTTTACCATCCATGGAGCAATTTCATACCGATCTTTCCAATCGGTAATCGGAACAATTATCTTTAGTGGTAGTATTCCTAATGTATCATCATTTACGATAATTGCAGGTCGAATCTTTTTTATTTCAGCTCCAACTGCCGGATCCAAATTTATCAACCATATCTCACCTTGCTTCATAGAATTCTTCGTAATCGAGGTTTGTAAAAGCAGTTAATTCTTTGTCTGTTTCATAATCTGACAAAAGCAAGTTTGCAGCTTTACTCATTTGATTTGAATCTTCTTGCATACGAATCGAATGAATTGTTTTCTCAATCACATAGATCTGCTTTTGCAATGGCAAACGCTTAATTTCCTTTATTAGATCCAATGTCCTCATATTCTATACTATTTACGACTGCAAGTTATAAAAAATAGGTTTCATTCGCATCTTTCCAAGTCAGCATTTTTATTGTCCTAACTGACAACTTTCTTACGTTGCATTCAATCTTTCCCCGAAATTAAGTTAATTAAATAAGATAACCTACCTGTTAAGCAGATATTTCATTTGAAAGGAGAGGAAAACAGTAGAAGCCCCAGTGTTGAATTCGTGAAATTCGTATATATTCCACTTTCTCCGTACTCTATTAATTTTTCAGTAATTGCTGATGCATCTTTAAAACGTTTGATAGATATATGCTAATCAGGATTTTACTTGTAAACTCACTCCGAAAAGTTGCTTTTTACCCCGATAGCTATCATGGCTAATTTCCAGTCAATGATGCACCGAAATCCGGATTGCGAGTATTTTGCTGTCGCTATCTTTGTTTTTTTTCTACTAATTAGCTATGCAATTCCATTTACAGAGAACCTAAAATATCTATTTTTCGTTAAATTAATATATACACTCCAATAACAGTCTCCTCCGTCTTCAACATTTAATAGATGATGTTGCCAGTCATCTCGAATACGATGTACTTTATTAGATTTGTCAATAATCATTTGAATATCAATTGTGCAAGCTGCATTTATATATACAATCGAATCTCCATTAATATCAATAAAACAGACATATTGTCTATAGTATTCATTAAGAGAATCTGGCTTTAGATGCCTATATGTATTTTTATAATTTGTCTTAATTGCATCTAGAACAATCGAATCAATCTTTTTTAAGTGCTTTTCATTAGGTGTCCAAAATGAACGCTTACCTTCAATTATCCATCTCGTTTCAACAGAATCATTTATAATTGTTACTTTTAATTCTTCTCTTCTTAATGAATCTGCATCAATTGCAGCAATATGCTTAGTCAATGTCACACTGTGTCTGCAAGAAAGAAATATTAATCCAAGTAACAGGAATAAAAAAGATGTTCTCATATATCTCAATATTTGCGTCCGAATTAATATTGTCTATATCGTCTTACCATTGTATTCAATCTTTCCCCGAAATTAAGTTAATTAAATAAGATAACCTACCTGTTAAGCAGATATTTCATTTGAAAGGAGAGGAAAACAGTGGAAGCCCAAATGTTGTATTCGTGAAATTCGTATATACTCCACTTTCTCCGTACTCTATTTATTTTTCAGTTATTGCTAATGCAGCTTTGAAACGCTTGATAGATATATGCCAGTCGGGATTTTACTAATAAACTTCCTCCGAATAGTTGTTTTTCACTCCGATAGCTAACAGTGCTAATTTCCTGTCAAGCCAATCACTACCTATCCACTTTGGCTGAAAACCCTACTCGATGGGTAAAATTACACAAACCATTTATAAATACATAGAAGAAACGGGGCCCCGAGTACTCAGGGAGGATGTAGTGCAACCGAGACTTCATGCTAGGCACTGCGTGCCATATGAAGTCCTATTTATTATGCACAGGCTATCGATGTTTGTTAATCTTTAATCTCAATTTCTCATTCTGCTTAAAACCATAAAATTCTCCATATTCTATTTTGTTCTCTATCATCGTTTTCAAAGTGTCAAGTATTATTCCAGTTTCTAGAAATTTGTAATAAAGTGTCGGGTTGTAACAAACACTATCACACTCATTACAAAAGGCCTCAGAGAAATCCAAAATGCCTTTAAATTCTTCATTTTTAGTTGTATCGTTGATTGTCAATGAATTCTCAAAATATGGTAAATTTTCCTGCTGAATGATCTTATTATCTTTCACAATGAGATGAAGAAGTTTATCCTTAAATGGACGATCATTAATGGTAATTAAAAATTCTAGCGAACCATTTTTCAGTCTACGATAAAATGGGTAAAGCTTCCCGTCAAGTTCAAATTCACTTCCTTTTAATTTTATATGGATTTCATGTTTTCCTGTTTTTAATATCAATCGACTATATGTTGTAAAGTCACCATAATTTTCTCCGTCTTCACCAATCAATTCCAATCCATCAGTCAGGTGAATATTTTTTCGTAGACCAACCTTTTCTTGAAAAGCAAGAAGGTCGGTAACGGAAAGAAGGAGAATTAATCCAATTAAACATTTTATCATAACGATGTCTGTTAAGATTGTGCATAACGTTTCGAAAATACCAGCAGGGCGGGATTTAACCGATGAACTTCCTACGAAATACTACTTTTCAATTTATTACTTTCCAGTCAACGAAGCACCGAAACCCGACTTATGGGTATTTTGCTGTTATGGGATATTTTTCGGTCAGCATTTATTTTTTCTCTGTCAAAATGTAAAGTAATTTCCCTTTTACAAGTTCTGAATCCAATGTTTCACAAGGACCTTGGAAGACATTGCTGTTTTTAAATTTTAACTGATAAACATAGATACTGTCAGATGATATCTTATAATTAAAATAAAAACTTTTACCCTTTGTCGAGTCCAAAATTAAAATGTCCATATCAGGAGAATTTTCTGAACCCCCTGCAAATAATGAATATTTCGAGTAATCCAAGAAATTTTGAACCTCATAAGATGAGATGAAATTCATCGTTGTCGTTTGCGAGGGATTTTCTACCTGATATAATTTTTTCTCTCCTTGGAAATATTTCTTCTTGATAAAATAGTAAAATGGATTCTCATTATTTCTTTTCTTAAAATCTGATGTGTACTTATTGAACTTTTTTAAAGTCACTTTTTCGTTTCGGTCAGTGTCAGTGTAAAATATTGTCGAATCATTCAATACGTGGATATTAAAATTCGTAAAACTACAATAGTCGCATTTAAGAGTAACTATATTTTTTGATAAGCTGGCAGATGTAAAAGGTGCAGCGTCGCTATACCAGTGAAGCAAGCTACTGTCACTTAATTCTAACCATTCAGCATTATAAATGAACTTTCCGCTTTGATAAGGTGATTTGGAAACTAGCATCTCAGAATACAAGGAATCGTTTATCCAAGTTCCGTAAAGGTCTTTTAGTTTTAAAGGCTTGTCTGATTCCAGCCGAATTAAGAAAAATGCCAAAATTGTCAATAGAAATATTTTCATTGCTTAAAGCGTAAATGCAAGATTAAATTACCCAAAACATCTTAGCGTTGCATTCAATCTTTCACCAAAATTAAGTTAATTAAATAAGATAACCTACCTGTTAAGCAGATATTTCATTTGAAAGGAGAGGAAAACAGTAGAAGACCAAATGTTGTATTCGTGAAATTCGTATATACTCCACTTTCTCCGTACACTATTAACTTTTCAGTAATTGCAGTTGCAGCTTTGAAACGTTTGATAGATAAATGCTAATCAGGATTTTACTCGTAAACTTTCTCCGAAGAGTTGCTTTTCATTTTATTACTTTTATATCAACGAAGCTGCCCCCCAGCTTGAGTATTTTGCTACTGTAGCGTGTTTTTCATTTTCTACGTTTCCATTGTTTTAGTCCAATTACATCCTTTCTTACTGAATGTATCCATTTCTTTCCGTATCTAGTTGTCAGATTGTTAAATATCTCAAAGTTATATACTTTCATTAGTTCGATTTCTAGGCCGACACAACCTTGTTCGTAATAGTACACCTGATAATTATTTTCAAAAACACGGTCTGTTGTATAAATAACTGGTCCTATACCACTTTGAATAAGTAAGAATGGTAACCCTTTTTCGATGTCCGATTTTGCCAAGTCTTTCACTTCCACATTAGAAGTAACAAATTTCAATTTAATGGCACCGCTTTTATTGTAGTCTTCATCAGTCAACTTTTTGGTCTGACTGAAACTCAAAAATACTTGAGTAATGAATAATATTAAGACTATGGTCCTTTTCATTTCAATTTGTTATAATTTGCCCCTGCTTATTTATCGTTAGGAAATCATTTTAAAATGCCCTATAACGTCTGGCGGTATAAAACGTTGGGGATTTTGGAGCTTCGAATCTATCAACCGATAAGAACCTTACCAGAGAGCGATACACTTGGTAAACCAATTAAACCCCAATCTTTTATGATCACGTGTTACCGCCAGTATTTATTTTATATCATATTTCTCAGGTAAAGGTAAAGTAAAATCCTTCATTTTCAGTCTGGTAATTTTGTCTGTAATCTTATAATTCTCACGGTATAAGAATTGAATCATTATTGGATAATCGTACTTGGCGTTTACATTAACCAAACCGGTTGAGTTATAGTCAAACAAGTTATAAAGCCAATAACTATGGTTTTCGTAACCAGTCAAAGTCATTGTTATTATTTCATAATTTTTATCTCCATCAAAATCTCTCTCAGGCCTATTCCCATCCATTTTATCATCGAAAGAAATCTTAGTGAAATTACCATTGGATTTTTGAAATAAGTATATCGCTCGAACATTTAATGAAGCAGTTCCATTACCCATGTAGGGAATTAATATTTTTAAATCTGTTAAACCGTCTCCATTTATATCCGCGATCCTAATCGGTTCAAATACATTTGATTGAGAAAACCCCATTGGTTCAAAGAACTTTTGAATCTGTTTTTTATTCTTATAAATCATTACATATGAACTATCCCAATTGTCAACAAATGAAGTCAATTGAATTGTAATTGAATCCTTATTTTCATAAAAGTCTGGAATTGTCAAGGTGTTATAAACTTTCTTCTCTTTCTCTGACTTATCGTAAAGTTTCCAATCTTTATACTCCGTATAAGAAATCGCAGGATATTTCTCAAAAGGCTCTTGCCCTTTTAAAATTCCAGTCAACAAAATCATTAAAATTATCAGCGATGCTCTCATTTTTTAATATTGGCGGTAACACCTGTATATCCATAGAGTTGTGTATATATCGGTATTACCTTAAAAGATTAATTTGTTGATATTTATTTGTTTGTGGCAACAACACTCTTTGGTGGAGGAAAACTAATCTCATCGCTTTTAGTTTTTTGTTGGTTATGCTCTCCAAAATTACAGAAAACATTTCAGCAATACACTGCTTTTGTTAAATATTTTGCATGTCCGGCTAACTTATTATTTAACCACGTTCTTTGTATTCAATCTTTCCCCAAAATTAAGTTAATTAAATAAGATAACCTACCTGTTAAGCAGATATTTCATTTGAAAGGAAAGGAAAACATTAGAAGCCCAAATGTTGTATTCTTGAAATTCGTATATACTCCACTTTCTCCGTACTCTGTTTATTTTTCAGTAATTGCTGATGCAGCTTTGAAACGGTTAATAGATATATGCTAATCAAGATTTTACTTGTAAACTTCCTCCGAAGTATTACTTTTCAATTTATTAATTTCCTGTCAACGAAGCAGAAACCCCGGCTTGAAGGTATTTTGCTGTTAGCGGTTGGTTTTTCTTAGCTGAAATAATAGATAAAAAATCAAACTTAGACAGAATAAAATGCAAAATAGAGATGAATAAAAATATGGTTTAAAATCAAACCTCTCAATTTTCACATCCTTTGAATTATTTTTCTTATAATACCTAAGTGATTCTAACTCAACATACCAGTCCTTTAAAGCAGTAATTCTAAAGTCAATATATTTGTCAGTATATGTAAACAGTCCATATGTCTCATACTTTAATGGAGGAGGAGGTGGAAAATTATAGACGGGAATCCTTTCTGGACGAATAATGCTCCGAGAAAGTCCATTCATATTCAATTTATAAGTTGAATCTGCATTACGATTCATGTACACTATCCATAAGCCTTTGTCAATATAAGTGACCTCCTTTACCTTTATGTTGATGATATCTGATTTTATCGCTCCTTTAAACTCTTCAATAATCTTGAAATACAGCGTCTTATTAATTGTATCAATACTATTAAGCTTACCTAAAAAAATAAAATCACTTGTATTGACACTCCTATTTTGTAGAGTGTCTAACCTAACACGTGCGCTATCCTTGTTTGCGTTAGAATTTATGATATTAGTTAAAAGAAAAAATACTATCAAATTAATGATTCTCATATTCATCTGGATGATTTTTTAACTGTCCGCTAACACCTGTATATACCCAAAGTTGTGTATATATCGGTATTACCTTTAGAGGTTAATTTGTTGATATTTATTTGTTTGTGGCAACAACACTTGTGGGTGGAGGAAAACTAATCTCATAGGTTTTAGTTTTTTGTTGGTTATGCTCTCCAAAATTACAGAAAACATTTCAGCATTACACTGCTTTTGTTAACTATTTTGCTTGTCCGGCTAACTTATTATTTAATCGTATTCTTTGGTTGGATGGAGGGTGTAAATTCTGGTGGTCCTGCTGCTTTTGTGCCCCGGCAAATAAGTATATAAATCCAGATTCTTTTCTTGCTAAAGTCGGTATCGGGCTGGGTCAAGGTGCTACCTTGTGTATACCTTGTGTGTACCTCCTGTGTACCTTGTGTGTACCTTGTGTGTTCAGGAACAAATAAGGTACACTCAATGTACACAGGAGGTACACTCAATGTACACTCAAAACTAAGCCCGGGTATAGGGAGTGTATAGCCCTGAGGCAAAAAAGGTCAGGCGGGATATTCTTTAAACCAAAAAGACAAGGTCAGTGACATAGCCTTCAGGGAACTGAATGGTTGATATTCATTACGAATGGTACAATCTGATATCCGAACGGGAGATCATCTGAATTCTTTAAGCAAACTATTCAGATCAGTTACTGATATCGGCTTTAACCGCATTAAAAAAGGTATCCAGTTGCCTGGATACCTTTTTGATTTTACATTAAAAAGATTGGTCGGAATCGCTTACGAAAGTCCCACTAATGCTCTTTTGCTTACAATTTCCAATGTGCCGTTAACATCCGACAATTTGTTGATTTCCTGATCTTCCAGTTTAATTTTAAAAAAGCCCTCCAAATAATATACGAAAAGGGCCCAGTCAACATGATCGAAATTCAAATCATCGTTAAACGAAGCGTCCAGTTTGATCTGATCACGATGAACGCCTGTTTTCCTGAGCACCTTATACAAGGTACGTTGAATTGTTTTGTTTTCCATAGTCTTCTGCTTTAACTCCAAATTATTCGTTTTCCGGGAATAATTCAGATTGAACCGCGCAAAAGTAAGAAATAAACTATTCGACCATTTCATCATTTAAGTCAAAAAAGGTTTTATTAACAAAAAGGGACATTTCCTTCTTTTTCTCAGGTAGCAAGAACATTGTCATGTCATATTACACAACTATATATCAATACATTAATACAATTTTAATCTATTGTATAACTTGATCCAGGGAGATTACATTAATTTAATTTTGGAAATACTGATCCGCTTAAAACAAGGTTTCAGCCCATTCGTTTTTCAACAGACTGAATACTTCAAGGTCAATATACGAATGATTATGCCGTTCGCCATTGCGTTCGATGCCTTCAAAGTGAAACCCCAGACGTCGCGGAATGGCCGAACTCTTATCATTCCCGACCCCGCAGCGAATTTGTACACGGTTCATTTCCATGTTTCGGAAGGCCAGATTTACCATTTTCCGCGTAGCCGCTGTGGCAATTCCTTTGCCAGTCAGTTTTTCGATGAGCCAATATCCAATCTCAATCTTATCGTTTATTCGGTCAATATCTTTAAACCCGATCAGTCCTGCAAATTCAAAATTATACCAGATGACGAATACCTCGTCGCGGCGAGCTGTTGCCTTTTCGAGGATTGAACGCACAAATCGTTCGGTATCGATGACCTTGTATGTAAAATCCACAAAAGGCAGCCACCTGCGAAGGAATTTCCGGTTCTGATCAATGGCTTTATATATGGCCTCAACATGCGTGAGGGATAATTTTTCCAAGAACTGATGATCATCAATGATTAGCTTTTCCATGTAGCAATAACTTTACCAAAGCCAAAATACAACAAATACACGAATTATTTGACAGGACTATGAATTGATTATCTTTGGATTTAATATTCTCCAATCTTTGTGTACTGAAACAATACTTCGATGTTTAAATTATATGTGATGAAAATAGTCTTTTTACTGGCCTTTACGGCACTGTTTATAAACCTGTCGTACGGACAATCTGTTACTAAACCCGAACGCATGGTTCAACTTGAAACTGAATACGGAACCATCAAAATAAGGTTGTACGATGAGACTCCCCTTCATCGCGATAATTTCATCAAACTGACCGAAGAGGGTTTTTATACCGATCTGCTTTTCCACCGGGTCATTCAGGGATTTATGATTCAGGGCGGTGATCCCCATTCGAAAAATGCCGAACCGGGTAAGCAACTGGGTGAAGGCGATCTGGGGTATACACTACCAGCCGAAATCAATCCGAAGTTCTTTCACAAGAAAGGTGTTCTGGCAGCTGCCCGTGAGGGTGATCAGACCAATCCTGAAAAACGATCGTCCGCATCACAGTTCTATATTATGCAGGGAAAGGTATTCAGGCCCGGGGAACTCGATTCGCTGCAAACGAAACTGGAAGAAACGCGTAAAATGAACCTGATGCAGACCAGAGTAAAAGCCATTGAACCCGAACTGAACCAACTGGGCGCTGAAGGCAAACAGGACGAAATCATGAAACGGATCAATATCCTAAAGGAAGCAGTTAATGCGGAAGCAGCCAATCTTCCTCCGATCCGCTTTTCTGATGAACAACGCAAAGCCTATACTACAGCTGGCGGATATCCTCCTCTGGATAATAATTATACCATATTTGGCGAGGTAACCGAAGGACTCGATGTCGTTGATAAAATCGCCCAACAGGCAACTGATCCGCATAACCGGCCACTGAAAGATATTAAATTTACGATAAGCCTTTTAAATTAGGAGAAGGGAAAAGGGAGAAGGGAAAAGGGAAAAAGGAAAAAGGAATGAGGAAATTGCAGTTGTTCATTATTCCTGTTTTCTGTCTCCCTTCTCCCTTCTCCTGTTTCCGTTTTCCTGTCTCCTGTCTCCCTTTTCCCTTTTCCCTTCTCCTGTTTCCGTTTTCCCGTCTCCTGTCTCCCTTTTCCCTTTTCCTCTTTCCTTTTTCCTTTTTCCTTTTTTTGTTACACTTTAAATCCTGAATCATTATCTTTGCGGCTCAATTCAATACCAGGAATGTAATGTTAGACAAAATCAAGGCGTTAAAGGCTGAAATTGAACAAGCTTCGGTGTCTGCCAGTGAAGAGGTTGAAGAACTGCGGATTAAATACATCAGTAAAAAGGGTCTGCTTGGACAGCTTTTTAATGAATTTAAAGATGTTCCTGCCGATCTGAAGAAGGAAGTGGGACAGGCGATTAACGATCTGAAAGAATTTGCAACCAACAAAATAAATGAACTCAAAGAGAGTTTTGAAGCTGCCGATCAGGGAGCTTCAGGAGTCGATCTGACCATGCCCGGTGAACCGATCCGGCTTGGCAGCAGGCACCCCTTATCGATCGTCAAAAACGAAATGATCGAGATCTTTACCCGTCTGGGGTTCACCATTGCTGAAGGACCTGAAATTGAAGATGACTGGCACGTATTCTCGGCGCTGAACTTTCCTCCTGAACACCCGGCCCGGGATATGCAGGATACTTTCTTCATCGAAAAAGACCCTGATGTCTTGCTCCGCACCCATACTTCCAGCGTGCAAATACGCGTGATGGAAAAGACACAGCCCCCCATCCGTGCAATATTCCCCGGACGTGTATTCCGCAACGAAGCCATCTCAGCACGTTCACATTGTATTTTCCACCAGATTGAAGGATTGTATGTGGACGAGAATGTTTCGTTTGCCGACCTGAAGCAAACACTGCTGTATTTTGCCCGTGAGCTGTTTGGCGAGAAATCACAGATCCGCCTGCGCCCGTCTTATTTCCCTTTTACCGAACCTTCGGCCGAAATGGATGTAAGCTGTTCGATCTGTGGAGGGACTGGCTGCAACGTATGCAAATATACCGGCTGGCTCGAAATCCTAGGATGCGGAATGGTTGATCCAAACGTTTTGGAGGCCTGCAACATCGACAGTAAAAAATATACCGGCTTTGCCTTTGGAATGGGAATCGAACGCATCACCATGCTGAAATATGGCATCAAAGATATCCGCCATTTCTTCGAGAACGATGTGCGCTTCCTGAAGCAATTTGAATCAGCGAACTAAAAAGTCATATGGTAGTCATTGATTGACATTCAATATATGAATGGGATCAGTCTTTTGGTTCTTTTCTGATAATCAATATATTTCTGTCCCATTTGTTGTTTCATAAAACGCTCTTCTATGGTAATCCGATAGGTATATCCAACTAATACCGGGATAATCATTAACAAGACAGATAACCAATTGGCCAGAGATGTGGAAATTCCTAAGAAAATAATCAACTGTCCCAAATAACCCGGATGCCTGATATACTTGTATAATCCTGTTTCAATGATTTCATGGCGCTCAATCTCTGTCACGGTATAGGTAAAGTGTTGTTTCAGTGCCAGGATTGAGTTTATTCTGATTATTAATCCAAGGAGAACCAGGATTGCCCCAATGATGAAAAAGGTATCCCAATGATTAAGTCTGCCTATTTTTGTTGCACCGATGCCAAAAGAGAGTGAATACCCGATTGCAATGAATGCTACAAGAACCCAAACACTCCATTGGTCACCAGACTTAATAATTGTTCTTTTGCCTCGTTGACGAAAACTCATATAAAGTTCAAAGAATCCGTAGAGATAAGTGAATGCAATAATGAATATTACTTTCAAATCCATGATTGGTGTCTCCTGAATAATTTGAGTGTCTTACTCATGAAACACCAAAATAGGTGTCTTTGAATGCAGTACCAGTTTACGTGCAATACCGGGATTGAATATCCGGGTCAGGATGTTCCGCCGGTGTGTCGTTAAGGCCAGCACATCAATGTCATTCTCCTGTATAAAATGATCAATGGCTTCGGGCAGGTTTTTACTGTGTACCAGGCGGCAGTCAAAAGCTGCAAAGGGATACTTTTCACATAAAGCTTCACGCATACCTTCCAGCATAGCCTCGTCCAGTTCGCCATTGTTTCCCTGATTAACATGTAAACAGATCACCTTGCATTCGAAAGGCTTCACCAGGTTGAGTAATCTATCCATGGCAATAAAATCGTGCGCTTCAAAGTTGGTGGCATACACAACGGTCTTAAAGTTTTTCAGCCAGTTGTCCTGAGCGCTTTCAGGAAGGGCCAGTACCGGCACACTGGTATTGAAGATGACACCCGCCGTAGTCGATCCTATTAGGTCTCCGGCCTGGGTATCTCCCCCCCGAATGCCCATTACCACCATCCTGGGGGGATGGATGCGTATGTACGAAAGAATATCATCATCCGCCTCTCCTACTTTTACGATATACTCGGGCTTCGCCTTTTTCCATCGTTCAGTATCGATCAGGCTGGTCAGTTTGTTTAGAAACTCTTCAAACTTCTGGCTGGTGATCTTCTCAGTCATCTCGTAATTCAGAAACAGGGCCGAATCATATACGATCACATCCGAATAAGGAATCGTTAAATACTCAGGACGCGGACTCGAGTGATAAATCACCATCTTGGAATCCAGCTTTTCGGCTATGTCAAATCCCACCTGTGCAGCTTTTAACGAGTAAGCAGAAAAATCAACAGGAACCAATACATAATTTTCTCTTCTGGCATGATCGTCTGTTACTTTTCCCAGCATCTTCTCCAAAACGGGAAAGGCCTGTCTGGCATCCTTCTCATCGATTTGAACCCTGACTCCCATGTCCAAGCCATCCTGAAGAAAATCAACGTTTTCAAGAAAACATTCAATACCTTCTGCCTCCAGCAGTGAGCGCAATATTTCAGCCTTCGGAAAAGATAAAGAAGCAAGGTTAATGAGTCTTTCTTCCATGACAGATATTTTTGAAGTTAGTCTTTGTATCCTATTTCGAAAAACAACCCAATAGGGTTACAAATCAATGCTCTTTTTAATAAATTATTTTTTATTCGTCAACAATTCATCTGTCAGAAACAGACTAAGCTCGTATGATACAGACCCTGAGGCCTACGAACAGAAAAAGCCTGTCCTTACAGACAAGCTTTACTGAAACCAAACCTAAACCACCGGATCTTATTTCCGGATAAAAATCTTATAGCCCCATTTGTCCAGTTTAAGGGTGCTGCCTTTGGTCAAAGTCTTCGATTCACCTGAAAAATACTCCTTGTAATCGCCCGTAAATGGCAGATCAAGGTTTGCTTCTACAGCTAAAGGCGACATATTAAAAACAGCCAGAACCTGGCTCTTGTCTTTCTCGCGGAGAAAAGCCATCACCTTGGTTGGAAGAGAGGTCTGAACCACCGTCGGAGCGCCTCCTGCAGTTCCGTTCCATAAGGCAGGCTGTTCTTTCTTCAACTGGATGAGCTGATGATAAAATGCCTGCATCTCAGGCGTACTCCAGTCCACCTGGTCTTTCTCGAAGAATAATAGTCTCTTTTTCAAGCCTACCTCCTGACCTGTATAGATCAGTGGTATTCCGGGAACGGTAAAGCTAAGGGTAGCCATGGTCTTCACCGCATCGCCCATCCGTTCAAATTCGGTACCGTTGTTGCTGTTTTCGTCATGGTTGGTCAGGAACTGCAAGGCATATGTTCCGACCGGGTAGGTATTGTACGTTTTCATCATGGAAGAATCCAGCGCCAGCGCCGTTCTCTTACCCTGCGCAACAGCGTTCATGAGGTGGTGAAAGCTCCAGCCATAATTGAGGGTAAAAGCCTTGTTCAGCAGGTCAGGCTGATCTTCATTTTCTGCCAGCATATAAACAGGCTTGATTGAATCAAGCGATACACGGGCAGCTTCCCAGAAATCGGTAGGAACTCCCCCTGCATAATCGCAACGGTAACCGTCAACATTGATATCTTTCACCCAGAACCTGAGCGCCTGAATCATGCCCTTTCTCAATTCTTTATTGTTGTAGTTCAAGTCGGCCACATCCTTCCAGTCCGGATTAGGTGGTATCACATTGCCCAGCGAATCCTGGGTATACCAGTCCTTATGATCCGTGATCCATTGATTATCCCAGCCGGTATGGTTTCCAACCCAGTCGAGCATGATCTTGAAACCCATCTCATGCGCTTTGTTGACAAGGGCCTTAAAGTCATCCATCGACCCAAATTCAGGATTGACAGCTTTGTAATCCTTTATGGAATAATAGGAACCTAAGCTGCCCTTGCGGTTCTTTAACGAAATGGGGTAAATGGGCATAAACCAAAGGACGTCCACACCCAACTCCTTCAGTCGTGGAAGGTGTGTTTCAAAAGCCTTGAATGTACCTTCCGGCGTGTACTGCCTGACATTCACTTCATACATTACGGCATTTTTACTCCATTCAGGAGCATTCGCCACCAAGCTATTCGTCGATTGTACTCCCTTTTTAACCGCCGGCTGGCATGAAACCATCGCCAGAATCAGTAAAGGAAGAATCAGTACCTGAGCTATTTTCTTCATATGTTTATTGAGTTTAACGTTTTTAATAATTAAGTCTGCCACCAAGGCACCAGGACACTAAGTTACACCAAAGATTGAATATTATATTACCCCGTCATGCTGAATTTATTTCAGCACCCCCTGTTTAGGAGGGGATCCTGAAACAAGTTCAGGATGACTCTCCGACTTTCCTATTTCCTTTTTTCTTTTCCTAATGACCAATGACTCTTTCCCAATCCGTGTAATCCGTTCTAATCCGTGTAATTCGTTACTTTAATTCAATGATCATCGCTGTCATGCCCTTCACTTTCAAGCTCTTCAAGTCCGGGATATTGACCCCTGAAATGACTTCTTTTCCGGAAGTACAATTCCCCATTATCTCACTGAAACGATTGGTATCAATGACCTTCTCCTGTGCATTTTTATTCAATACTACCATAACTTTATTGTTTTGATCATAGCGGAAATACACATAAACACCCTCATTCGGGGCGAAGTGCATCAATTTTCCCGAATGAATCACCTTGCTGGTCTTGCGCCAGTTCAGCAGGGTCTTCATAAAGTCCTGTGCCTGCTTTTGCTGATCCGAAAGACCTGCCCCGGTAAATGCATTTACCTGATCGCCATCCCACCCCCCCGGAAAGTCGGAGCGGATGATCCCATCGTCTTTTGGACCTTTATTGGTCATCAGGATTTCCGTTCCGTAGAAAATCTCCGGAATACCACGGGTAGTTGCATAATAGGCCATTCCCATCTTCCATAAGTCAAAGTTCTCACCCAGTTGGGTGTAAAACCTCGACATATCATGATTGTCAGGAAAAATAACCAGCTTTTCAGGATTCGGAAATTGAAAGTCATTGGCTATCGCCTCATATATTCTTGCCAGACCGGTCTCCCCGGTTTCTGGTTCTTTCAGCCCACTAATCACTGCATTATTTAATGGAAAATCCATTAATCCCGGAAGGTAAGAAACATATCCGTCAACATTAACTTTTCCTTTCTGCCAGTAAGAAACAATCGATTGATAAATTGATGATTCTTCACCCACAATGTAATAATCGGGATATTCGTCCAGCATGCGCCTTGTCCATTCGGCCATCATATTCTTATCAGGATAGGGATAAGTGTCCATTCGTATTCCGTCCAGACCCACATATTCGGTCCACCAGATGCTATTCTGGATCAGGTAATTGGCCAGAAAAGGATTACGCTGATTCAGGTCCGGCATAGTAGTATCAAACCATCCATCCGACATCAATGTTTTATCTGCTTGCGAGGCATGGGGATCCTCAACCGATAGGTGTTTATCGTTGGTTCTTTTAAAATCAGGATAAAAGTGAAGCCAGTCTGGCGAAGGCATGTCATTCATCCACCAATGCTCCGAGCCGATGTGGTTAAAAACCATGTCCATCATCAGTTTCATGCCTTTCTGATGAAGCATCTGCGCCAGTTCGAGGTATTCCTCATTGGTTCCATAGCGTGGATCAACTTTATAAAAGTCAGTTGTCGAATAGCCATGGTACGAAGTACGGGTCATGTTGTTTTCAAGCACAGGATTGAGCCAAACGGATGTAAATCCCATTTTGGAAATATAATCCAGACTATTCTTTATCCCCTGGATATCACCTCCGTGCCGTCCGTTCTTATCCGATCGGTTGGGTAATTCCTTCATCCCTGCAACTGCGTCGTTGGCCGGATATCCATTTACAAAGCGATCAGGTGTAATCAGGTAGATCACGTCTGAAGCATCAAAACCCTTTCGGTTAGCTGAATTAGACTCCCTGTTCTTTAATTCATAGGTATAGCTTGTAAATTCCTTTTTGCTTTTCATGAACTGGATCTGGAAACTACCTGCTTTGGCTTCAGCAGAGATATTCAAATCAAGATATACATAGTTGGGATTATCCTGACGCGATATGGAGGTAATCCGCACTCCTGGATAATTCAAAGTGATTTCACTGCTTGTAATATCCTGCCCGTGAACCATTAGCTGTACAGTTGGATTCTTCATGCCAATCCACCAGAACATGGGTTCAACATGATCAACATTGATCGCAAAGACTGAAATGCTGAATAGGATTAAAAAGAAGATTGTACTTATTTTTCTCATAAAGGTCTATTTGCTATGATAATTTCTTTTTTTGCAGCCAAACTGTATGGCTTGTCATTCACCATGATTTCGAGGGCCACCTTCGAATGATTCATCACCTGAAATTGCGATTTATCCATCTTAAACTCCAGGTGCGCGTGGCGGAAATTAATCCTGAACGAATATGAATTCCAGTTCTGCGGAATAAACGGATTGAAATGCAGCTTCCCATCTCTGACTCGCATGCCGCCGAATGCCTGAACAAAAGCCATCCAGGTTCCACCCATACTGGTAATATGCAAACCGTCACTGGTGTCGCTGTTGTAATCGTCCAGGTCAAGGCGTGCCGTACGCACATACATCTCATAGGCTTTTTGCTGCCTTCCGATACGGGCAGCCAGGATGGCATGGATGCAACTCGACAGTGAAGATTCGTGAACGGTGAACGGTTCATAAAAATCGAAATGCCTCTCAAGGCTTTCCTTGTCAAATTCGTCTTCAAACCAATACAGACTTTGAAGCACATCCGCCTGCTTGATATAGCACGAGCGCAGAATACGGTCCCACGACCATTTATGGTTGATAGGCCTGTCTTTCGGATCAAGCATACTGGCCGGGATCAGTTCCTTATCGAGAAACCCATCCTGCTGAAGATAAATCTTTCGGGTATAATCATACGGAAAATACATATCCCCGATAATCATTTTCCATCGCTGTGTTTCCTTCTGTTCCTTTAACTTCAGCTTTTTCACCAGATTCACATAGAGCATCGGATGCTCCTTCTTCAGGTAGTCGATGGCTTCCAGCGTATATTTTAAGGTCCACACTGCCATATAGCTGGTGTGGAAATTGTTGTTTACATTATTCTCATATTCATTCGGCCCTGTAACGCCAAGCATCACAAATTTCTTTTTCTCTTCCGACCAGCTGATCCGCTGGCTCCAGAAACGCGACAAGGCCAGTAAAACCTCAAAGCCGTAAGGTGCCAGGTATTCCCTGTCACCTGTATAATTAATGTAATTAAAGATAGCATAGGCAATTGCCCCATTGCGGTGTATCTCCTCGAAGGTGATTTCCCATTCGTTGTGACATTCTTCACCGTTGATGGTAACCATGGGGTAGAGTGCAGCCCCATCGGTAAATCCAAGCTTTTCGGCATTCTCAATGGCTTTCTGCAGATGTTTGTAGCGATACAGCAGTAGGTTCTTCGAAACCATTTGTGAAGCCGTTCCCAGGGTGAAGGGCAGACAATAAGCCTCCGTGTCCCAGTAGGTCACCCCGCCGTACTTTTCCCCGGTGAAGCCTTTTGGCCCGATATTGAGCCGTTCGTCATCACCCAGATAAGTTTGGTTCAACTGGAAAATATTAAACCGTATGCCCTGCTGGGCAGCCATATCTCCGTCGATGCGGATATCGCTGGTCTCCCATCGTTTGTCCCATGCTTTTTTCTGATCGGTAAAGAGTGCATCAAAACCCTTGTCCGAAGCTCTCTTTAATGTCTGTTCGGTAGCCTCCTGAAGTCTGTTATTGGGATAATAAAGCGTAGAAGTAATCGCACAATATTTTTCGATGCAAACCTCATCGTTCTCATTAACCTGAACCTTAAATTCGGAAGCTATATATTTTTCCCGTTCAATGGCCGTCAGTTCAGGACTGATCGGAACACCGTTCAGGTTTACCCTGAAATTCATTCCTGTACAAACCTGGAAAGCCGTCTTTTTGGTTTCCATGCAAACATAGCCGGTTGAGCCGGTCATCTTTTGTGAAACACTGATCCAGAAGTTTTCGTCATAGTTCGAATCTTCATTTACCACGTCCCCGTCAATAGACGGGATCATGGTGATTTCACCTGAAAAATTAAGGGCCTTAACCGAATATTTAATAGCGCCTATCTCCTGATCGGCAATACTCAAAAACCGTCTGGCATTTACTTCTACCTGCTTCCCCGAGTCCAGCTGAACCACGAATCGACGGGTCAGCAGTCCCGATTGCATGTCGACATCCCTGTAAAACGAGATGATCTCAGTCTGGTTGACATCCAGTTCTTCGCCATCCACACAAACATCTATTCCAATCCAGTTGGTGGCATTCAGTATCTTGGCAAAATATTCAGGATAACCGTTTTTCCACCAGCCTACACGGGTCTTGTCGGGGTAATAAATCCCCGCCACGTAACTTCCCTGAAGACTATC
This sequence comes from Prolixibacteraceae bacterium UBA6029, assembly GCA_002429385.1. Taxonomy (GTDB): domain Bacteria; phylum Bacteroidota; class Bacteroidia; order Bacteroidales; family Prolixibacteraceae; genus Aquipluma. The sequence continues at coordinate 4,287 of DIZL01000059.1, read as the reverse complement.
CCCGCTGTATTTCTCCTCGAAGTTTGCCCGCTGACCATTCCGTCCGTTCCCAATACTGAGCAGACTTTCGGTGATGCGGTTTTCCTCCTTGTGAAATCCTTCTTCTATTATCTTCCATTCGTCGTGTATGATGTAGTTCTTCATACTATAGTTTATAATTTCAATAGCATTTCAACAGTAAATTCATTAAAACCCGGAATAACGAGATCTGCTAAACCCAGTGTTTCCGGTTCGCCTATTCCGACACAATACATGTTTGCATTCCGGGCCGCCTCAACTCCTGCAATGGCGTCTTCGAATACCACGCAGCGTTCGGGTAATACGCCCAGCTTTTCGGCCCCTTTCATGAATACCTCCGGATTGGGCTTAGCCTCCGATATGGAGTTACCATCCACGATCACGTCAAACCATCCGGCAAGTCCAATCCGTTCAAGGATCAGGGGTGCATTTTTACTGGCCGAACCGAGCGCTGTTTTAATTCCTTTTTTTCTTAATTCCCGAAGAAATTGCTCTACTCCTGGTAAAGTCTCTTCAGGACTCATCTTTTCGATGTAGCTCACATAAAGCGTATTCTTCTTCTCGGCCATTGCAAGCTTTTCCTGATCCGAAAACTGCTTTCCCCCTATTTCGAGCAGAATATCGAGCGACTGCATCCGGCTGACGCCTTTCAGTCGTTCATTATCCTCCTTGGTAAAGTCAAAGCCCAATTCCTGAGCCAAGGCCTTCCAGGCGATATAATGGTATTTGGCCGTATCAACCACAACCCCATCCAGGTCAAATATGCATGCTTCTATCATCGTCCAGTTTCCTTATTTCTTAAATCCTTAATTTAAATGACTGATCCTTAAATCTGCCACCAAGTCACAAAAACACAAAGCTTCACCAAATCCCCTTGTTCCTTTTTCCTTTTTCCTGATGACTCTTTCCTTCTTCTCATTTTCTCACTTCTTTCCTCTTTCCCTTTTCCTTTATTCCCCTGCCTGTGTCGGGCAGGGGATAAGGTAAATAAGGGTTAGTGTTAAGGGCTTGACCTTAGTTACTAAGGTTATCAAAAAAAGTAAGGTTTATTAAAACCGAAACTCCTGATCTAACGCCCCCTCTTGAATAAGGCTGTTAATGCCTTTCCCAATTTCCTCATTCCTATCTACCCCTCTCATCTTCTCCCTTTCTTTTTCCTTTTTCCCTTTTTCTCTTTCCTGATGACTCTTTCCTTTTTCCCACTCTCTCATCTTCTCATTTTCTCCCCCTCGTTCCTTTTTCCTTTTTCCCTTCTCCGTTCTCCGTCATTAATGTTGATCCACATCATCCACAAACATGACGCTGAATGCGGCAATCAGCAGTGATACCCCTCCGAGAATCAGCGAATAAATGGCATGTCCCTCAAAGATGACTTTAGTGAAAAAGCCCAGAATACTAGCTGCCAGGATCTGCGGAATCACGATGAAGAAGTTGAAAATCCCCATGTAGGTTCCCATCTTCTGTGCAGGTAATGATCCCGTGAGAATGGCATAGGGCATCGACAGGATACTTGCCCATGCAAATCCAACACCAAGCATCGAAAAGAGGAGCATATGCGGATCTTTCACGATGTAAAAGGATGCCAGTCCTATTCCTCCGCAAACCAATGCGATGGCATGAGTCATCTTACGGCTGGTCCATTTTGCAAGGACAGGAAGCAGGAAGGCTATCAGGGCTGCAAACCCGTTGTAGGTTGCCATCAATATTCCGACCCAGTTGGCTCCTTCGTTATACAATGCCGAAGTGGTGTCGCTCGTCCCGTAAATGTGGCTTGTAACTGCCGAAGTGCAATAAATCCACATCGCAAAAAGTGCGAACCACGAAAAGAACTGAACGATTGCCAACTGCTTCATGGTCTTTGGCATGTTCTTCAGATCGGTAATAACCTCCACCAGGCCATTGTGTACCATTCCCTGACGGGTGTACCAGGCCGTAACCAACAGGATTAACCCGAAGGTGCCCAGTCCAACCGAAAGAACATACAGTTCCTTCAGCCAGCCCATCTGATAAATGATCAGGCTGCCCACAATTCCGATGATCAGCCAGATCAATCCACTACGGATAAAGCGTGGCAGCAGGTTCTTTGAAGAGGTAACCAATTCCTCTGATTTGGGGGATGAATGCTTTTTTTCAGCTTCATATTCGGCCAGTTCCTCCGGAGAATACTCTTTAGTGGAGAAGACCGTCCATAAAACGGCAAGTAGAAATACTGCCCCGCCAAGGTAAAACGAGAGTTTAACCGATTGGGGGATCTTCTCCCCTACCGCTGCCACATTCGACACGTTAAACCAGTTAGTTAAAACCCAGGGAAGAGCAGATGCTATAACTGCCCCGGTACCGATAAAGAAACTCTGCATCGCAAAACCGGTGGTTCGCTGCTTACCTGGCAGCATGTCGCCCACGAATGCACGGAAAGGCTCCATCGAAATGTTGATCGAGGCATCCATCATCCAGAGCAGTCCGGCTGCTATCCATAGTGTCGGTGAGTTGGGCATGAACAGCAAGGCCAGTGAAGCCAGAATAGCACCGGCTAAAAAGTAGGGCCTTCGCCGACCGAAGCGTCCCCAGGTATTGTCGCTCATGTGCCCGATAATAGGCTGAATGATCAATCCGGTAACGGGCGCGGCAATCCACAAAATAGGGATGTCTTCAACTTTGGCGCCAAGGCTTTCAAATATACGGCTGACGTTGGCATTCTGAAGGGCAAAGCCAAACTGTATGCCCAGGAAGCCAAAACTCATGTTCCAGATTTGCCAAAAACTCAATGCAGGTTTCTTCTTCATGGATATTAGATGTTAGATTTGAGACACAAGATAACAGATAAAAGAAAACAACAGGAACAATCGTCAGAAATCTGTACGATTCGTCCGATGCATCCCGGGCATCCCTTATTCTGAACCGGCGATTAAAAACACACCGATCCAATAATCCATATCAAATGTTTGGAATCAATAGCGGTAAGTCCTGAAATCTTTCAGGAAAACCAGATGAAGTATAAACGGAATCAACAAAAAACGGAATTAACTATACAAATAAACAAAGCTTTTTTTGAAAAACCAAATCCAGAAAGCTCCGCCCGACCCAAATTGGCCGTTAAAACAGCTTCCTGAACAAAAGAAAGCGCATTGCAAACGTTTGCAACAAAAGATAAAATATTTTCAAAAAAGTGAATAATTTTTTCCTGAACGCTCAAAAACGAATCCTATCTCCCCGTTTGCGGGTCAATTCTTCTGTTTTCTCCCTTGTTAAGGTGATGAATGGTTAGTAAACGGCAGTGTTCTGATTCTCTTTTCTTTCATATCTCTTTCATACCTCTTTCATACCTCTGTCTTAACAAATTCGTAACAAATTCGAATCAAATACGTAACAAATTCGTAACAAATTCGTATCCGTTCGAATTTGTATCGAATTTGTATTGTATTTGTTTCGAATTTGTTAAGACAGTGGTATGAAAGAGGTATGAAAGAGATATGAAAGAAAAGAGAATCAGACCCAAGGGGAAAGGCTGGGGATAAGGTCTTTGTAGCTGCCAAAATTATTCTTCCGTGTTGTAGTTCAAAAATATTGGATCGAAAAACCTATCTTTGATATTCAAATCAATGTTTAAGTCTATGGGAACCAAGCCGGAAATTGTTCTGGGATTATCTGCCTCCTTGTTCTGGGATACTGATCCACCGAGCGTTGATCTGGATAAACATGCCCTGTACATTATTGAACGGGTTTTGACAAGGGGCAGCTGGGATGAATTTAAGAAAATCCTGAATTGGTATGGCAGGGAATCCATTGGCCTGTATGCTTGCCAGATCAGCTACCTGGATAAAAAGACCTTCGCATTTTGTGTCACGTTCTTCAACCTCCCTAAAGAAAACTTCAAATGCTATACCCAAAAACAGTTGCACCAATCACACTGGGATTACTGATTGTTTTTTAGCTCTTCTTCAGCAAACTTCTCCTTACAATTAAATCAGCACAGAACACTTTGATCTATGAGATGTATCCGGTGGAGGAACATCTGCCTATCCAAATATTGCAGATTTTATGCTGCAGTTTGAAAAGATTCCAACGATAGGGTCCATTCATCCGTCAAAACGAACCATTCGTAACGAATAATGACCATTCAGAAAAATATCACAAAATGAGAGGGAACCTTTTTATCTAATTCGGAATTAATATATTTACCTTAACTCCGCAAAAGAAAAGCAATAAAAATCGGGAAGCCTTGTAAAATAAAGCCTTACAAAGCCTGTCTCTTATACACATCTCCGAGCC
>DIZL01000011.1:8507-14317 GCA_002429385.1 Prolixibacteraceae bacterium UBA6029 | reverse complement strand
TATATTTTTGTCATGTACTAAGAAGATTGAATTAAAAAAAGTAAGATTTTTAATCCCGGTGACTACCGGGACTATTTATTTCTATGTTTATTACCTTTACCCACCCAAAACGTTATAGAGCCCTTTTTTTTATGGAAAAAAAGTTGAAGTTTTGACAGAGTAAAGAACGATAACAGATATACAATCATGAAGATCAGGATAAAATTAATTTTAGTACTCGTAACTATATCATTGGCTGCATTTTCTCAAAAGAAAATAGAACTGAAAGATGTTGTTGGCAGTCGTATATTTATGCCAAAAAGTATTACAGAACTTCGTTCAATGAATGATGGCTTGTCATACACCACCAGGGAAGACAATAAAATCGTAAAATACAGTTACAAGACCGGTGAAAAGACAGACGTTCTGTTTGACCTGTCAAAAATTGAAAACGCCGGATTTACAACCTTCAGCGATTATACGTTTAGCGACGATGAAACCAAAATTCTTTTCACCACCGAAAAGAAGCCGATATACCGCCATTCCTATACTGCCGTCCATTTTATCTGGAATTTCACTACCAAAGAAATGACTTCCCTGTCGGCCAACGGGGCTCAGCAGATTGCCACTTTTTCGCCTGACGGTGAACGTGTTGCTTTTGTGCGTAATAACAATCTATTCGTTAAGAGCCTTAAGTTTGGAACCGAGAGTCAGGTTACCCGCGATGGTAAAATCAACGAAATAATTAACGGGGCCCCAGACTGGGTGTATGAGGAAGAATTCGGTTTCAACAAAGCCTACGAATGGTCGCCTGACAGTAAGTTTCTGGCCTTTGTGAAATTCAACGAAACTGAAGTCCCGATGTACAACATTCCGATGTACCAGGGACAGAATCCTGCATTAAAGGAGAATGTACTTTATCCGGGAAGTTATTCATACAAATACCCCAAGTGCGGGGAGAAAAATTCTGTAGTATCCGTTCTTATCTATGATCTGAAGGCCAAAAGCAGTGTCACTGCCGAAATTGGCACAGATGTGGAGCAATACATTCCACGGATCAAATGGACCCAGGATGCCTCTGACCTGGCAATCATGAAACTGAACCGCCTCCAGAATAAACTGGATATTGTTCTGGCCAATCCGTTTACAGGCGATACCCGCAACTTCTTTACTGAAAAGAATAAACGATACATAGATGAAGGCTTTTACGATGGTTTCATTTTTCTCCCCGACAATAGATACATAGTCCTTAACAGCGAACGAAGCGGGTACTCACAGCTTTACCTTTATGACCGTCAAGGCATTGAAATCAAACAACTGACCAGTGGAAATTTTGATGTAACCAAGTTTTACGGTTTCGATCCGTTGAAAAAAATCTTCTATTACCAGGCCGCCAAAGAATCACCCATGCGCCGTGAAGTGTATTTCGTCAGCCTGGATGGTAAGAAATCAGGGAAGCTTTCTTTACAGAATGGAACTAATCAGGCGGATTTCAGTACCGGTTTTAAATATTTCATCAATTATTTCACCAACTTCGAGACTCCAAACCTGATCACCCTTCACGACCAGTCTGGCAAACTCATCCGTACACTTGAAGATAATTCAGCGCTAAAGAAACTGACGAACGAATATGCTTTTGGCAAAAAGGAGTTTTTCACCTTTAAAACTGCTGAAGGCATTGAACTGAACGGATGGATGCTTAAACCTGCCAATTTTGATCCGGCGAAGAAATATCCCGTTATCATGACCCAGTACAGTGGTCCGAATTCACAGGAAGTATTGGACAAATGGAGCATTGGCTGGAACGATTACCTGGCACAGGAAGGATTTCTGATTGCCTGTGTTGATCCGCGTGGAACCGGTGCCCGTGGCGAAGAATTCAGAAAAATGACTTATATGCAACTGGGGAAATACGAATCAGACGATCAGGTTGAAGCAGCAAGATATCTTGGAACACTATCCTATGTTGACAAGAACAACATTGCCATCTGGGGATGGAGTTACGGTGGATTTATGGCTGCACTCTGTATGGAAAAGGGAGCGGATGTCTTTAAAGCCGGTATATCTGTTGCTCCTGTTACCAACTGGCGTTTTTACGACAGCGTTTATACTGAGCGTTATATGCGGACACCTAAAGAAAACCCTGACGGCTATGACGACAATTCACCTCTTTCGCATGCGGATAAGATTAAAGGAAATTACCTGATTATACACGGATCAGCCGACGATAACGTTCATGTACAGAACACCATGGAATTTACCGAACGAATGGTACAGGCAGGTGTACAGTTTGATATGGCAGTATATACCAATCGTAATCACGGTATCCGGGGTGGCAATACCACGATGCATCTCTATACCAAAATGACTAACTATCTGAAAGGGAAATTACAATAAGAAGAAAGTCAGGACATTAATTTAAAATTACTAAGCGTGTGACACCAAGTCACCCGCTTGGTAATAAGAACTCAACCCACCCGTCATAAAACCATTTCGGACAATACCAACTTCCCCGTTTAATGATTTATTCTTCTGTTTTTGCTCCTGTTCAGGTAATGAATGGTCTGTAAACTCCTGCTATATATTTCGTACCACTGTCATACCTCTTTCATACCTCTTTCATACCTCTTTCAGTACAAATTCGACACAAATTCGACACAAATACGTAACAAATTCGACACAAATTCGTACCGCTTCGAATTTGTGTCGAATTTGTTACGTATTATATTCGAATTTGTACTGAAAGAGGTATGAAAGAGATATGACAGTGGTATGACAGTGGTACGACAGTGGTAGTATAGGGAATAGAATCATTCTTATAGGGAATCAATTCTGATATAGTTTTCAATATCTCCTAATATCTCCTAATTTGTGAAAAATCAGGAAATATTTGATTGATAAAAATTCATTGTGTATTTTGCACATTAAGGAAGGAAAATGTAATATTACATTGAAATCTGAAATCAAAGTACTGATCCATGGATCAGTGTTTGAAATCTAACGAAACGCTTTCACTAAAAAACCTATACTGACTGACATGAATCTAATCAATCAAAAACTAAAGTTTTCCGAGAAAGTTGGTTATGCACTTGGAGATGGCGCTGCAAACATTGCCTGGCGCGGTGTTGCCACATTCCTCTTTATCTTTTATACCGATGTATTTGGACTGAATCCCGCAATTGTAGGGGTGCTTTTCCTGATTGCCCGGTTTGGCGATGGAATTATCGATATTCTTATGGGGGTAGTATGTGACCGTACCAACTCAAAATACGGCAAATTCAGGCCCTGGATCTTATGGACTGCCATACCTTTAGGAATCACCTTATCATTGCTGTTTACAACCCCTAACTTAGGTCCGACAGGCAAAGTGATCTATGCCTATGCTACCTATCTGTTGTTTTTCCTGATTTACACAGCGAATAACATTCCCTACGGAGCCTTAATGGCTGTAATGAGCGGTGACGATAAAGAACGCACCAGTCTGGGTTCGTATCGTATGGTTGGCGCTTTTACCGGCGGTATGGTCGTTCAGGGGGCATTGTTGTTCCTGGTTGCACACTTCGGAAATATTAATCCTACGATTGAAGTTCAGAAACTGGATACGACAAGATACGAAGTCACGGTATCGACTCCTGAGAATATCAAGAATGTAAATATCAAAACCAAAGACGGTATTGCAGTATTTTCATGGGCCGAGGCCGTTAAAGACAGCGCCAATGTGCCTACCCAGGGAAAGAGTTTTTCGATGGAAGCCAATAAGAAATATTCATTTATTGTCGCCGGAGAAGAAAAACTGGAATCCCAAAACATCAGTATCATCGACCAAAAGAGAGGTTACAGTTCGGCCATCTATATCATGTCGGTTTTCCTGTCCTTATTCCTGATGGTGACTTTTGCGACCACCAAAGAGCGGGTTCAGCCACCCAAAGACCAGGAAACCAATCTGGGTAAAGACCTGAAAGACCTCATACGGAACAGGCCATGGATAGTGCTCCTCTTCATTGGAATACTTTTCAACGTATACAACTCGATCAAACAAGGTATTGTGGTCATCTATTTCAGCCATTATCTGCACAATCAATTCCTGGCAGCTTCTTATATGATCGGATTAATGCTGGCCTCTATTGCTGGCGCAATGATCACCTCTCCTTTGGGAAAACGGTTTGGTAAACGCGACCTGTTTATCTATGCCCTGATATTTTCAGGAGCAGTAAATGCTCTGCTTGTTTTCTGCGGCCCAGGAGATACGATTGGTATTTTCTCCCTCGGTATTGTGTCTGAGTTTGGGGCAGCCGTGTTCCCTACCCTATTCTTTGCCATGCTGGGCGATGCAGCCGATTACTCTGAGTTTAAAAATGGTCGTAGGGCTACTGGACTTGTTTATTCAGCCGGTTCATTCGCTACCAAGTTTGGAGGGGGCATCGCAGGTGCAATTATTGGGTTTGTATTGGCTGCATACCATTACAACGGGCAAAATGAAGTGTCGATTCAGGGTGCAGTTCCGGGGATCATTATGCTGATGAGCTGGATACCTACCATCATTGCATTGATTACTGCCGGTGTGATGGCGCTATATCCTTTGAATCAAGATAAAATGGATAACATCACCATTGAATTGAATAACAGAAGATTGAAAGAACGGGCTTAATAGATAAAAAACAAGATACCATATTCATTCCTATTACTTATATCGCGGAAAATCCGTGTAATTCGTTTAAATTCGTGAAATCTATAAAATGAAAAAAACAGCATTAATTACGGTCATTCTCATCAGCCTTATGCTGACGGGAAACAATTCTTATTCACAAACTATTACGGCAGACCAACAATGTAAAAACCTGGGCAGGGGTGTTAATATCATTGGTTACGACAGGGCCTTTTGGAAGGACTACACCAAGGGACGGTTCAAGGAAAGCTATTTCAAAATGATTAAAGAGGCAGGGTTCTCCAATATCCGGGTTAACCTGTATGCCTTTTCGCACATGGACAAATCAACCTATCAGATTGATTCCAAATGGCTGGAAACACTCGACTGGGTGGTTAAGAAGGGGCTGGATGCCAAGTTGATGGTTATTCTTGACATGCACGAATTCACGCAGATGGCCGATGATCCGATCGGGAAAAAGGAGATGTTTCTTGCGGTATGGCGTCAGCTTGCACCACGTTACAAAGATCAGCCCGGTCAGGTGATATTTGAACTGCTGAATGAACCCAACCAGAAGCTCACGGTAGATATGTGGAATAATTATCTGGCTGAAGCCACAGCCATTATTCGGAAAACAAATCCCAATAGGACGCTCATCATTGGTCCCGGTAACTGGAACGGGATTGAAAGTTTAGCTACCCTTAAATTACCCGAGAATGATAAGAACATCATCGCTACGGTTCATTTTTATCATCCGATGACTTTTACCCATCAGGGCGCTCCCTGGTCGAAAGCCACCAAAGACCTGAAGGATATAAAATGGATGGGTACCAATGAAGATAAGCAATTGATTGAATCAAAATTACAAGTTGCAGCCGATTGGTCGAAAGCAAACAACCGTCCCATCTTTTTAGGAGAATTTGGCTCCTACGATAAAGGCGACATGGATTCACGGGCACGCTATACCGCTTTTGTAGCCCGTACTGCAGAGAAGCTTGGTTTTAGCTGGGCCTACTGGCAGTTTGACAGCGACTTTATTGTGTATAACATCGACAAGGAAAGCTGGGTCGAACCGATCTTAAAAGCATTGGTGAATAAATAGTTGGGAAAGAAACACATAGACACATAGGACACAAGGAAATCTATAAAGGTACACAGAGACCCACAGAGAAGTCACAGAGTTACA
>DIZL01000011.1:0-8234 GCA_002429385.1 Prolixibacteraceae bacterium UBA6029 | reverse complement strand
TAACTCTGTGACTTCTCTGTGTAACTCGGTGTAATGATTTGCAGTATACAGGGAATTTTGTGGTACACCCTATTCTATTCCAGGTGTCCTGTGTATTTATTTTTCCTTGCTACCAGCCGAAGCTTTTGGCAGGAAAACGATCTGATATAAGGTATATCCAACAGCTCCCGGGGCACAGCAGCATAAAGACGACGATGATTTACACGCATATAACTCCAAAAGCAGAGAAAAAAATCATCAGTCCACTTGATAGGTTGCTTCCAGATAAACCGGAAATTAAAAGATTAAAATAAATATGCTTAATAAAGGTAGAAGTTCAGAAAAGTACTATACATTTGAAGGTATTTACTAGTTGCCGGTCAGTTTAGCCGCTTCTTGAAACGGTATTGGCATTTTGTCAAAGTTTTAAAGTTTATTGTTCCTATGCTTAAGACATATCCGGTGACAACAATAGTAATCAGCAGCCATATAACAAAATGTAAAAATATTAATCAAAATTATCATGAGAAAATTAGTCCTATTTGGAGTATTCATTTTTCTTTTCAGCTTAACAAATCAAGCTCAGTTGTCAAAATCGGTGGAATGCACCCCAGGAAGTTTATCAACTCTGATAACCCGCACAGAACTTAACTCATTAGTTGATCTGACAGTCACAGGCTCCATGGATGTCCGTGATTTCTGGACAATAGGATATGCAAATAGATTAAAGACCCTGGATTTAAGCGGAGTTTCAATTGATGCATGTGAGACCAACGACAAGGTTTACCCTGCAAATACAATTCCGGAAAGAGTTTTTTCACGATTCACACATTTAACTACTGTAAATCTTCCGTCTTCCGTTACTTCTATCGAATGGGGAGCATTTTACGCTTGCAGTAGTTTAACTTCAATAAATCTTCCTTCTTCTTTAATATCAATTGGCAATACCGTCTTTTTGGAGTGCAGCAGTTTGGCTTCCATCATCATTCCTCCGTTGGTAACGGCGATAGATTCCAGTACTTTTGAACGTTGTACCGCTTTAACTTCTGTTAGCATTCCTTCATCGCTTACTTCAATTGGCGCCAGGGCTTTTGGGGCATGTAGCAGTTTGACTTCCATCAACATTCCGTCATCGCTGACTACAATAGGTAGAGATGCTTTTTACAGTTGTGGCGCTTTATACCTGGTAGATGGAAACAATCCAAACTATTCGAGTTCGAATGGTGTATTGTTTAATAAAACCGGTACAAAATTAATACAATGTCCCATTTCGAAAACAGGAAACTATTCCATTCCTTCATCGGTTACAGCAATCGGCTATGCTTCTTTCGGGAATTGTAGTAGTTTAACTTCCATAACTATTCCTTCATTGGTAATTTCAATTGGGGAATCTGCTTTTTCCGGCTGTAACGGTCTAACTTCCATCAACATACCTTCATCTGTTACTTCAATCGAAGCTGATGCATTTTACGGTTGTATTGCATTAACTACCATCGATATTCCTTCGTCGGTCACTTCAATAAGTGATTATACTTTTTTCAAATGTTCCGGTTTGGCTTCCATCAGCATTCCTTCTTCCATCAGTTCAATCGGAGCCAGTGTTTTTGCTGGTTGCAGCAGCCTATCTACGGTAAATATCCCTTCTTCGGTTACTTTAATTGGAGATTATTCTTTTTCAGGTTGCAGCAGCTTAAGTTCCATTAACATTCCTTCATCGGTTACTTCAATTGGTAATTTTACTTTTAACGCGTGCAGCAGTTTAACTTCTATCGACATACCAGCGACAGTTACTTCTATCGGTGAAAATGCTTTTGAAAAGTGTAGTGCCTTAACTTCCATAAGCATACCATCATCGGTTAGCTCAATTGGTATAAGTGCTTTTTCTGAATGTACCGCCTTAATTTCCGTAAATATTCCATCATCGATTACATCAATCAGTGACAATGTGTTTCTTGGCTGTAGCAGTTTAGCCTCCATCGACATTCCATCTTCGGTTACAACAATAGGTTCCAATGCTTTCTACTTATGCAGTGGTTTGAAGGCCATCAGCATTCCTTCTTCTGTTACTTCGATTAATCAATATGCATTCAGTGATTGTAGAGGATTGACTTCCATCAATATTTCTTCTTCAGTTACTTCAATTGGTTTTGGTGCTTTTCAGAAATGCAGTGGTTTAACCTCGATTAACATTCCATCATCGGTTACTTTAATAGGTGATCACGCCTTTGAAGATTGCAGCGGATTAATTTTTGTAAATATTCCATCATCGGTTACTTCAATCGGTAGTTATGCTTTTAAAGGTTGTAGTAGTCTAACTTCCGTAAGTGTTCCTACAGCGGTTACTTCGATCACTTCAAGTGTTTTTTTTGGATGCAGCAAGCTAACTTCTATAAGTATTCCTCCTAATGTTACTTCAATTGGCAGCAGTGCTTTTGAAGGTTGTAGTGCTTTAGCTACTGTAAACATTCCTCCATTAGTTAAATCGATTGGAGCTCGTGCTTTTTCGGGTTGTAGTGGTTTAACTTCTATATATTCGTTCTTAACAACTTCTTTCGATCCTAGAAGTGTTTTCCCTTCAGTTAATAAAGCCACCACTATCTTTTTTGTTCCTCAAGGCTATCTGAACGAATATAGAAGCTGGGCTTGGAATGATTATAAAAACATCGTGGAGATGAGCTTAGTAGTATCAAGTAATATGGTTGATTTTTCAGGACAGGGTGACACACTAACAGTCAATGTAGTTTCTACTAATGATTGGTCTGCAAGCACTGATGCTGATTGGCTAATTGTTATTCCTGCTAACAATACAAATAATCTTTCAACTTCAAGCAATATAAACAAGACCTTTAGTGCTGAAGCATATATACAAATAGTTAAACTGGCAGATAATACAATTAGTTTCTATGCTTTGGCAAATCCAACAGATACTGAGAGGTCGGCAACCATAACTGTTTCATCTGTAGGAACAACAGATCAGCTTATTACTGTAACTCAAGCGGCTGGAATAACCGGAATAAATGGGATCGATAATCAGATAATTGCAATTTATCCAAATCCCGCAACAACAACTTTGTATATAAACGGACTAACTCAAATTTCAACTGTTTCGATATTTGATCTAAATGGCAAGATACTTTTCAATAATAGAATCTCTGATAATCAAGTCGATATTAGTCATTTATCAAATGGAATTTATTCGATTAAAATTGAAGCTAAAAGCGCAATTTGGATTGATAAATTTGTGAAACAATAGTATTTAAAGGATCGAGTCGATTTACAAATTAAAATGAAATTCGTTGACAGACTGTAATCTTTTGACCTAGAAAAGAAAGAATTGAAAACCGAACCGGCAATCGAGTAGACTGCCCCGCCAGTAATTAGCTGACGGGGAAAGCCTCTCACGATTTATCCCGCACCTTTGGTCGGGACCACATAGCATACGGGTCTCGTACTACGCGGTTTCCCGATAGATCGGGACAGGCCGTTAAACAATGGGAAATAGTGGCGAACTTTGGTAATGTGGGCTTACTTTGTAATAATGGGTCAGCAGTGGTTCATAGCCTCGTTGGGTGAGGTTGACTAACAGAATGGCCTTAAAAGTGCATGAGCCATATTCAGTGGAAGTCGCACTGCCTGTCCAGATCTTTAGAGGTAAGATTCTTAGGTGACGTAAGTTACCCGGGGGGATAATACAACAAAACCCTGCAAACATGACAGATTCTCGATGATAATTATTAAATTTGCAATATGAGTAAAAAAGTTCAACATATTGACATAGAGATTGATAAATTGACAAATAGTATTGAGAATGCTTTTTCGGGTGATAGTTTTGATACCGAATTATCATTGATTACAAAAGGAGATTTAATATATGTAAAAAAGGGAAATGGATGGCAATTTGACTGGAAATATGAATTTGAACAAACAGAAAGACATGTTTTCAAACTGACAATAAATGGCAATCCAAAAGTCATTCAAGGACTGATTAGTTTTTCGGATGAGAAAGACCATCTTTTTATGCATTTAATTGAGAGTGCTCCGTTTAATAAGGGAAAAAACAAAATTTATGTTGGGGTAGCTGGAAACCTGGTTGCTTTTTTATACAAAGAGTCATGGGATAGAAAATATGAAGGATTCGTTTCATTTATTTCAAAAACACAATTAATTGAGCATTACGAAAAGACTTTAGGAGCTGTTCATGTCGGCAATCACAAAATGGTTATTTTTCCTAAAGAAGCATTATTATTGATTAAGAAATATTTTAAAATTTGAGATATGGGATTAATTAGAGAACCAGAGGGAGTTGATTTTGTAGTTGACCCAAGACCATTAAAGGATTGGGAGAAAAAGCAACTAAGCGATATTATTGCACATTACAAAAAGACTGGAGAGATTAAAAAGATTTCAAATCCCCAAAAGACAAAAAAAGGTCAGACAGTTTAAATAATGAACAAACGCCCAATCGAGTAGACTGCCCCGCCAATAATTAGCTGACGGGGAGAGCCTCTCACACCATCCGCTACCCGCAAGTTGGGTTTCGGTGCTTCGTTGACAGGAAATTAGCCCCGATAGCAATCGGGGTGAAAAGCAGTACTTCGCAGGAAGTTCATCGGGAAACTCCCGTCCTGCGTGAATTTTCGAAACATTGCCGGGTATTAGCCCCGAGTACTCGGGACCCATTTTCGCAGTTAGTTTGAAATGAAAAAATTGATACCTTTGTGTCAATGATATTGTATTTCAGTTGTGTATGGATAACGAATTTGACAAAGAACGTATTATAAATCATTGGATTGAAAGTTCAGATTATGATTTTAAGGCAATGATAGATTTATATAAAACCCAAAATAACAATTGGGCGTTGTTTATGGGGCACTTGGTGATTGAAAAATTACTTAAAGCTTTATATGTAAAGTCAAAAGGGGAATTTCCACCAATGATTCATGATTTGAGAAGGCTTTGTGAGAAATCAGAAATTGACCTTGATATGTCACAGCAAATTCTTTTGGATAGCATCTCAAGATTCAATATAAAAGCCAGATATGATGATTACAAACAAAGCTTTTATCAGCTTTGTACAGATAGTTTTACAGCAGAATGGATTGATAAAATTAAAGACTGTCGAATATGGATAAAAGCGATGCTTTAAGGATTTGTAAGGGATATTTACAACGAGTTAAAAATTCTGATTTAGGGTTTTCTGAAGCTTGGCTGTTTGGTTCATATGCAAAAGGTAACCAACATGATAATAGTGATATAGATATTGCAATTATTCTTAAGGATAATGTGATTCACACTTTTGAAACCGAAGTTAAGTTAATGGTAATTCGTAAAGGAGATGAAACTTTAATTGAACCTCATGCTTTTACCAGAGATGAGTTTAATTATAGTGTTCCAATTGTTAATCAGATTATTAAATACGGCGTAAGGATAGATATTTAACACCCGCTACATCAGCTACCTGCAAATGCGGCCCTGAGTACTCGGGATGGTTTCCGGTGTGTATCTTTCCGTTCGGGCAGCTTATCGGATTGATCCCGAGGATTTGGGACCCGCAATCCGCCTCTGCGTGTAGCCTCCAAAGTTAGACATCATAATAATAGCTACTCGGGTTTCAGTATGTTATTGGCATAGGTTTTTGGCTCTCTGATGGATTGTATGGATAGTTTACTCAATTCATTCTATTTGAAAAGTCAGAACATGCGAAGTTGCGAAGTTGCGGAAGTTGCGGAAAATATTTAAAATAGCGTAAAGCATAAAGCGTAAATGGCGGAAACGGAGTATTCTAAACATGTCGGTGTAATACCCTGCTACGCAAAAACATACCATTTGAGAGCAAAATTCACTACTGTCTTGTTTTATACTGAATTCGTATTTACATTTACGAAGTAAATGTCGAATAAGGGTTTACGAACGAAAAGATCAAAGAGAAAGGATTTATCCCGGGTACTCGGGATGAAAAGCAACTCTTCGCAGGAAGTTCATCGGGAAACCCCCACTCTGCTTGAATTTGCGAGACATTGTAGCCAACAATTAACTGGCAGCCCCAATAAATCATTAAAACTTGTATATTGTGCGAGTTTTAATGATTTAATCAATACCTTTGCACGATGAGGAATTACACAAATCGCAAAGAATACATAAACAAATTATTGGCATACAAAGATAAAGACCTAATAAAAGTGGTAAGCGGCTTACGCAGAAGCGGCAAAAGTACCTTGTTTGAAATCTATCGTCAAACGCTATTGCAAATGGGGGTGCAAGCCAGGCAAATAGTGTTTTTAAACTTTGAAGATTTTGAACTACGCAAATTTCTTAATGACTTAGATGCTTTGTACGCACACATCATTAACCAGTTAGATTTGTCAAAGCCCTGCTATGTTTTTTTAGACGAGGTGCAAAATGTAAACGAGTTTGAACGTTTGGTAGACGGTTTGTTTGTAAAACCTAATATAGATGTATACATCACAGGCTCAAACGCTTTTTTGCTGTCAGGCGAATTAGCAACGCTTTTAAGTGGTCGCTACATCGAAATTTCTATTTTGCCTTTTTCGTTCAAAGAATACTTAACAGCTCGCAACATTGACACATCAAACAGATACCTCAATTATGAAGCCCTGTTTTTTGACTATGTAAACGAAACATCATTACCTAAAGGTGTTGAATTGCGTGAAGGCGGTTTCGATAAGATATACGAATACTTAGAAGCCATTTACGCCACGATTATAGAAAAAGACATCACAAAACGCTACCATATAAACGACAAGCGAGCGTTTGTCAACATTACAAAATTTGTAGCTTCCAACATTGGCAACCCGCTTTCGCCCGGTAATATTGCAAAAACATTAAAACAAGACGGACAAAACACACACAATACGACCGTTGAAAAATATTTGGAATATTTAGTAGCAAGCTTTATATTTTACAAAGTAAACCGCTTCGATTTAAAAGGTAAAAAACAATTGGCAACTCAAGAAAAATACTATTTAGTTGATGCTGGTTTGCTCAACATTTTGGCGGGAAAAGAACGCACTACAGACAGAGGACATATATTAGAAAATGTTGTTTACCTTGAACTGCTTCGCAGAGGCAACAAAATTTGGACAGGTACAACACGAAATAATAAAGTGGACTTTGTATGCAAAACCACGACAGGCGACATTGAATATTATCAGGTTGCCTGGCAAATGACGAGTGAAAGCACAGCAGAACGAGAGTTTGGTGCATTAGAAAAAATCAACGACAATTACCCAAAAATTTTGCTCACGACTGACTCTTTTACACAAAACAGAAGCGGTATACGACATTTGAACGTTTTTAACTGGTTACTTGATACAGATGAAAAGCAAGAATAACCACTAGCTATAATAAATAGGACTTAATGTGGCACGCAATGCTCAGCATAAAGTCTCGGTTGCACTATTCATCCGCCTTTTGGAGGACATCTATATTGTAGCGCCCCATTTCTTATATGGATTTATCAACGTTTTGTGTGATTATACCCGGCAAGTCGGGTTTCGTTGTTTCAAGGAAAGGAAATTAGCCCCGATAGTCCCGATAGTCCCGATAGTCCCGATAGCTATCGGGATCGGGATCGGGATCATGATGAAAAGCAACTCTCGTGGGAAGTTTATCGTTTAAATCTCGCCCTGCGGGTATACAGACGTTGTGTGTAATTTTATCAAAAAGCCGTTCCGAGATTTTGAATTGATACCAAGAATTGGTATTTTTGAAAAAAATATCTACAATGGCAAAGAATACATCAATACTACTTGGAGAATATTTCGAGAACTTTGTTAATGAGAAAATCTCTACTGGAAAATATTCGTCTGTCAGTGAGGTTATTAGAACAGCTCTTCGTCTTTTGGAGAATGAGGAGAACAGGTATAAAGCTCTAATCAAGGAGCTTGAAATTGGAGAGAAAAGTAGATTTGTTAAAGACTTTGACCGAACCGAAAATCTTAAAAATCTTCATGCTAAACACTTGAAGAAATGAGATACTCCATTAGCGGGAAAGCAAATCAAGATATCGAAAAGATATGGTTGTACACGTTTGAAAACTGGTCGCTTGAGCAAGCTGATAGATACTACAATCTAATTTTAGACGAAATCGAATTTATATCTGAGAACTTTGAAAGTGGAAAATCCGTTGACTACATTAAAAAAGGATATAGAGCATCAATTGTGAAGTCGCACATTATTTTCTATAAGAAATTCAGCAGAAATATTGTTGAAATAATACCTTAACTCCGCAAAAG
>DIZL01000032.1 GCA_002429385.1 Prolixibacteraceae bacterium UBA6029 | reverse complement strand
GTATTACCGGAATATCCAGAAGACAAGCGGTAATTTGAAATAGAGTTCATGCCGATATTATTTTAACCCGTCTGTCTTTGGGCAGGCACAAATCAAATAAAATGGTCGTTACAAATTTATTGAAGGAAAACTGGAAAGAAGACAAGACAAAATTTGAAGATGCTATCTCTGACTTGAAAAAGAGCAGAAAGGAATCTAAAAAAGAAAGTAAAGCAGCCTGGGAAGTAGTGAAATCCAAGTTTAAGGCTGACTTGAAACTGGCAAAAAAATCGTTAAAGGATTTGAAGTCCAGTCATAAGAAATAAAAATATATATGGAGGTCAGTTTATTTACCTGGCTGCTCCTTCAGGACAGTCAGATGTTGTCATTCATTGTCATTCATTGTCATTTATCGTTTCAGTACAACTTAATGACAATTGAATGACTTACCATTGACCTTAGGTGAAATCAAGGATATTCATTAAATAAAAATTTATAAACCTCAGTAAAATAGAGAATTATGACACAATTATCCAGGAAAACACTTACCTATGTCATTGTCTTGTTGGTAATCGTAGTGGTCTTTTTGTTATTGGGAGGCGGTCCATGGATGACAGGAATGATGCATGACGGTCGATCGATGGATATGAACGATCTGAAATGGGTACAGATTTTGATCAGTGTGGGCATTGGGTTCGTGCTTGGATTGTTATATTCAAGGAGGAAATGGCAGATTTAACTCTTATCTTATCATTAAACTTTACTATACATGCAATCAGACTCAAACACAACAAAGATGACGGATTCAAAATGGTCAGGCGTAAAAAGGGGGTTTAGAAGGACATTTTTTGTGATTCTTACCCTATTTCTGTTTGGTTCGGCTATTTTCATTTATGCGAAGTATTTTTACACTTATAGTGATGGTTATCGGGCTGGCTTGTTGCAGAAATTTTCGCATAAAGGCAATCTGATTAAAACCTATGAAGGCGAAATGATTCTTAGCAGTGTGACCGGCAATTCGAACGTTGCCATTGCATCGGAAAAATTCTATTTTTCGGTTACAGACAAGAAGCTTGCAGATCAATTGGATACCATACAGGGACAAATGGTAATCGTTCATTACCTGCAAAAAAACGGCAGCTTATTCTGGCACGGTGAATCACCCTATTTGGTCGATGGGGTGAAACGAAAGCCATAGTTTAATTTAGTCTTTGACTTTAATGCGACACGTTTGTGGTTAATATACAGGTTCTTTTCATTTAAATTCCGATATTTACAGATAATTATAAAAACGCTCATGAAACCTGGGAAATTGAAATCGGCTGTATCTTCAAAAGTGAAGACTTCTGAATCACATAATGCTCTGTTTCCGATAGTTGGTATTGGTGCATCTGCTGGCGGGCTCGAGGCATTTGAACAATTTCTGGGCAATGTGCCTGAAAACAGCGGAATGGCCTATGTGGTAATCCAGCATTTGGATCCAACACAGAAAGGAATGTTGCCTGAATTGCTTCAGCGAATTTCGAAAATGGTTGTCCTCCAGGTAAAAGACCATATGACTATTAAGCCAAATTGTGTCTATGTCATTCCGCCCAATAAGACTATGTCCATTTTACAGGGTGTCCTTTACCTGTTTGATCCGGTGGAGGTAAGAGGGCTGCGGCTTCCGATTGATTCATTTTTTTGTTCACTTGCCGATGACTTGCAGGACCTTGCGGTCGGAGTCATTCTTTCAGGTATGGGTTCGGATGGCAGTTTAGGGCTTCGGGCCATTAAAGAAAAAAACGGTATCGTGATGGTTCAGGAACCTGCCACAGCAAAATACGACAGTATGCCACGCCATGCGATCGAATCCATACAGGTCGATATTCAGGCTCCAGCCAATGAATTGCCGGGAAAGCTGATTGATTTCCTTCATCATATTCCGATCGTCAAATTAAACCTGGATGTGGAGATTAAGGATCAAAGCTCACTTGAGAAAATTATAATTATTTTAAGGGCCCAGACGGGCAACGATTTTTCGCTGTATAAAAAGAATACGGTTTATCGTCGTATCGAAAGACGAATGAGTGTCCATAAAATTGATAAAATAACTTCATATGTTCGCTTATTGCAGGAAAACCCCAAAGAAGTAGATATTCTGTTCAAGGAACTATTAATTGGTGTAACCAATTTCTTTCGGGATGCCTTGGTTTGGGAAAAGTTGGAAGAGACGGTAATTCCAGAACTTATTTCGAGCCAACAGGAAAATACGACCTTGCGAGCCTGGGTGCCAGGATGTTCTACCGGAGAAGAAGCCTATTCGCTTGCTATTTTATTTAAGGAAGCGATGGATAAAATCAGACCGCATACGGGCATTTCGCTACAGATATTTGCTACCGATCTGGACAATGAAGCAGTAGAAACAGCCCGGAAAGGAATGTTTCCGACAAACATTATTGCCAATGTATCGCCAAAAAGACTAAACCGCTTTTTCAGTACTACTGATGACGGCTTTCGTATCAATACCGAAATAAGGGAAATGGTTGTCTTTGCCAAGCATAATATTATCCTGCATCCGCCTTTTACCAAAATCGATATCCTGACATGCCGTAATCTATTGATATATATGGATGTAGAGCTTCAGAAAAAATTAATGGGATTGTTTTACTACAGCATTAATCCTCATGGATATCTGGTGCTTGGAAGCGCTGAAACACTTGGAACACAGGGTCACTTCTTTGCAACGGTGGATTCCAAACTGAAAATATTCAAGCGATCGGATACCAATGATACACTCGAACTGATTGATTTTCCGTCTTCATTTTCACGGACTTATCAACCCAACATTGAAAAACAAAACCCTTTACCCTCACTCCAGAATATTCAAACCCTTGCCGATCAGCTTTTGTTACAGAGTTTTTCACCTCCGGGTGTTTTGGTGAACGAAAGGGGTGATATCATTTATATCAGCGGACGAACTGGTAAATACCTGGAACCTGCGGTAGGTAAAGCTAATATGAATATTTTTGCCATGTTACGCGAAGGATTGCGTAACGAGTTTCCGTCAGCTTTCCGGCAGGCAATCATGAGGAAAGAACGTGTGATTATGCACGATTTGAAAGTAGGCACTAACGGTGGTACACAAATATTGAATATGAGTATTCAATGGATTGATCATCCGGAGCCATTGAAGGGCATGGTTATGATTATTTTTTCGGATTTGCCCATGATTGTTGGACTCAAAGGTATTAAAGCAAAAGGAGGAAATAATTTTGTAAGTATTAAGCAATCGGAGATGGAGCGAGAGTTACAGAATATGCGTGAAGAGATGCAGAGTACGCTTGAAGAAATGCAGACCTCGCAGGAAGAACTGAAATCGACTAACGAGGAACTGCAGTCGACCAATGAGGAACTTCAATCAACCAATGAAGAGCTTACGACTTCGAAAGAAGAAATGCAGAGCCTGAATGAAGAACTCAAAACGGTAAACGCTGAATTGCAATCGAAAGTTGATGAGTTTTCCAGGGTTAACAATGATATGAAAAACCTGCTCAACAGCACCGATATTGCTACTTTATTTCTGGACAAGGATTTAAATATAAGACGGTATACTAATCAGGCCACTAAAATATTCAAGCTAATCAAGAGCGACATCGGCAGGCCATTTACCGACCAGGTTTCGAGTCTTATTTACCCTGAATTGGTTGAGGATTCACACGAAGTTTTAAGGACTCTTGTATTCCTGGAGAAACAAATTCCTACCACTGACGGACGATGGTTTTCGACAAGAATAATGCCCTACCGTACCTTTGATGACCGGATAGATGGCCTTGTAATCACGTTTATCAATACTTCTGATCTGAAGCAACTAGAGGTTGAACTAAAGGAAAAAAATCAGGTACATAGTTTGCTGTTCAATTCATCGTCAGATGTAATTATTAAATTGTCTGCTGACATGAAAATACTGGAATTTAATTCTGAAGCGGAACGGTTTTTCGGGAAAAAAAGAAAAGAAGTAATCAATCGGGATTATTTTCAGTTGTTTATTCCTGAACTAAACAGGGGAGAGGCACAAAAAGAAATGACTAATTTGATGAATGAGATGAAGGACGGCAAATTTAAAATGCAGGTATTATCAGCCACCAATACGATATTCGATGTTGATTGGTCGGTTAGTATATTGCTAAACAGCCTGAATATGCCGGCTGGGATGATTATTATAACAACTAATAAACTAATGTAATGAACAAAGAAATTGATTTTACTGATCCACAAATGTTGCGTAAGGTCGCCGAACAAAAGCTAATAGAAAAGCAAAAAACAGGATCAGAACCCGGAGTAGATATTGAAGTAAAAAAACTACTTCACGAATTGCAGGTTCACCAGATAGAATTGGAAATGCAGAACGAGGAGTTGCAACAGGCTTATGATACGGCTGAAACGGCTCTTAAAAAATATACCATGTTATATGATTTTGCTCCAATGGGCTATTTTACACTCGATCATGACGGGCGTATCTGTGAGTTGAACTTCACTGGGGCCGACATGCTTGGCGATAGGCGTTTTAGCCTGATAAACAGTAACTTTAAGTTGTTTGTTTCTGAAGAATCAAAAGCGGTATTCAATAAATTTTTCAAAGATGTTTATATCACTGATGCAAAGGAATCGTGCAAAGTGATGCTTGGGTATGACAATAATCCCTTGTGTTTGGTTTATATCGAAGGAATAGTTACCGGTGACAATAAGGAGTGCCTTTTATCAGCAGTTGATATTTCAAGCTTCAGAAAATAGAACTATTATTAATGATTTTTCGTTAAAGGTTAAAAAATTAATAGACAGATACACCTGTTTAGAAAGTCGAATTGCTTGAAATATACACCCATAACCTAATTAATGCAGCATGAAGCTCTTTTTGAAAAATATGGTTAGTGATCGCTGCAAAATGAGTTTGAAATCTGAACTCAAAAAACTGGGATTAAATTACACTACACTTGAATTAGGCCAGGTTGAAATTTTGGGAAATATCACAAATGAACAACGCAACTTGCTTGATATAGGCCTTAAGAAATCTGGCCTTGCACTGGTTAATGACCATAAAAGCATCCTGATTGAGAGAATAAAGAATATCATTATTGAATTGGTCCATTATTCTGACAGCCAGCTAAAGGTAAACTTGTCCGAACATCTGAGTGAGAAACTAAATTATGACTATACCTATTTGGCCAATGTTTTTTCAGAGAGTCAGGGCTTGACCATTGAACACTTCCTGCTTACCCATAAAATTGAACACGTTAAAGAATTACTGATTTACAACGAACTTAATATTACAGAAATAGCCGATAAAATGCATTACAGCAGTGTCGCGCATCTTTCAAACCAATTCAAGAAATTTACAGGATTAACTCCTTCCCATTACAAACATCTTAAGTATAAAGGGAGAAAGACACTCGAAACATTATAAATGAGATCCATTATGAAACTTTTATCAGAGCACTATCAGGTTGTCAAAACTGATAAAAGACAATGCGTAAGACTGAATAGATAAGTTGAAATAAATGAGTGAATAAAACGGTTAGTGACTTATATTATTTACTTTTAATGAGACTGGATTTAATTCCTGTTAAAATAGATTTGGAGCTGTAATTAAACAGAAACCGTTCGGGGTCTCTTTTATAATCTATGATTCCAACTCTTACTGGTTCACCCGGGAGTGGATTCGAATCCGATAATAATTTATTCGCAATCAATGATTCAAAGCGTTCTTTAATACCGGTGATATTATCGGTATGCTTATTTTCAAGTGCGATAGTCAATCCATGATAAAGTAAAGTCATTTTGCCGGTTGCTTTTGTGTTGTTTGCTACCAGGTTGAAATTCATTGTATCAATTCTTCCCGAAGTAACATATATAAAAGCATTTTTCTCCAGCATTGGATTCAACTCAGCGGCATCCATGCCGGAAAGAGATCCACTGATTGATAATGTATTCTGATTATCGAATAGTCTTGCTTTTAACAAAACGTTTACTTTGCTTTTCCCCATTAACAAAGCTTCTGCGCGGAGCACAACAAAAGCTTCTTCTGTTTTGTAAACATTATCATTGGCTATTTTATAGATTTTTGCCTTGATTTCATTAAAGCTTATGACCCCCGGCTCATTTGCCTTGGGTACCTGTTCGGTATAGGTAACAGTTCCCCGATTAAGACCAATCGAATCAATGTGGATCGTACCAGAAAAGTTGTAAATCAAGTCCTGAAAGGAACTTGATTTTTTGTGTTCTATCTCTATCCGGGTATCCCGAAAAACATTCATATCCATATTTCCGATTTCGATGAAAGAGCTGATTAAGTTTTTATGTTTGGTGTAATCAGCTGCAGAGAAATCGTAACAATGAATATTGCCGATCCTGGCTTCTAAACGATCTGTCGCAAATTTATGGCGTGCCGTGAAATCATAATCCTTATAGTTAGGTTGAATAAAAACACTGTCGATTGCCAGCTTTTTTGACACTGAGGAATAGTTTATACCAATGGCGACATTCGTGTACATGCTGTCAGCTGATATTGAAACAAACTTCACTGCATCAAAATCAAATTGCTTAATCAATCCAAGTGAAAGAGTGTCCTTTTTAGCCGCCTCTATATCGTATAACTTTAAAATGCCATCTTGTACTGCATAGGTTTGTGCAGATGAAGTGTTTTTAATCTCAAGGTTGATTTTATCCAGGAACACGCTATCAATACGAATGTTTAAGGGCGATAATCCGGGAGTTTTGGATTTCTCATGAAACGAAAGCTTTCCTTCAATATTAATGTTTGAAATATCCACCTCACTGATGTCAATATCCTTTTTAAACAGGACTTTCAGTAGGTTGATTCCTTTTATTTTTAGAGATGCTATTTCTCCTTTTAAATTCGGATGACCGCTTTGTTGCAACTTTGAGAAAATTGTAAGAGTTTCCAATTCCAGTCCTGATTTGAAAACCGAAACATGAACCTTGTCTACATTAATAAGGTACTCACTGCTGTATTTATTCAATTCTGTCCTGATTTTATTTCTAATCAAGGGTTCAGCAACGACAATAATTAAAAGAATAAACAGAAGCACGAAGGCAACTATTCCAAGCAGGATTTTTGAAAGTAATTTTATTTTCATTTCTGAGAAGGAATTTGAATCCAATATAAAGATGGGGCTTCTTGTTATCAAATGCTTTACACAATTCCATGAAAAGGTTACATCATTCACACATTATTTCGTGATATCCATAAGAGTTTAAAATGTGTGAATGATGTAATTCTTTTCAAAAGTTGTATAACAATTATCAGTTTATGCACGATTACTTTAGCCCTCTCAAAATTTATATAAAAATGAAAGAAGATAGCAATAATTTGAATCTTCCTGACAGCAAGGGAGACCGTATAGATCAGGATGACCGAAACGGATATCCTGAGTATCCTGCCAGTGAGGATATTTACCAACAATTCAGGGAAGAAAAAGACATTGACCCCGAGGATATTAATGCGATAAAGGCATTTAATAATACGGGAGAATTTAAATCCATGAATGAAAAAGATTATCATGATGATGTATCGGGCAGTGACTTAGATATTCCCGACTCAGAAATGGACAATATCCTTGAAAATGCAGGCAATGGAGATGAAGAGAATGACTATTATAGTTTAGGAGGAGACGATCATATTGACCTGGAGGAGGATCAGGGAGAATGAAGACTTCCGGGATTCGTTAGGTTTGCAGAAATATAGATAATTATAAAAACTGTCTGGAAAATACCAAGACAGGTTTAAGGATGAACTACCATTTTTATTAATTATATATATTTCTGATCTTGGTTTATGGCTGTTTATTCTCTGAAAAGAATACTCTTTTATATGGATCAAACAATTGAACCAAATGAAGACAAATAGGAAGAAAAAAGTATTGATTGCACTGGATTATGATCCTTCAGCTCAAAAAGTAGCTGAAGTCGGGTATTCTCTGGCTAAAACAATGGGAGCCGAAGCAATTTTGTTTCATGTCATTGCAGATCCGATGTATTATTCTTCAACAGAACATGTTACGATAATGGGATTTGCCGGTTACATGGATACGGTTCCAACGCAATTGGATAGTCATGAAGGATTGGAAAAGACTGCTCAGCATTTTCTTGATCAATCAAAACACCATCTTGGCGATGAAGCCATAATTACTATGGTAGCAGAAGGTGATATTTCTGAATCCATATTAAAAACATCGAAGGACATCGATTCAGCTATTATAGTTATGGGTTCACACAGTCGGAAATGGTTGGAAAATATAGTCATGGGAAGTGTTACGAAAACCGTTTTATTACAAACCTTAATACCACTTTTCATCATTTCGACAAGGAGATTGGAGAAAAGATAAACTGGAAAAAGTTTATTTGAATCTTTCCGTATGACTACTGATTATTTTTCGTTTTTATCAGTTGGAAGCAAACCTCATCTGAAATGTGATAATGATGTAACTTATTTCCAAAATTGTGTAACAAGTTAAGATTCCTTATCCTCTACCTTTAATTCATAAATTAATATAAAAAATAACAATATGAAAAAAGCTATTTTTATTGCATTCTTGATGATTTTTACGATGGTTTCATCGTCTACATTCGCTAATAAAGCTGAATCGAAAACTATTGCTCCTGTAGTTACAGAGAATAAATTATCTGCTGAAGAAGTAAGCCGTATGAATAAACGAGTAGAAGAAATTCGCAGTATGGACAAGTCGGAAATGACTGGATCAGAAAAACGTGAGTTAAGAAAAGAAAGTAAAGGGATAAAAGAAAATGTCCGTAGGAGTGGTGAAGTCATTTATATCAGCGGAGGCACCCTATTGATCATCATTTTGATCATCATCCTGATCTAATTAATGAAATCACCCCCCGAGTACTCGGGGTCGGGGTTCGGGTTACTTTAAACAGCAAAGTGGGAGTTCAGGATAATTTATCCTGAATACTTCCTTTTAATATGTGCAATACAAGTCGTGTTGCACATATTTATTTCAATAGGATTCATATGCTGGGGGGATCCGAATGAGAAAGGAACTTGTTTGTTGATTATACAAAAATCAGAGATGCAAAAAATTAGCTTGGACCTAAATAAACAGAAGATATATCATCACATCCAAAGTTCAGGATTGTCGATATTTCTCTGTCTGTTCATTTTCTGGCCTTTCAGCAAAGCTTCTTCACAGGAATATTTCCAGCAGAAAGTCGATTATACGATACAAGTCTCACTAAATGATAAGCTTCACGAATTATATGCATTTGAAACTATTAATTACATTAACAATTCACCTGATACCCTTCATTATCTCTATTTTCACCTATGGGCCAATGGCTATTCGAACAATCACACCGAATTAGCCCGTCAGTTATTTAATCTAAAGGGAAAGGCAAGATTGTTTAAGGATACGGCCTTAAGCGGATCTATTGATTCATTGGATTTCAGGATCAACGATCAAAAGATTCAATGGAATTTATTACCCGATCAGCCAGATATTTGCAAGCTTTTACTGAATAAAGGCTTAAGGCAAGGAGACAGCATTAAAATTACTACTCCATTTCATGTTAAGATCCCCAAAGGCGTGACTTCCAGGTTAGGTCATATCGGAGAATCCTACCAGATTTCACAATGGTATCCCAAACCGGCTGTATACGACAGGACAGGATGGCACCAGATGTCGTATGAAGACCAGGGTGAGTTCTATTCGGAATTTGGGAAATATGATGTGAGTATCACCCTTCCGTCAAATTATATTGTTGGTGCAACCGGAAATCTTCTTAATGTTGAAGAAACCCAAAAGCTTGACCAGTTAGCAACCGACACTTCATGGATATCAAATCAAGCTAGTGAGATAGCAGACTTTCCCCCTTCATCGGGACAAGTAAAAACTTTACGTTATTCTGAAGATAAGATTCATGATTTTGCATGGTTTGCAGATAAGCGTTTCCATGTAATGAAAGGAAAAGTGAAACTTCCTGAGTCGGGCAGGGAAGTGACTACCTGGGTCATGTTTACCAATCAGGAGGCTAAAATCTGGAAGAATGCCATCTCTTATGTAAATAATGCGATCAGTTATTTCTCAAAATGGAATGGAGACTATCCCTATCAGAGTTTCACTGCCGTACAAAGCGCCCTGAGTGCAGGTGATGGAATGGAATATCCCGGCATTACAGTCATTGGCCTTGCAAAGGATAGCTATTCGCTGGATGAAGTAATTGCGCACGAAGTAGGTCATAGCTGGTTTTACAGTGCTCTTGGAACGAATGAGCGGCGATATCCCTATCTGGATGAAGGAATGACCAGTTCTATTGAAGTGCGCTATATGAGCCTGAGATATCCTCAAAAAAAGCTTTGGGAGGTCTATATTAAAAACATCAAACTGGCCAGGTTCTTTCATGTAGACCAAATGCCGGTTAAACTTATGCACGAGTTAGAATGGATTGCACAGGCACGCGCCAACCTCGAACAACCGGCTAATTTGTCTGCACCGGATTATACTACCCTGAATTACAGCCTGATGATATACAATAAGACAGGAAAGGGATTTAACTACCTTAGGGCTTATCTTGGTGATTCGATATATGATTCTGCAATCCATGATTATTATCTCCAATGGAAATTCAAACATCCGCAACCTGATGATCTTCGCAAAATATTTGAGGACCATACAGGTAAAGACTTAAGCTGGTTTTTTGACGATTTCATCGGCACAACCAAACGAATGGACTATAAAGTGGTTCGATTCACAAATCATTCCCGAGTACTCGGGATTAAAAATAATGGCGAGTTGGCATCACCTTTGGTCATTGCAGGGATGATCGGGGATTCGATCTGTTTCGAGAAATGGGTCGATGGTTTTGAAGGAGAGAAAAACATCGAAATGCCGGATGGTAATTATACTGAATTTAAAATCGACCCCAGGCACTTGACTCCCGAATTATTCAGGCTGAATAATAACATCAGGACATCGGGATTCTTTCCAAAGGCTGACCCTATAAGGACCCAGATGTACTTTTCATTGGAAGATCCTGAAAAACGCTATCTGATGTATTTTCCTGCACTGAACTGGACCAGGGAGAACGGTTTTATGGTTGGAATGGCCATTCACAGCGGGTTCCTGACACCTAAACCCTTTGAGTATTTTGTTATGCCATTCCTGACATTTAATCATTCAGGACTGGCCGGATATGGAAAAATATCCTACAATATTACGCCGTATAATCAGTTGATCCGAATTGCAACATTTTCATTGGAAGGAACACAATTTGGTGCCCCCGGCAATCAAAATTATCATACCATGAAAGCAGGATTAGATCTTTACTTCAGAACCCTGCAAATGAATCATTCTCTGAAGCAAAAGGCATACGGTTACTTTATTACTGCATCCAACCTTTACCAGATTGAAGTTCAGGAGAAAGCCAGAATGAGTTCTTATTTGCAATTTGGATACCAGTTGGAAAAGACTAGTGCAGTTAATCCTTTTAAACTATTGGTCGCGACAGAATCCAGTCAGTCTTATCTGAAAACATCGGTTGAATTCAATTATAAATTAAGCTATTATGGAAAGAAAAACGGTCTGGATATCCGGTTGTTTGCAGGCAGTATGCTGAAAGACAATCTGAAAGTTCCTTATTATGCCTTCTCTCCCAGCGGCAGAAGCGGATCGGAGCAATATTTATTCCAGGGCACTTATCCTGATCGTTTCAGCGCTTTTCCAACAACCTTCTGGTCAAGACAGATGACCTTTTCTGAAGGTGGTCTGGTGTCGCCTGTTAACAACATACTTGGATATAGTCGTTGGCTTATTTCACTATCCTTAACCAGCAGTCTTCCGGCGAAGATTCAATGGATACCGCTCAGGCCATTTGTTAACATCCTTTTGAATGACCACGTTGCCGGAACGGGGCAGCATTCACCAATCTATTATGAAGCAGGCCTGAAAACGGGATTATGGAACTTTTTTGAGATTTATATTCCATTGGTTGTTTCGGGAAACATTGAATCAGCCCCGAGTACTCGGGGTTCATTCAGGGACCGGATACGTCTTGTTTTTAACCTGAATTCATTTAATTCGGTTAACCTGAATTCGGGTATAGGGTTCCAAATTAAATAAAAGTAGAATCCCTGCATAATCATTGGGAATAACCCACCTGGTCATTAGCGATTTGCACTACTGAACAAAAAGGGAATATTTACTGAATATCCTGTCAATTTTTTTCGCCAGATCAAAGTCCAGTTGTGTAATACCTTTTGCTTCATGATTCGTTAAAGTTATACTCACCCGATTATAGGAATTGCTCCAATCGGGATGATGATTCATCTTCTCGGCTTCGAGAGCAATTGCGGTCATAAAGGAGAAAGCTTCAACAAAAGTTTTAAACTTAAATTCTTTTTGAATGGTATTCTTGACAAGAGTCCAGTCGTTTAGATTATCTGCCAGATACTCTTTGACTACAGATTCTTGTAATGCATTCATAACTAGGGTTTTTAAATGAATTCAGAATAAACAATCATAAATTATAATCTATTGTTGCGATATATACAATCAACACCAGAAGATATTAATTTGTTTATAATAAATGCATTAGACATTCAGTTCGTATGTATATTTCTGAAATTATATTGGGGAATGCAATCATTTGAGACCAGTTTAATGAACCTTTGGATTAAGTAAATATACCTTCGATTAAATATAAAGCTGAATTCCTGATTAGATTTTGAAATCAAGAAAACATGTGAATGATGTAATCCTTTTAGATAATTGTGTAACTCTTTCTTTAAGAATTGGATCCACCTTTGTGGTGTGAGAACAAATTCATAGTTTAAAATTCAATCAAATGAAAACGTTAAAAATTATAAGCAGAAGAAATGTATTGATGTCAGTTTATGTTATTTTTATGTTAGCATCAGTAACTCTCCTTTCATCATGTTACGCAACTATGGATACTCCGCGACCAGTCAGGTCAGAGATTGTTATTAGCGGCCATGATAGAGGTGAATCCCGGATATCCGGGAGCAACGATCGTTATGAAAGACGTCGGCTGCGCCAAGAAAGACATCACAATCAAGATAATAATTAGCCTTACCGGGAACCCTGGAGAATATCGAATACAGATTTAACTTCAAATCTGTATAATCAACATACTAAACTCAGGAGGATTGGCATCGACCGGAATTGGGATCGCGCTATGAACGCGCTATAGTTTTTGTATGTTTTGAGTATGGTTTCTGTAAGGTTTCTGTATGTTGACTTACAAAAAACATACCCGGAATGAACTGTAAACATTCAAATTTACCAGAGGGTTTAGAAGGGGTTAATATCGGAAAGGTGAATAGGGTGCTGGCTACTATCTTTTCTTATCCAAAAGGAGTATGGGGGATGATCATTGAGTGATTCAGACTAACTAAAATATATGCTTAATAATGACTCACCCACAAGAATGTCATGTGATACAATATTTGTCCTGATTAAAAATCAAATTTTCAATACGGCAGGAACGGAAAACTTTCTTTTTAGGTTAAATGTTATCATTGCAGGCGGAACAAACAATCTTTCGGATTAAGAGGTATCTAAGATAGCCCTAACTGTCCATTATTTGTAAAGTCGGATAAAGCTTTGATTATGATGTTTGGAAGTAAAAAAAATACTGTTTTAACTTTCTTATTGTGTTCCTGGTGTATTCAAATGAGTTATGCAGGTCCGCCTTTTTTAACCGATGATCCTGAACCCGTTAGTTTTAAACATTGGGAGTTCTATGTTTCCTCGGTAAACACATTACATTCAAACAACTGGACAGGAACCAGTCCTCATCTTGAAGTGAATTACGGATTAATTTCCAATGTTCAGGTACATTTGTTATTACCAATTAACTACAGTTATACTTTACATCAGAAAGCAGATATTGGCTATGGAAATACTGAATTTGGTGTGAAATACCGTTTTATTTCTGAAACAGAGAACAGACCACAAATAGGGATTTTCCCGATCATCCAAATACCCACTCTGAAGAATCCTGAATTTAGTAACGGCAAGACCCAACTGTTTCTACCGGTTTGGGCTCAAAAGTCATGGGGAAAGTTTACCAGCTATGGCGGACTTGGTTATAACATCAATCCGGGAATAAATAATAAGGACTGGATTTTAACGGGGTGGGAGATACAGTATGATTTTTCGCCCATGATTATGCTTGGTGGAGAGCTTTATAATCGATCTGCGGATTCGAATGCCAGTAAATCAGTAACTGGCTGTAATATAGGTGGGTCAATCAATTTTACGGAGAAATTTCACTTTATATTTTCCCTGGGTCATAGCCTTATCAATGATAAATACCTGAGTTCTTATTTTGGCTTATTATGGACCATTTAGTTTGCTTTGTATATACTGACCTGAAGCATTCCTAAACAAAGAGTAAAAGCTAACAGGATATTTTGCTGAAACCACTACCGATAGTCCAAACCTGGAGAAACTATTATAAGGTCGGTCATTTTATTCTACTTCTATTTATAAATGAGTTGCCTTAAGAAATTGATTATCCTGAAAAATTAGGATTTTGATACGGATAAGGGAAAAACTCCCCAAAAATGTGTGAATCTTGTAATTCTTTTCAAAAGTTATGTAAGATTTTCAGAATGTCACCTACTTACCTTTATCCTCTGTTGAATAACAATTACGACTTTTCCGCCAGATGCGGGAATTCAAAAAAATCCATAAAATGCAGAAAGTTAAAATAGAAAAACTTGCTTCGGAGAGAAGCAATCCATGTGTTACAATATCAATGAATACACACAGGACAGGTACAAACGACGTAAGGGATGCAATTGAACTCAAAAAACTTCTTGCAGAGGCACATGAGCATGTAGTTAATGAATTTGGACAATATGAGGTGGGCAATTTGCTTGAAAAAATTGATAATCTCTATGAGGAAATAGATCTTAATAAGAATTTAGCCAGTTTACATCTGTTCCTTTCAGACTCAACCCGGGAAATAGTTAAATCATCATGGCCAACATTAAAAGATACTGTTTCTGTAGCGGAAAGCTTTGTAATCAAACCATTGATAAAAGACTTTAACCGTTTGGAAGAGTATCTTATTCTTGTGCTTTCTCAGTTTGATGTCCGTTTGCTGCATGCCATTAATGATAATATAGCCGAAGAAATAAAAAATGATGATTTCACTTTCTCGAAGAATCCATATTTTTTAACTGATTCGGATAAATCAGGCGAAAGCAAACAGGTTGATAATTTTACCCGTGAATTTTTCAACCAAATTGATAAAGCTTTGGTTAAGATTCATAATAAAACAGATATGAATGTTGTTGTGATTTGTACTGAAAACAATTGGAGCAGGCTAATGCAGGTTGCAGACAAACCTTCGATTTACCTTGGAAACGTCAACATAAACTATAACGACACCGCTAATCATTCCATCGCTTCTGAAGCATGGCAGATAGTCGTGGCATTACAGGAAGAAGTAAGATCCAGGGCAATTCAGGAAATGAAGGAAGCTGCCGGACATGGGAAAGTATTAACCGAACTGCTGGATATTTTTCTTGCAGTCAAAGCGGGCAGGGGTGATTTGCTAATTACTCATGATAACTATCACCAGGCAGTAAAAATGACCGGACAATATTCGTTTTGCTTAGCCGATGATGTTACCCTTCCCGGAGTTATAGATGACATAACAAGCGAAATTGCCTGGGAAGTCATTACAAAAAAAGGCCGGGCCATATTTACTAATCAGGAACAATTTAAATCTATTGGAAACATCGCCTTGAAAGTCAGGTATTAATTAAACAGGCAAAGATATGTCTGTTATCAGGTATCAATAATAAGAATAACGAATATGAAAACAAATCAAATGAAAAAAGTAATGATTGCATTGGACTATGATCCAACGGCACAAAAAGTAGCAGAAATGGGCTTTTCGATGGCAAAAGACATGAATGCTGAAGTTGTATTGCTGCATGTAATATCAGATCCTGTTTATTATAGCTCTATGGAATATTCTCCCATTATGGGGTTTAACGATTATGCAGGAGTAAGTCCCTTTCAATTGGAAAATGTTGAAGGAATAATTCAGGCAGCTCAACATTTTCTGGATAAAACAAAACGCCATCTGGATGATCCAACAATTGAAACCATAGTGAAAGAAGGAGACATCTCAGAGGCGATTTTGAAGGCCGCAAAGGAATTGCATGCAGATATAATAGTTATTGGCTCACACAGCCGCAAATGGCTTGAAAATATCCTGATTGGAAGTGTTGCAGAAGAAGTCTTAAACCATACTCATTTACCGTTGTTCATCATCCCAACTAAAAAACACAGTTAATGGTTTGTTAATGGTTATAACTTATTGTCCAAAAGTTAGCCCATAAAGGGATTGCTATTGTAGAATTTGATCTATAGGTTTTAACTATGACTGATTTTAAAAGATATAAAAATCATTGATGTAAGTTAGTCTTCACTTGTTTATATAATTAAATATTAGTATTTTAGAATAAAAATTCAATGAAAATAGTTACCCTAAAGTATATAAAACAAGAATCATGAAAGCCAATCCATTAAAAACAGTGGAAAGTCTGGGTCAGTCTATTTGGCTCGACTATATCCGACGTGATCTGATCACCGATGGAGAACTTCTGCACCTGATTAAAGATGATGGTCTTCGGGGGATAACTTCAAACCCGGCAATCTTTGAAAAAGCTATTGATGAAAGTAACATCTATGATCCAGACATTCGCAGGATGGCTTTGCATAGGGATGATGTAAATTCAATATATGAGGCTATCAGCCAGGAGGATGTAAAGAAAGCCGCTGATGTATTCAGATCCTTGTATGAAAAAACTGATTGTAAAGACGGATATGTCAGCCTGGAGGTTAATCCCCATCTGGCAAATGACACTCTGGGCACCATTGAGGAAGGACGCAGGTTATGGTCTCTGCTGAACCGTCCCAATGTTTTAATTAAAGTTCCTGCCACACTGGAAGGTCTGATCGCTATCAGGCAACTCATAAGCGAAGGAATCAATATCAATGTGACTTTGCTTTTTGGCTTGCCACGTTACCGGGCTGTGGCAGAAGCATACCTTGAAGGTCTTGAAGCGCGCGTAGCACAGGAAAAATCAATAAATCATATTGCGTCGGTAGCGAGTTTCTTTTTAAGCCGTATTGATACTCTGGTTGATCCGCTTTTGGAGAAGATCGGCCAGTCAACAAGTGAAAAGAAAGAAATCGCCTTAGAGGCACTTGGGGAAGTTGCCATTTCCAGTGCAAGGGCTGCTTATCAGATCTACAAGGAGATTTTCGGCAGTTCAAGGTTTAAAAAACTGCAGGATAAGGGTGCCCGGGTGCAGCGTTTGCTCTGGGCAAGTACAAGTAACAAGAATCCAAAATACAGTGATGTAAAATATATCGAAGCGTTGATCGGGGCAGAAACGGTAAACACTGTTCCGCCACAAACAATCGACGCCTATCGTGATCATGGTGATCCAAAATTACGACTCGAACTAGATCTCAAAAAGGCCTATAAAGTAATGGAAAGTTTGCCAGAACTGGGAATAGACCTGGAAAAATTGACTCAGCAACTTGAGGACGAAGGCGTCAGTAAATTCAACGAACCTTTTGACAAGCTGATGGCTGCCATTTTAAAAAAGACAACAACCTGATTATAAATAAATATAATACATTGAAAATGGATTCTAAAATTCCAGTTACTACATTGTTTTTAGATATTGGAGGCGTAATGCTATCCAATGGATGGGGACATGAGTCACGCCAATTGGCCGCTGAAACGTTTAATCTTAATCCGGTGGAAATGGAAGAACGGCATCATCTTAATATGGCTACTCATGAAGAGGGTAAACTCACTCTAAGTGAATACCTTAATCGGGTAGTTTTCTATAAGAAACGTTCTTTTTCTCCTGATCAGTTTCGGGAATTCATGTTTACTCAAACTACTCCAAATATGGACATGATTGAGTTTCTCAAACAATTGAAGGAACAATACAAGCTTAAAATAGCTGTTGTAAACAACGAAGGACGGGTTTTGAATGAATACCGGATAAAGAAGTTTCAATTGAATCAGTTTGTTGATTTTTTTATTTCCTCTTGTTTTGTACATTATCGTAAACCCGATACTGATATTTTTCGTTTAGCCCTTGATATTGCACAAGTACCGGCAGAACAAGTTATTTATATTGAGGACTTACAAATGTTTGTGGATGTTGCAAGAGGAATGGGCATTCGTAGTATCAGGCATAAGAATTATTTGGCAACATCTGAAGTATTGGCAACATTGGGTCTGAAGATTGCATAAAAGAAGGTTAAGGGATCAAACTAAATAAATAACAGACAATTGAATATCAAAAAAACATGATCATGAAAACAAAGAAGACCAATATCACGAATAAACCTTTATCAAAAAAACTTCTTGGTAGAATGAATGCCTATTGGAGAGCCGCCAACTATCTGTCGGTCGGGCAGCTGTATCTACGCGACAATCCTTTACTTCGTGAACCTTTGAAGTTATCGCAGGTAAAGTCGATGCTTCTTGGTCATTGGGGCACAACTCCCGGCCAGAACTTTATTTATGTGCATCTGAACAGGGTCATTAAAAAGTTTGACCTGGATATGATCTATATTTCCGGACCTGGTCATGGTGGCCCGGCCCTGGTGGGCAATACCTACCTGGAAGGCACTTACAGCGAAGTATATCCAAAAATCACTCAGGATGAGGAAGGATTAAAAAAGCTATTTACCCAGTTTTCCTTTCCCGGAGGAATACCAAGCCACGTATCACCTGAATGTCCTGGGTCGATACATGAAGGTGGTGAATTGGGATATTCACTCAGCCATGCATTTGGTGCTGCATTCGATAATCCTGAATTGATTGTTGCCTGTATTGTTGGTGACGGGGAAGCTGAAACAGGTCCACTGGCAACTGCCTGGCATTCCAATAAATTTCTAAATCCAATTACAGATGGTGCAGTACTGCCAATTCTGCATCTCAATGGTTACAAAATAGCTAATCCAACCGTATTGGCCCGTATTACACCTAAGGAATTGAAGCAACTGTTCCATGGCTATGGTTGGGAACCTTATTTTGTAGAAGGAGACAAACCGAAGAAGATGCATCAGCTCATGGCCGCAACAATGGAAAAGGTTATCACTGAAATACATGAAATACAAAGTCATGCCCGTGTCAGAAATGACACAACCCGACCTCGTTGGCCGATGATTGTCCTCAATTCGCCTAAAGGCTGGACAGGACCAAATATAGTCGATGGACTTCAAATTGAAGGTACATTTCGGTCACATCAGATTCCACTACAGGTTGATTCAGAGCACCCTGAACATCTGGAACTTCTTGAAAACTGGATGAAAAGCTATAAGCCTGAAGAACTCTTTGACGAGAACGGTCGTTTAATAGCCGAACTGGCAGAGTTGGCTCCTGAAGGAAACCGACGGATGGGGGCAAACCCTCATGCCAATGGAGGATTGCTGCTACAGGATCTGAATATGCCTGACTTCCGCGACTATGCGGTTAATGTACTGTCTCCCGGGTTAGTTCAGGCTGCCGATGCGCATGTACTTGGAGTGTTCCTTCGCGACGTGGTGAAACTCAATAATGAGCAACATAATTTCAGGATATTTGGTCCTGACGAGACGCTCTCAAACAGGTTGAACGCTGTATTCGAAGTTAGCAACCGGCAGTGGCTGGCCAATACAGAAAAGAACGATGAGTTTCTTGCGGCCGACGGTAGGGTAATGGAGATGCTAAGCGAGCACCAATGTGAAGGTTGGCTTGAGGGTTATCTTCTGACGGGAAGGCATGGACTGTTTAACTGCTATGAGGCATTCATTCATATCATTGATTCGATGTTTAACCAACATGCCAAGTGGTTGAAAATAAGCGCTGAATTGCCTTGGAGAAAGAATATTGCGTCACTGAATTACCTGCTCGCCTCTCATGTTTGGCAGCAGGCACATAACGGCTTTACTCACCAGGATCCAGGATTCATCGACCATGTGGTAAACAAAAAGGCTTC
This sequence comes from Prolixibacteraceae bacterium UBA6029, assembly GCA_002429385.1. GTDB lineage: Bacteria > Bacteroidota > Bacteroidia > Bacteroidales > Prolixibacteraceae > Aquipluma. Next base: position 69,660 of record DIZL01000032.1, on the reverse strand, counting down.
AATAGTAAGAGTTTATTTACCGCCAGATGCCAATTGTTTGTTATCAGTTTGGGATCATTGTTTAAGAAGCAGGAATTATGTCAATGTTGTAATCGCAGGCAAATATCAGGCACCACAGTGGTTAACAATGGATGAAGCAATCGAACACTGCACCCGGGGAATTGGTATCTGGAAATGGGCCAGCAATGACGAGGGAACCGAACCTGATCTGGTAATGGCATGCTGCGGTGATGTTCCTACACTTGAAACCCTCGCCGCAGTTTCAATTCTACGTCAACATCTTCCTGTTTTAAAAATCCGTGTAATCAATGTGGTCGATCTGATGAAACTGGAACCGGAATCAGAACATCCTCACGGACTAAGTGATTCTGATTTTGATGCATTGTTTACGAAAGATAAACCTATCGTTTTCGCTTATCATGGATATCCAAAACTGATCCATCAATTGACTTATCGCCGTACTAACCATGAAAATATGCATGTTCGTGGCTATAAGGAAGAAGGCACGATCACAACCTATTTTGATATGACTGTTTTAAACGATCTGGACAGGTTTCACCTGGTGCAGGATGCAATCAAACGACTTCCACAGTTGGGTGCAGATGGAGTTAAACTGAATCGGTTGATGAAAGAAAAGCTTATCAAACACAAAAAGTATATTGACCAGCATGGACTGGACATGCCGGAAATATTAAACTGGAAATGGAGTAACTCAAAATAAACACCATGAATACTGCAAAAGATTTCCCTATAGTCTGTGTTGGCGGTTCGGCTGGTGGCCTTGACGCATATACCCGCCTGCTAAAGCATTTGCCTCCTGACATGGGCGTTGCGATTGTTATCGTTAATCACCTGAGAACAGTAGCAACTATGCTGCATGAGATTCTACCGAAGTATACCAGAATGCCGGTTGAATTGATAACGGAAAAATTAGACATTAAACCCAATTGTGTTTTTATCATTCCCGAAAAACGGGATTTGCATGTTCTTGATGGAGAATTCCGTCTAAAGCCAATATCAAAGCCTTGGGGATGGCCTGATGTAATTACGGTTTTCATGCATTCTCTGACTGAGAACTGGGATGGCAAACTAATCGCCGTTATTGTCTCTGGCTATGATGGTGATGGGGCTGCGGCATTAGGTGGCATAAAAGACGTGGGTGGTATTACCATTGCGCAAAAGCCAGAAACAGCCAAACAGCCAGATATGCCTGAGAGCGCAATAGATAGCGGATTTATCGATTTTATTCTTTCACCTGAAGATATCGCTAAAGAAATTGTAAAGATTGCACGGGAGGAATCAAAGACTAAATAGCATTCTACCAATTATAACACTGTTAATTCGAAAATTAAAATGGAATCAGTAAATAATATGGAAAATAATAGTGCAGATCATCGAAGAGAAGAAATGAGCATTGGTATTGCTGCCGATCATGGTGGGTTTGAATTAAAAGGACAATTAATGGCGGCACTCACTTTTGCCGGTTACCTTGTAAAGGATTTCGGTGCACACGAGTTAATTGCTAATGATGACTACCCCGATTATGTGGTACCTTTGGCCAGATCAGTTTCAAGAGGTGAAATTACCCGTGGTCTGGCTATTTGCGGCAGTGGAGTAGGGGCATGCGTTGCAGCCAATAAAGTGCCTGGAGTAAGGGCTGCATTAATTTCAGATACTTTCTCTGCTCATCAGGGAGTGGAGGATGATGACATGAATGTGATGTGTGTGGGAGGTCGGGTTACCGGTTCTGCCTTAGCCTGGGAATTGGTTCAGACATTCATGAATGCTGATTTCAAGGTTAACGAGCGGTTTACCAGACGTCTTGCGAAAGTTGCAGCACTGGAAAAAGGATTAGAATAACATATCATCTCATCGGAATAAATAAACTTAAGAAAGGACAGAAACTATGAATGAAAATGAACACAATCATGATTCAGAGGAAGGGCAGAATTATATATTGACCCCTCGTAATCATAAGCCTTACTGGAAACGGATGCATCATACCTGGAGTTTTTGGATTTTCCTTTTTTTGATGTTTGTGGCAATAATGTATTACATAGTGAGTGTTGACTTTGCTTTTGCACCTCAACAACAAGTGATACAGCCCTCTGGAAAAATCAGATAATTAACTTAAGAATCATTCAGTATGAACTTACAAGAGCTTATAAACATCGCAAATAAGCTGGTTGCCGATGACAAAGGCATACTGGCTATGGATGAAAGTTTTCCAACCTGCAACAAACGATTTGCCAAACTGGGAATTCCGCAGACAGAAGAAGCACGGCGTGCCTATCGGGAACTGATTGTTACCACGCCAGGCCTTGGTGAGTCTGTTAGTGGAGCAATCCTCTTTGACGAGACCATCAAGCAGAAAATAAATGACGGTACTCCAATGATTAAGGTGCTCTCCAATGCAGGAATAATCCCCGGTATCAAGGTGGATGCCGGTGCAAAAGACATGGCTGGACATCCCGGAGAAAAAATATCGGAAGGGCTCGACGGATTGCGTGAGCGTCTCGGTGAATATTATCAATTGGGTGCCCGGTTTGCCAAGTGGCGTGCTGTGATTACGATTGGTGAGAACATTCCTTCACGTGCCTGTATCGAAGCAAATGCACATGCGTTGGCCCGCTACGCTGTATTGTGCCAGGAAGCGGGACTTGTTCCCATTGTGGAGCCTGAAGTATTGATGGATGGTGACCATACCATCGGGCGTTGTTTCGAGGTAACAGAAGAAGTCCTTCACACTGTTTTCAACCAACTATTCAAACAAGGCGTAATGTTGGAGGGTATGATCCTTAAACCCAATATGGTACTTCCCGGATTAGCCTGTTCTAAACAAGAATCGTCTGAGGATATTGCAGATGCCACAATGAAGTGTTTTTTACGGGCTGTTCCTGCTGCCGTTCCCGGGATCACTTTTTTGTCGGGTGGACAATCCGCAGAACTGGCTTCCGCCCGGTTAAATGCAATGAATGTCAGATTTAAGTCGAAATTACCGTGGGAATTGTCATTTTCTTTTGGACGAGCTCTCCAGCAACCGGCTTTGGAAATCTGGAATGGCAAGGAAGTCAATGTTCAGGAGGCACAGAAAGCCTTGTATCATAGGGCCAAATGCAACTTTGCTGCCCGACGGGGTGAATATACTAAAGCATCTGAAAAAGTATAAAACAGTTACTGATCATATCCTGTTTGAATGATGTTTAATCTGTAAAATTTAAAACCAAATGAAAGAAGACTCAGAAAACAAAATCCATCAGATAGTTCTCCTGCGTCATGGCGAAAGCCTGTGGAATAAAGAGAATCTATTCAGCGGATGGACTGATGTTGATTTGTCCGTTCAAGGTATAGAGGAAGTTCATCATGCAGGGCGTTTGCTTAAGGAACAAGGGTTTACGTTCGATGTCGCATTTACATCAGTATTGAAGCGTGCAATCCGTTCTTTGTGGATTGTGCTTGACGAAATGGATCTGATGTGGATTCCTGTCACTAAAGATTGGAGATTGAACGAACGGCATTATGGCGCCTTGCAAGGTCTAAACAAATCCGAGACGTCAATGAAATACGGCGAGGAACAGGTTAAGTTATGGAGACGGAGTTATGATATACCCCCTCCAGCCCTGGAATTGGAAGATGCACGGCATCCCGGCCACGATCCTCGTTACAGGCAACTCACTCCCACACAACTTCCTGCAACGGAATGCCTTAAAGACACTGTAGCACGCTTTCTTCCCTGCTGGCACGATGATATTGCACCAGCCCTTGAATCAGGGCAGACGGTCCTCATTGCGGCTCATGGGAATACACTCCGCGCTTTGGTCATGTATCTCGATGGCATTTCTGAAGCCGACATTCCAGGCCTGGACATTCCCACCGGTATCCCCCTGGTCTATGAACTGGACAAAGATCTTCATCCCATCCGCCATTATTACCTTGGCGATGCCGCACAAATTGAGCAGGCGATGAAGGCGGTAGCAAATCAGGCCTCCGTAAAAAAATAACATATATTCACTGCCCAATGGAGCCGGAGAAACATTATACGATTCGTAGCGGATGGCTTAGAGCAGCTGTGTTAGGAGCAAACGATGGCATTCTTTCGACTGCAAGCCTGGTTGTTGGCGTGGCTGCTGCAAGTAATACGAGAAGTCCGATCATTCTTGCGGCTTTGGCGGGTTTGGTCGCAGGTTCATTATCGATGTCAGCAGGCGAATATGTTTCAGTTAGTTCACAGTCTGATATCGAATCTGCCGACTTAAAAAGAGAGCAAACAGAACTTAATACAAAACCGAAGGCCGAATTAGTAGAATTGGCTGACCTTTATAAAGACAGGGGTTTGGACAGTCATCTGGCAATGCAGGTAGCTATTCAACTTACAAAACACAACGTTTTAGAAGCTCATGCCAGAGACGAACTGGGAATTAATGAATTTTCACAACCCAAGCCGTTACAGGCTGCATTGGCATCAGGAGGATCTTTTTTATCAGGAGGCATTCTTCCGCTTTTGGTCTCATTATTTGCACCAATTAATCACATGATAATCTGGCAATATTCATTTTCGATGTTATTCCTTGCATTGTCAGGAGTAATTGCTGCAAAGGCAGGCGGATCAAGTATTACAAAAGCTATAATCAGGATATGCTTTTGGGGCACAATAGCAATGGGTATTACTGCTATTGTAGGCTATATATTCGGGGTAAAGACAGCATAATTATAAAATCGTCTTTGTCGAAGAATGTGTGAATGATGTAAATCTTTTAAAGAATTCTGTAAAACTACAGCTATTATAAGCTCCTAACTTAGTTCCCATAAAATTCATTAATTAGAATTGGATTAAGTAATTAAATAATAATCAATTAAAATAATTAAAATGAAAGCAAACGAACCTATTACAAAAACAAAATGGTCTATCGATCAGTCCCACAGTGAAATCAGCTTTAAAGTAAGACATTTGATGATCTCACATGTTAAAGGCGGATTCAAAACATTTGATGCAAGTATTTATACTATTGGCAAAGACTTTAGAACTGCAGAAATTGATCTTTGGATAGATGCCTCGTCAATATACACCGGTGTTGAAAAACGCGACGAGCACCTAAAAAGTCCTGATTTCTTTGATGTTGAAAAATTTAAACAAATAACTTTTACTTCAAGCAACATTGAAAAATCAGATGAGGAAGGGAATCATGAAGTGTGGGGAGAATTAACAATGATGGGATTCACTCAAAACATAAAATTAAATTTACAATTGGGCGGATTGGTTAATGACCCCTGGGGAAAAGAAAGAGCAGGTTTTACGGTAACGGGAAAAATAAACAGAAGTGATTGGGGATTGACCTGGAACCCGCCCATAGAATCAGGAGGCTTAATGGTAAGTGATCAGATTTCAATTTCATGTGATATTGAACTCATCAATATTGGTCAGCATAACTTGACCATGCAATTGGAATCTGTTCCAAACAAATAACTTATTCGCGGCAGTTATGATTGTCATTCATATAAAACCCTGACTGGATTCAGGTTGTATATGTGCTTGTTATCTGTGTCATATTTAATAAGGTAGTATAATATTTTTCAGAAAATCATGAAAAGAATTTGATTCATGTCTGATAAACCTCATAAAGCTATTCTGATATGAACAATAAAGGAATGGGATTAATAGAGGGCTCGCCCATAATAAAGCTCGCTGCATTAATTATCATTTTTGCAGGGGCTATTTATGCAAAATCGATTATCGCTCCTTTTTTACTCGCACTTTTTATAAGCATCATTTGCATGCAGCCCATTACCTGGCTCGAGAAAAAGAGAATACCCAGATGGCTTGCTATTATCATTGTAATACTGGGATTGATTTTATTTTTTTCAGGATTTACTTTCCTCATCGGACGAACACTGACATTCTTTTTAGGCAATGTCTCAAAATATGAACCTACCATTACGAAGATCAGCAACTCATTTATTCAGTTTTTAAATGATAAAGGTATAAATATCCCCAAAGATCAAATATCAACGCTTATTCAACCGGCAAAAATCCTGGAATTTACCTCAGGCGCCGCGAAGGAATTGCTCGCTATGCTGGGAAAAACTTTCCTGATCTTTCTTATCATCCTTTTTATTCTTATGGAATTTGCAAGTTTTTCGATCAAAGCAAAAGCTATTACGAGAGGATCAGATACATCTATCGCTTATTTTAATACCATTTTACGAAATATTCGTCACTATCTTGCAATAAAAACCCTGGTATGTATATCAATAGGGATTCTTATCTATATAGCCATGTTGATCATTGGGGTTGACTATCCGATTCTGTGGGCGTTGATTGCAGGTCTGATGAATTATATTCCGAATATCGGATCCATTATTGCCACCATTCCGGCATTTCTTTTTGCCTTGATGCAACTGGGATTAGGCGGTGCGCTCTGGACGTTGGGTTCATTTATGGTTATCCACAATGTTCTTGGAAACTTTTTTGAACCCAGGATTATGGGAAAAGGCTTAGGTATGTCAACGCTGGTTGTATTATTGTCCCTTCTTTTCTGGGGATTTATTTTGGGACCGGTGGGGATGTTTCTTGCAGTCCCCTTTACTATTACCATTAAAATAATCCTGGAACAGAACGAGAAAACACGATGGCTGGCCATACTTTTGGGAACACAGGATGAAGCTAAAATATATCTTCAACACAAAAAACCGGTTAACGAACATCAAAATAAGGAATCACATCTGAACGAAAACGAAGAGTCCAACACCGATTCATGAGTAAAAATATATCAGATCAACTGGTGGAAACATTGGTTGAAGCAGGTATCTAAAGGATATATGCAGTAACAGGGGAGACCAGGAATCCTTTTTTTCGCTGCGGCGCCGCACATACATAATTCACTCCAAACCGCTCATAAAATACCACGTTTCCGATCCGTCCTGAGACCAGATCACCGATGTTTCTTTTCATTCGTGCCATAATCCATTCGTATTAAGTTTATAATAGAAAGGGTATCTCTTGGGTATCCCTTGGGTATCCCTTTTCAATGATTAAACTATGATTGATCTCTATCTATACAAAGATATGAATTTTTGTACAGTTATAGATCAATCATAGTACAGATATATAAAAGGAATACCCAAGGGATCCCCTCCCCAACCCGAAGGGAACAACCGCAAAACAGGATGCAAAGAGTGGGTTATCCGACAGGCTTAAACCTTTTAAGGAAAACAGGATCAGCAGTTATCGGGCATTACACGGAGCGCTAATGAAAAATGGGGGAATGAGGTCCAATATGGTATCCGAAATGTGTGAATGATGTAACTTTTCTCAAAAATCTTGTAATGATTTTCAGGACATGAAGAAATATCTTTGTTCTGTTGAACCAAAAAAAAAGCAATATGAAAGGATTTAATAGTAACATCGAAAAGGATACTCTGAAAAATGAGAATTTCAGAAAAGTATTGTATACGAGCAAACATATGCAGCTTGTGCTAATGAGCTTAAAACCGGGCGAAGATATTGGTGAAGAAATTCATCCTTCTGTTGATCAGTTTTTCAGGTTCGAAGCAGGAAACGGCAAATGCATTATTGATGGAAATGAATATGTGGTGGGAAATGGGGATGTGATTGTTATACCTGCCGGTTCAAAGCATAATGTAATAAATACTGATGCAGTAAAAGAATTAAAAATGTATACCATCTATGGTCCTCCTAACCATAAAGACGGCATCATTAATGCAACAAAAAAAGATTCTGAAAAGGATGATGTGAAATTTGACGGAACGACAACGGAATAAACCGCAGTAATCATTAGAAATAGGAATAATGCATGTCTAAAAGCATTGAAATAATATGGTTACCTAAGCCGGGAAATAATGATTATCTGGCATCGTTGTCTTATCTTGGTTTAATATATGGCAATAAAAGAGCGAAAACATTGGTCAAGGCACTCAGGAAAGCATCAATGATGTCATTTAAGGCGAAAGATATATTCAGATCATCGGGTTTATCATTGCTTGGCATAAGTAATAGCCACATTGAAAAAAATACTAAGAAATTACAGTCTGGACTTGGATTGCCACCGATTCTTTTGGTTCGCGATGACAGGCAACGGCGGTTAATAATTGCGGATGGATATCATCGGTTGTGTTCAGTCTATTTAATTGATGAAGATGCGGATATTCCATGTAAAATTGTTTAATGTCTAAGCAGATGTGTGAATGATGTAAATCTTTTAAACAAATGAAAGATGAACTGGTTTTATCAATTAATTGGTGAGGGAAGCAATCCAAACCCTTATCAAATGGCAATCCGGGCATTTATAATATTTATAATAGCCCTGGTATTCATAAGACTCTCAGGGAGGCGGTCATTTGGAATGTTTTCTCCGTTTGATAATGTAATCAGTGTTTTATTGGGAGCAGTATTAAGTAGGGCTGTTATTGGAGCATCCCCATTTTTTGCGACCATTATTGCAGCATTTGTAATTGTTTTTCTGCACCGGTTATTTGCCTGGATAGCATTGTATAATGATGTATTCGGCAGTCTGATCAAAGGAAATGCAAAAGTAATTTACGAAGACGGTAAAATCATTAGAAACAACATGAAACGATTCGATATTACAGATAAAGATTTGTTGGAAGGAATACGGTTACAAGGTAATGTAGAATCATTGGACGAAATAAACAGTGCATATATTGAACGTGACGGCAGGATTAGTATAACTAAAAAATAAAAGACACCTTTGTTCCGATTTAAGAATATAATCCCCAAATGTGTGAATGATGTAAATCTTTTAAAGAATTCTGTAAAACTACAGCTATTACAAGCTCCTAACTTAGTTCCCATAAAATTCATTAATTAAAACTCACACAGATGAAAGGGAACAAAGAATTACTAACAGTATTAAATTCATTGCTGGCCGATGAACTTACAGCTATAAACCAGTATATGGTACATTCTGAAATGTGCGAAAACTGGGGTTACGGAAAACTTCATATGGCTATCCGCAGTCAGGCTATGGACGAAATGCATCATGCCGAGTGGCTGATCGAGCGTATTTTGTTTTTTGAAGGAGCGCCAACAGTTTCCAAACTGAATGCAATTAAAATCGGCAAAACTGTTTCAGAAATGATTAGCAATGATGATCATGATGAACTTGATGCCGTACATGCATATAACAACGCAATCAAACTCGCCCGTGAAAATGACGACCAAGGCACTGTTGACCTGTTGACCAAAATACTTAAAATGGAAGAAGGCCATGTCGATTGGGCAGAAATACAACGTGCACAAATCGAACAAATGGGCCTGGAGAATTATCTGGTCAGTCAGATTGATGGCCCGGTAAGCTGATTCAAACAAAATTTATGAGGAGATAGCTATGAGAATGCCGAAACATATTGGAATAATACCAGATGGAAACAGAAGATGGGCGGAAACCAATAAAATGACCAAAGAAAAAGGGTATGACCATGGCGTAGATCCGGGATTAATGCTTTTTAAATTATGCAAGGAAGCAGGCATTCAGGAATTAACTTATTACGGGTTTACCACAGATAATGCGAAAAGACCAACAGTACAAAGAAAAGCATTCACGAATGCCTGCATAAATGCGGTAAATGTATTATCGAAAGAAGACGCAGAATTGTTAGTTATCGGCGATTCTGAATCACCCATGTTTCCAAAGGAATTAATAAAATATACTACCAGACAAGTTTTTGGTAATGGTGGAATCAGAGTTAATTTCTTGGTTAACTACGGATGGGAATGGGACTTAAACAATTTGAAATTAGCTGATTCGGCTCAGAAAAATATCACGAACAATATTAAGTCCTTTGATGTTTCAAGGATAGATCTGATTATCAGGTGGGGTGGGCGACGACGCCTAAGCGGCTTCTTGCCGGTGCAATCTATTTATTCGGATTTCTATGTATTGGATGATTATTGGCCGAATTTTGAACCCTGTCATTTATATAATGCACTGAATTGGTATAATGATCAGGATATTACCCTTGGAGGTTAATTGTGCAAATCTAAATTTTAAAATAAAACCATGCCATCAGTAGCAGCAGTATCGATAATTGATTTTCCCTATAAAGTTGAACAACAAAAAGTAAAAGAAGGTGCAAGAGCTTTATTCTCACCTTCTTTTCCGCAGGTAGAAAGAATGATGAGTGCTTTTGACAACACGGAAATAAAGACCCGTAATATGTGCAAACCTCTTGATTATTATTCTACTATACATTCATTTGAGAATCAGAATGCCGAATACATTCGTATTTCTCTTGAATATTCTGTCAAAGCTATTGAAGAATGCATTGCATCAGCGCAAATTAACAAGGACGAAATCACCGATTTGATTTTTGTTTCAACTACGGGGCTTTCAACACCAAGTCTGGACGCGCTCATCATTAACAAAATGAGACTTAATCAGAATATCAGCAGAATGGCTGTTTTCGGTTTGGGTTGTGGCGGCGGAGTTTCAGGGTTTGCAAAAGCAAACATTCTGGCAATCGCAAATTCGGATGCCGTGGTATTGCTCGTGGCTGTTGAATTGTGTTCACTCACTTTTTTACGAAACGATTTTAGTAAAAGCAATTTTATTGGTTCAAGTTTATTTGCTGATGGCATAGCTGCCTGCATCATTACAGGTGATAATCATGCCAATAAGACCAACAACGCTTTTACATTTCTGGCCTCACAAAGCAAATTGTATTACGATACACTGGACGTTATGGGCTGGGAATTTCTTAACAGCGGGTTTAAAGTTCTGTTTTCATCTGATATTCCAACGATTATCGCTAAAAATATTCATAACGATGTTACTTCATTTTTAGAAAAACATCACCTGAAAATTTCAGATATAAAGAATTTCATTTTTCATCCCGGAGGGAAAAAAATACTGACAGCTTACGAAGAGGCCTTATTGGCAGAAGGCGACTTCCTGAAAAACACACGTGAAGTGATGAACGACAATGGAAATATGTCGAGTACCACCGTTTTGTATGTGCTGGAAAGATTCTTTACCCAGGGTTTTAAAAATGGCTACGGACTAATGGTGTCAATGGGGCCAGGCTTTTCGAGTGAGATGGTTTTACTACAGATGAACAAAATATAAATTGGTATTCATTCTCTTCATATCATTTGTCATTCTGCTCCGAATCGGGGAATTAGTACTTTCTAAAAGTAATGAGAAGTGGTTGTTGCGAAATGGAGCTGTGGAATATGGGAAAAAGCATTATCCATTCATTGTAGCACTTCATGCTTTATTTATTATCTCTGTGATTTTCGAATATTCGAGGCAACAAAATCCGACATATAGTTTATTCTTTATCATTTTTTACGTTGTACTTCTTGTCTTTAAAACCTGGGTTATTTTATCGCTCGGAAAATTCTGGAATACCCGAATTTATCACATCCCGAATATTCCATTAATTAAAAAAGGCCCATACCGATATTTTAAGCATCCGAATTACCTGATTGTAATTGCTGAAATTGCTGTTATTCCTTTGATTTTCAATTTATATTGTACCGCAATAACGTTTTCACTGCTTAATTCGATCATGTTATTCACACGAATTAAAGAAGAAAATATAGCACTTCAGATTTGAAACAGCAGCATAAAATTCAAAAAAACAGAATATCATGAAACAACATGTGGTTAAAATCAAATCGATCAAGCACATCACTCCTGATGTATTGCAAATTGTTACAGAAAAACCTCAAAACTATACCTTTAATCCAGGGCAGGCTACTGAAATCTCAATCAATAAAGATGGCTGGAAAGATGAAAAAAGACCTTTCACTTTTACTTGCCTTCCTGACAAAGATTATCTTGAATTTACCATTAAAACGTATCCTTCGCATAAAGGTGTGACCAACGAACTTCTGAAACTTAAAAAGGATGATGAGCTTTTTCTTCATGATGTTTTTGGAGCAATTGCTTACAAAGGCGAAGGAGTATTTATTGCCGGTGGTGCAGGAGTCACACCGTTTATTTGTATCTTCAGGTATCTTCAGTCAAAAAATGAAATTGGCGAAAATAAACTCATCTTTTCAAACAAAACCAAAGATGATATTATCCTTGCCGTGGAATTTAAAAAGTTATTGGGAGAAAATTTCATCAACATTTTATCGGATGAACAATCAGATGACTATGCCTATGGGCAAATCACCGAAGGCTTTCTCAAAGACTATATCAGCAGTTCTGCAAAAAACATTTATCTCTGCGGACCGCCGCCAATGATGGTTGAGGTAGAAAAGCAATTGCTAAGTCTGGGAATTGATAAAAGCACAATCATACAAGAAGATTTTTAACAACTCCGCAGTATGCCACATAAATTAAATGAAACCAGAATAACCGTAAACAATCTCACTGTCAGTTATGTTGATGAAGGACCGGTTAACGCTACAGTTATCATTTTCATTCATGGATTTCCTTTGAATAAGTCCATCACTCTATATACCAAGGCAAAAGCTTTTTCTGAAATTATCACCTTTTAAGCAGATTAAAGGAATGATTGATCAATGATTCCATTTCAATTTTCATTAATAGAGTAGAATTCGCCGAAAAGGATAAGCTAAATGTGTGAATTATGTAAATTTTCCTAAAAGTTTTGTAATACTTGTCCAGCTTAACAAGTTTAAATTAGCTCTATCAATCTTTCATTCCAACATAAGAAAGCATATTCTGAAATATACCTGAACGGAGTCATAAGCATGAATAGAAATCAGATGATCTATATATTTAATTATCAATCTATTAATAATTAAAAAAATGAAAAAGCAAAAAGAGAAAATAAAAGTTGTCAGGGCGTGGGCAGAATATATTAAAGTAGAACCCAATGTACGCCTGCATATTACTGATGCGGGCGAAGGCAAACCAATTGTTTTACTGCATGGCTGGCCCTTAAGTGATGAGATGTTCGAATACCAGTACAACGATCTGATTATTAATAATTTTCGGGTCATTGGCATTACCCTGCGGGGTTTTGGCAAATCGGATAAACCGTATGGAGCCTATGATTACAATGTGCATGTAGCCGATATCAACAAGGTATTGAGAAAGCTGGAAATAAAGGATGCTGTAATGCTAGGCTTTTCGATGGGCGGCGCCATTGCTGTTCGTTACGTGTCGGAGTTTGATGGTGCCCATGTCTCAAAGTTGGTTTTAGCCGGTGCGGCAGCTCCAATCTGGACACAGCGTGATGATTTTCAGTATAATCTTCCCAAAAAGGCGGTTGACGAATTAATTAAGCTGAACTATCAGGACCGTCCAAAGCTTCTTTCAGATTTTGCAAAGATATTTTCGGCTACCGAGACCTCATTGAATGAAGGGATTGGCAATTGGCTGAATGGCATTGGTTTAAGCGCCTCATCCTATGCAACGGCTCAATGCCTGATTGCCCTGCGCGATACCGATCTGAGAAGTGATCTGACAAAAATAGCAGTTCCAACATTGATCATGCATGGCAAAAAAGACAAGATTTGCTCGTTCGACCTGGCTGAACAGATGAAAGCCGGAATCGCCCATTCGCGTCTTGTGGCATTCGAAAATAGCGGTCATAGCCTGTTTCTGGAAGAAACGCATAAGTTTAATACCGAGCTGATCAAATTTGCGGGAAAATAAGTCGACCGGCAAAGAGTTTTGGTCAGTTTCAAGGCATAGAAAGATGAAATTTTAAATGTTACTGATGTTACTAAGGTTACTAAGGTTTGGAAATTGGGGTATGATTCAAGTTATTAAGGTTACTAAGGTAAGGGGGACCTATAAACACTATTCTATTGTCTTTCATCTTAATAACCTTAGTAATCCGAATATTCCCCGAAACCCAAACCTTAGTAACCTTCTTAACATAGAAGGTTACAAATAATAGAATCCAACAAGAATAGATTGTTCATTTTGTTGAATTTGTTAAAGTAGAATTAAGTCATCCTATAGTCATTTTGGGAATCATTTAGTTGTTCAGAAACGATAAATGACAACCAATGACAACTTAATGACAACATTTAATTGTAATAAAGGAATTAATCATTAAAACAAAAAAGATGAAATCAAAGAGCGTAAATATTTTAGTAGTGATAGCATTTTCAATGCTGATCTTTTCGGGGTGTCAGAAAGATGGAAAGCAAGGGCCTGCTGGTCAAGATGCCACGGTGTATTATTCCGAATGGTTTAGTCCAACGGCCTGGCAAGGTACTTCGGGCGATTGGTATTTCGATGCTTCGGCTCCAGATTTAACTGCTGATATTGTAGAGAAAGGAGTCGTCCTGGGATACGTTTGGCTGGACGGAGATGTATATAATTCAACTTCGGTGAGACCATTGCCTGCATTTGCCGTTGGTGCGAACTGGAGTTTTCTGATTTCTAATTATAAAACTATAGAGTTCACTTCGGATATGATTGCTCAACCACTTACATCAACAAATAAATTCAGGTTCATCGCAATCCCGGGCACAATCCCGGCATTGAAATCAGCATCAGTGAATACTAAAAGTGTGCAGGAACTGAAAAGCATGTCGTACAAGGATGTTTGCAAATTATACAATATTCCCGAATAACGGCAAAGACTTAATGACGAATAACTGAAACATTACGGTTAACTTCTTGTTTCTCTTAGAACATTAAAAATGATGACAAATGAATGCAAACAAACTATTTACCGCTGAAAAGGTTGGATCACTGGAGTTAAAAAACCGTGTAGTTATGTCGCCAATGACCAGGTGCAGGGCGATTGGCCATGTACCGAATGAGCTGATGGCTGAATATTATAAACAGCGTTCGGGTGCAGGCTTAATCATTACCGAAGGCACCTCGCCATCGCCCAATGGACTGGGATATGCACGGATTCCCGGTATTTACAGTCCGCAGCAGGTTGACGGCTGGAAGCTAGTTACTTCGGCAGTGTATAAAGCCGGAGGAAAGATCATTGTTCAGTTGATGCATACGGGCCGAATAAGCCACCCGCTAAATATGCCTGAAGGATCACAGATTATCGCCCCTTCAGCGGTAAAAGCGGCAGGTCAGATGTGGACCGATGAGAAACAGCTGCAGAACTTCCCTGAACCCAGGGCTATGACCACAGAAGACCTGATCAGCACAAAAGAAGAATACGTCTTCGCAGCCAAAAATGCGATGATTGCCGGATTCGACGGGGTGGAGTTGCATTCAGCCAACGGCTATCTGCTCGAACAGTTTCTGTCGCCAATAAGCAATATCCGTGAGGACAATTATGGAGGCTCTATTGAAAACCGTTGCCGGTTTGTACTTGAAGTCGCTTCTGCCGTTGCAGAGGCTATTGGAAAAGGAAAAACAGGCATTCGTTTGTCGCCCTACGGGGTAGCCAGCGATATGCCACATTATCCCGAGATTGAAGTCACCTATCATTATCTATCGAAACAACTCAATAAACTGGGCATCGCCTACATTCACATGGTCGACCATTCAGCAATGGGAGCTCCTGAAGTGCCTTTGAAAATGAAGAAACAGATCAGGAGCAACTTTAAGAATGCGATTATTCTTTCAGGCGGATACGATAAGGCGAGGGCAGAGGCCGATCTTGAAAGCGGTCTGGGTGAGTTGGTAGCTTTCGGGCGTCCATACATTAACAATCCTGATCTGGTTGACCGGTTTAAAAACAACTGGCCATTATCTCAGGATCTTAAAATGGATTTATTCTATTCGGCAGATGAAAAAGGATATACTGATTATCCAAACCATAAAGTCTGATCAACACAATTTACTAAACACATGGATTTCGTAGACTATTATAAAATACTGGGGATTAACAAATCGGCAACAGCGAAGGACATCAAGGCTGCCTATCGGAAAATGGCCAGAAAGGTGCACCCTGATTTGAATCCGAATGATAAGGATGCGAAGAGGAATTTTCAGCAAATCAATGAGGCCAACGAAGTACTGAGCGATCCCGAAAAACGGAAGAAATACGATCAGTATGGCAAGGATTGGCAACATGCCGATGAGTTCGAAAAACAGAAACAGTACCAGGGACAATCGTCTGCATCGCGTGGATCAAGGTATTCAGGCGCCGAGTCCTCGGGGGCGGGAGGAGATTTCTCTGATTTCTTCGAATCCATGTTTGGCGGATCAGGCGGTGGCAGAGGCCGACAGGCTAAATACCGTGGAGAGGATTTTAATGCCGAATTGCAATTGAATCTCACCGATGCTTATGAAACCCATCAGCAAACGTTAACCGTAAACGGGAAAAAAATCAGAATTACCATTCCCGCAGGAATTGAAAACGGCCAAATCATTAAAATTTCGGGGCATGGTGGCCCCGGAGTTAATGGTGGGCCGAATGGCGATTTATACATTGAGTTTTCAATTACCAATCACTCAATATTCAAGCGGTTGGGTAACAATTTATATGCAACCATAGATCTGGATATTTACAAAGCTGTGCTGGGTGGCGAAATAACGGTTGATACGTTAGACGGCCAGGTTAAACTAAAAGTAAAGCCTGAGACGCAAAACGGAAGTAAAGTAAAATTGAAAGGCAAAGGTTTCCCTGTCTATAAAAAGGAAGGACAATTTGGAGACCTGCTGCTGACTTATAACATTAAAGTTCCGACCAATTTAACGGACAAGCAAAAAGAATTATTTACCGAATTATCAAAATCCTAAGCTATGCAAAGCGAGTATTTAATAGCAGTAGATGAGTTCTGTGCATGTCACGACATTGAAATTTCGTTTGTCAATTCACTGCAGCAAACCGGATTGATAGAAACCACAATAATTGGAGGAGTCTGGTTTATTGATGCTGAGCAACTACAGCAATTGGAGAAATACATTCGGTTCTATTACGAGTTGGATATCAACCTCGAAGGAATTGAATCCATCATGCATTTGTTACAGCGTGTAAATGCTATGCACGACGAAATTACGTCGCTTAAAAACAGGCTTCGCCTTTATGAAAGTGACATCAGTAAAAAATAATTTCTTCTGTTTAAACATGTGAATCATGTAATTTTTACCTGAAATTATATAATACTTTATGAACTCAACAAAGCCATATTTACATTGGAATAAATTTTGATTTCAATAAAAAACAAAACGATGTACGAACAAACCCAAAACGGAATAAGTCCTCAATCTTTAGTTATGCTTTTGGAAAACGAAGATGATAAAGTACGCACGAGAGCGCGAAAATCATTGGTAACCATAGGAAAAAAAGCAGTTTTGCCATTGTCTTTGGTGCTTGAAAATTCGAAAATATACAAGGCTCGCTGGGAAGCTGCCAAAGCGCTCAGTGAAATTAGCGATTTAAAATCGATACCCACCTTGGTCAAAGCGCTGGAAGACCCTGAGAGTGATGTGGCCTGGCTGGCTGCAAAATCCCTGGAGAAATTCAGGAAAGCTGCCTGGCCTGAACTTTTACGGGCATTGGTCAGCCATGGATCAGAGTCAGTACTTCTGCAACACGGAGCCCATCATATCCTTCGGAAGCAAAAAGCAGAAGGATTCAACGATCTTTTAGATATCCTTCGGACAGCACTCGAAACGGGATCTGTTCCTGAAAGTATTTCACCAGCCGCACACAATATACTGGAGCGAATGAAGAAATAAGCGAAACAGAATCAATGCATGCCAAAAACTTTATATCCGTGATTGAAAGTTGCTTACATACTAATAGCTAAAGGATTAAATCATATATAATTAATTGATGAAAGGGGCTTCTGTTTTTAAAAAGATATTAAAGACTTTCATCTGGATAGTCAGTATCGGTGTGATTATATTCATACTGATCGCTGTCATTATCCAAATTCCTTCGATTCAAACACGGATCGTTCATTTTGCCACCACTTATGTCAGTAAAAAAACGCATACAAAAGTTGAGATCAGACGTGTCAGCATTTCATTCCCCAAATCTGTGGTTGTTGAAGGTATATACCTGGAAGATCGGAATAAAGATACTTTAATCTATGCCAGCAAGGCAAAAGTAAATATTGCCCTTTACTACCTGTTGAAAAGTAAGATAGTCGTCAATTCACTTGCCCTGGACGATGCCAGCCTGAATCTTCACAGCACCAAAACAGACTCGCTGTTCAACTACAATTTTTTGATTACTGCATTTAGCAATAGCACAAAACAAGCAACAACTGCCCCGCAAACATCCTCCAAATGGACCTTTAGCATCGATCAGGTGAGTTTGAAAAACATCAGGTTTCGTTACGATGATGAATATTCGGGAATGAATGTATATGCAGGGTTGAATAAAGCTGAATTTAATATCGATGAAATCGCTCCCGGAAAACCTTTATATTCGGTGTTCGACCTGGTTGCTGAAGGTTTAACGGCAACTGTTAAAGCAACTCAGTCAGCAAATATTCAGAATACTAAATCAGGAAAAGTTTCGCCTAAAATTGCAGCAAGAACAATCCAGCTGAGCAATTCCACGGTCAGTTACATCGATTCCGTTAATTATCTGTCAGTCGTTTCGATAATCGGACAAAGTAAAATTGAAAATGTTTCTATCGACTTGCAAAAACAGTTGCTGATGTCCGAATCAGTCTACTTGGATCAGAGTAAAATTCAATACCACACCTTTGCGCCTGAATCAGCTTCAAACGGAACAGTTACAGCTTCAGGAAGCAACTGGAAGGTGATGCTTAACCAAATTGACATGCAGGATGATTCGGTTGCTTACAAAGCCGGAAACAAGGCTGAATTGAAAGGCGTCTTTGATCCCGGTCATGTCACTTTCAGCAATATAAATCTTGATGCGACAAACTTTTCATATTCAACAGATCTGACCAAGGTTTCAGTAAAGAAATTCAACGCTATCGACCAGAATAACTTTGCAATCAAGCGGCTTGAATCTGATTTCAGTATGGATCAGCATTCAATTACAGCAAAGAATACAAAAATCAGTACCAACAACTCTTTGGTTGATGCAGATCTGAGTCTGCAATTTACTTCATTAGCCCTTTTAACGGATTCCCTGCAATTCACCAACGTGAACTTAAACCTGAGAAATTTAAGCTTCAGGAACTCTGATTTGCTCTATTTTAAACAAGATCTCATTGCCCAGCCCTTCTTTAAAAATGCCTCAATGATTACCACCGCTTCAGGAGTAATCAACGGACCCATGAATAATCTTAGCGCTAAAAACCTTGCAATTAAAACAGGGGTAAATACGACAATAGAAACAGATTTTATCATCAAAGGATTACCCAATATTGAAACTGCATATTATGACTTTCCCAATCTGAGAATGACTTCAGGCAAGACGGACATCGTCATGATGGCTGAATCCTATATTCCAAAAAGTATTGATCTTCCTGAAAATCTCAGTATGCAGGTTGTTTTTAAAGGAAAGCTGAAATCATTTGAGTCAACTGCAAATATGACCAGCAGTTTTGGAGACGCAAATCTGACTGCATCCATCGATCCGACTGAACATTTCGATGGAAAAGCAAGCATGAATGGTCTTGATTTGGGCCGTTTGCTAAAGGATACCCTTCTGTATGGCCCTGTAACTTTAACCGCGGAAGCAATAGGACAGGGGCTGGACATGAATACGATCAAGGCAAAAATCAAGGCTGACGTAACTCAGATTCACCTGAACAGATATACTTATCACAAGCTTCAAATGGATGGAACGGTTACGGGTAAGGAATTTGAAGGAAAAATAAGTCTCAATGATGAAAACGCCGTATTCGATTTCGACGGACTGGTAAACATGAATCCCGATCTGGAACGCTATAAGTTTAAGTTGAATGTGAAGGGCGCAGACTTTCAAAAGCTCAAATTCACTAAAAAGGATGCACGCATAGCCTTTGTCGCGGCTGCCGATTTAAAAGGTGGAACGGTCAGTCAGATGAATGGGACGGTAGGAATCACCAATATTATCGTTGCCAGCAATGGAAAGAAATATGTGCTTGATTCTTTTCTATCAGCCACAGTGAACGAACCGAAAAAAAGTGAACTGAATATCAGCAGTGCGTTGATCGGCATCAAATATTCGGGAACTGTTTCGCCTACAGCATTGCCTGCATTACTAAACCAATTTAGTAATACTTATTTCCCCTTTTCTGATTCGATTAAGCAGTTACAGAAAAGCCCCGAGTCCTCGGGGTCTAAATTTAGTTTCGAGATACAACTGCATAATCACCCAATTCTTTCGGATGTCCTTTTCCCACAGCTCAAGGAATTTGAACCGGGAATCATACAGGGAAGTTTTGATAGTGAGAAAAACAGCCTGAAAGTGAATGCCATTGTAAAAAGAATTGTTTACGGAACCACTGAAATTAATGACTTAACGGTAGATGTAAATTCGGATAATAAGGCATTGAACTATAAAATTTCAACGGGTACTATTGCAAACTCACAAATCGAAATTACTAATTTTTTGCTGGATGGAAAACTCGCAGACAACAAAATTGTTGCGAATATCTCTTCAGTCGATGGCAAGAATAAGAAGCTTCAGATTCAGTCGCAGATTATCAGGGATAAAGAGAATTACAAGCTTACACTTGATCCGAAAGAGTTTTACCTGGCCAATAAACGCTGGGACATTGCCTCAGACAATTACATTGAATTTGGGAAACAGGGATTTTTGATCCACCATCTTTTTATTAATCATGCTGAACGGCAGATTAATATTGCTTCGGTACATGATCAGTTCAATGACGACCTGAACATTGCTATAAAAAACTTCAGGATTGACGACGTTGCACGGATTGTAGAAAAAGATACCAGCCTGGTGACAGGAAATGTGGATGGGAATATACTGCTGAAACGGGTTAATAATTCGTATGGTTTAGTGGCTGATGCAAAGATCAGTCAGCTTGTTGTCAATGAAGTTCCCATCGGGGATTTAACCGTGAAGGCAGAAAACCCGACCTATGAAAAATTCAATCTTGAGGCAAAACTATCAGGCGCTGATAATAATCTGACGGCGAATGGATTCTTTGTCCCGAATGGGGGGGATAATTCAATCAGCATAAAAACAAATATTCAGGCCCTTTCAATGAAAACCGTTCAGGCCCTTTCAATGGGTCAACTGAAAGAAGCATCAGGAACGCTTACAGGAAATCTTTCAATTGAAGGGAATACGGCTGCACCTGATATTACCGGCGAACTGGTTTTCAACAATGCGATTATCAAACCTGCCTTTTTGAACAACAAGCTGGAATTAAAGCATGAAACGATTCAACTGAAAAAAGACGGTGTTTATTTCAATTCCTTTACCATGCTGGATGCCAATAAGCATGCTGCAACAATTGACGGGTCGGTTCTGATGAAACATTTCTCCGATTTCATTTTTGCTTTACAGGTCAATAGCAAGGATTTTCTATTATTCAACACTTCTTTAAAGGATAACAAAGAGTTCTATGGGAGGATGGTTATTGACAGCAAGATCAATGTAAACGGACCGATGAAATTACCTATAGTGAGTGCAAAGGTAAAAATGAAAAAAGGTTCTAACTTTACCTTTTCGGTACCTGAAGACCAGTTAACCACAGACAAAGGAGAGAATGTGGTTGAATTTGACAACTCATTAAAGCTCAATCCGATTCTTCTCCGGGGAGAGAAAAAGGGAGGTCAGGTAACAGGTATGACGGGTTTTGATCTGTCTTCGATTATTGAAATTGACAAGGAAGCAACCCTTCGTCTACTGATGGATCCCGCTTCGACTGACTCACTGGTGGTAAAAGGTGAGGCTGCATTGAGTTTTACCATGGACCAAAGCGGGAAAATGAGTCTTACCGGCGCTTATAATTTAAATGAAGGCAGTTACCTGGTGTCGTTGGAATCAGTCATTAAAAAGAAATTCGATATTAATGCCGGGAGTACCATCATCTGGAATGGTGATCCATTGGAGGCTGAGATATCCATCGATGCAAGCTATTCGGTGAGGGCAGCACCCTATGATCTGGTAGCTGATCAGATATCAGGTTTAAGCGACGTGGATAAAGGCGGTTATAAACAACGCTATCCCTTTCTGGTAGTTCTGAAACTTCGGGGACAGATTTTACATCCTGTAATTAGTTTTGCAATACAATTAGCGCCTGAGGATAAAGGGATCCTGGGCGGAGCTGTCAATCAAAAACTGAGCATGCTCAATGAAGATGAATCAGCATTGAACAAACAGGTTTTTGCCTTACTGGTATTGGGCCGGTTTGTTCAGGAGAATCCTTTTCAAACCGAATCGGCAGGAGGAACATCAACCTTAATCCGTTCGACTGTAGGCAAATTCTTATCTGCTCAATTAAATCAGCTAAGCTCAAAAATGTTACCCGGAATGGAGTTGAATTTTGATATTCAATCGTATGACGATTATCAGTCGGGCACGGCAAAAGGGCGCACACAAGTGGAAGTTGGAGTGAAGAAACAACTCTTTAATGAACGATTATCCGTTCAGCTTGGTGGGGCAGTAGATGTTGAGGGAGCCAGGGCGCAACAAAATTCAGCAAGTAATATTACCAGCGATGTGACAGTCGAATATAAACTGACCGAAGACGGGCGTTTCCTGCTTAAAGGATTCAGGCATAACCAATATGAAGGAGCCATTGAAGGACAATTGGTTGAGACAGGAGCAGGTGTTGTATTTGTACGCGATTTCAATCTGTGGAGCAGAATATTCAAAACGAAGAAAAAAGGAATTGATTCATCGAATAAATCAAAAAGTAATGACAAGATCGATACAAAATAGTTTTTTCCTGATGCTTGTTTGCCTTATTCTGGCAGCATGTACAGGTACAAGGCATTTACCCAAAGGTGAAAAGCTGTACACGGGTGCGGAAATTAAATTGGTATCATCGGATAAGATAAACAAAGGACTGGTTAAAACCACTGCGGAATTGGCTGTACGTCCTGTGCCGAATAAAGTTTATCTGGGTAATCGTCCTAAATTGTGGTTGTATAATATAGCAGGAGAAAAGCCTAAAACTAAATTGGCAAAGTGGTTCAAAAAGAAGGGAGAACCTCCTGTTTTGCTGAGTAGTGTGAAACCCGGAGTTACACGTGCCGTAATCGATTCCAAGCTTTTTAATATTGGAATATTTAAAAGCTATACCGAATCCAAAATCGTGGAAAAGAAGCGCACCGCCAAAGTAATCTATACCAGTCATGTCCATAAGCCTTATGTGGTCAAGGCTTTGATGTATGCTATTTCAGACGATAGTTTAAGTCACCTGATACTTAAGGTAAAAGATAAATCATTGATTAAACCCGGTCAGGATTATAGTCTGGACGACTTAAAAAACGAACGGATACGAATCGATGCTACTCTGAAAAACAACGGGTACTTTTACTTCAATCCCGAATATTTGCTTTTTAAAGCCGACACTTCAAATGTAAATCATGATGTCACATTCAAATTGACCTTAAAAGACAGTATCCCTGCCAATGCATTGACCGTGTTTCGCATCAACAATGTGTATATCAATCAGAACTATTCTTTAAATGCGAGACGCATTGACACAACCAAAGATACCATCATGTTTAAGAATATGGTATTTTACGGGAAGGAAGAAAGAATGACCATCAGGCCTAAAGTGCTTGCGAAATCGATATATTTAAGGAAAAACGAAATCTTTTCACGCGAGAACCACATCATCACCCTGAACAGATTGATGTCGATGGGAAACTTCAAATTAGTCCAGATTAACTTTGTTGAAAACACTACTCCTGGTTCGGGACTACTGGATGTTAACATTCTGATGACCCCCATGCCGAAACATACCTTCAGGGCTGAAGTTGACATGGTTTCTAAGTCGAATAATTACACCGGACCCAAAATGAGCTTAAGTGTTCTGAATAGAAACGCCTTTAACGGCGCCGAATTACTAAACCTCAATCTGGCAGGATCATTCGAGGCACAATTAAGTGGCGCTGAAAAAAATTATTATTCCTATTCCTATAATCCACAAATTGAGCTGACTTTTCCCCGCTTTATCACACCATTTAAAATCAGGCAGACCAATAGCCTATATATTCCAACAACTCATATCCTGCTATCCTATAACTATATGAAACGTGTCAATTATTTTGACATGAATACCTTACGCTTCGTTTATGGTTATAAATGGAAAGAAAACATTCGGAAGGAACACGAATTAAACCCGATAGATGTGAGTTTTACCACTGTGTCAAATCAATCAGTTGCTTTTAAAGCATTGCTTAAGGCAAATCCTTTTCTGAAAAAAAGCTATGAAGAACAATTTATTGCGGGCGGAAGTTATTCGTTTACTTATAATGAGCAGATGATGGCTGCGAAAAAGATGCAGTACTATTTCCATTTAATATCTGAACTGGCAGGAACTTCCTTTTATATTGCAAAAAGGATTGAAGGCGAAGAACCAACACCAGGTAATCAGTCCAGAGTGTTTGGTTCCATCTTTTCACAATATTCCAAACTTAGTATTGATGGCCGTGCCTTCCTGAATTTTAAAAACAAAAACAAATTGGCAATGCGCGTTTTTGCCGGTGTAGCAAAACCATTTGGGAACTCGGCAATTCTGCCCTACAGCAAAGAGTTCTTTAGCGGCGGACCAAATAGTCTTCGCGCTTTTCAAATTAATTCCGTCGGACCGGGTACTTATAACCAGAAAAACGATACGCTTGGAATATTACAATTGGGTGGTGATATCAAACTGGAAACAAATGTTGAATACCGATTTAATATTTACAGTTTCTTTAAAGGAGCCCTCTTTGTCGATGCCGGGAATGTCTGGCTTCAAAAATCAAACCCTTCCAATCTGGGAAGCCCGTTTTACTTTTCCAAATTCATGGACCAGATGGCTGTTGGTACAGGTGTGGGCTTAAGAGTTGATGTCTCCTTTTTCATTCTACGATTTGATTTAGCCTTTCCGCTACGGAAACCCTGGCTGGACGAAAATAAGCGATGGGTGATGAATCAGATCGACTTCGGAAGTTCAGCGTGGAGAAAAGATAATCTGGTGTTGAATGTGGCAATCGGGTATCCGTTTTAAAAAAATACATTAAACCGAGATAAATGCATTGGATGGAAAACTATTGGAGCTACTCATTAACCGTATTTATGGCATTTTTTGCCATTATGAATCCACTGGTCAATATTCCTATTTTCGTTAAATTAACGGAAGGAATCGATGAAAGAAAAAAGAAATGAATTGCTAAAACGGCTAACATTGTAGCTTTTATCATTGTAGTTGCCTTTATTTTAGTGGGAAAATATATATTCGTGATCTTTGGGTTAACTATGCTGGTCTCTGTTACCGAACGTACCCGTGAAATAGGCATTCGCATGGCCATTGGAGCACGCGGATTCGATGTATTATTCCAGTTTCTTACAGAGGCCGTGATGGTCTGCTTTCTTGGCGGATTGGTAGGCGTATTCTTTGGAATTGGCAGCGGATTAGCTGTTTCATCACTTGCAGGATGGCGGGTTATCTTCACCATTCCACCTATATTAATTGCCTTTGGATTTGCTTTTCTGACAGGTATCATCTTTGGATATCTTCCTGCAAAAAAAGCGGCACAACTTGACCCCATCGAAGCGCTGGCAAGGGATTAGTTTAGTATCACATAATAAATTAGTCTTTATCCTTTGCTCGTTATAGTCTTATTGTCTTTGAAGTATCTACTAAATACATCAAATTCACAATTTATCGTTCTTCTTTTCTTATCAGGATGTTCAATTGAATAATATTGATATGCATTAATATTACATACCTCATATTCATATTCTTTATTTTCTAAAAATTTAACTGTTGCTACTATAGCACCATATTTATCCTTTAAAGAAACCTCACATTCTTCAATACAAATTGCTTTCATAATTTTTTACATCAAATGTAAAGAAAAATACGACTTTTTCAAAAATTGAGATTTATGTTTATGCGGCGAGCATATTAAACTATTTAATGCCTGTATAAGCATGGCCGGGTTTGGATAGGGTTTGGGAGGGGTTTGGGAGGGGTTCTCTTCTTATCATCTGTCTTCTATCTGTGTTGTATCTGTGTTGTAAGATGGATTTAAATACAGATAGAAATCAATTAAAAATCAAATTATACGACGCAAACACGACGCAAACCCAACCAGGATATATTCCGTATAGGTATAACCGTGAGGTTATAGGTAAAGCGCTTTACTGAAAAATTTCTGAATGGAGTGATAATTGGTGTACTAAGTAGATGAGTTCATTGCTGCTTCATTACTTCTGACTACGGCATGAACTCATTTGTAGGTTAAAGATAAAAATTTGTTTACAAAGAACGACTACTTGAATCAACGCATTGATCGTACTCCGATTAAAGGATATTAAAAGGTTCGACATTAGACCCTGTTGAACTACATCCCGGGCAACATTACGGATTTATCAATGATATTTTTGTTTGGGGTTAATTTTTTAAGAAGATATTTTAATGAAAAGCCCCGACAAATTCAACCGAACCCACACCTATTACTACCAGACCAAAGAACAGAGCGAACCTGCCAAAGACCGTGAGCCTTCCAAACAAAAAAAGGATGGTAAAAAGAAGAATCAGCCTGCTGAAGATGATCTTCCCTTCTAAATCAAAAGGCCGAAAGGCCTTCTTTTATGTCGCTTTTTTAAACAGAACCCTTTCATCAGTAACTATTCCAAACCCCAGAAAATCAGATAAAATCCAATTAAAATAAAATCGTAAAACATAGTTATATCTTCAAAAAAATACTTTACATTTGGTGATACTTAAAAGTTTCTACTTTTTGAATCAATTGTTCTACTCAAGTAAAAATACCTGGTTTATGGTGATATTTTCAAGTTATATGCAACCAATAAAAACGACACGAGATTAACTTTATCAAAAAAAGTGCGGAGTCATCACTATAATCACTGACGACAAAAAAATGAAAACAAAAAATTTACTTCTTGTAGTTTTATTTTTACTAATTGGAACCTTTTCCTTACCAGCTTTTTCTTTCGCACAGGGTAACTGGACACAAAAGGCTGACTTTCCAGGGATGGGAAGATGGGGTGCAGTGTGTTTTTCCATCGGCACTAAAGCATATATAGGAATAGGCGATACGACTTACGAGATGCACTCTGGCTTTAAGGATTTCTGGGAATGGGATCAATCGACTAATGTCTGGACAAAGAAAGCCGACTATCCGGGAAATTCAGGAGGCATGGCCGTGGGCTTTTCTATCGGGACAAAAGGATACGTTGGAACAGGATCT
The DNA here is from genome assembly GCA_002429385.1 of Prolixibacteraceae bacterium UBA6029. GTDB lineage: Bacteria > Bacteroidota > Bacteroidia > Bacteroidales > Prolixibacteraceae > Aquipluma. The sequence continues at coordinate 42,508 of DIZL01000032.1, read as the reverse complement.
AAATATGGTAGCGGCGGTTTTACAAATGATTTTTGGGAATATAATTCTGAAACAAATATCTGGACACAGAAAGCAACCCTTCCCGGAGCAGTCGCGAGAGACGGGGCTGCAGGCTTTTCTATTGGCACCAAAGGATATATTGGAACTGGAAACTTGGATTTAAATGGTGGCGGTGAAAATTATTGCAAGGATTTCTGGGAATGGGATCAGGCAACAAATGTATGGACACAGAAAGCTGACTTTGGAGGAGGCCCAAGAATGGTTGCTGTTGGCTTCTCCATCGGCACTAAAGGATATATAGGAATAGGTGAAGATGTCATTGGAGGTAATGACGTTGCCGAAAAGGATTTCTGGGAATGGGATCAATCGACTAATGTCTGGACAAAGAAAGCCGACTATCCAGGAAATTCAGGAGGCTTTGCCGTGGGTTTTTCCATCGGGACAAAAGGATATATAGGAATGGGAGTTGATTACTCAACAATGAAAGCTTTCAATGACTTCTGGGAATGGGACCAATCGACTAATGCCTGGACAAAGAAAGCTGACTATGCAGGAAATTCAGGAGGCGTGGCCTTGGGTTTTTCCATCGGCAACAAAGGATACATTGGAATAGAAAGTGATGGCACTACTTTCCATCATGATTTCTGGGAATACGACCCTTCAGGAACCTCGGGCGTTGCAGAAATGGCTAAAGAAAATATTTTCGTTTATCCAAATCCTGCTACTGACATTCTTACATTGAATTTTGACAATAGAAATAATGCAGATTTGACATTGAATATTTATAACGTAACTGGTGAATTAATTAGTTCTGAAACACTTCGACAAAATCAGCAACAAATTAATATCGGAGAATTAAGCAACGGAATTTATATGGTAGAAATCAAATCCAACGGATGGAGTGAAAAACAAAAGTTAATAATTCAGAGGTAATTAAGTACAATTAAAAAGTGCGAAGTCAGCACAATAAACACTGACAAAAATAATATGAAAAAATTTACAATTATCTTGACAGTTTTAATTGCAATGACAATTAAAGTATATGCTCAAATTCCAAATAGTGGATTTGAAAATTGGAATACTTTTCCCAGTTATATGGAACCTCAGGGTTGGGCAACCACTAATTCATCAGGAATGTATACAGTTACGCGATCAACTGACCATTTTCCGATTTCTGTGGGTAACTATTCCGCAAAAATTGAGTGTGACACTTCATTTAATAATGCATGTGCATTTGTAATGACAGTGCCAGCGGGGGACCCTCAACCTGCTTTTTCAATAATAGGTCATCCTACAAGTTTCACAGGTTATTATAAATTTCTTCCACAAAATAATGATTCCATGTTTATTCAAATACAACTATATTTAAATGGAAGCAGTGTTTCTTTAGGACAATTTTACCAAACATCTACTATATCAAATTGGACTTCTTTTAATATTCCTCTTTCTATTTATACTTCTGCCAATTCCGGCAGTATTGTTATTTCTACCTCTAATTTGATTCATTCCTCTAATTTGAGTGATTATATTTGTAGACCACGAGGTAACTCTGTTGTTTATGTGGATAATTTGAATTTTGATAATCTTATTACTTCAGTACAGGAACAGCCTGCCAAAAAGACTTTATTCAATTTATATCCCAATCCTGCTTCTGATATTGTTACGTTGAATATTGATAACACAATCAACGCAGACTTTACATTGAACATTTATAACGTAACTGGTGAATTAGTTAGTTCTGAAACACTTCGACAAAATCAGCAACAAATTAATATTAGTGATTTAAGCAACGGAATTTATATGGTTGAAATCAAATCCAAAGAATGGAATGGGAAACAAAAACTAATAATTCAGAGGTAATTAAGTACAATTAAAAAGTGCGAAGTCAGCACCATAAACACTGACAAAAATAAAATGAAAAAAAGTACATTTATCTTGACGGTTTTAATTGTAATGACAATTAAGACAAATGCACAAATCCCCAATAGTGGGTTTGAAGATTGGACAACAGTAGGCGGTTATGAAGACCCAACGGGCTGGGCATCTACAAATTCTTTTTCAACAGGTTCGTTTTATTCTGTAACAAAGTCAACAGACCATTATCCAGCAACTGTAGGTAATTATTCTGTAAGAATTGAGAATAACACCTCACTTTTGCCAAATTTTTCTGGAAGAGGAGTTGTAATGACCGGGGATACACTTGATCCTCATCCAACATTTCCGATAACAGGTCACCCAACCAGCTTAACGGGTTATTATAAGTTTGCTCCTCAAAATGGCGATACTATGTCTATCGTTATAGGATTATATTTAAACGGGGTTAGAGTTTTTGCTCATGACCAAATATTTATCAGTAATATACCTACATCAGATTGGACTTCTTTTAATATTTCTTTTCCTACTTATGCAGCTGCTGATAGCGGACATATTTATCTTGCCTCTTATGCAGCTGCAGATGCTTCTTCTATGCCTCATGGCAATTCAGTACTGTATGTTGACAATTTGAATTTTGACAAGCTTATTACTTCTGTATCTGAACAGACTGTTAAAAACACTTTATTCAATCTGTATCCCAATCCTGCATCTGACATTCTTACATTGAATTTTGGCAATAGAAATAATGCAGATTTGACATTGAATATTTATAACGTAACTGGTGAATTAGTTAGTTCTGAAACACTTCGACAAAATCAGCAACAAATTAATATCGGAGAATTAAGCAACGGAATTTATATGGTAGAAATCAAATCAAACGGATGGAGTGAAAATCAGAAGCTGATCATTCAAAGATAAGATTGGCAGCATATAACATCAGCTACAAATCCGGCAGCATTGGTTTTCGATATGTACCTTTCCGCTCAGGAAGCTTACCGGCTTGATCCCGAGGATTCGGGACCCGTAATCCGCCTCTGCGTGTAGTGTGCCAAGAAGTTAGGTTTAATTTTTAAAAACGATAGTTTCCATTTGACATAAATAATAAATACAAAATAAAATGAGAACAATAGCAATTATTTTTTTGACCTTCGTACTTTTCGCAGGATGTAACAAGGATAAGTATGGAAACCTTGATTTTAAGATGAAATACACATCTTCAAAAGAACTGAATCTGAAAGCAAGTAAAGGTCTTGCAGATGAACTCCATTATACTCAATTTGGAGATTATATTACAAGTGTAACACCAAGTAGTTTTATAGGTGAGTTTGACTTGATACGAATTTATGGAACTACCAATGATCACAATAGCCCCTCTGCATTCATGGATTTAATACACCCAAAATCCATGGAAGACAATATTCGTTTTGCTGATTTTTCCAACAATGCTGAAATAACTTTAACACCAAGTTTAGCTGGTCCAATGGAAAAAAACAATAGTGATGGAATTGGGGTGGGATGCTATACAGCGGATGCTATTTTTAAATTATTACAAATTAATCTATATGATATTAGACAGTCAATCGAATTGCCTGTTCAATATAACGGTGTTAATTTATCTCAGTTTAATGGTCAATATTCGCATTATCAATACTCAAGCGATTTGGTGAAAAATGGAAATATTCTAACTGTTGATATGTACCCTCTTACTGGAAGACGTTTGGAACCCGAATCTTCACCAACTGCTGACATTTCACCATTCAATGGGCCTATAGGTTTTTATTTTGGAATGATTGATAAAACTACTCTGTACTCAACTGGACCTTCACCCCAGTACCCATCTTCACTTCACCTGGGAACAAGTGCAGATATGAACGTCCCTTTTGTATGGAGTAATAAATTTAATGAATGGACGCTAAAGCCCCCTGTATATGGAGAAACAGAAACAATAATTACTACAATTGGTTTCGACAATGAGAACTTAATCCAAATTTATGCAGGTGCAGATAACATTCCTTACACAAGTGATGATATAATAGTATATGCTCCAAATTTTTGGGAAAGAATTTATATAAAAGTGACAATTGATTAATATTAAAACTAAACCTAATAAATAGGACTCCACACTGTCCCTCGTTTGAGCGATAGCGTAAACGAGGGGCAATACCCCAAACATGTGAAAGATGTAACTCTTTCGTGAAATTGTGTAACATGACAGACAAGGTCTGCCAGTACCTTTATACAAATTGAAATGCACCTTGGTTCAAAACATAAGTCAGTTAAGGATTTGCATTTCAGGAAGATCAGATTAACTAATTACAAACATCATGAAAAGAAGCATCAAGAGTTTAGTCTTATTACTTGTACTGATTACATCTTCGTTACTGTTTCCAAAACATTCATCAGCACAGCATGCTAATGTTAGTTTTCAGGTTTTCTATGATCAGTTAAGTCCATACGGTCAATGGATTCAAGATTCAAGGTATGGCTATGTCTGGATTCCCGATGTTGGAGAAGGTTTTGTCCCATATTCAACAGATGGCCACTGGGTTTTAACTGATTACGGCTGGACCTGGGTGTCATATTACGATTGGGGATGGGCGCCTTTCCATTATGGTCGTTGGGATCGCGATAATTCTTATGGTTGGTTCTGGGTTCCCGATACTGAATGGGGTCCTTCATGGGTAAACTGGAGAAGAGCAGATGGCTATTATGGATGGGAACCAATGGAGCCTGGTGTTAGTCTCAGTCTAAGTTTTGGCAGTTCGTACAATAGTTATAACGACCACTGGGTGTTTGTAAGGGATCAGGATTTTGAAAGGTCTAACATTAATCATTACTACGTCAACCAAACTGACCGCAATCGGATTGTTCGAAATTCTACTGTAATTAATACAACCTATATTGATAATAGCCGGCATACGACCTATGTTACAGGACCCGCAAGAGCCGACGTTCAAAGAGTTACCGGACGAACGATTAATCCTGTAGCTATTCGCGAAAACAGCAGACCGGGGCAGCAGATGAATAATGGCACGTTACAGATATACAGGCCGCAGGTAAATAAGAATAGCAGTAAGGAAAATAAACCATCCAGAATTACCAACCAAAAGGATGTGAAACAACCCGCTATGCGAAATGCGACTACACAACCAAGGAATGTAAGTCCGCAGAACAACAGTACTATAAAGGCCCAGCCTGCACAACAACCGAGGACTGCGACTCCGTCTAATAATACGGTAAGGCAACAGCAACCAAATACAGCGAGGCCGCAAAATAATACTAATGTAAAGCCACCACAACAGCCTAGGACTGCAACTCCGGCAAATAATAATCAACGGCAACAACAAAATGCAAGGCCGCAGAATAATACGAAGGCTCAGCCTGTACAACAGCCAAGGAATGCAGTTCCAGCCAGCAATAATCAACAGCAAAGGCCGCAGTCGCAACAGCGTCAACAACAGGCACAGCCGCAGCCGCAACAACAGCGTCAACAACAACAGGCGCAGCCACAGCAGCAAAAACAGCAACAACAACCAAATGCCCGACCACAGAATAACACTAAAGCGCAGCCTGTACAACAGCCAAGGACTGCACCTCCGGCAAATAATAATCAGGGCCAACAGCAACAGCAACAGAATGATAGAAAAGAGCAAGATAAAAGGTAAAATGATTAAAGATTTCTGCTATACTATTTAATAGAGATAGTATATTTTATGTTTTTATTACTATAACAGAAATTCTATTGACATTATTTGTCATGACAGGGTAAACTTCTTGTTTATTTATCTGTTTTATAGTACTTAATGCAACTATAAAAATGGATTTAAAAGTTAGAGCAACCTCCGAATACAAAGACATCTCCGTAGAAGAGACCTATAAACTTCTGGAGACAACAGGAGATGGACTGTCGGATGCTGAAGTTAAGAAACGCCTTGATAAATTCGGGACTAACGAAATAGTAGAAAAGAAAACAAACCCTTTGCTTGAATTTCTGCTTCGCTATTGGGGGCCTATGCCCTGGTTGCTGGAACTGGCTCTGGGTCTTTCCTTTGTATTAAGTCATTTTATGGAAGGGGTGATCATCTTTGTGCTGCTCACTATGAATGCCATCATCGGACAACTGCATTCAAGCAATTCACAAAATGTGATGGCACTTTTAAAGAAGAAATTAGCCATTAAAGCAAAAGTCCTGAGGAATAAAAAATGGTCAAAAGAGGATGCTAAAGGGATAGTAGTTGGCGACAGTATTTCCGTAAAACTGGGGGATATCATTCCTGCTGATGCCATGATTATAACCGGTGAGCTATCAGTTGATCAATCAGCGCTTACCGGTGAATCACTGCCTTCAGAAACTCATCCGGCTGACATTATCTACTCTGGTTCAATCGTAAGAAGGGGAGAAGCTACCTGTGTAGTTATCAACACCGGTGCCAATACTTATTTTGGCAAAACAGCCGAGCTGGTAAAAATCGCTAAGCCAAAATCACATCAACAGGAAGTGATGATGGCGGTGGTAAAATACATGATGTATCTGGGTATAGCCGCCTCTGTGTTAGTCACAGGTTCTGCTTTCCTGATGCACATCAGCATTTTAATGATATTGACCTTTGTTATTATTTTCCTTTTGGGAGCTATCCCGGTGGCTCTTCCGGCAGTTCTCACCATTGTACAGTCAGTTGGCGCAACAGAGTTGGCCAGAAAAGGGGCATTGGTAACCCGTCTTGAGTCTGTTGAAGATGCTGCCTCCATCGATATTATTTGTTTTGACAAAACAGGTACAATAACGCAAAATAAGTTATCGGTTGTTGACAGCATTCCTTTTTTCGGAAATCAGAAAGAAGATGTGCTGAGAATAGCTTCCCTCACCTCCCGTTCGGAAGGAATGGACCTGATTGATCTGGCAATTATTGAGTATGCTGCCCTATCGGGTGTGAAATTTGACGATTTCAAGCAGGTTTCCTATACTCCTTTTGACCCGTCGGTAAAGAGAACAGAGGCCACCATTGAAACCGGTGGAAAGCAGTTCAGAACCGTTAAAGGTGCAGCACAGGTAATTCTGTCACTCTGCAAAGGCACAGATAAAGCGACAATAGAGGAAGTGAATCAAACGATAGATGGATTTTCGAAAAAAGGGTACAGAACGATCGCTGTTGCCCGTTCGGAGGGAGATGATTTGAATAACCTTCAACTGGTAGGAATGCTGCCGCTTGCAGATCCACCCCGGCCAGATTCAAAAGATATGATAGACCGGGCAAAGAAACTGGGTATAAAACCTTTGATGCTTACCGGAGACAGCATAGATATCGCAAAAGAAATTTCCAGTCAGATTGGCATTGGGGTTAACATTATCCGAATGGCGGATATCAAAGATCTTAGCACAAAGCAACAATTAAAGGCTGTACGTGAATGTGATGGGTTTGCAGAAATATATCCCGAAGACAAATATAAGATTGTGAAACTTTTGCAATCAGGTGGGCATACGGTTGGAATGACCGGTGATGGGGTAAATGATGCGCCTGCCCTGAAACAAGCAGAGATGGGTATTGCAGTTAGCAATTCCACTGATGTGGCAAAGGCTGCCGCAAGTGTAGTTCTGACCGAAGCCGGTATAGGCGTAATAATTGACACCATAACCATAAGCAGGCAAACCTATCAGCGAATGTTGACATGGGTCATTAATAAGGTTGCCAAGGTGATCGAATTTGTAGTTTTACTTACCATAGGTTTTTTCTGGTTGCATGATATTTTACTTACTCTTCTTGGAGTGTCATATTTAGTGTTTGCAAATGATTTTGTGACCATGTCTTTAGCAACCGACAACGTGAAACATACAAGTAATCCGAACCAGTGGAATGTAAAAAATAATATTCTCGCATCTCTTATTCCTGCGCTGTCCTATGTTTTGGCTGACATTATTGTAATCCTGGCAGGTAAATATTATTTTCATTTACAATGGAATGAATTAACTACGCTCGTCATGCTGAGTCTTATATTTAACAGTCAATTCAGGGTGTTAATCGTCAGGGAAAGAAGACATTTCTGGTCATCTCTTCCTGGCAAAGGATTGGTTATATCCAGTACAGCAGCTATTATTGTGTTTGCACTTGTAGCAATTTTCGGAATTCTTATACCTCCGTTAAGTCCAATAGTAGTGCTCACAATTCTGGGATTATCAGCTCTGTTTACGTTCGGGATTGATTTTCCGAAATACTATATGTTCAAAAAATATGGATTATAAGAATTTGAAAAACAAATTTCAGAATGGACCAACTTAAAAAGGATTTTTGGAGCATCTCCACATCTGAGATGCTTCAGGCACTTGAATCGGGAAAAGATGGATTGACAGGCATTGAAGCAAAGAAAAGGCTTGCAAGTTATGGCGCCAATAGTCTGAAACAAAAAAAACAATCGGGGACATTCGCACTTTTGGTCGGTCAGTTTAAGAGTCCTATTATTCTCATTCTTTTAGCAGCGACGTGTTTATCACTGTTTTTGCGCAATTTTGTCGATGCTTCCATCATTCTTGGCATCGTCATTGTAAGCGGCCTTCTTGGATTCTGGCAGGAATACAGCGCCTCCAATGCGGTAGCGAAACTGCTTGCCCTGGTACAAATAAAAGCGACAGTTCTTCGCGATGGAAAACAAATAGAAGTGGCCATTGAAGAAATTGTTCCAGGCGACATCGTTATTCTGAATGCAGGCGACATTGTCCCGGGAGACTGCCTGATTCTTGAATCGAAAGATATATTTGTGGATGAAGCAATGCTTACCGGTGAAACATTCCCGGTTGAAAAAGAAGTATCAGTATTACCTGCCGATACACCTCTTGCGCAGCGAACAAATACGGTTTGGATGGGTACTCATGTGGTTAGCGGTACTGCAAAAGTTTTGGTTACACTTACCGGAATAAATACAGAGTTTGGGAAAGTATCGGAGCGGCTCAAACTCAAAGCTCCTGAAACAGAGTTCGAACGTGGCATCCGAAGGTTCGGGTATTTCCTGGGAGAAGTGACCATGGTATTGGTGGTACTTATTTTTGCTATAAATGTTTACCTGCAGCGGCCTGTTCTCGAAGCTTTTCTCTTTTCTCTGGCTCTGGCTGTAGGATTAACGCCACAGCTATTGCCCGCCATCATCAGTATAAATCTGGCACATGGAGCCAAGAAGATGGCCGAAAAGAAAGTCATAGTGAAGCGGCTTGCCTCGATCGAAAACTTTGGAAGCATGAATGTAATCTGTTCTGATAAAACCGGCACCCTGACCGAAGGAACTGTAAAGGTGCAATCAGCGGTTGATTTGAATGGAGAAGCAAGTGATAAAGTATTCCTCTTTGCATACCTTAATGCTTCGTACGAAACAGGTTTTACAAACCCTATTGATGAAGCTATCATTAACTTTCAAAAGATTGACCTGAAGGGATACCAGAAACACGACGAAATTCCCTATGATTTTCTTCGGAAACGTCTGAGCATATCAGTTAAACATGATGATGAATACCTGATGGTGACCAAAGGTGCACTATCAAATATACTCGACGTATGTTCAACTGTTGAAACCAAAGAGGGTAGTGTGGTTAAGTTAACTACAGAGGAGAAACAGATTCAGAAGCAATTTGAAGCTTTCAGCAATGATGGCTTTCGCACCTTAGGAATTGCCTATAAAAACCTGTCTTCTGAATCGCTTATCAGCAAAGATGATGAGAAGGATATGACTTTTCTTGGATTTCTCACCCTTTTTGACCCCCCCAAGGCCAATATTGCCGACACGATTGCAATACTGAAGAAATTGGGCGTTTCGCTCAAAGTGATCACAGGCGATAATCATCTGGTTGCAGCCAGTTTGAGTAAAAAGATGGGGCTTTTGGATACGAAAATACTTACAGGGACTCAAATGCGTCAAATGAGCGATGCCGCTTTGCTCAGACAAGTAGGAACGGTAAGCGTGTTTGCTGAAATAGAACCCAATCAGAAAGAACGAATTATCATTGCCATGCGGAAGGCAGGGAACGTAGTAGGATACATGGGCGATGGGATCAATGATGCATCAGCGCTTCATGCTGCCGATGTGGGAATTTCAGTAGATACTGCTGCTGATGTAGCCAAGGATGCTGCCGATATCGTATTGCTGGAAAAAGACTTAAGTGTATTGATTGAAGGAGTGTGCGAAGGACGGACCACCTTTGCCAATACACTCAAATATGTATTTATGGCAACAAGCGCCAATTTTGGGAACATGTTTAGCATGGCAGGATTATCGTTGTTTATCCCTTTTCTTCCGTTGTTGCCAAAACAGATTCTGCTCACCAATCTAATGACCGACTTCCCTGAAATGACTATTGCCACCGACAATGTTGATGAGGAGATGATTAATTATCCCCGGCGGTGGGACATCAAGGCTATTCGCAAGTTCATGATTACCTTTGGCCTGGTAAGTTCAGTGTTCGACTACCTTACTTTCGGACTGCTCCTGCTCATTCTCCACGCCAAAGAGGGGGAGTTCCGTACTGGTTGGTTCCTCGAATCTGTGATCTCCGCATCGATCATTGTGCTGGTTATTCGAAGCCGGAAACCTTTCTTCAAAAGTAAACCGGGAAAATACCTGTTAATAGCCACACTGACAATTGCTTTTATTACGCTCATCTTGCCATTCACTCCGCTTGGAACTGTTTTTGGCTTCAGCCCTTTAAGCTTCACAACCTATCTGCTCCTAATGCTCATCGTAGTGTTTTATATTATCGCAGCAGAAATTACAAAGACTATCTTTTATAAGAAGGTGAAGTTTTAAGTTAACAGGTGAATAATCTATCTTTGAACCCCGTCAACTAAAAATAGGAGAAACTGCTATGAATAATAAAGCCAATCGGATAACTTTACAGGAAATTGCACGAAAGGCAATGATATCAAGGGGATTAGTGCCTGATTTCCCGGCTGCCGTGATCAACGAGTTAAAGAATATTACCTTTCCTGCAACTCATACCTCTGCAACAGACAAGGATTTACGTCAGCTGCTCTGGTGTTCAGTTGATAATGATGATTCGCTTGATCTCGACCAGTTATCGTATGCCGAACAGTTGCCTGGTAATAAAGTACGGTTGCTGATTGCCATTGCTGATGTGGATGCTTTGGTTGTCAAACAATCCAGTATTGATGATCATGCCAGCCAAAACACAGCATCAATCTATACGATAGCTGAAATGTTCCCGATGCTTCCTGAAAAATTATCGACCAATCTTACCTCGCTAAGCTTTGATGCCGACCGTTGCGCTGTTGTGGTTGAAATGGTCATCGGCGAAGATGGTTCCGTGCAACAATCTGATGTTTATCTCGCTACAGTCTGTAATCGTGCAAAGCTTCAGTATGGGAGTCTGGCTGCCTGGCTCGAAAAAGATGGTCCAATTCCCTCAGGAATTACCAAGGTTGACGGTCTGGCTGAAAACATTCAGTTACAAGACCGGATAGCTCAAAAAATGAAAGAGTTGCGCAATGAGCATGGCGCATTGGAATTTGAGACCATTGAAGCCCGACCAGTCTTTGACGGAGATGTTTTAATCGAAATGAAGATAAAACAGAAAAACAGAGCTGAAAGTTTAATTGAAGACTTTATGATTGCTGCAAACGGATCAACAGCCCGGTATCTGTCTGATAAAAAATTTCCTTCCCTGAGGAGAGTTGTCAAAACCCCAAAGCGGTGGGACCGTATCGTTGAACTGGCTGCCGTGCATGGTTTTACACTGCCCGAAAGGGCTGACTCTAAATCTCTTTCTGCATATCTGAAGTTTATCAAGCAAAACGATCCTTCACATTTTGTTGATATGTCGCTTAGTGTGCTTAAACTTCTGGGAGCAGGTGAATATGTAGTGGAAACTCCCGGCTCTACTTCCGAAGGTCATTTTGGTCTGGCCGTAAAAGATTATACCCATTCGACAGCTCCTAACCGTCGTTACCCTGATCTGGTTACACAACGATTGCTCAAATCAGCTATTGCAGGCCATTCAGTTCCTTATTCGATTGAACAACTGAATGAAATTGCCCACCATTGTACCTTGAAGGAGGATGATGTAAAGAAAGTAGAACGACTGGTTGAAAAGTCGGCCAATGCGATGCTTATGGAATCGAGAATTGGCGAAGTGTTTGAAGCTATCGTCAGTGGCGCATCACCCAAAGGTACCTGGATCAGGCTTTTCCATCCTCATGTGGAAGGAAAACTGGTCAATGGATTCAGGGGATTGGAAGTGGGGCATCAGCTAAAAGCACGTCTGATATACATTAATGTGGAAGAGGGATTCATCGATTTTGAGCGGGTTGTCTGATATCTGATATGTGAATAATGTAACTCTTTACGATAATTGTGTAACACTTAATGGGCATTAATGGCACACCTTTGATAACAAATCAAACGGGTTACACTCATTGAATATGGTCTATATTTCCGGCAAAGTAAGTTTGTACTTCAGTAAAGGATTCCTTTCTCTACTCCTGGTAAGTTGTTTCGTAGTCAATAGTTTTACTCAGGAACCAATAGTTAAGAAGGACTCTGTTGTTAAGGAAGAGGCTATGGTTCAAAAATTCTATGCCATTAATCATGAACCTCTCTATTGGTTTTCAACGGTCAGAGATAAGAAAAGAGCAATCGAATGGCTTACAGCAATTGAATCATCTGATAAATCAGGGATCGTTACAAACAAAAAACAAACTGAACAGATTCGGACTTTATTGTCAGACGGAAATACCAGGGACAATATTATAAATGAGAATACAGATAAACTGATCACAGGCCTGGTATTAAAATTCATCAAAGCATTGCAGGAAAGTACTGTTCATTTTGAATATAGTGAAGTGAAAACTTCTCGTGACTCTGTCTATATTTATCAACTGATGAATTCAAGATACAGGGGGGCAGTGTCGAAAGTAGTTTCACGGTTGGATTGCAAGGATCATGATTATCAGGTTTTGAAAAAATACATAAAGGATTCCATCAAGCCGACAGATTCCCTGAAATACAAGAAAATAGCTCTTTCGATGAATTATCTGAGGTTCCTCTCTTTAAATCATCAATCAGAATATATTCTTGCAAATATCCCGACAACTGAAGTTGAATATTATCGGAATAATAAACTCGTTCTTAAGATGCGTTCAGTGGTAGGGAAGAAGAAAAATCCGACTCCCACCATTGCTTCATACATTACAGATATTGTAACTTTCCCATATTGGAATGTACCATTCTCAATTGCATCCAAGGAACTTTTGCCCAAAGTGCAGAAGAATGAAAGTTACCTGGAACGGAATAACTTTGAAGTGGTTGATTCTAAAGGTATTGTTGTTGATGATTCAAATTTAAATTGGGCCGACTATACAGAAAAGAACTTTCCATATTTTTTTCGTGAATCTACCGGCCCAAACAATTCTCTGGGAGTTTTAAAGTTTAACCTGGGGAATCCCTTCAGCATCTATTTACATGATACCAATTCGAAGGGGGCATTTGCAAAGGATTACCGTTTCTTGAGCCATGGATGTATCCGTTTGGAGAAACCAGTTGAACTTGCCGATTTGCTGACTAAAGGGAAGATTGATGTATATGCATTGAAAACCGGGAAAAAAGATACTGAATCAAAAACAATCAGGTTAGCCCAAAAAGTACCAGTCTTTATTGTTTATATGCCGGTAACCGTAAAGGGCAAACAGGTTACTTTTCTTAAGGACGTATACGGGCTAATTAAGTAAAGAGGAGCTGCAAATGTATTTGTTGTCGGGATTATAAAGAAACAGACATGTTCCGCCTTTAATCGTTTCAATAATGGGTTTGTTCATTTCCGGGGGTAGGGCAGGGCAACCAAAACTGCGACCCAGTCTGCCGTATTTCCTAATGAAATTCTCTGTGGCATATTCAGCTGCATGAATAATGATTGCACGTTTGATCGCATGATCATTAAACCCTTTCTCCACTCCATTAATCAACAATGCAAAACCGGTATGGGAACCGACAATGGGATTCTCTGTAATATAAAACCCCAGGCTGCTTTTTAAAGAACCTTCATCATTCGAAAAGGATCGGGCAAACTCATCACCTGTGTTTCGCCCATGTGCTACATAGGTATTAAAGAGAAGTTTTTTATTTTTCAAATCAATCACATATAGACGCTTCCTGTTACACGATTGCGAATAGTCGGCAATGGTAACAATATTGGGGTTTTGCAATCTGCCATTTGTGTTAAGTTTTGTTAATCCTTTTATCGCCATTGCGAATACATCTCTCGATAAGCCGTTATCTGCTAAATTAAGGTCAGCATAAATATCAATGGCAACTATCTCTTTTGAACCAAATTCGGTAGCCCTGGCACTGTTTACAATGGGCATCAGGATCAATATAACATAAATTAATACCTTTCTCATAAGGTAAAGGTAGTATTAAAAATGAAAAACGAACATCTGATGAACTACCCTCAAAATGAAATTAAAATTATTATTAATTAATTTCCTGAAAACAAAGTGAATATATCAATTAAATTGTGTACTTTTGAATCACATTAATTAATATTATAATGAATAAAGGAACAGTAAAATTTTTTAACGAATCTAAAGGATTTGGATTTATTAAAGACGGTGCATCAGACAAAGAATATTTTGTACATGTTTCCGGTTTGAATGACGAAGTAAGAGAAAATGATGAAGTGACTTTTGATCTTCAGGATGGTAAAAAAGGATTAAATGCCGTAAATGTTAAACTAGCTTAGTTTAAATATTATAAAGGACATTTATTATTTGAAGGCCGTCTCAATTTATTTTGAGACGGCCTTTTTTGATTCTGTATTTATAAATTTGTTTTGATCCTTGTAACAATCACTTATCAACAATCAGTATTTCTATAAACTTTCAACTTTCATTGGTGTTCTTGATAACTGTATGCTTAAATTTTCCTCTTAATGATTTAGTGACATGACTCAAAATTGTTTCCTTTTGGATTAGAACGGAATAGGAGTTTGGAATTATTTTCTGCCCGTGGGTCGAAGCATATACCTTTGTAAATTCGGCGCCAAAATAGAGTATAATAGCTGAATAATAAACCCAAAGAAGAATTAGTATAATAGAACCTGCCGCTCCATAAATGGAGCCAATGTTATATTTCCCGAGGTAGTAACCAATGGCAAATTTGCCAAACATGAAAAGTACAGCGGTAAAGGATGATCCAATGATGCAGTCGCGAAGAGCAACTTTACCGTCTGGCAGAGTTTTGAAAATAACCGTAAATAAAAGGGTTATAATGCTGAAAACAAGAAGGAGATTGATCGTATAAAACAAATATACAGTGTCATTTGGAAGATATTCAGTCAACCTTTTGCTCAGAATATCCATTAGTGAATTTACGATCAGTCCTACCAATAGTAAAAATCCAACTGAACCAATCATGGAAAATGACATCAGGCGGTTATATGCATATTTAATTAAGCCCCGTTTAGGTTTTGCCTCAATACCCCATATGTAATTGATGGAGTCCTGTATTTCGGCAAAAACACCGGACGCACCCACTAATAAAATGATTATTCCGAAGACTGAAGCATACGAGTTGTTGTTTGACAGCTTTACATTTTTTATTGTTTCCTGGATTTGCAGTGCAGCGTCGCTTCCTACCAACCCGTTTATCTGTCCGAATATTTCACCTCTGACGGCATCGGCTCCGAAAATTATTCCACTCAGCGATATAATGATGATCAGTAGTGGCGGCAGTGAGAAGATGGTATAATAGGACAATGCTGCACTAAGCTTTAGTGCATTATCATCGATAAATCCTTTAAAGGTTTCTTTAATGAGATATCCTGTTTTCTTCGCAATATCTTTTAATTGCATGGTATTTATAAAATTTGTTCATTGTTATCGAAATACAACCGATCCTGGCTCCCCGATTTCAAAATCCCTAAACCCAAAATCAGTTGTATTGAATGAGTTCATCTTAAATATATTATTCCCAATACCTGGAATGATAGGATAGAATGAAATGGATAGCTGAAAGGCGTTTAGTACCAGGTTTTCGTTCTTAATTAATACCCCAATCCCAAGCTGAGAATAGACTCTGCTGGTTTTAAAACCGGTTAACGCATCACCAAGCATCCCCATTGAATAGGTTACATAGGGCCCAAAACGGAATCCTATAAAATTCCACGGAGCATATGATTGTGTTTGTATAGTCATCAGGATGCGACTGGTTCCTTTTAAATAGGTAGTGTGAAATCCCTCCAATCCATAACCATCGTTGAGTGTAAGGCTGTCAGAGTCGAAACGGTTTATGCCAATCGTGACCTGGGGCTTTACAAACTGACGGAACTTCCATTTCCCGATTTCCATTAGTCCTGTAAAATAATTTATCCCGGCAGTAATAACACCTTGCTCAACATGTGATGCATGAAAGAAAGTTCCGCATTCGATGTTCGAACTCAGATATCCCCACGGATAATAGTTCCCAGTAGATATACGTGCTCCTAAATATAGGCGTCCGGTATTATTTTTTTGCTGATAGCCTCCGGTCAGGCTGTAAACTTTACCTATGGGAACATCTTCAGTCAGCCCAAATTTAAATATATACCTGTCCTGTACGTACTTTCGGGTTGAAACACCAACACTTGCAAGATAAAAGTTTTCGTCAGTAAACATATGTTGAGTGTCAAATATTGCATTAGGCTTTTCAAGATATCTGACACGCAGAAAACGAATGGCAGAAATGAAATTGGTTGTACGGCTGTATTCACTGTTTCCCTTATACAATTGTATGGCATTACCCACCCAGAAATCCTGGGAATTAAACTTGAACCGTAACATGTCGAAATGTGAAATGCTGGTCTGAATGGAGTCGTTGCTAAATAGCTGGGTGAAATTTATCCCCCCTGCCCATTTGGCAAAGGGAGAAAAAAACGGACGATTAATAGTTACGCTTTTATTGAAATATTTATTTCCAATAATTCCGTATGCTAAAGTTGTCTGGATATAAGTGTTCCTGATATTTGGAATCGAATAAATGGTATGATATGAGCTCGTTCCATCCGTATAATTCTGATTAAAATCATGTTGAAATTCATGACCTAACCCCATAAAGTTATTGTCAGTCAGGTGGATTGTGGTACTTGAAGTTGAAGTTGATCCTCCTGGAATGATACTCCATTTATCTAATTCGCGAATGTTAATATCTACAGAGTCAGAGCCTTTCTTCGTTGCAACAACGAAAAATGAAACGTCCCGTATGTATCCTCTTGTTCGAACCAATCGTTCCGATTCTTTTACAAGCAATGAATCAAAAGATTGGTTTTGATGAATAAGGAGAAGGTTGCGAATGGTTATTCCCTGTGACTTTATATGCAGCTTATTCCCAGCTCTGAATAAGAAGTTTTGCGATGGCTTAATGGTATCGCCAATTGAATAACCAAATGGATCGAGTGTTTCAATGTTGATATGTCTTATCGTTTTTCCTTCGAAAGCACTATACGGCTTTTGAATCAGTTTTTTATAGACTCTCTTTTTACTTTTCTTTTTGGCAGACCCAGGTGAAACCGGTTTGAAAATCAAGCTGTACATAAATTTAGTAAACTTGCTTTTGCCGGAATAACTTTGAATTTCTTTATACAAATGAATCGAATCTTTTTTGGCTGGCTGTTGCTGCGCAGTTACAAAATCACAAGTTGAAATTGACATCATAAACAGTATTGCAATAATTTTGAATCTCATTTGCATTTGCCATTTTATTCCAGGTCTGACTTATTTCTTTCCTTGATTTACCTTTATCTCATCGGCTTTTTTTGCTGCTGCTTTTGCCTTTTTATTAAAATAACCTTTAAAGAGGAAATTATGCTTCGCTGCTTCCATGTTTTCATTAAGTCCTTTACTGCTTTTCCTTAGGTTTACCATCGTCTGGTTCAGATTGCGTGCAATGGTTGTATCCTGGACTAGCCGTCCAAGAGTTCCGTGACCACTGTTTATTTTGGTCATGATCTCTGCGAGCTGTTGGGTGATAATTTCAGCATTCCCGGCTGTTACATGTAAACTTGCAATGATTGCATCCGTTTCTACAGGTTCTATTGATCCCAGTTGCTGACCTTCATTTGCCAAAG
Organism: Prolixibacteraceae bacterium UBA6029; assembly: GCA_002429385.1. Lineage (GTDB taxonomy): Bacteria > Bacteroidota > Bacteroidia > Bacteroidales > Prolixibacteraceae > Aquipluma. The sequence continues at coordinate 24,543 of DIZL01000032.1, read as the reverse complement.
GTGCACTATTACTTCCCTGGGAAATAATTAATAACCGATCGCCTATCAGTCCTTCTGAACCTATTGCCATTTCACTATCCGATTTTATAAACGGCTTAACTTCCTTCTTAATCAACATATATACCTTTACCGTTGAATCGTTAATGATCCTGATGTTATCGACAGTTCCTACGACAATTCCTGAGAATCGAATATTATTCCCAACCTGTAACCCGCTTACATTGTAAAAGGTCGTTGTAAGCTTAAAAACAGGATTAAACAGGTTCTTTTGTTTGCCGATGATAAATATAGCAAGTACAAAAAGAGTCAATCCTCCAACAATAAATAAACCTAGTTTTATTTTGAATTTCTGTGAATGTGTATCCATAATCTAAATTTTAATGTTCTTTTCTAAGATGTGATTTTATTTAAAGAATGCTTTGATTAAAGTGTCTTTTGAATCTTCAAACAGTACTAATTTTCCTTCCATATAGACCTCACCGTCATGCAGCATGATAACCCGGTTGGCCGTATTGCGGGCACATTCAATGTCATGGGTGATTATGATGGAAGACGTTTTATATCTTTTCTGAACATCGTTGATCAGCAAACTAATCTCATCTGATGTCACAGGGTCAAGTCCCGTGGTCGGTTCATCATACAACATGATCCTGGGATCCACGACAATGGTTCGCGCCAAACTTATTCTTTTACGCATTCCACCCGAGAGTTGTGAAGGCATCTTATGCAATGCATCGGCTAATCCGACATTTTCCAACACTTCAATTACCTTTTCCCCGATTTCTTTCTCAGTAAGATCCTTTCGTATTCTTCTCAAAGGAAATTCCAGATTTTCTTTTACAGTCATCGAATCATAAAGTGCACCACTCTGAAAAAGAAAACCGATTTTCTTTCTTAACTCCGATAAGCCGTCACTTTTCAATTCACTTATCTTTTCTCCAAACACACTGATTGTACCATCGTCAGCCTTTAATAAACCCACAATACATTTAATTAGAACTGATTTTCCTGATCCCGATTTACCGAGTACAACCAGGTTTTCTCCATTAAAAAGTTGTAACGACACATTTTTTAATACCTCCTGTGTGTCAAAAGATTTTCTAAGTTTACTGATTTCGATCACCGGTTCAGTACTCATCTTTGTTGAAGAAGTACTATTTTGCGTTTCTATTTGTTCCGTTTTCATAATACCAGCATATCAGTGATTTGTACTGCAATCATATCTGCAATGATCACCAGGAGCGACGCTAAAACAACTGCGGAATTTGCAGCAATTCCAACACTTTCTGTTCCTCGTCCGGCATTGTATCCTTTATAGGTTCCAACCAATCCGATGACTGCCCCGAAAACAAATGTTTTGATGAACGCCGGCATAAAATCAATGAAATCAAGATGTCTGAATGCCTGGGCACAAAACAATGTAAACGACACGTCACCTTTTATATTTGCGCCTCCCCAGCATCCTAAAATGCCCAGTGCATCAGCGTATAATACTAACAGTGGAATCATCAGCGTAGCTGCCAGAACCCTTGTAACCACTAAAAAGCGGATGGGATTGGTCGATGAGACTTCCATGGCTTCAATCTGTTCGGTCACTTTCATTGAGCCTAATTCGGCCCCCATTCCCGAACCAATCTTACCTGCGCAAATCAGTGCCGTTATAACCGGTCCCATTTCCCTGATCAATGAAACTGCAACCATCCCTGGAAGCAGAGTCACTGCCCCAAATTTCAACAGGGCAGGGCGGGATTGAATAGTCAACACCAAACCCATAATCGTACCAGTGATTGTAATAAGCGGTAATGTTTTATACCCGATTTGGTAACACTGGCGCAAGAATTCTTTAAATTCAAACTTACGGGTAAAGGTTTCCTTTATGATGAGAGTTATAAACAGGAAAACATCTGCAACATCAGTTAAAAAGTTGCCTGCCTCTTCCGTTTTTGCAATTGTCTTTTCGCTTAACCGGGTCATCGAATGCTTCGTTGCATCACGAACCTTTGGAATTACTTTAATAACGGGGTTGAATTTTCCCATATTAGTTCTTCTTTATTTATGAATCATGTACACCGATAAACCTCCCGAGTACTCAGGATCTGTTTTTCAAATCTACGGATGACTTACGGCTAATGTGTTACATAACTTTTGAAATAAGTTACATGATTCACACATATAAAGAAGGAATCCTGGAGGAACTTGGAACTATTGTTTATTATTATTTTTGGGTTGGATTACTATTTTCAGCCTTTATTTTCTTCTTGAAGAAGCCACGGAGTAAGAAATTGTGCTGAGCAGCCTCAAGGTCTTCGTCCAATTTCTTCGAACTTCTTTCCAGATTCTTTATTGTTTCTTTTAAACGGGCTCCTGCTTCTTCATCGTGAAGCAAAACGCCGATAGAAGAATGGGGATTACTGCCTGCTTTTTTGAGATTTGTTATAAATACCGAAGCCGTATCGGCAATTTGCTGCAACTTCGCAATAGAAATTTTTACTGAATTAAATACAACCGTATCTGTGGTTAGTTCATTGGCCAGAGTTCCTTTTTTATTCAGTCCAGAACTAAATGTGGCCAGGGAACTTACCAGTTGTTGTGCCTTTACCGTTGCATTCTGAAGCGATTTTGTCGCAGCATTGATGTTTGCATATACCGAAGTGTCGTTCAGTAGCTTCCCGATGGTTCCTTCTCCTGAAGCAAGCTTTCGGCTGATTACTTTAAAATCGGAAGTAATGGCTAACAGGTTTTTATTGTTTTCCTGAAACGTATTAATCATATCCTCTGAATTAAAGGTCTTTTCAACCCCTAAGGTATCTCCCTCCTGAATGTCCATGGCCTTTTCGGTGCCACCATATATAACGAGTATTTTATTTCCGATCAGTCCATCGCTGCTAAGCTTAATCTTGGCATCTTTCGGAATATATTTCTGAGCTTTGGTTTCAATATTCAGGCTAACCACCACCCGTGATTTTCCATAAAAGTTCAGATTACTCACCGTTCCGATTTTCACACCCGATAACCAAACATTATTTCCCTTTTGCAGACCGCCTACATCGTCAAAGAGAGCAGTCACATTCATTTTTCGTTTAAAAGTTTCGCGCAGATTGCCTATAATAAGAATTCCTGCCAGAAGAAATACCAGGCCTGTAAAGACGAAAACTCCTACTATAACTGCTCTTTTATTGGGTGATTCGTTCATGATATTATTGTGTAAAATTGTAATTAAAGAATCCCTTAACCTGTTCATTATCGGAATTCGTATCAAATACCTCTTCAAATGTTCCAATTTTCAAAAACTTCCCTTTGTGCAACATTGCAATCCGGTTACCGGTGTTTTTGGCGCAGGTTAAGTCATGCGTAATTATAACAGAACTGGTATTGTATCTTTGCTGAACTTCGTTGATCAACTTAATGATCTCGGCGCTTGTAATTGGGTCAAGACCCGAAGTAGGTTCGTCATACAACATGATTTCGGGCTGCAGTATTAATGTACGTGCAATTCCTATTCTTTTTCGTTGTCCTCCTGAAAGATCAGAAGGCATCTGTTTGATTTTGGTTTTCAACCCAACTGCTTCGAGAACTTCATTAACAGCATGATCTACTTGTCTCTTGGTCAGGTTTTTCATGTTCATAGTTAACGGAAAGGCAAGATTCTGGTAAACATTCATGCTGTCATACAAAGCGCTGTTTTGAAACGAAAATCCTATTCTTAACCGCATGGCATCTAACTCTTTCCCAGTTAACTGATCGATCTGTTTCCCAAGGATAATCACTTCACCTTTGTCCGGTTTTAGCAAGCCTACAATGATCTTTATCAGAACCGATTTTCCCGTACCCGATTTTCCAAGCACAGCAACATTCTCACCTTTATACAAATTGAAGTCAATCCCTTTTAAGACCTGAAGATCATCAAAGGATTTATATAATCCTTTGATGGAAATAACCGGTTCTTCGTAATTAATGATATCTTGTTTCTGGTTTTCCATCGCTTAAAAATATCGGAACCAATTGGCTATCTGAACAATTATTACTTCTTCAATAAATATCAGGAACATGGCGAGCACTACCGCCTGGTTCGCTGCTTTACCCACTCCACGGGTTCCCTGAGTGGCATGGTACCCTTTGTATGTTCCAACAATTCCAATCGTAAATCCGTAGACTACAGTTTTAGTTATCGAAGTAAAAACATCAAGAAAAGTGATGGTTTTAAAAGCGCTTTGATAAAAGCTGATCATGCTGCTGGTTTCTTCAACGTGAACATTTATATACGAACCATACAATCCGACAAAACTGCAATACAATGCCAGCACAGGTATGGTGATCGTTGTAGCCAATACACGGGTAACTACAAGGTATTTAAACGGATTAATGGCCGACACTTCCATCGCATCAATTTGCTCGGTCACTCTCATGGAACCAAGTTCTGCACCTATGCTTGAACCTACTTTACCTGCACATATCAATGCAGTTACCAATGGCCCCAAGGCTTTTATAATTGCTATACCAATCAGGGAAGGTAGCCATGATGTTGCGCCAAAATCTTCCAGTGAAGGTCGTGACTGTTTGGTGAAAACGATACCTACAATAAATCCTGTCAAAGAGATTAATGCCAGCGATCTTAACCCGACCTCGAAACACTGATTTATCACTTCACGCAGGTGAAATGGTCGTTTAAATGCTTCTTTAAAAAACCGTCCGGTAAACTGCCAGGCTTTGTGAACGCCTGTAAAGTAATCGTCAAGTCCTTTGGATAATATATATGTCCTGGTTTTTGTATTATTCATTTAGCACAGGTATAGTGAAACCATTTATCTTATTGATTTAATTTGTTGTCAGATTCATAATGGCCGCTAATCAAATTTTCCAATTTCTGTCTTTCCTTAAATCGTTAGGGCCTAATTATATGCAAAAATGCGTTTTATAATGCATAAAGGTATTACAAAGTTTTTTAAATTTATTACATGATTCACACTTTTTGGAGAATGATTCAGAATATATCCTGCCCGGACCTTTGCTTTTATACCTCCAGGCAAACATATACCGGTCAATCTCTCTTGTCTCTGAAGTCAATGAACAGGCAAATAGGCGAAGCCGGAGTTGATGGATCAGGAAAAACAAACGAATTTATGCATGTATTTCTTCTGAACACAGACCTTTTCCCTTGACTTTCCCCAAGGGAAGAATTCTATTCTCTGTCGTAATAAAAAGTCTAATTGCATTACTTTTTCAATTCCTGAGCTGAACAGTAGAAAAGAACAGAAGAACAGATCCGCAAAATAAGCTAACAAAAAAGACCATCCCGAGTACTCGGGACGGCCCTTTTTCAATACACCTTTAATTAACCTAAAACCTGTAACCGAGCGAAAGGCCGAAGCCCGTATTTTTAGCCGATGACTGATCATCGGTAAACCCTTTATATTCAGGATTAATGTTTAGCAATCCAAACTGACTGTCCAATTGTATAAAAACCCCGTCTTCCAATTCATAGCCGACCAATAGGTTTGCGCCTGCATCAAATGGCTTGTAATAGGGTACCAACAGATTATCTTCTGATCTTACTGCTTTTTTAAATGTAATCTTTTGATCAAGTGTTAATAATCCGCTAACAGTCTTAACGCTGCCACTGATTCCATAAGCAAGGTAGGGGCCTAATCCAATCATAAAGAAACCTTTGCCCAATGCAGCTTTGTAAACCATATTCAGGGGAATTTCGATATAACTAAGACTTGTTGTACTTGTTGAAGAAGCGCTTGTGTTTTTATCTCCTTTTCTGATATACATTAAACCGGGTTGAAAATAAAACTCAGGAGCAACAGGTATCTGAAGATCAGCTCCAAAATGATAGGAAGGAAGCATATCGTTATTTAGCTTATCGCCATTATAGGCTTTTCCGTTTATATTCTGGAGGTTTACACCACCGAAAATACCAACAGATAATTTTGAATTTTCCTGAGCAATCGCAAATGTTGTTGAAAGCAAAAGGATTAATAGGATTTTCATAGTGAATAGTTTTGTTCGTTTGGAACTATATAAAAGCCTTCATATGGCGGGTTTGGTATTATACTTTTTTGCCGGGATAAAGATAGCGTGGTGTATACTACAGGATGTTACATAACTTTTGTTAAAACTTACATCATTCACACATTTTAAACGGAAGAGTGTAATTTAACAGAACATTTAATAATGTGTGAATGTTGCAACTCTTACATGGAATTGTGTAACGCATTAAATCAGGGTGACTCACATCTTTGCAGGGTGAAAATTCTTTCACTGCTAGAACTTAAAGAAATGAATACGACTGAATTAAAAGGAAACTGGAATGAACAGAAGGCTAAACTCAAACAGAAATTTGCTGTATTGACTGACAATGATCTGATGCTTTTAGAGGGGAAACAAGAAGAGATGTTCGGAAGACTTCAAATCAAACTGGGTAAAACAAAAGAAGAGTTACAAAAAATCATCTCCGAGATCTAATCAATTTTACTTTGTAATCGAAGACGTTCAGCCTGATATTGGTTAAACGACATTCATTCATCTGCATTATTCGCAAATATCTATTTTGCGAATAATGCAGACAATTAATGATCAATAAATCTAAAGAGGATACTATTTTGTTGAAGATCTTATTCATAAAAGACAGGCTTATGCTTCCTAATTCTACTTTAACAGATTCAGTTTGGAGAACAATTTAAAGTATTTTGGAATCAAATGATATCTGAGGAAGCCTGTAAGTAATGCTTTAAATAAACCCTATTCTCATCTGTTTCACTATAGAATCCCAATAAGGGCAAATGTTCTTTTATTGAATCTGTTAAAGTAGAATTAAATAAGGAGAAGCTTAGGAAGTATCGGAATCGCAGGAAATTGTCACATGCATTCATCTAAAACAAGATCATTGGCCTATACCAATTCCATGGATAAAGGTCATTATACCTATGTTTTAAATACAAAAAGCCAAAACTTAGTACTTATAAAGTACTAAAACAGTACTTAAACTAAGGCGTTAACCTATCTTATTTAATACTTTATGGCAAAGATCAAACGTAATTTACGCTTTTAGGATTCCAAACTGAATCTGTTAAAGTAGAACTAATTCAACATCCAATTTGGATATCCAAACAAAACACATAGGGCCAGTATCTTATCAAGCTAATATGTCATTGTGAACCACAATTAGCAATAGCCTAAATTAAGTTCAGGATATTCCTGAGTATAGGATATGATGTTCAAATGACAATACGCAGGCTAACTAAAAATGGGGTAGAATTATTATTTAATAAAATGTATGTAATGTGTGAATCATGTAACTAAATTCCAGAATTGTGTAATGGATTCCAGAATAGAGGGTTGCACCTTTGTTATGTAATTTAATATTCACAACAGAGTTTAATAGTGATTTCGTAATTATATATACTCATTAATTCAAAGCCATAAAAACAGAAAGATTCGAGGTGGAGGGCGATAGTAATACAGGCAAGTAGCATAGCGATCCGATTTGTTTATCATTATTAAATAATGGAAAACATCATTCATATGCAAAAGCAAAAAATAATTTTATTAAGCAATTTTAATAATCATTCAAATACAAAAAATACAATGAAAAAATCATTACTCATTTTCGCAGCTATCGTTTTGATGGCAGGTTTTACAACCAAAGTTATGGCTCAGGCGACAGATACAAAACCAAATAATGCCAATGCTCAGATTTTAGGTGCAATTGCACTTACAGCAGTCAATCCTTTGGAATTCGGTAGTATGAATCCAGGTGCAACAATTGGCACGGTTGTTCTAACAACACTTAATGTCGCTACAGCTAGCGGTGGTGTGCTTCTTGTTGCCGGAATTCCAACTGCAGCATCATATACCGTAACGGGTGCAGGATCTAGAACTTATGCAATTACTATTCCTACAGCTCCTTTTAATATAACTTGTGCAACAGCTCAAACGATGGCTGTTACGGCCATGAATTGTTCTTATTCCGGACTTACCAGTACATTTACTGTTGGTGGAACTGATGCTTTTACCGTTGGCGGTACATTAAACGTAGCTATCAATCAGGTTGTTGGCGTTTATACCGGGACATTTCCTGTAACAGTAGCATATAACTAAATTTTGCGCTCTGATAAAGGGGAATGTCCAAAATCCGGATATTCCCCTTTATTTTGGTTTCTTTTTTAATAATCAGCAAAACAGCTATGAAACGAAAGATATTAATGATGCTCATTACCTTGTTGGTCTTAAACTTTCAATCAATAGCTCAGGGCGATTTGTTGATAACACCAACCCGTGTAGTGTTTGAGGGCAATAAGCAAAAAGAAACACTCAACCTGGTAAACACCGGGAAAGATACGTCTACTTATTCTATCTCTTTTCTCCAATACAACATGAAAGAAGACGGAAGTTTTGTGATTATCGAGAAACCCGATTCCGGACAACTATTTGCCGACCCTTACCTGCGGATATTTCCACGTCAGGTAACCCTGGCTCCGGGAGAACCTCAGGTCATCATGCTGCAATGCAGGCGAAAAGCAGATATGCTTGCCGGTGAATATCGTTCGCACCTCTATTTCAGGGCAGAAAAAAATTACAAGCCACTTGGTGCGAAAAATCCGGATAAAGAACCAGCTCAGGTAAGTGTTCAGATAACCCCGGTATTCGGCATAAGTATTCCAATTATCATTCGTTCAGGAGTCGTGAAGGTGAGTACAACACTGAGCAATATGAAGTTGGAAACCCAGCAGGATACGGTTAACTACCTTGGACTCACCCTGAATCGCTCAGGTAATAGTTCGGTATATGGCAATCTGACCATAGAATATTTTCCCGTAAAAGGCAAACCGTATGAAATTGGCAAGGTAAAGGGCGTGAGTGTTTATACCAATACGAATAAACGGAACATCCTGATCAGATTAAACAAAACACCGGGCCTGACTTATAAAGATGGAAAGCTGAAAATACGCTATACCAGCCCCGATGAGGGAAAACAAGTTGTTTATGCCGAGGGAGAGTTGGATATCCACCAATAAGAAATGTTCGTGACAATTAATAGTATTAAAATGTAATGGAAAGTAGTAGTACATATAAGCACTTTTTTAAATCATTGTTTTTAACAATGATTTTTGTTGTTTGTATCAGCTTTTCATATGCGCAGCCAGCACTTCCTCAACGAACTTTAACTGTAACACCAACTCAGGCCATTCAGTTTGGCACATTTTGCGTGTCAGGTTCAGGTGGAACTGTTACTGTGGGGTGGGATGGCAACAGAACCTCCTCGGGAAATATTGTACTATTGGCCATGTCACCAACAGCTCAACCTGCCATTTTCGAAATCAAGTTATGCCAGGGCCGGCATGTCAATATCTCGTTTGCCGCTACAACTACTCTTACGGGCGGTGCAGGAGGATCGATTACCCTCGATATTGGCCCGACAGAAAAAGGTCCAAATGGCTCCAGCTTTGCAACAAACAGCGATTGTAATTTTATTACCCCATTGCGCGTAGGTGGCACACTTCATATACCTGGATCAGCTCCTCCGGGAACTTACACCGGTAGTTTCGATATTACTTTTAACCAGGAATAGCGCATGAAACTAGCCAATTACATCGGTCAGCTTATCGGATACACGATGTTAATTGTGCGGTTCTGGTTCAACTTCTTGCTGAAAGGATTATTACTGGCGTTTATAATTGGAATGCTATCTGAAGGAGAAGTAAAGGGACAACTGAATTTTAAAAACGAAAATGAAGATCCATTCTTTTCTTATGACGAAATCCCTGTTTTGGTCAGGATCGAAGGTTATGGAAATTTTTATATCGATGCTATTTACGCAAAAAATGATATGCTCTATGTAAACATCAGTGATTTATTTAAACTACTCAAAATTCCTTGTATTGCGGGACAAAAAGGAGATAGCCTTAGTGGATTTATTGAGAATGAAAGTCGGAAATATTCAGTTGACTTTACTAATGGTCAGGTAAAAACAGGCCATAAGACATTGAATATCAAAACTGGACTGAAAAAAGAATTGGGTTCAATTTATATGGAATCGTCCTTATTTGCTGAAACGTTTGGAATAACATTAACCTTTAATTTCCGATCACTAACAATGATACTAAAGTCAGATTTTGAGTTACCCATAATTAAATACCAGCGAATAGAAAAAATGCGAGACAATATGGCAAAGGTAAAAGGCGAAGTAATTGCAGATACAGTGGTGCAGCGAAACTATCATCTCTTCCAATTTGGAACACTTGATTGGTCGGTAGCTTCCTTTCAGGCAACTAAGGGACCAGGAGAAAACCGTTTCGGATTGGGTATAGGAACTGAATTCCTTTATGGCGAAGCCAACGTTGCCTTCAATTATTCCGATCGGTATAAATTTGATACTCGTCAGCTTGACTATCTCTGGCGCTGGGTCGACAATGACAAATCACTGATTAAGCAAGCCCAGGTTGGCAAAATATCCAATCAAACGATTTCGTATATCGATGCTCCGATTGTTGGAGAAGTTGTTCGAAATTCGCCGACTACACTGCGAAGGGCAACTGGTTATTATACGATTAATGAAATGACCGAACCCAACTGGATCATTGAACTCTACATCAATGATGTCATGGTGAATTATACAAAAGCCGATGCTTCAGGCTTATTTCTGTTTAAAGTTCCGATCGTTTACGGTTACACCACACTCAAACTAAAATTTTACGGCCCTATGGGCGAAGAACGGACGGAGGAACGCACGATGAATATGCCTTATACGGTTATGCCTACCGGTGAATTTGAATATGGCTTGTCAGCAGGTATGGTTCAGGATAGCAGCCGGAGCCAATTCGGAAGAGCTGAATTTAATTATGGGGTAAATCGCTTTTTAACTATTGGCGGAGGTCTGGAATATTTGTCTTCTATACCCAATGGTGCTTTTATTCCTTATGCAAGGGCAACCTATCAGCCATTCAGTAAACTGACCATAAATGCAGAATATGACCATGGTGTGAAAACCAGGGGATTACTCGACTATTATTTTGGAAAGAATGCTTTGCTCGAAATTGACTATGCTAAATTCGTTGAAGGACAATTGGCTACCCTTTTCAATGCGCTCGAAGAACGAAAGGTAAAGCTATCAGTACCGTTCAGGGTTAAAAAGATTATTGGATTTTCGAAATTGGATTTCTCCCAGTTTGTTTATAAACCGTTTACTTACAATCAGGCCAATGTTACAATATCAGCCTATTATAAACAATTCAGCGCTAACTCATCTACGCAACTCAACTGGACTGCCCGACAAATGCCCTATGTTACCATTGATTTAGCGATGTCGTGCCGACTGAAAAAAGGGGTTACCCTGCGTCCATCAGCTCAATATAACGCAAGCGAAAACAGGTTCATAACATACAAAGTAGTTGTTGAGAAAAGCATTCCCAAAGGATATATCACAGCGACCTACGAACGAAGCGTAATTTCTTATACCAATATTTTCAGCATTAACTTCAAATACGATTTGAACTTTGCCCGGACTAATATGAACGCCACACACAATAATGATAACATCATCCTTTCGGAGAGTGCCCAGGGAAGCCTGGCCTTTGGCAGCGGCAACAAGAATATTCACGTAAGCAATAATTCATCGGTCAGTAAAGGAGGAATATCCCTCTATCCATTTCTTGATTTAAATCACAACGGCATTTTCGATGCGAATGAACACCTGGTCAAACTAACTTCAGTCAGGACGATGGGTGGTCGTGCAATTTTCAACGAAAAAGATTCCATTGTGCGAATTTCTGATCTGATTCCATTCACCAATCAGTTGGTGGAATTTGACGATAACAATCTGGAAAATATTGCCTGGCGGTTTACTCGTAAAACATACTCCATTATGGTTGATCCCAACCAGTTTAAACGGGTTGATATTCCTGTTGTTCCTGTTGGCGAAGCAAGCGGAATGGCCTACCTGAATACTGATAATTCACTGAAAGGAATCGGACGAATTTTAGTGAAATTCTATAAAAAGGACGGTCTGAAATCCGTTGCAGAAACACTTTCCGAATCGGATGGATATATCTATTATTTGGGTCTTGAGCCGGGAGAATATATTGCCCGTATTGATCCTGAACAGTTGAATAATCTGGATTATACAGCCAATCCGACACAAATAGAATTCACCATAAAAACAGTTGAACAAGGCGATATCGTTGGAGGAATTGATTTTACATTGCGAGCGAAGTTGAATGAATCCTTGAATAAGGACAGTGAAAATTCAAAAAATAAATAGAATGAAAAAAATAAAGTTGATCTTGTGTTTTGCATTGATTGCAATATGGGGAACCCTTTTTTCTCAAACACTTATAGTCACTGACGATCCGACATACACTACAGGGAACGCTTCGTCGGTGCTTGATGTAAAATCTTCTGCAAAAGGTTTTCTGGCACCAAGAATGCTTCAGACGGAACGGTCAACAATTTTGTCACCTGCCGAAGGATTGTTGGTATATCAAACCGATGAAACCAAGGGCTTTTACTATTATAATGGCGTTATCTGGATTCTTATTGCATCTGGCACAATTTCCAATTACCTTCCCCTTGCGGGAGGGACATTAACTGGGGAACTGGATGCAAGCGGTGGGTTTAAACTCGGGTCAACTGGTACGGTGCTTCAGAAAATCCTGAAAACATCAGTTACTATAACAGATAATACCGCTATTGAACCTGGTGTAAGTCTAACACTGACTATAGACATTACAGGTGCTACTCTTAATTCAACAGTTATAGTAAACCCAAGTACGGCTTTGTCAAATGGGCTGGGGATAGCATATTCGTATGTAAGCGCTGTAAATACAGTCATAATGAACATCATATGTACCAACGGTACTCTAATATTAGGAACTCAAACATTCGATATAACCATTATTCAATAAATAAAAGGAATAGGCTTATGGTCATTCCGGTACAAATTGGAAATTTATTAAACTCATAAATGAAATTAAAACTGCATATAGTATTCATTTTCATCTTGCAAATCGTTCTGCCGGTATTTGTAACAGGACAAGGTATTATTTTGTCCTCCGGCATTTATATGACTCTATCTCAAGGAACCATGGTTCTTCAGAGCAATTGGGTGAATAATGGAAATTATTCTGATCAGAATGGCACCATTATAATAAATGGTGTTACAAATGTTAGTGGGTCGTCGTCCAACACCTTTGGCAATGTGATAGTTGCAATGGGTGCCACGCTCAATATAAATCCGCAAAATTCTGTTACTGTCATTGGTACTCTCACCAATAATGCCGGAATACCAGGTTTTGTGCTAAAATCGGACGCAACAGGTACTGCCTCACTGATCCATAACTCAAACAATGTGCCTGCAACTGTTCAACGCTATATTAGTGGAACTGCCGAAGCCTGGCATTTCCTTTCAGCGCCTGTTTCGGCGCAAAGCATCAGTGGTTCATGGATCCCTTCAGGGACTTATAGCAACAACACCGGGTATGATTTGTATATCTGGAACGAACCCACCAACTGCTGGATTTATAAATTGGACATCACTTCTCCGGTCAATTGGAATACAGTGCATTCCGGAGCTAATTTTGTTCCAGGCCGAGGTTATCTTTATTCCGTTCAGGCGACCAATCCAACCAACGGGTTTGCCGGAAATTTAAACAATGGAAGCCAGAGTTTTGGACTTACTTTTAGCAGCAGCGATGTCAACCTCAAAGGATTCAATTTAGTGGGTAATCCTTATCCGTCTTCCATTGATTGGCAAGCAACTTCTGGCTGGACACGATCCAGCCTGGTAAGTAGTGGCGGCGGTTACGATATGTGGATTTGGAACCCAGCTGCAAACAATTACGGCGTGTTCAATTCAGCAACCGGAATAGGAACCAATTCTGTAACAAGATACATCTCTCCTATGCAGGGATATTTTGTGCAGGCAGCCGATGCCGGAAACCTGATTTTAGATAATCCGGTTCGTGTTCATGATGGTGCCAATGCCTGGAAAAAAGCAATAATATATCCGGATAAGTTGAGCTTGGTGGTAGAATCATTGCAGGACAATACTTTTGATGAGTCACTTTTATTGTTCGGCTATCCTGATAATCAATCCGGCACAGCGAAACTTTTCAGTCCTTACGACTATGCACCAAGTCTTTATCTCCATTCAGCAGACAGAAACTATTCGGTTCGTTACCTTAAAGACACCATTGAGAATAGAATGGTTCCGGTCATGTTCAAACCCGGAAGAGATGGAAAATATACGCTCACATGTAATTTCGATAATAACAAATTCAAGATGGTACTGCTCGAAGATCGTAAAATTCATAACTTCCAGGATATGAAAGCAGAACCAACCTTTCATTTTAGTGCTTCAAAAACGGATGATGCAAATCGTTTTGTTTTGCATTTCGTTTCAGTTGATAATGATTCAGGGAAAGAACTACCGGCAACTGTTTACACTTCCGGCAGCCGTTTAATCATTGATCTTACCCTGGTTTCGGAAGAAACAGAACTTTATGTATTTGATGTATTGGGACGAAAATTAATCCAACAGAAATTGCAGGGTAGAATCCAACACAAACTAAGTCTTAATGTGAATACACAAATACTCATTTTTTCTCTTAAAAATCCAAATGGAAACATTTCCCGGAAATTATTATGGGTAAAAAAATGAAAATTAGCCAGGCAAAATCAATAATTGAACCGAGACCAGTATTTCCGGCAACTTTGCCAATGTGTGAATCTTGCAACTCTTTACCGGAATTATATAACACGAAACAGTAGGGAGACCCTCACCTTTGTTGAGTGAAAACTATTTCACACTTAGAAGTTTAAAAATTGAACGTATCCGAACCACAGGGAAACTTGAATGAACAGAAGGCTAAACTCAATCAGAAATTTGCTGTATTGACTGAAAATGATCTGATGCTTTTAGAGGGGAAACAAGAAGAGATGTTCGGAAGACTTCAAATCAAACTTGGTAAATCAAAAGAAGAGTTACAAAAAATCATCTTCGAGATTTAATAAAGTTTACTTAGTAAAGGAAGACGTTTAAACTAATATTGGTTAAACGCTATCCATTCATCTGCATTATTCGTAAAAAAGATATTTGCGAATAATGCAGATAATTTTTGATCAATAAATCTGAAGAGGATGCTCTTTTGTTGAAGGTCTTATTTAGAAAAGAAAGGCTTTCGGTTTATGATTCAATATCCAATTTGGATATCCAAACAATATACAAAGGACCAGTATCTTATCAATCTTCTATTGTCATTGTGATTTACAATTAGCAATACCCCCTATATTAAGTTCAGGATATTCCTTAATTTACGGTTTGATGTTGACATGACAACAATCAGGCTAACGACAGATGGGGAAGGATTATTATATAATAAAATGTATAAAATGTGTGAATCATGTAACAATTTTATGGAATTGTGTAAAGCATTTAAGCCTAATGAGCCTCACCTTTACCATGTGAAAATTCATTCACTCCTAAAACTTGAAGAAATGAATCCAACTGAATTAAAAGGAAACTTGAATGAACAGAAGGCTAAACTCAAACAGAAATTTGCAGTTTTGACTAACAATGACCAGATGCTTTTTGAAGGTAAGAAAGAAGAAAAGGTTGGTAGATTTCAAACCAGTCTTGGCAGAACAATGGAAGATTTACAAAAAATAATCTTGGAGATTTAATCAACTTTTCAAGGTGAATTAACCCGTTTCGCTTGTCATTCGTTTAATGATATTCTTTTATCACCATTAGTAATACTACACACAACACATTGGATTATGTGCGAATGATGCAGCTCTTTCGGGAGTTTAAAAGATCATCCCCAGTGATGATAATTAATTTTTACAACTATATAATTACAGATATGAAACGTATTTTACTCTTTATGGCAACTTTTGCCTTGTTAGCCATTCCGAAAGTTAATTTCGGACAAGCCCCAACCTTGGGAACAACTTCCGGGTTTGCTATATTTACAGGAGCAGGAGCAATTACCAATGACGGAGCAACAGTCATAACAGGTGATTTGGGTAGTTTTAACTCTACACCTACAGGATTTCCTATTCCGGGAACAGTTGTTGGAACTATATATAATGTTGGCGCTCCTGTGTTGACTTCTGCTTTCGCAGATGCAGGTACAGCATTTGGCAATTATAGCGCTACCGGCAGCGTTTTAGGATCACCATTGGAAACTTTTAATACTACAGGTTATATTTACGCCGGAACCTATCACACAATTGGCGCTGCAGTTTTAAACGGAGATTTCACCCTGGACGGACAAGGTGATCCGAATGCTTTATTTGTCATCAATATAAATGGAGCTTTAACCGTAGGAGCAGGGTTTAATATTTTACTGATTAATTCGGCATCCGCTTGCAACGTTTATTGGCAAATTAATGGTGATTTCACTTTAGGAGCTGGTTCTGTTTTCAGAGGTACTATAGTTTCCGATGGATCAATCACCTTATTGGCAGGCTCATCACTTTTAGGCCGTGGCATTACAACTGCAGGAGCAATTGCTTTGCATAATAATGTGGTTACTTTAAATTCATTGCCTGCAGCTGCAGGCATTATAAGTGGAACCGCTTCAGTATGCAAGGGACAAAATGGAGTTGTTTACTCTGTACCAGCAATAAGTAATGCAGCAAGTTACAATTGGACACTTCCTGCAGGAGCCTCTATAGCTTCAGGTGCAAATACCAGAAGTATTACAGTTAATTATAGCAATACTGCTGCAAATGGTAATATTACCGTACAAGGTGTTAATGCCTGTGCCAACGGAATTGTTTCTGCAAATTTTGCAGTAACTGTAAACCCACTACCTATAGCATTTGCCGGTGCCGACAGGTCAATCTGTTTAAATTCAGGTTCTACAACAATTGGTGCAGCTTCAGTACCAGGAAGTACTTACAGCTGGAGTTCAGTTCCTGCCGGGTTTACTTCAACTGTATCCAATCCAACCGTAACCCCTATGGTAACAACTACATATACCGTTGTTGAAACCAACCCGGCAATGAATTGTACCAATAGTAACAGTGTTGTTGTAACCGTGATTCCTTTGCCAGCCGCCATTGCCGGAGCTAACAGGGCAATCTGTCTCAATTCAGTCACACAGATTGGTGCACCTGCAATTACAGGAAATACCTATAGCTGGACTTCTGTTCCCGCCGGATTTACTTCAACAGTTGCTAATCCAACTGTTTCCCCTCTTGTAACAACCACTTATACCCTCATTGAAACAAATACCGCAGGAGGCTGTACAAACACCAACAGTGTGGTTGTAACTTTGAGTCCATCTCCGGCAGCAATTGCAGGAGCCGACCGAACAATCTGTGCAAATACAACCACCACACTTGGAGCGGCAGCAGTAGTTGGCAGCACCTATAGCTGGAGTTCTTCTCCCGCCGGATTTTCTTCAACTACGGCTAACCCAACAGTTACGCCTCTGGTAACAACCACATATACCGTTGTTGAAACAACAACAGCTACCGGCTGTACCAATACGCACAGTGTCGTTGTAACAGTGAATCCGTTACCAGCCGCCATGGCCGGAGCCAACAGGGCAATCTGTCTCAATTCAGGCACCCAGATCGGTGCCCCGGCAGTCAGTGGAAGTACCTATAGCTGGACCTCAGTTCCTGCCGGGTTTACTTCAACTGTAGCTAATCCAACGGTATCGCCTCTTACCACCACCACTTATATTGTTGTTGAAACCATTACAGCTACCGGCTGTTCAAACACCAACAATGTAGTAGTAACCTTGAATCCATTTCCTGCAGCCATTGCCGGAGTGACCAGAGCAGTCTGTCCAAAAGAAAGCACTACTCTTGGTACAACAGCAGTAACAGGAAATACCTATAGCTGGACTTCACTTCCTGCCGGGTTTACTTCAACTTTGGCAAATCCAACTATAAATCCATTGACAACCGCCACATATACTGTTATTGAAACTACCACGGCTACGGGCTGTACCAACACAAACAATGTTGTTGTAACTGTTAATTCAGTACCGGCAGCCGTTGCCGGAGCCGACAGATCAATCTGTTTTAATTCAAGTTCAACCATACTGGGTGCAAAAGCTATACCAGGAAGCACATACTCATGGAGTTCTGTTCCTGCCGGTTTCAATTCAACCGTATCCAACCCAACCGTAACCCCTTTGTTAACCACCACTTATACCGTTGTTGAAACCAACCCTGCAATGGGATGCAGTAGTAGCAACAGTGTTATAGTTACCGTTTATCCTGTGCCAGGAGCAACAGCCGGAGCCAACAGGGCAATCTGTCTTAATTCGTCCACCCAGATCGGTGGTCCCGCAGTTGCAGGAAATACATATAACTGGACATCTGTTCCGGCCGGATTTACTTCAACCGAAGCTAGTCCAACGGTTTCTCCTCTGGTTACAACTACTTATAACCTTGTTGAAACTGTTACCGCATTAGGTTGTATAAATAGTAACAGTGTGACAGTAACTTTGAGTCCATTTCCTTCAGCAAATGCGGGAGATGCCAGAACAGTCTGTTCGGGTGAAGGTACTCTTCTTGGCTCAACAGCAGTGACAGGTAATACTTATAGCTGGACCTCCATCCCAGCAGGGTTTACTTCAACGTTGTCTAATCCAACCGTAAATCCATTGATTTCTACCACCTATACCATAATCGAAACCACTACTGCTACCGGCTGTACAAACGCCAATAAAGTTGTTGTATCAGTTAATCCATTACCTGCAGCACTTGCAGGAGCTGCCCGATCAATTTGCCTGAATTCAAGTACGCAAATCGGTGGCGCAGACGTAAAGGAAAGCACCTATAGCTGGAGTTCATCTCCTGCCGGGTTTACTTCATCGGTATCAAATCCAACGGTAAGTCCTAATATTACAACTACTTATACCGTTGTTGAAACCAACAAGGCCAAGGGCTGTACCAACAGCAACAGTGTCGTTGTATCTGTAAATCCATCATCGACAGCAGTGGCCGGGGTCGACAGGGTGATCTGTCAGAATTCGTCCACCCAGATTGGCGGAACCGCTGTTGAAGGCAGCACTTATAGCTGGAGTTCTATTCCTGCCGGGTTTACTTCAACGTTGGCCAATCCAATAGTAACACCACTTGTAACTACTACATACACGATAGTTGAAACCAATCCGGCAATGACCTGTGCCAGTAACAACAGTGTTGTCGTAACGGTTAATCCTTTGCCGGTTGCCATTGCAGGAGATGCCAGAGCCATTTGTTTAAACTCAGGTACTACTTTAGGTGCAGCAGCTGTAACAGGCAGCACTTATAGCTGGAGTTCCATTCCTGCCGGGTTTACTTCAAGTCTGGCTAATCCAACCGTTGCACCATTGGCATCAACTACCTATACCGTAGAAGAAACTGTAACAGCTACCGGATGTACGAATAAACACAGTGTAGTTGTAGCATTGTACCCGGCACCTGCAGCTATCGCAGGAGCAAACAGGGATATCTGTTTGAAAGAAAGTACCCGGATTGGTGCTGAGGCCGTTATCGGAAGTACATACAGCTGGAGTTCAGTTCCTGCCGGATTTACTTCGACAGAGGCTAACCCAAATGTAAGCCCGAAAGTAACAACTATCTACACCGTTGTTGAAACCAATGCAGCAGAAGGTTGTCAGAATACAAACTCCGTGACTGTAGCGTTAAATGCTGCTCCAATTATTGTCACAGAACCAACTGATCAGACCACATGTGTGGGTAATCCGGTGAGTTTTTCAATAACGGTATCAGGAACAGGTCTTACTTATCAATGGAGAAAGGGAACTGTAGCCTTAATCAATGGAGGAAACATTTCAGGAGCAACGTCTTCCACATTAATGATTAGCCCTGTGAATACTTCAGATGTGGCTTCAAACTATAATGTTGTCATTACGGGAGCATGTGCGATCAGTGAGACTTCGAACAATGTTTCTTTGGCAGCAAATGCAGCTCCGAGTATTTCGACCGCAGTATGCGAAGGAAGTCAGGTAAGCTTTTCTGCATCAGCAATAGGAGCAGGTCTTACTTACCAATGGAGAAAGGGAGATGTGAACCTTAACAACGGAGGAAACATTACAGGTGCAACTTCATCTACACTTACCATTAATCCGGTAACCGCAGCTGATGCTTCAACAGACTATAATGTTGTAATCGCCGGGACATGTTCACCAAATGCAAATTCGCTACACATAGCTTTAGTGGTTAACTCGGCTACCAGCATTCTGGCTGAGCCCCTTAATCAAACAGCATGTGCAGGAACTGCAGCAATTTTCACTGTAGGTGCAACTGGTTCGAGTCTTAGCTATCAGTGGAGAAAAGGTACAGTAAACCTGGTCAACGGTGGAAATATTTCGGGTGCAACTTCGGCTGTGCTTACCATTGATCCTGTGAGTGCATCCGACGTGGCCTCTAACTATAATGTTGTTGTAACTGGTACATCATGCTCACCGGTAAGCACATCGAAAGATGCAGCGCTTGCATTATGTATCCCAACAGGTATGGCTTCTTTAGCTGCCGGCACTATGGTCACGGCAGTAACGATTTATCCGAATCCGTTCAAGTCTTCAATTGACATCAAGATTAATGATGCCACTCAAGTGAACAACATCGAATTGAAGATCTACAATATTTTAGGAGAAGAGGTTATTGATAAAAATCTCACCAAACAAATAACCACTCTTGCTACGGGTGATCTTGCTTCAGGAATATACTTATACAAAGTGAATAGTAACAACAAAACTATTCAATCGGGTAAGCTGGTTTCCCGGAAATAATACATTATAAAAACATAAGCCCACTGTCCTGATAAACATCAGGGTGGTGGGCTTTTTGTTTTTGGTCACCTCAAATCAAATGTGTGAAAGATGTAATTCTTTCCCAAAATTATGTAACGTTTTAGTGGCTTTAAGAAATCAACTTTGAATGTTAGAATTAATATTCATTTAAAATATAATATAATGAAAAACTTTTTACTTCTTATCACAACAGTTATTGCCTTAGTAGCCTTTCCGAAGGTAAATTACGGACAGGCACCCACACTGGGAACATCTGTAGATTTTGTGCTCTTTTCGACGGATGGTGCTGTTAGCAATACGGGTATTTCACAGCTTACCGGTAATATTGGAACCAACAATGGTTCAAGCACCGCTTTCGGTAATGTGAATGGTGTGATGCACGATAATGATGGTGCAAGTGCAAAATGTGCAGCAGATTTACTGGTTGCTTATAACCAGTTGAATAGCGCTATTCCGACGTTTTTCCCTGAACCTTTGCTAGGAAACGGCGTTACATTGGTTGCAGGTGTTTACTCCATTGCCAGTACAGCATCGTTAAACTTAGACCTTACTTTAGATGCTAAAGGAAATTCCAACGCGATATTTATTTTTCAGATCGGGGGAGCGTTTTCAACGAGCGCTTCATCTCAGATCAAGTTAATCAATGGAGCCATGGCATGTAATGTATTCTGGAAAGTTGAAGGTTTGGTTGACATGGCTTCAGGAACTTCCATGAAAGGAACCATTATTGCCAACAACGCCGCCATTATTATGCACACAGGTACAACACTTGAAGGCAGAGCGCTTTCAACAGCCGGAGCTATTACTGTTGACGGAATACTTGCCTATACACCCATTGGTTGCGGAAGTCCGACACTTATAGGACCTGTAGCTCCTGATCTTGCTTCCACAGCATGTTATGTGCTATTTTCGGGCAATGGCTCGGTGACTAACACAGGGATTACAACCGTTAAAGGTGATGTCGGAACTAATGTTGGTACAACCACTGGTTATGATCCACTTTTGGTTTCAGGAATGATTCATCCGATTCCGGATGTATCTACAGCAAAATGTGCCACCGATTTACAGGATGTTTATAAATACCTGAGTAAATTATCACCTGATATAGAATTGTTGTATCCTGTTCAATTTGGTAACGACCTGGTTCTTACACCACATACTTACATCATGAAAGGAGCTGCAGAACTTACAGGTAATCTGTATCTTAATGCACAAGGTAATGCAAACGCTGTATTTGTTGTCCAGATTAATGGTGCTCTATCAACAGGTACGTACGCAAGTATCATTCTGACTAACGGAGCACAGTCAAAAAATGTATACTGGTTGATCGAAGGTGCAGTTAGCATAAACAACTACTCTGTTTTCAGAGGAACGATAATCTGTCATGACGGATCTTTAGGAGCATTAAATACCGGAGTAACACTGGATGGACGGGCACTAACAACATCCGGTTCATTAACTACGAATTCAGTGACTTCAACTATGGTGGTCGATTGCCCTATTAGCGGAACTGTTTCATTGGAAGCCGGAAATAAGATAAAGGCAGTTAGCTTTTATCCAAATCCTTTCAGCACTTCAGTTGGGGTCATGATCAATGATGCATCGCAAATTAGTAACTGCCAGTTGAAGATATACAATATTTTAGGATCAGAGGTACTTAATACCAATCTCACGAAACAATATACTACAATCAAAACCAGCAATCTTCCTTCAGGAATTTATTTATACAAAGTGAATAGTAATAATAAAACCATTCAATCAGGCAAATTGATTTCGAAACAGTAAAATACATTAAACAGCACAAACCCACTATACGGATAGCTATCCGGATGGTGGGTTTTGTATTTTAAGTAACCCTTACTGACAATGTGTGAATGATGTAAGTTTTTACTGGAATTGTATAACACTTTCCGAAATCATAGAATTTATCTTTATAAGAAAAATTTACAATTTAAATCCTAATTAAGATGAAAAATCTTTTACTTAATTTATTGTGTATTATTTTGTTGTTTTTCCCGAAGATAAATTTCGGACAGACAGCTCCTAATTTAGGTACAACTTCCGGTTTTGCGTTATTTACCGCAGCTGGAGCATTTACCAATACCGGAGCATCAGTCGTAATAGGTGATATTGGCAGTTTTACTTCCTCACCCACTGGATTCCCTATTCCGGGAACAGTAGTTGGAACTATCTATAATGTTGGAGCTCCAATCCTGACATCAGCTGCGGCAGATGTGGCTGTTGCATATAGCGATTTGACACAGGGCGGCGCAGTTATAGGAGTAGGATTAGGAAACGGACAAATTCTTATTCCGGGTGTTTACCAAACAGGTGCTGCCTCAACATTAAATGGGAATATAACTTTAGATGGGGGAGGTGATCCTAATGCTTTATTTATTATCAGGATAGGCGGCGCATTTGCTGCGGCTGCATCCTCAACCGTAACTCTGACTGGTTCAGCCTCCTTGTGCAATGTGTATTGGCAAATAGGTGGACAATTCGATTTAGCAGATGGTTCTGTGTTCAGGGGTACTGCAATAGTTGACGGACCTATTCATTTATTGGGAAGCTCATCTCTTCAGGGGAGGGGTCTTTCTAAGGCTGGAGCTATTTCCTTAGTTGATAATGTAGTAAATTTTTTGCCCGAAGCAGCAGGGATAATAATAGGAACCGCAGCAGTATGCCAGGGACAAGCTGGAGTTAGTTACTCCGTCCCTGTTATAACCAACGCAACAGGTTACATCTGGAGTCTACCTGCCGGAGCAACCATAGTAGCAGGTTCTAATACCAATGCAGTTACAGTAGATTTTAGTGCAATTGCGGGAAGTGGTAATATAACAGTGCAGGGAAGCAGCAGTTGTGGCAATGGAACAGTTTCTCCGAATTTTGCGGTAATTGTGAATCCAGCACCGGCAGCAGTTGCCGGAGCAAACAGGGCAATTTGCCTGAATTCAAATACACAGATTGGTGCTGCGACTGTTATCGGAAATACCTATAGCTGGACATCCGTCCCCGTTGGGTTTACTTCAATTGCAGCCAATCCAACCGTAACACCGCTGGTAACTACAACTTATACCGTTGTTGAAACCACAACTGCTACCGGCTGCACCAATAGTAACAGCGTCGTTGTTACCGTGAATCCTATACCGGCAGCAGTTGCCGGAGCAAACAGGTCAATTTGCCTGAATTCAAACACACAGATTGGAGCCGCAGCTGTTATAGGAAATACCTATAGCTGGACATCCGTCCCAGTTGGTTTTACTTCAATTGCAGCCAATCCGACCATAACACCGCTGGTAACTACAACTTATACCGTTGTTGAGACTATTACGGCTACCGGCTGTACCAATAATCACAGCGTCGTTGTTACCATGAATCCGTTACCGGCAGCAGTTGCCGGAGCAAACAGGTCAATTTGCCTGAATTCAAATACACAGATTGGAGCCGCAGCAGTTTTAGGAAATACCTATAGCTGGACATCCGTCCCCGTTGGTTTTACTTCATCCGCAGCCAACCCGATTGTTACTCCACTGGGAACAACCACTTATACCGTTGTTGAAACCATTACAGCTACCACCGGCTGTACCAACAGTAATAGTGTTGTTGTCACGGTGAATCCATTACCGGCAGCAGTTGCCGGAGCCAACAGGGCAATTTGTCTGAATTCAAACACACAGATTGGTGCAGTAGCTGTTATCGGAAGTACTTATAGCTGGACATCTGTCCCTGCAGGATCCTGTCTCTTATACACATCTCG
>DIZL01000002.1 GCA_002429385.1 Prolixibacteraceae bacterium UBA6029 | reverse complement strand
TGCGTAACATGTTTATATTTAGGTATTTCAATATTTTGGCTAAAGTAGCAAATTCACTCCCTGTCATATTCACATTGTGGCTATTAAAAATAGCTTTCCACTCGCAATGACGCCCTGATGGAGATGCCACCAAACTGACCAAGGCATTTATTTCATATTCAATAACTTATAAAATCTGTCATTGGTAGGAACTGCCTGTCCAGATGGCGATCGGGAAAGCAATCATTAAATCAACAGATTGCTTCACTTCGTTCGCAATGACGGCACAAACTAAACGACAGTGGATTATAATTGATCATTTCTGGTACTATTAATCTTAGTCACCAATTACTCTACGAAAAACGGCAGGTTGGCTGTTGAAAAATGGCCTTTGCCGTCGTAGACATATACGAAAAGACGGTAAGCGCCTTTAGCTTTAGGTGCAGTGAATCGGATTGCTGCTTTTTCCTCCGTTATCAATCCTGCAACCGGTTCAGGCACCTTCTCACCCTGTCCGGCATAGGAGGCGTAAACGGCTTCAGGCCTGATCTCCCATTTATAGGTCAAAGGGTCATGATCTGCATCGGTGGCAATCACTTTGGAGGTATTGAGAGAGCCTGCTTTCAGAACAATATCCTGATAACGGACGTATTTCCCGATGTTCAGGGAATCTACAATGGGTGCCAGGTTACTCAGCAGGTGACTCGAAGTCACCTGCTGAGTAGTCATCTGCTGAGTATCAGTCCACATCTGGTGCATCAGACCAACAAGAGGTGATTCCAGCCCGTCGACATTAAACATGCAGAACCATGTATGTGTAGTTTCCTGTTTGAATCCTGACCAGTAAAAAACGTATGAACCAAGGCACTGGTCCTTTCCGTTACTGATGGCAGCCTTGTATTTTTGCTCGTAGCAGGTATATTTTTCAAGTCCGGTTTGCTCGTAAGGAGCCCCCCATTTGGTCTTCTTCACTTCCCAATAGCCATCGGGTCCCCATTCAGAAATGACGTATGGTTTGATCCATCCATACTTTTTCAAGGTATCAGGCAAGGTATAAATATCGCCATAGCTATTGATTCCAAGCAGGTCGATATCAGGACACCGTTTGACGATGTCGGCTACTTTCTCCATCATGCTGGTCCCGATTACTGTCATTACAGGGTGATTGTGATCAATCGCCTTGATGGCTTTGGCAGCCTGGTTCACCGCATCCCACACTTTGGGATTGAAAGGCTTTGTGCCTGGAATATAATCAAGCTCGTTCCCTATGGCCCACATCATCACCGCAGGATGATCTTTGGTGTTTCTTACAATCTCTACAATCTTATCCGTTTGTTTGCGGATGGCCGTCGTATCGTCGTAATTCATGCCGTAACGTTCGGCATTGGCCGGAAGGTTGACCAACGCATTCAATCCAAGACGGGTGACCTGATCAAGTTCTTCCTTTTTCCAGCCAATACGGATTGAATTACCGCCGTATTGCTTCACCTTATCCAGATAGGTCTGTCCAACCACCCCCTTGACAAAAAAGGGCTTGTTATTCACTCTCAGCTGCCATTTGTTGCCCTCTCTCAGGATTTCAGTTTTTTGTGCATAACCTGCAATCGTTACGCACAAAATCATCAGGGACAGGAAAGTTCGTTTGTTCATTTCGAATCAGGAATTAATGGTTTCACTTATTCAACCACCACATACATGGCATTGAGGGGAAGCGTAAGGCTTACTTTTCCCTTGCCTTTGTGCAGAGGTACAGTAGCGATTGCATAACCGCCTGCATCAAGCAGGCTGGCCTTTTTCAGTCCTGAATTGGAGATCACTATCGTGGCCTGGGTGTCATCGGCCTTCCATGGCATGCTCCCGGTATTCAGTATCTTGAATCCATGCAGGCTTTGGTTGTCAGCCTTGAAATCACCTTCTTCTTCCTTCCATCCCGTAGGCTCATAAATGGTACCCACCTGTATCAAGACCTTGCCTGACTTTGCGATGGGTTGATTATCCATGGCTACCACCCAAATGGCTGCATAGTTATTGTTTGTGCTGATCTGAACGTTCCCTAAGCTGAAGGTTTTGCTGCCCGAGAGGAAGCCACACACTCCGCATGCTTTCTCAGAGACTACCTGGCAAATGCCCTTGCCGTAGTCCCATTCCATTTCGCCTGATGAACTCCTGATCAACTTCCTTTCAGGATCAATCCATTTCGACAGATCAGGACTTATACGGGTTTTAGAAGCATCACCTCCATAGACCACTTCCACCTTACCGGTAAGGAAAGCTAAGGGTGAAATTTCTGATTCAGTTCCTTTACTAAGGGTGTTTTTGGTATCGCGGTTTGGATCGAAATTGGTTTCTTCAATGATCGGGCTGACTTCCCGGTTCCATAGTTTAGCCATAGGCTTTTCCTCATGCACCACCACTTCACCGGGTTTGAGATAGCCTAAGCGATAAAGCAAAGAGTTGGCGGGAAACTGTCCGACGACTCCCGGTACGGAACAAGTCCAGCGGTTCATGGCACGTTTGCCTTCAGCGTCTTTTGTAAACTCGAAATAAGGATTACGGGTATAATCCACCCCTTCACATGCGAACCAGTAATAGGCATCAAAACCGGTAATTGATTCCATGGTTGAGATCAGGAAAGGGCCTTCTGCCGTGTATTTATGCGGAAGATTCCATCCGCTTTCAGTGATCACAAAGGGATGACCCGCAACCTGCTTGACATTGACAGGCAGCTTCTGAGGGTTCTTCAGGGCCGACAGTCCCAGGTAATGATGTCCGGGATCAATCCTCCAGCCATTGTTCTCTCCAAAATGTCCGGGATCGTAATAGCGGTTTAGCGCCAGCACTTCATTCGAACTGTTGGTCCATCGTTCCAGATCATGCAATCTTGACGGACTGGCCGTCGTCCAGTTCTCCGCATTGATGATTTGTTTGCAGCCCAGCACATTCTTGTAATAGTCATGGATTCCGTGGTAAAAATCGTACTGCGTATCGGCAAAGAATTCAACCTGGTCGCGCATACGGATGGCCCTGTTTCCTGAAGCAGGCTGCGTCATATCATAGATGGTATAAAGGTCAGCCGTTTGAGTGTTCAGGTTATCGGCAGGAAGGCTGGCATCCCCCCAGGCTGCAAAAGCGCTGGCCAGAGTACCATAACGTTTGTTCAGCCAACTGATAAACTTTGCGGTAACCATCTTTTTCAGGGCAGGGTTCTTGCTTTGCATGGTCCAGAAGAATACGCCATCTTCGTTCATGATCTGTATGATCCCAACAGCAGGCTCATCTTTCAGGGCAACGCCGGTGTATGGATTCTTCTCGGTATAAAGCACACGTACCCATGCCTTGTAGGCATCCTGCAGCCTGTCGTTGAAATACATCACTCCCCACAAATCGTCCTTGTCGGAATAACCGTCGATGCCCCATTCTTTGGGAAGCCAGCCACCCATGTGCCCATTATGCGGCCAAAAGGGTGAGATCGTGGTGTAAATGCCTTGTTTTTTCATGGCAGCCACCACTCTCCAGATGTTGTTGATCTCCTTGCGGTCGACATCATAAATGTCAGTTCCTTTTCCTGCCGGGTTAATGGATCCGTGGTAGCGTATCATGTTGACCCCCATATGCGCCAGAAATTCGGCATGACGGGCCAGATCGGCATCGCTCATCTCTCCCGCACTGGTATTCACCGGCCAGAAGCGGATGGGTTTATCACCGGCCATGAAGCTCTCACCATCGTCTGACAGTCTGATGAAGCCATTGATGCCAGCAGTTTCTTCATTCAGGAAACGAAGACTGAGCAAGGGTTTTTCTGAAGACTTATGCTCAGGGAATACAAAATCGTAGGTGCCTTTCTGGGCATGAACGATCAAAGAAAATAAAATAAATACTATTACAATAGACTGTTTCATTGGTTGGTTTAGTTTAAAATCTTAATTTGATTGGTTAAATTCTAAGCTGTCATTTTCGTCTTAATTCACCACAATCTTAGTGGTGTAATTCACTTCCGGCCCAGAAATATTCAACAGGTAGATCCCATGGGGAAATTTAATGTTCAGGATGTTATTGCCCTCTGTCAATAAACTATCAGACACTACTCTTCCGTTTATATCCATGAACCTTGCACTTTTGGCTTTTAATCCTTCAGGAATTGAAATGGTCAGTTGCTGTCCCGATACCGGATTGGGCATTACTTTAATTTCGCCTTGCAGAATAAGGTTAAGGGCAGTGGCAGGTTGCTGAATTATATTCACATTCTGCGTTTCATTGCAACCGAGAATGGAAATTACCCCTGAACGCGTACCGGAAGCCAATGCAGGGACAGTCACCGTTATTGTATTCCCGGCAACCAGATTAGTATAAAATGTTCCTGTCTTTTTTATCACTTCAAACCCATTCACTGCATCAATGGTGAATGATTTTGTTCCACCCTTCAGGTCAAAATAAAGGGGGTTGGATGAAACAGTCATTGTACACAGTTTTGCTCCCTTTTCAATGGCGCCTGCATCACGTTTGCCGATTGGCAGGTTTCCACCAAAATCATGGAGAAATGGACCATCGAATTCCCATTTATACAGTTCATCAATGGTGGTTTTGGCATCGGCCAGCGTTCCCTTTGAGATTCGGATAAAGTCAACTGTTCCGGAGAGAAAGTTGCCAGTGATGCTTTTACCGATGAGTAAATCAGCTGCGTTGGTCAGTGAGGTGCCCGAAGCAGGGATGATTCCGCTTGTTGCTCCGTTAGCCAGGGCTCCGTCGATATAAATCTTTACAGATAAGCCCGTCCTGTTTACTTCGGTTAAAACATGATGCCAGCTTCCATCATTAATTGCAACCGAACCGGATTGGCTGAAAGCGATGCTGCCATTGTTCTGTATGCTGAACTGTATGTTACCGGAGGCATCTACCCCTAATTGATAGCCACAACCTGAAGTTGCTGTTTTAGAGATCAATACACCGCTGGTATGGCCTGCCACTGTTTTAAAATAGGTTTCAAGGATAAAACTGTTGGTGGTCATGTCTACATTGTTGCAGATGGTTTGGCTGGTCACAGCATTTTTCAGATCGCACCAGGTCTGTGTACCATCAAAAATCAGCGCCCCCGGAGTAAAGTCTTCCAGATTGCCTTTAACAAAACTTCCTGCTACAAGGCCATAAGCCTTCAGATGGTTCTTGGGGAAGTTGTTATACGTTTCACGGTTTGTAAATTCACTTGTGAAATAGAAATTCTCACCCTTGATTAGGCTTGAATCAGAGGCATGCTTGTAAAAATCCCACTCACCCACCACTGCTTTCAGAGGAAACGGAGCAAAGAATTTCACGCCCTGATCAATCAGTTCACTGGATGCCGTTGGTCTGAAATCACCCGCAGATGGTTTTTCAAATACCCTTTTGGAAGATTCATATCCAACCTGCCCGATATCAGGAACAAAAGTATTGAGCTTAGTGACAAAGTCGTTGAAATTGTATCCGGCGGTCAAACCTCCGGACAGAAAATTGCCCAGGAAAGCGTTTCCGCTGAAGAAATTATTTTCAAACGATTCAAATGGAATGCCCGAGGCTCTGGTGGTGTGATTAAATTTCCTCGAGGTACTGTCACTAACATTGGCCAGGTAATAATTCTGACCATCCAGTGCCAGGGTTCCGTCGCCTGAACCGGTTAATGAATTCAAATTATAAGCGACATTGTGCACATACATGTTGTAATAGCCCAACACCTGCATATAAGCCGCCGAATTGCGGTTAAAGCCTGTTCCTTTCACTATATTATTGAACGTGTATTGTTTGAACGCACCGTCAAAATAAAAGGCATAGCCAAGTGACACCAGGGCTGTACCCCAATTGTAATGCCATCCCTGGGCATCTTCCGAAATATTGTCATAGGTATAGACCGGACCACCCTGCCAGCTTTCGATGCCGCCGTAGTCGTTGACACCCTGCAATGAATGCGATACCTTATTGTGATGCACCAGTCCCCGGATAAAAGGAACGGTAGTATTCACCCCGCTGGCTTTCCCCCAGGCAAAGTTGATCCCGCTTCCCCAGGAGTGTTCGACGATGTTTCCTGCAATTTCGCCAACCGTAAGGTTTCCTGCAATGGCGGGGATGGAACTGTAAAAGCGACCCAGGTGACGGGTACCGTTTTCGAAGACTTTATTCCGGAGTATGGATACCTCATCCGGACCATTGAGCAGGATGGAGAAGTCATCCATGTAGTTCATTTCATTGTCATTAAAGACCAGGTTTTTCCCAGTTCCGTTGGCCATGATTCCACCATTGAGGTATTGAAACCTGCAGTTTTTGATGACTATGTTGGAGCTGTTGTCAATCTTTATGGCCGGAACACCATCATTCTGCCCATACCGCACATAGTCGTAAGTGGTAAAGCCGATGGTCAGGCCGCTGATTTCAATGTTGTTTTTGGATGATATACCGATCAGGTTCGATCTGGAGGCAATCTCAACGGTTGTCGTGTTCGGATCTTTATCCCCTTCAAGACGGATAAAGATGATATTGGTTTTATTGTCAAAATAGTACTCTCCAGGAGCATCAAGCATATATGGCGTATTCTCAACGTAATACTTACAGTCCTTTCCTCCGAAATTACCATCGGTCACTGTAATAGTTTTTGTAGCCGGATTATAGTCTGTTATCTTTTGTTTCCAGAGGGTTGACATGGTAATGGCATCTTCGATAGCCCATACATCGCCACCTTTGTAAAAGTTGACATCTGTTTGCACCAGGTGGTTCGCATCGGTTAGGTTCAGCAAGCCATTGACCGTGGTCTTGGCTGTAAAAGACCACCATTTCTGCATCGGCTCTTTGGGGGTGTCCACAAAATTGGGAGAACGGGCCAGGTAAACCCTCTTGATCCCTGTTTCAGTCACTTCGGCCACCACCTTGGTCAGATTTCCAAGGGTTCCGGTAGATTTGTACCAAACCAGTTCAGGATTAGGTATGGATGGAGCAATCGTTGCATTGGCTTTCAACCAACCATTTGTTTCTTTAACTGATCCGTAAATAGCAGCTTCACCGGTTCCCGGCTGGATTCCCCAGTCGGGATCGGAAGTCAGCCGGATGGGGTTGCCCTCTGCTCCGGACTCTTTGGCATTCAATACCCCACGGTATATGACACCGCGTTTAAAGATATAAGTCTGTATTCCAGAACCAGCCAGGGCCTTTGAGGTGGCAGCAGCATCCCAGGGATGATGTTTCCAGGCTGTTGCGGTAGATAAGCCGTCATTGGAATCGTTTCCGCCATCAAAATCAATGTAACGAGAGGAGGTTCCTTTCACCAGCTGGAAGGCCAGCGGAGCCCAGACCAGATCACCGTTGGGTAGCACCTTTGCCTGTTGGGTTTCCCATGAATAAAGTGATCCTCCAAATACGGATTTCAGGTTAGTTTGAGAAAATGCAATAAGCGAAATCAGCAGGAATAGTATTGTAAAAGTCTTTTTCATGAAGTAATTTTAAATTCATTTTTTGATGGGAGTGAAATTCTAAACAGCCTGTTTATTAAGGTTGGGTTTTCTAATAATATTCATACCTATAGCAGTAAGTTATCCATGCTGAAATTTCTTCACTTTGCTCCGCATTCTCAATAACTAAATTTCCACCTTCATCATAAATATAGTAGACAATTTGCAACGTTGAACCTTGATTTACACCACCACCATATTGAACTAAAGCAGACATTGATAATTTATTTTCGTCATAGATATACTTTCTGTAAGACTGAGGTCTTGTACCTATACTATCTGTAAAATAGATTTCTTTAGCGAGTAAATTATTTGAGTATTCGTATGAAGTCATCCCTTCAAAATTGTTATTCCGATAGTTCTTTTTCTTGATTAATTTTGAATTTTCATATTCATATTCATATCTGATTTGAAGAGAGGATGAATATTCCTCATAAACTAAGTTCCCGCTCTGATATCTGTAAATAGTTGTATCAATTAAAGATGTTTCGTTAGCGTCGTTCTGATAAGTAAGCTTTCTGATCAGTTCGTTATTCTGATTGTATTCAAATAATTCGGTAGCAAAATTATCCTGAATCTTTTTGAGCCTCTTTTCTGAATCGTAATAATAATCAGATATACTGACAGGGGTTGAATCTTGATTTGATCTGTAAAACAATTTTCGCTTTAGCAATCCTTTGTATGGGTTTTCAGGAACTTCCTTTTTGCAAGATATTACCACTGAGAATAGTGCAATTAATAAAATGAAGATAGTTGATTTCATTTTGTATCTATTTTATTAAAACCTTTATTTGACACAGTTTTGATAATTGCAACTTTCATAAAAAATAAATTAGGATTGGATTTTATAAAACCTAAAGGGTTGTCATGATTATAGAGAATAATTCAGAAAGCAATATTAAACCACATAGTGGTGACATAAATATGCCATACCTTCGGCATTCGAACTTTCATCTATCAGGATTCTCTATAATCATTTCATTCCTTAGGCATTAAAACCCTTGAATCGTCTAATTCATTTACCAGTTAATAGCCCCATTTCTTCATTACCTCGAAATCTTCTTTAATGCTTTGAACCGGGGTTTGATTTTGATAGGATTCCTGTTCAACGATAAAGACTTTTGCGCCCTGCTTGCGGCTAAGGTCAATGACCTCTTTGGAATGAATGATCCCTTTGCAGAGAACGCAACTTTCGAATTTTTCCGCGTTGGTAGATGGTATTTCATCCTTGACGTGAATCAACTCAAACTTACCCGGGTATTGATTTAAGACATCCGCCGCTTTTGCTCCGCCAATATACATGTTGCCAATATCCAGTTGCAATGCAACCAGGTTAAAGTTAATCTTCTGCATCATCAGATCAAAGATGCGGGTATTATTGAGTTTTTCATTGAATTCGAACCAATGGTTATGGTAGGCAAATTTCATTCCTGATTTTTGACACAGCTCCCCGCATTTATTGAAAATCTCCATATGATGCATCAGGTCGTCATAATTTTTCCGGACACTTTCGTCTATCCATGGACTGATGACATATTTCTGGCCCATAAAAGCGGCATCCTCAACCGTCTGTTTCCATGCATCGGTAAAATCCTTTTTGGTGTTATCCCAGTGTTCTTTTCCCATGACTGTATGCCCGGAAGGCATTTTCAGACCCAGATCGGTAAGTACTTTTTTAAACTCGGTGGGCGTGTAGCCATAGAATTTCCGGTTGATGTAGTTGGCATGCTCTACATTTTTATAGCCAATCTTTGCAACTTGGGTCAGGGTTCCAAGCGGATCTTTTTTCATGTCATCGCGAACAGAATAGAGTTGAATCCCCATAATTTCGGCTCCCGGTTTACCGGGACCTGCAGCCCATGCAGTTTTCGACAAGAGTGCTGTTCCTGCAAGCAGGACTGCACTGTTTTGAATAAATGACCTACGTGATGTTTTCATAGTGTTTATTTATTTAGATGATAAATAGATTTTATTTGGATTGATGAATCAATGCCTTAGGGAAACCTTTTAGCCAAACGTTTTTTTCAATATCATACGCCTTAAAGATAACCCCAAAATCGAAATAACTCCAGCTAAAGTTATGAGATTCGAAGCTTCGTGTAACATAGTCGGTCCATATTAGCCTGTTTGTTGCATCAGCATACAGGATTGCCCCAAATTCTCCAATGGTAACAGGCCGATGATGCTCTTTTGCCCAGCTTTGAATCTTCAGCATATCAGCTTCTACCGTATTTTTTTGCTCCGGGGTAGCAGTCCAGGTGGTACCTAACCATTTGGCTGAACCTTCGGCCCAATGAGCCCCCTGGAGTGTAAACGGATAAGGCAGATAATATCGTACGCTCACAATGACATTGTTCTCACTTTCAGAAATCACAAGTTTGCCAATCGATTCGTGGTATCCATAATCAGGGACATCAATAATCAGCGTTCGCTCATTGTCAATCTTTTGGATTGTTTGCACTATCGATGAGATCATGATATTCCATTTTTCGGCAGTCAGGTTGCTATGCGGTTCATTGAGTACTTCAAAAAACAGTTTGTCGGGGCCAGTATTTTTATAATGGGTGCACAATTGCTGCCATATAGCCATTAACATGTTCCGGTAAATCCGGTTGTCGGGATTATCGTACAATTCGTTGAAATGATGCATGGTGATTATCACTGCAAGTCCCCGGCTGGTGCACCAATTTACGACAGTATCCACCCGTTTGAGGAATGCCGCATCAATGGTATGTGGAGCGGTATAACTGGTGTGTGCCGACCAGCAAATGGGGAGACGGACGGAGTTAAATCCTGCATCTTTTACTTCCTGAACATACGATTCTTTAATTGTCAGTCCCCATTCCCCCTCATTAGGTGCTTCTAGTGCATTGCCAAAGTTTATTCCCCTGCCCAGAATGGCATTTCGTTTGAAAGCAATGAGACTGTCTGTTTTGGTGACCAAAGCAGTCTCAATATTGTATGATTGAATACAATATGCTTCTATTGAAATTATTAAACCTGCCAGAAGGAAAAAAAGTTTGTACATGCAGAATGGTTTCTAAAATTGATGAAACGACATTGATACAAATTCCAGCACGGTTGGCAAAGCTTCACGCCAGTAGGTCCAGTTATGGGCTCCGTCGCGGATGCGGAATTCATGAGGAATGTCCTTTTTGCGCATAGCAATATGAGCCAGGCAGTTCCCTTCATACAAAAAATCGTCATCACCACAATCGATATACCAGCGGATAGCCTTCTTCTGGTCTTCAGGCATATTATTAATCAAAGAAATAGCGCTCAGATCGTTGAAGTTTTTAGTGATATCGGCATCTGTAATGTCAGGATATTGTTTTTTTAAACGTGTACTTGCTTCCTCCAGGGTAAGAGCTCCTACTGATGCACTCAACGGGCAAGCCGAAGAAAACAATTCAGGATGATGAAGGGCATACATGAAAGTTCCACCGCCGCCCATCGACAACCCTGATATGGCACGATACCTTTTCTCGGCCCTGATACGGTAAGTCTTTTCAATATAGGGCATAAATTCAGTAAAGAAAAAATCTTCATAGTTCCAATCACCTTTAGGGCTGTTGAAATAACCTCGCTGACCAGTGTTTCCATCGGGCATCACAATAATCATGGCTGTACATTTTCCATCCAGGGTAGCTTTATCAGTAATGCTTTTTACTTCGCCAAACTGAACCCAACCGGTTTGATCGTCACCAGCCCCATGCAGCAAATACAAAACAGGATAGCTGCGCCCCGAAGTTTCATAATCGGTTGGCAGGTATATGGCGTACTTTCGGTCCATTTTAAGGATCTTACTGGTCATAGACAGGTTATCGGAAACTTTACTGCTTTGAGCCAGTAAAAAAGAAGTGGTGAATAAACACAAAGCAAGAAGGGATAAAATTTGTTTTCTCATAGTTGGCTGTTGTTATCGATTTATAGATTTTGATAGATTATTATGCTCCTAAATTAAGGGAAACATATCTTATAAAATGGAAAAAGGCAATCATTTTTCTGACTTTCTATACGTTGAATTCTCAAGTTTAACTTTCTGACTATCCGGCGCATTCGGATTTCCTGCTCCAACAAAGTCTGTGATAAGCAAATCACTGATGTCCTTACATTCGATCCCATGAGTAAAAAAGTCAGGAAGATCATTATTCCAGCTCAGTTTAAAGTTACGAATGGATAGATTATTTACATTCTGTGCATAAATTCCCGGTATATCATGCTCAAACATCCTCATCGAACGTTCCGAAGCTGGCCGAAGGTCAAAGTTGCCGCCATAATCCATGGTTTCTTTCCCTTTCCGCATCCGGAGCTGCACATTATTGAACTGTATATTCTCCATCGGACTTTCCTTCAGCCCGTAAACCAGAATTCCCTGCTCTCCAATGGCGTTAATGTTGTTGAACTGAACGTTCTTGATCCGTCCGGCCACCTTCCCGGAAAAGCGTGACATACTGGATAAATGAATCGGTTCGCCATGGCCCCACCATTGCCCGTTGAACAGGCGGGTTTCGATGATGATATCGGTGAATATCAGGTCCTCGATGTTGCTTGCGTCATGTGCAAAAATGCCAATTCCCCGTTGTGAATCATAGATTACAATATTGGAAAAGGTACACCTGCGAATGGGATGCTGACCATATCCAATACGGATGCCAACAGAACTGGATTTAAGCTGACAATTGGAAACCGTTACATTTTCGGCATAAATGGTCTTGTTGCCATATAAATGATTATCCTGCTCAGATGAGTTATAGCCGGGAACCTCAGTATCTTTCGAAAAGCCGGTCACCACAATGGCATCGTCGCCGGCAATAACGTTACAGTTTGAGATTCTGATGTTTCTTGAGGTAGAGCAATGAATGCCGTCATTGTTGGGCACAAGCGGATTGTTCAGAATAGTAATCCCGTCAATCAGCAGACCGTCGCAATAATTAAAGCGGGTGGCCCAAAACGGTGTATCTTTAATGGTGATACCTGTAATTGAAACATTGGTGCAATTGAAAAATGCAATAGATATCCCGGGATTGGAAATCCGTACGAGCGGACCATCTGTAAAGAAATTCCCCTCGGGCATATAATTCTCCTTTTGACGGATAATGCTTTTATCAAACTCAGAGGAACCTTGCGTTTTATCAGCCTTATAAAACTTTGTGCCGTTTCCATTGATCGTTCCTGATCCTGAAATTGCAACATTGACCGCATCCTCACAAGATATCATTCCATGTGTAAGGTCTCCAGCCGTGTAATCCTTAATATTTTCGCTCCCTGAAAGCTCGGCACCCTGTTCAAGATACAAGTTCACATTACTTTTCAGAATGAAACTGTCCGTGATAAATGTTCCGGTTGGAACAACTACCCGTCCACCTCCTGCAGTAAAACATTCGTCCACAGCCTTTTGAATGGCAATGGTTGACAGTTTACCTTTTACCGCACCAAAATCAAGGATGTTGTAATCCCTTGCAACAACCGGCAGATTAATAAACAGAATGAAGAACAATAAAATAGATTTGTCTTTCATATTGATATTCAATGAGTAAAATTAAGAATATTTCGATTACTTCTGATACTTTACTTACTCCTCTTATCGTGTAATATTTGCCAATCGCTGGTTATACTGTACTAATTTTACTTTCAGGTCAGCATAATCAAGATTCTGCAAATCACAGTTTTTGTCAATCGCCAGTGATGCGGCTATTGCTGCAGATTGACCCAGAACCATAAATACCGGTTCCATACGGATAGAACCAAAAGCGATGTGCGTAGAACTCAGACAAACCGGCACCAACAGGTTTTTACATTCCTTTTCACTGGGAACGATAGAACGATAACTGATTGGGAAAGGGCCTTTCACATTGGCCTGAACGTTTCCTTCATTTTTTACAAATCCATCTTTGGTTACGTACCGCTGAACATGATGCGAATCCATTCCATAAGCAGCCAGTCCAACCGGATCGTCAGCAACAACTAATCCTTCGCAATGGTATTGTGTCATTACACAATCACTGATCATTCTGCGGGCTTCCCTGACATACAATTGCTCCTGCCAGCCACCCCGATCAAATTCATCCTTGCAGGTGCCCCAGCGTGATATCTCGTTCCTGATCTTTTCAGGAATCCTTGGATGGTAAGCCAAAGTCCAAAGTAATCCTTTCTGATAATTGCGCTGACGTTCAGCAAATTTCTCCCTTTCCTCATAACCGGCTTCCGTATATTGATAATTCTGACCAATAAAGTCAGATGAAAAGCCATGATTGTTATTGGTGTCAGTTTTTCTATTCGGCATGGAAGAATTGATCCATGGAATCTGGGTTTCGCCTGCCTCGAAATTTCTGAAAAGCAGTTCGTAGTCAAGTTCGTTGTAATGGACAGGCTTTTCAAACGGAATCCTGTTTTCAGGAAGGTCGGTCAGACACATTCGGAAACAATAGGCCTGTACTCCATCATTCCGTGAACCATCTTTTTTAAGTCCCTTTTCATTGATGAAAGGGAGCAATCCGCTTGAAGGATCACCCTTTACAATATATGGATCAACTCCGGGGACAAAATTGTGATTCCCTGCATTTAATGATCTTTCTCCAAGTAAAGTTTTGCTAGTGTCATTCGCCTGAATGCCATTTAAGGTTTCCCCGTATTTCCGGTTCGATTCCCTGCCAACGGTATAGCTTACTCCTGCGGCTGCCATCAAATCACCTTCATAAGTGGCATCAATAAACATTTTACCACGAAAAGTCTGACCACTTTCCATTGTAATAGAAGTAATCACCCCTTTAGTTTTCTTTACCCCGTTTTTTCGGTTTAAACGCTGTTTATATACCAGAGTGATATTTTTCTCCTTTTCTAACATTTGGCGGAGAATTTTTAATGCAGCAGAAGGCTCAAATGTCCACATCGCATCTTCATTTGAATCTGTTTTAGTCTGACCTCCATCACGATATTCCTCCCTTTTCTGCCATTTCCAGTTTTCGGGATTCTCATAATACTTTTTCACATTTTGATAGAATTCTCGGGCAATCCCTCCTATTGCCTGCTTATTACCAATATCAGTTTGTCCCAGGCCACCGGTAGTTAGACCGCCGATTCTTGTCGTAGGCTCAATCAATACTGCGGTTTTTCCCATACGGGAGGCCTGAATGGCTGCACTTACTCCGGATGATGTTCCTCCGTAAATTACAAGATCATACTCCTTACCCGTTTGAGAATTTGCCTGTAGTGGTTGTAAAATGAGTGTTATGCATGAAAGAATACAGATCGCGGTTAATTGTATTGTTTTACCCATGGGATTTGCTATTAGATGTAATTCCTGGTTTAAAACAATGTTTCATCCAATGGGCAATTAAAATTGGCTGCAATCGCTCGCAATTGGGCATCGCTAAGGGTTTGTTTCACACCTCCGGCTGCCATGACGCGCAGACAGATCTCCGCTGCTTTTTCGGCCACATCAATCCGCCCAAAGGCTTCATCGAGGTTTCTCCCGCATCCGCATATGCCGTGAAACTGCCAGACGGCAAGGTTCCTTTTGGTCATGGCATCGGCAGTTGCTATTCCCAAATCCATGCTTCCGGCCATTACCCAAGGCAAAAATTCAATGCCCTGCGGAAAAACAACCACACATTCGGCATGACTCTGCCAGAGCAACTTACTCAGACTCCTGGTGTCAAGATTGGCTACAGCATAAGTGAGGGCAATCACGCTATTGGGGTGCGTATGAATGAATGCAAAGGACTGGTTATCCGATTTCGCTTTGATACGGCAGTGCGACAACAAATGCGATGGAAGTTCTGACGTTGGCGCACCAACAGGTTCATAGCCCCACAGCAACTGCCAGTTTTTACCCATATTGTCAATCTCAATGACACCAATATTCTTCTCCGGGAAGACCTCAATGTTACGCAGGAAGCGGCCCGTTCCGGTGACAAGGAATCGTTCACCTGCAATTTCAGGCATTCCCATGGGTAATTTAATCATTTCCGACTTGGGCTGAAACTCATTGAAAAAAGCATAGTTTTCCTCGTTCAACCTCAGGCTGATATTCCCTCCGTTCGATTCTGCCCATCCGCGGCGGGCCATATCCCCACTGGTTTTCTTTATTTCGTTGATTAGTTTTTGCATGGAAAAATTATTAGTTGTTTATGACCAATTTACTCGTGTAGCTTTTATTATCGTTTTTGAAACATATAAAATAAGTTCCTGATGCCATACTATTCAAAATGAGTTGGGTTGATATATTTCCATCCATTTGAATGTTTTTAACAGTCTGCCCAAAGATATTTTTGATCTCTATCCGGGTAAAATCTGCACTTTCCATATTTCTGTATTCAATATTTAGTGCATTACATGTCAATGGATTGGGATACAATAAAATTGACTTCTTCAACTCATATTCAGGAAAGAAGGCTGAAGTAGGTAGAAATGATGTGGCCTCTTTGGCGTTCTCCTTAAATTGTTGCACGATATATTGACCATGCAAAGTTAAATCGGATACTGTTGAATAACCCTGTGTATAATCGGCTACAATATCATAGTAAGTTTCAGTTGGATTGCTGTTCCACGCCCAGAATAACCATCCAATGCCCTGTTTGTTACATTCAGAAATGATTGTTTTGGGATCATAAAGTGTAAAATTATCGGGTGCGCCAGTCCATCCAAATTCACCGACAATAACCGGCAATTTTTTAGTTTTAAACATTTGCAGATAATCTTCGACGTAATATTGCCAGCTTGCTTTACTTTTTTCTTTGGTCATCCAACCCCCGTAGAAATGAATCGAAAACAGGATGTTCTGTTCCGGATCAAAATTCAGGAGTTCCTGCCCAAAATTTATTATGGTGGTTGGATTTTGTCCACACCCCCCTGCATCAATTAAAATGGTATTTTTTATTCCGGCCGCACGCATGGCAGTTATTGCCTTTTTATAACTATCACACCAACCTACATTACCTGGTCCCCATTCATTGGCAACATTTACAATCAGGTACTTTTCATATTCTTTACAAAGAGATACTAAATTTGGAGTGCACCAGTAATCCACACATTTCTTCAGGTTTTTCCCTTCCGCATCGTTGTCGTAGCCATTGCCGCAAGTCACATCGTGAAACTCAAGAATGGGAATTAATTTATTGTCAACACTGGCTTTAACGCAGGCTTTTTGTTTGGTAAAATTACTTTGCCACGACCATGTATTAGCCGAATTGTTGGTTACTGAAATAATTCGGACACAATTGGCCCCAGATTTTTTAATATCCGGAAAAGACTTTATACCATTCGCTTCGGACTGCCAATAAACTGCGGTATTTGCACCAATAGGGATAAATTCATTTCCACTCGCATCATATAATTTGCCGTCCAGAACAAAACAACCTTTTCCTGTACCTGAACCTGGTCTTGAAACTTGTGCATTTGCAATTTCCGTAAGCGAAAACGCCAACAGAATCGCAAGGTAAAATAGTCTGTGCTTTATCATATTTGTCATTTAGTTTTTTTACTTCTTATTCAACCAGTTCAGCCACAGTCGCAAACTATTGGTCCATGATGCTACATGTTCATTGTTGACTGCCAGTCCAAATCCATGTTCACCCTCTGATAATATGTGCAATTCAGCAGGTATCTTTTTCTTGCGGAGCGCCTGGTACATAAGCAGTGAATTTTCAACCGGAACACCCGTATCATTGTCTGCCTGGGCAATAAATGCCGGAGGGGTATTATCCTGAACCTGTAATTCGTTAGAATAATAGTTTACCAGGGCCTTATCGGGATTCTTTCCCAGCAAGGCCTCCCGCGAACCGGTATGCGTACAATCGGCTGTAAATGAAATTAC
Source organism: Prolixibacteraceae bacterium UBA6029 (assembly GCA_002429385.1). Taxonomy (GTDB): domain Bacteria; phylum Bacteroidota; class Bacteroidia; order Bacteroidales; family Prolixibacteraceae; genus Aquipluma. The sequence goes on along the minus strand of DIZL01000002.1, from coordinate 624 downwards.
CGGGTACATCAGTATCATAAAATCAGGACGACAGCTTTTTTGTTCAATCCTGTCAGTCGAATTCTTGTCCCCTAAATCAAAATGAGTCCCAAGTGTTGATGCAAGATGTCCTCCTGCGGAGAAGCCCATGATCCCTATCTTGGTGGAATCAATGTTCCATGCCCTGGCATTCGAACGAACAAGGCGCATAGCCCGCTGGGCATCCATTAAAGGCGCTTTGTGCGGCTCGATGCAGTTCCCGTAAGTGGGCAGGCGGTATTTCAGTACAATACCTGCAACGCCAATTGAATTGAGGAAACGGGCAACATCGGTTCCTTCCAGGTCATAAGCCAATACCCAGTAACCTCCGCCAGGACAAATCACCACAGCCTGCCCCGTGGCAAAACGCTTGCTGGGCAGATAAACGGCAATATCAGGATCCTGAACATTGCTGATCAGAACGATATCTTTCTTATCAATCTTCTCTTTCTGTCCGGTATTCTTCGAATTGGGGATTTTCTCCTGATACAGGGGCAGAACATAGTCTTGTCCGTACACTAAAATATTCAGAAATACCAGTACAAACAGTACAGTTGATTTTAGGAACACTTTCATTGGTTAAATTATTAACTCACGTTACGCATT
>DIZL01000008.1 GCA_002429385.1 Prolixibacteraceae bacterium UBA6029 | reverse complement strand
TTGCCTACTCGACTTTGCAATCTACACCTTTTAACTGCGGATCTTTGATCAGAATTTAAACTATCGCTATTGTAAAAAGCAGCCTGAGAGGATTACTTTAACCAGGAATCAAAAAAGGCAAATGAATTAAAAACCCAGATAGTGGCAACCGATCAGGAAATAGACCAAATGGTTTATGCGCTGTTCAAACTGACGGAGGAAGAGATTAAGATTGTAGAGGGGTAATTTATTGAGGTAATAATTTAAAAAGATAGCTTTGACTTCATTATACATTACAATAAATTAGATTGATGGGGCGCGTAGCAACTAATATATCTATTCAGATACAATATCTTAAGAACAGGGAGATGATCCTCGATTTTGATGTGGAAAAGATAAAAGAGTTCTTAATGGATATTGGTTATTATCGCTTGGGTTTTTATTGGAATCCATTTGAAAAGGATACCGATCATAACTTTACAGAGGGAACAAAATTCTCTGATGTAATTAAGCTATATTATCTTGACGTAGATTTAAGGCATATACTTCTAAAGTATATTAATAGAATAGAGATAAACTTCAGGACCAAAGTTGTTTATTATGTGTCAAATAAATACAAAAATTCACCTACCTGGTTTGCAGACCCTGCAGTTGTCAATCAGAAGTTTTCGGATGTAAATAATTTCTATAATGAAAAGTTTATTAATATAAATAAAACGATCAAAAACCATCATCGGAAATACATAAACGATAAGTATGCACCAGCTTGGAAAACATTAGAGTTTTTAACTTTCGGAGCAATTCTAAACATTTACAAGAATTTGAAGGACGAAGAAATTAAAAAGAGAATATCTCAGGAATTGGGCATTATTAATTATATGAAGTTTATAAATTTAATGGATACTATAATCCTGGTTCGAAATATATGTGCTCATGGGGATATTTTATTTGACCTGAGAACACCCAAAGGAATAGCAGTTACGCCCATTATAAATTTCAACAATAATAATAGGCATTCTTTAGATTCCTGCATCAAAGTCATTTCTTATTTTTTAGGACAAGTATCTAAAAACAGACAAATTGATTTAGACAGCCATATCGCTCAACTATTTGATAAGCATAAAGATAATGACAATCTAAAGAACATTATCATTGAGAAGATTAACTATCAATATCCACAGTAGCAGAACTAGAAAATATTTTTGTATAAATAAATAAATTCCGTATCTTTGTATCGCAGTGCACTGCTATTCGAATCAATCGCTTTAGTTTCTGCACTTTAAAATATTACGATAAAACCTGGACTTGCTCCAGGTTTTTTTTTGCCCTGTTGATTGTTGCGTTTCTCTTTGCCCTTGGAAGAGGTTAAGGAAAAGTAGGTGGGAGGTGGTATGGGTGTTGGTCTGAAAAAGAAGATGGGAGCCAGGAGGCTCCCAATCCATCTACATTATTGCGATTCGTGAAAAAGGGTCTTTTTTTCTCTGACAGAAAGACATCTCTGATGTCGTTCAATTAAGGTTTTTTTTTCAGTCAATGTCAGAGCATCGTAATAAACCAGTCTTTCTTTCAGGTTAAATTGCCTGATCCGTTTATATACACAACTCTCTAATCCGTCATCAACAGGGCAATTGAATAGTAAGCCGTAAAAACTGGTAAATGACTTCTCCATTTTCTGTTGTGGTAACAAACTAACTCATTACGTTTCTTTATTCCCGGAACAGGGAAAAGGTAACCCCTTAGAAGGGATTATTTTTTAAATTTCAAGATTGAAGAGGACTCTGTCCTGTTTTTATATATTTGCAGAAGTTTTGTATATACATGAATTATTTCTGATTAGATATGTTTGAAAATCTGAATGAAAAGCTTGAACGGTCATTTAAACTTCTGAAAGGCCAGGGTAAAATCACCGAAATTAATGTTGCAGAAACGCTCAAAGAAGTACGCAGGGCATTGCTTGATGCCGACGTTAACTTTAAAATAGCCAAATCATTTACCGAAAATGTCAGGAAGAAAGCGCTTGGTCTGGATGTATTAAATTCGGTTAAGCCCAGTCAGTTGATGGTCAAGATCGTTCATGACGAGTTGGCTGAATTAATGGGCGGGAAATTTGTTGACATCAATCTTAAAGGAAATCCTTCCGTTATATTGATTGCCGGTCTTCAGGGATCGGGTAAGACAACTTTCGCAGGAAAACTGGCCAAGATGCTGAAAAGCAAAAAAGGTCGCCATCCCTTATTGGTCGCCTGTGATGTATACCGTCCCGCAGCTATTGAACAGCTAAAGATCCTTGGAGAGCAAATCGGCGTTCCGGTTTTCACTGAAGAGGGTAACAGGAATCCTGTTAAAATAGCGCTTGAAGCTATACGACAGGCCAAATTGCAGGGCAATGATGTGGTGATTATCGATACTGCAGGTCGTTTGGCGATCGATCAGGAAATGATGAACGAAATCAGCGCCGTAAAGGATGCTGTAAAACCACATGAAATTCTGTTCGTTGTCGATTCGATGACTGGTCAGGATGCCGTGAATACGGCTAAGGAATTTAATGACAGGCTCGATTTTGACGGCGTGGTGCTCACCAAGCTTGATGGTGATACCCGCGGCGGCGCTGCCCTTTCGATCAGGTCAATAGTGGATAAGCCTATTAAATTTGTAGGAACAGGTGAAAAGCTTGATGCTCTGGATAATTTCCACCCCGAACGTATGGCCGACCGGATTCTCGGGATGGGCGACATTGTTTCGCTGGTTGAAAAAGCCCAGGAACAATTTGATGAAGTTGAAGCACGCAAGCTTCAGCAAAAGCTGGCTAAGAATCAATTCAGCTTTTCCGATTTTCTGAAGCAGATTCAGCAGATCAAGAAAATGGGTAACTTGAAAGACCTGGCAGGCATGATTCCGGGAATGGGAAAGGCTTTGAAAGATGTTCAGATTGAGGATGATGCTTTTAAACACATCGAAGCGATCATCTATTCAATGACTCCGGCAGAGAGGGAAGATCCCATGCTGCTGAATGGTTCACGCCGTAAACGTATTGCTGACGGATCGGGTACCAACATTCAGGAAGTGAACCGCTTAATCAAACAGTTTGCTGAAACACGGAAAATGATGCGCATTGTTTCGCAGGGTAAAAACCTGAGCAGAATGATGGGTAATGCGAGCCCCAAAAGATAATTGAATAAAATCTTCTACATGATATTAATTGACGGAAAAAAGACAGCTGACGAGATAAAAAAGGAAATTGCCGCAGAAGTAAAACTGATCATTTCTTCCGGGAAAAGAGCTCCTCATCTGGCAGCCGTTCTGGTTGGTCATGATGGCGGAAGCGAAACCTATGTTGCTTTTAAAATAAAAGATTGCGAAGAGGTTGGTTTCCGATCTACACTTGTTCGGTTCGAAAACGATGTGACCGAAGCCGAATTACTGGCAAAGGTTGAGGAACTGAATAATGATAAGGATCTGGATGGTTTTATCGTGCAGTTGCCATTGCCTAAACATATCTCGGAACAAAAAATCATTGAAGCCATTGATGCACGAAAGGATGTTGATGGATTTCATCCTGAAAATGTAGGTCGCCTTGTTCTTGGTATGCCCGCTTTCCTTTCGGCTACTCCATTTGGGATTGTTGAATTACTTAAACGTTATAAGATTCCTACTTCAGGAAAGAATTGTGTCATTGTCGGGCGAAGTAATATAGTAGGTCGCCCCTTGAGCATTCTGATGTCGCAGAAAAGCGTTAATGCAACCGTTACCGTTGCTCACAGCCAGACTAAAAATCTGGATAAAGTATGTGCCGAAGCCGATATTCTGATCGCTGCACTGGGTTCGCCTGAATTTATTAAAGCGAATATGGTTAAGGAAGGCGCTGTCGTAATTGATGTGGGTACCACACGCGTAAATGCACCTGAAACCAAGTCAGGCTTTCGTCTGAAAGGAGATGTAAAATTTGACGAAGTAGCCCCTAAATGTTCGTATATTACTCCTGTTCCGGGAGGTGTTGGACCAATGACACGGGTTTCACTTCTTCTTAATACCTTGAAGGCAGCGAAGAAAAATTCATAAAAACATATTCATTCAACAAAAAAAGGGCGCTTAAAGGCGTCCTTTTTTTGTTGAAATTGTATATCCTTATTTTATGTTAGGGTGTTTGTTAACATTTTTTTATTATTTCTCGATTATTATTATTATATTTGATGAAGTAAGAATGGAATATACTTAATAAGAGAAAGATGGAAGATTTTGAAAAAAATGAGGACATTGTTGAGAATGACAGTAAATTCAGGGATGAGATCTACTCAGTTGCTGTCAGAGCAGGGAAAAGAACCTATTTTTTCGATGTAAAATCAACGAGAAGAGACGAGTTTTATCTGACAATTACCGAAAGTAAGAAACGCTTCGAACAGGATGGAAGCTTTCATTTTGAAAAACACAAGATATTTCTTTATAAAGAAGATTTTGAGAAATTCGATGAAGGACTACAGGAGGTGATTACCTTTATTGATCAGAATCAGCAGGAGGAATACGTAAGTCAAACTGATGATTTCAAAGAATCCGAAGAAAATGTTCTCGAAGAGGTTAGTTTTTCTAAGGACTATACCAATCTTGAGTTTGATGATTTAAATTCGTAATTTATTGTTCGAATCGGTCTTCTCCGAAGGAAATTCGAAAAATTATTTTCAATCTCCTCAATCTTTTGTATAACTTATAAGAGATATTTTATCTTGATGCAAATTCTTATATTCTTAACATGTATCAACCGGCATTATAATCCGGTTAATAATTATAAGCTGATGATTTTATTAAAATAAAAGGAAAGGCGTCGATTTCGACGCTTTTCCTTTTCTAATCCGTTCTATTTTATAAGTAATATCGGGGATGGACAAAAGGGATCACATGACATTGTTGAGGGGTCCCGGCTAGCCGGGATCAAAACCAATATTCATGTATGTCCTGAATAAATTTCAGGATCTTACTTTTCTGAAAGAATCTTAGTAACGTAGATCAGCCCCGCAACCTTAATCTTATGTATCTTATGAAAATAAAATCAATAATCTTTACACCCATTTTGTTTTCATCACTCATCCCGAGTACTCGGGACCAGTAATTATAAGATAGATAAGATTAGGATCTGGGGGGCTAATCTAAGTTACTAAGATTTTATAGAAAAGTAAGATTTTTTAAAACTCACCATTGACTTTGCTTTCCCCACAACAATATCACGTGATCCGATAAAAGGGATAAAAATAAAAAAGGATCATCAGAGCCTGACAATCCTTAATTCCAATTTTAGTTTAGTTCGATCGGAAATAGATATTGGTTAAAAGAGAAAAGGTTTCAATAATTTTCTAATACGACGCTAATGTAATAGTTATTTTATAACTCTTTTTAAGAAATTTTAAGAATTTATTAATGTGTATAAAACAAACAGAAATTACACTTTCTAAATATCTGTCTTTCAGAGGTAATTTTTCAGTCGTATGTTTTATAATATCTAACTGATTAATTGGACCTGATGGAAATAATAACTGCAAATTGTATTCTTTGAGTATATATTGTTATATAAGAAATACAAAAACTAATAAAAGAAGTAAATATTTCCCGCTACACAGAGGTACGCATCTGCGATCAGATTCTCCTGAAACCATGTTTCTCTGAAACGGTTATGTTCTGTCAGTTGCCCATGGAGAAGAACTTGCCCGGAAATAAGGACTTATTACTTTTTAGAATCAGGAATGAAATTCAGGGATATGGAATTTACGCAGTGCCTTGTATTTTTTGCTGTAAGTCCTTCGCCAACGAATACATGACCCAAATGGGCTCCGCACTTTGCACAAGTTATTTCAGTCCTCATTCCATCAATATCTGTCGTTCGTTTAACAGCTCCCGGTATTTCATCATCGAAGCTGGGCCAGCCGCAATGGGCATCAAATTTATCTGTTGAACGATAGAGTGGGGCATTGCATTTTTTGCACAGATAAGTACCGGGTTCATTATTTTTATAATAAATGCCTGTATAGGGTCTTTCAGTTCCCTTACTCTCAATAACAGATTTTTCAAATTCAGTTAATTCGTTGAATTTCATGGTAGTATCTTTATTTTGCTTGTTTTTATCTTGACCGATTGAACTTATCGCTGAAAGAATCAGCAAAATTATTAGAATCCGTTTCATCGCTTGTATTTTTGACCTTATACAATTGAAACACCCTGATTGTTTAGCTCATTTCAAACAATTAATTAGGTACACAGGCAATCCAAGGATGATTTTACAAAGAGTAAAAGTCGTATCTTTCGAAAAAAAAGATGAAAAGGCTGTTTAAGTACTTTCTACAGGGATTAATATTATTGGGCCCTCTGGCAGTTACTCTTTATTCGGTTTACCTGATGTTCACATATGCCGACAGGCTGATTGGAGATCCGTTGAAAGAGTATTATAAACTGGATATTCCCGGAGTAGGTATTGTCACACTATTTATTTCTCTCACTTTATTAGGCCTTATCGGACAAACGATTATAGCACGACCTTTTATTTATTTTACCAAAAGACTTTTGGCCCGTACACCACTTTTAAATGTCATTTATACTTCTATACAGGATTTGTTTACTGCATTTGTAGGTAAAGAGAAAAAATTTAATGTACCGGTTATTGTCTGTATGAATAAGGAAAATGATTTATGGAAACTGGGATTTGTTACTGAACGAAATCTGGAAGAATTTGGATTACATGATATGGTTGCTGTTTATTTCCCGCAATCCTATGCTTTCTCGGGTGTATTGTATTTTGTTCCTGAAAAGTCAGTTAAAACGGTTGATTTAAGTCCTTCAGAAGTAATGAAGTTTATAGTCTCGGGTGGAGTAACTAAAGTTAATTAACAGCGAATGCCAACAGAATATATTTTAATGGGTGGATTCCTGACTCTGATCATTTTTGTGTTAATGATTGATTTGTTGGTTGTTGGACGTAATTCACACATTGTATCCACCAAGGAAGCATTGGTGTGGTCGAGCGTATGGTTTTCCCTTGCGCTAGGATTCTATGCTTTCCTGTATTTTTACGGACATTTGCTTCATGGCATTGACACACCTGAAAGATTGTCAGCAATTGCCTCTAAATATGCTCCTGAACTTAAATTTAACTTGCCTGACTTTGCCGGAAAGGTAAGTGAATACCGGAATAACATGGCAACGAGTTACCTGGCCGGTTATTTTATTGAACAGACCCTTTCAATCGATAATGTATTTGTGATTCTGCTTGTGCTGCAGGGGTTCTCTGTTCCGCTTAAAAACTATAAGACGGTGTTATTCTGGGGCGTTTTAGGTGCAATCGTTTTGCGGTTTGCCTTCATTTTTGCAGGTTCAGCCCTGATCCTTCGTTTTTCGTGGGTGCTTTATATATTTGGTACCTTTTTAGTCTTTCAGGGCATTAAAATTTTGATCAAGAAAGATGGGGAAGTGAAAGATCCTCACGAATACGCAATTGTGAAATTTCTCTCCAAATATTTCAATATATTGAAGGAATATCATGGTGACCAGTTCGCACTGAACTATCATGGTAAAGTATTTTTTACACCGCTTATGCTGGTATTGGTATTGGTCGAATTTACTGATGTTATTTTTGCCATGGATTCGATTCCAGCAGTATTTTCGGTTTCCATCGATCCTTATGTCGTATTCTTCTCCAATATCTTTGCAATTATCGGACTTCGCTCGCTCTTCTTCCTTTTGGCCAATATGGTTGATAAGTTCAGGTTCCTGAATGTTGGGGTCAGTATTCTACTCATATTTGTAGGCTTGAAATTGCTTGCCCATACCTGGCTTGATGAGATTGGCTTCAAATCATCTTATTCATTATACTTTATCGCTGTAACCATAATTTCATGTGTTGTTATTTCAGCGCTATTCCCTGAGAAGGAAAAACTGTCTAATTGAAGGAATTAAAAGTACAAACCTTCGGAAAAATATAATTCCGAAGGTTTGTGCTTTGTATAGTTTTATAATCTAAAAAGTTGCCTGATAGCGCAATCCAATTCCGCCTGTACCAATAAAGGCCGGCATAAGGGTGGATGAAGCGCCATGATCAGTACTTAATTTGGGAATGATTTGTCGGCCACGTGAAAGTGCAATTTTTCCGCAGGTATAACCAATTGCAATTGCCAGGGGGTAATCACTGATCCAGTGGACGCCATTGTTGAGCATTGCAAAGCCAAGAAGGCCCATGAGTGAATAACCCACTGGTTTGATGTATTTATTGTCTGGATAATTACCTGCAAGTATTGTTATTGTAGCCATTGCAGTTGCCAAATGACCTGAAGGAAAAGCATCGCTTTCAGCCACATTTTTCTGATAATTGGATGGGCTTTGAAGAGGATGCCATTTTCCTCCGGGAGCTGTTGCCACGAACGGACTTTCACGACCCGAAATACGTTTTAAAACTTGTGTGGTTATTGCCAGGGTGAAAAACATTTCAGTTAATTGAGAGGTGGTTTGAAGGGCACGATAGTCATTTGTCGCCAGGCCATAACTGTAAAAACCACCTGCAATCATTATGCTTGGCCAGCCTTCACCAAGAAAATAAAAGGCTCCATTGAGGTTTCCGGGTAGATCGATTAGAGGCATTTTAAAGACTTCTACACGTGTAAATTTGTGAGTCGGGTCCAGATTGATATAACGGCCAAATTGCTGGGCTGCATCGGTAATCTTTTGATCGAAAACCATAAGAACGGCAGTACCAGCCAGAATTGCTCCAAGCTTAGGCAGATTACTTTTGGAAAAGGTTGTTTTACCTAACTGATAGAGGTCTAAAGGCACATTTTTAGCAAACTGAAAAGGCTTTGGCCGAAAGTAGAGCGCAGTATTATTTTCATCCAGATCGACAATCTGAGCCTTCTGAAGGCGAACTGTATCGCGCCAGGCCTTGTTCACCAGAGTGTCTTTTTTTGATTCAGCTTTGAGGCATATCGAAGAAAAGAATAGCAACATAAAAAATAGTGCATTCTTTGATTTCCGAAGGATAAAAGGTGATATTTTCATTGTACAATAAGTTTTTTTACAGAATCCGCAATTTTCAATGAAAGGTCATCAAGCAAGCGGTACCGTCGGGTATAAAGTGAACGTTTATTGGTTTTGATCTCCTGAATATCTTTTTGGACCATCTTCAGAGGTAGTTCGTACCAATGGTCAGGATTAGGTATTCCGCCGGACTCACTCCAAAATGCATCGTAATCGAACTGTATAGCATGCAACCAGTGAAGATGAATGGTATGTTGACGCCTGTATGGGTGAATGGCATCTCCAACGCCATAAACTGCAGTAAATCCCAACTGTCTTGACAACTCCTGAACGGCAAAGACCATAAATGATTTGGGACGAATACCTTGCAGTAATTTTTGGACTTGTTTGGTGACATCTGATTCGTTTACCGTATGCCCTTGTATACAGGCAATCCTGCAAACCCAGTTATCAGGCGCCATTTCTTCGAATGAAAAGGCTATAGTTGCTATTATTCCGCCTAGTTGTACACTTTCAAAAAAAAGAATGAGCTCACCTTCTTTTCTGTGCATGTGATGATACCCCAGTTTCAGAGTTGCTTCAATGGAATCACTAAGTTGCCAACGCGCGATTTCTATACCGTTAGGGCTGGTGATTACTTCTTGAAATGCTTCACCCTTACTCATGATAAACCGATAAGTGTCAAGGATGACTTTCATCTTTTGTTCTGTAGTCCATCTGATTGACATATAGACCCTTAGAGGCTTAAAATATAGCCGTGGACGGTATTTGGCAACCAGAATTAATTCGGGTGATTTGAGAGTTTCGAACCACCTGGATGCTGTTCTGGGATGAATAAGAGCTGCGAAAAAGCTCCTCCACTGTTGCTTTATACGATAGTTTTTTTGATGTCCTGCATAACCTCGTGAAGCAAGTTGCCAACCATCAACGGCGACTGAAAGAAATGGAATTCTCACCATAATATTTTCAAAGTAATTGAGTTATTTCAATATTTAATTCCATTTGTTCAGTTTATTCTTGTAAACGTAATTTGCCGATTGGTAGTAAATGATTGTTTCATTTTCATTTACAGGATCAATCGGTGCAACTTTCATCTCTCCTGTTTGCGGATCTATTTTGTAATGCGTTATCTTTTGCTGAGGACTTAAAATAGTCAGATCATTGTTTTTAATGTAGCCGAGCTTCTGGTAATTCGAGATAAATGCCCGTTCTTCTTCGGGAGCCATTTTGACGATATCTTTTCCGAAGAATTTACTTTTGTAGGTCCAGTTCATTACTCCCAAAAGGGTTGGCGCAACATCAATCTGGCTGCATAACTTGTTTATTGCCTCTGGGTGGACTAATCCGGGGTTGTAGATGATAAAGGGTATCTGATATTCCATAAACGGTAATTCGGCCTTTCCTGCACTTCCTGCACAATGATCGGCTAAAATAACAAATAAAGTATTTTTGAACCATGGTTTTGCACTGGCTTTATGTATAAATTCACCAATTGCATAATCACAGTATTTCATACTACCAGCCCTACCGGTAAGAGATGGAATATCAATCATACCTTCAGGATAGGAAAACGGGCGATGATTGGAAGTGGTCATCACATGATTAAGGAAAGGCTTTCCATCAGCAAACGATTTGTCGCATTCTTTTAGGGTCCGGTTAAACAGATCCTGATCACAGGCACCCCAGATATTGGCAAAGGTAACTTCATCTTTCGTAAAGTCATTCCGGTCTACAATTTCATAGCCATTGTGCGAAAAGTAGTAATTCATATTATCGAAATAGCCATGTCCACCGTAAATAAATTTCAAATCATACCCTCGTTCTTTAAATAGTTGCCCCATCGAAAACATGTTTTCATTGTCCGGCCTTTTAATTACACTTTGCCCGGGCTTCGGCGGAGCGCCTAGCGTAACTGCTTCAAGGCCGTAAACGGTGCGTGTACCTATCGCATACAAATTAGTGAAGAATAGAGAACTGTCGGCCAGAACATCCAAATTAGGGGTTATTTTGCCCAGTTTGCTTCCTTTAAATCCCATGAATTCTCCGCTCAGGCTTTCAACGGTGATAAGTACAACATTATATCGTTTTTCTTCTCCTGAATTTGTGATTTGTCTTGAGATATCATAGGGTTGTTCGTTCAGGTATTTGCTGTTTTCGCTTTTTAGCAGATGATGAAGCTCTTTGAAGTTCTCATCATTGTTTCGTGTAGCGTAAAAAGTATTGTAATCCAGTTCGTTATTTATAAATGCAGCAAACAATGAATGGATACCGTTTTTAGCCAGTTCGTTATTGTATCGGTTCCTGGTGATTTCAACTGTTGTGTTTTTTACAAGGATAAACGACATAACAGGTAAAATCAACAATCCTAATCCCGTTAGAAGCCTGCTTTTTCTCCTGCTTTTACTCTCAAGTGAAATGGTGAGGTATTTCTTCCTGATCACAAAATATATAAGCAGGATATCTGCACCTAAAATTACTGATATCAGAAGTGGTAAGGGATATGATTCCTTGATATTTCCCAAAACTTCGGTCGTATAGACCAGATAATCAACTGCAATAAAGTTATACCTGACCCCAAATTCTTCCCAGAAGAAATACTCCGATACTCCGTTGAACAATAGAATGTAGAAAATGATGAAATAGAAGATATAAGCCAGCCATTTATGGACTACCGAATTAAAAAACCGGTCGGATATAAATGTCAGGAACAATACGAACGGAATCATGAAATAACTATAGGCAGCGGTGTCCATCAGTAATCCGGCTCCATAAGACCACAGAATATTCAATGGATTGAGGCTTACATCCGCAAACGACATGATCAGCAGAACTGTCCTGCTAATGAAAGAGATGGCAATAAAGACAATATATAAAAGAAGGATTCCCCCAAACCGGTTGTGAAGAAACTTCTTCAGATTAATTAATTTCATGTTCATAATTTCTGAATTTCAGTTGAGCAGATTGTATTTAGACAACTATTTTTTTGATTTGGCAAATATAGGTTATTTCTTATTGCTCATGTCTATGTATTAAGTGCTAATGACTATATTTGTTTCCGTTTAAAAAGCATAAAGCTTTTATCTGTACAGAATATATTATTAACTCATTTACACCACAATAAAATGTCCAAATTTGTTTACCAGAAACCATTTCCGATAAAGAAAGATACCACTACGTATCGTCTTTTGACCAAAGACTTTGTATCGACTGTAGAATTTGATGGTCGTAAAATCCTGAAAGTAGCTCCTGAAGGTCTTGAATTACTGGCCAAAGAAGCCTTTGCTGATGTTTCATTTTACCTTCGGGCTGCCCATCTCGAGAAATTGGCTAAAATACTTCAGGATCCTGAAGCTTCGGATAACGACAATTTTGTTGCCTATACCATGTTGCTCAATCAGGTGGTTTCGGCTGAAGGCGAATTGCCAACCTGCCAGGATACCGGTACTGCCATTGTTCTCGGGAAAAAGGGGGAGGATGTATATACAGGGGTAAATGATGCCGAATATCTTTCAAAAGGCATATTTGAAACCTATCAGGAACGCAATCTTCGCTATTCACAGGTCGTTCCGTTTACCATGTTTGACGAGAAAAATACGGGTACCAATCTTCCTGCACAGATTGATATTTATGCCGAAAAAGGAGGTACCTACGAGTTTTTGTTTATCACCAAAGGTGGCGGCTCGGCCAATAAAACCTATCTCTATCAACAAACCAAATCGTTACTGACCGAAGAGGGACTGACAAAATTCATCAAGGAAAAGATTGGTGATCTGGGAACCTCCGCATGCCCTCCCTACCATTTGGCAGTTGTTATTGGCGGAACTTCTGCTGAAGCAACATTGTCTACGGTAAAAAAGGCTTCTGCCGGATATCTTGATTATTTGCCGACTGAAGGTAATGAAGGCGGACAAGCTTTTCGTGATCTGGAATGGGAAAAGAAAATTGAAAAGATATGTCAGGATAGTGCAATTGGCGCTCAGTTTGGCGGCAAATACTTTGTTCACGATGTGAAGGTAGTTCGTTTACCACGACATGCGGCTTCCTGCCCGGTTGGCATAGGTGTGAGTTGCAGCGCTGACCGTAACATCAAAGCCATCATCACTGAGGATGGAATTTTCCTTGAAGAACTTGAACGGAATCCAGCCCGTTTTCTTCCTGCAACAGCGCCTTATCTGCAGCCTGCGGTTAATATCGACCTGGATCAACCCATTGAAGATGTTCTGAAAATTCTGTCCCAATATCCCATTAAGACCCGCCTGAATCTATCAGGTACATTGATTGTAGCCCGTGATATGGCTCATGCCCGCCTGAAGGAAATGCTTGACGCAGGACAGCCTATGCCTGAATATTTCAAGAAATACCCTGTCTATTATGCAGGCCCAGCTAAAACTCCTATAGGAATGGCTTCAGGAAGTTTTGGCCCTACCACTGCCGGACGCATGGATCCATATGTTGACTTCTTTATGAGTCTTGGCGGTTCGAAAATCATGGTGGCCAAAGGAAACCGCACACAACAGGTGACTGATGCCTGCAAGAAGTATGGTGGTTTTTACCTTGGTTCTATTGGTGGACCGGCAGCAATCCTTGCCAAACAAAGTATTAAGTCGAGTGAAGTGATTGACTTCGAAGAGTTAGGTATGGAAGCCATCCGTAAAATCAGAGTCGAAAACTTTCCTGCGTTCATTATTGTCGATGATAAAGGAAACGACTTCTTTAAACAACTTTAGGTGATATTCATTGAAAATCAAATACTAAGACGCGAAGTCATGAAGAGTACTTAATTCTTTGTGTCTTTGCGTCTTTGTTCAAAACAATACGACTATGAATTTACCCAACGTGCAAAACAACAATATTGAGTTCTTTCTGAATAAGGAAGATATTGTTCTGGAAACAGCGCAGCAAATCATGAAAGATTTTGGCATGTTTGGTATCGAAATCACCTTCTCCGGGAATGTGGAGAAGGCCTATCCTGAGTTGCATGAACAGTTGATTAACCAGATTTCGGTTTACCTCGACAAGGATTACAGCCGCCTGATGGCTGTTTTATACCAGGTTGATATTACTGAACAGGAAATAGCAAAAGCGCACCGGGAATTGCCTCATTACAATGATCTGGAGATTCTGGCACACCAGGTGATCTTCAGAGATCTGAAAAAAGTACTCTTCCGAAGATATTACAAATCGAAGTCGGAATAAGACTGAATTTTATTATCTTTGTTCATATCCAAATCATTGAGTGCCATGAGGGCAATTGAAATTAATTCAAAAACAGATCATTCAGGGCATATAAAACTGGATTATCAACTTGGACGATCCAATCAGAATGTTCGAATCTTAATCCTTCTGGATGATGAAGTCTATGAGCAGGAGGAAGAAAAACTCTGGATGGAATCCCTGACTAAAAATCCCGCTTTTGACTTCTTAAAAGAACCAGACGAGGATATTTATACTATAAAGGATGGAGAATCAATGAATGATTAAAAACTCTATCATACTTATTGCATTTCCATTTGACGATTTATCCGCATCCAAAGTCAGACCTGCCCTATGTCTGACAAATGAGATAGGGAAATATAATCACGTGATTATAGCATTTATCTCTAGTAGAATTCCTGAAGATTCTATTGACAGTGATATTGTTCTGCTTAAACATTCTGAAAACTTTATCATTACTGGATTGACAGTTGATTCAGTGATTCGGCTGCATAAAATGATGACTATACCTAAGAAATTGATCAAAAGAAGGTTGGGAACAATACATTCATCACTGGAAGTTACTATCAAAGAAAAAATCAATAGGCTGTTTAATTGATTGACCGAATTTGATTTACCTAAATAATTTCCCAATATTTCAAAGAACGCTTTTTTATTCTGAAAAACCGCCCCCAATCAGAGAGCGGTTTTTAAGAGAGATTGATTCCTTTTCCGACTACGATACGATTATCCCGCCTGCGAACTCGCTGTTGGAGACAACCGACTGAGTAGGCGTTCCGAAGGAAATATAGCACTGCACTTCATCCCCCGTAAAAGATGAAGGAAGGGTGACCGACTGGCTTCCACCGATGCGGGTATTTCCACCTGCTACCGTTACCGCCCTTTTCTTAACCGGGTTATACACTACCAGCAAGACCTTGTCGTTTTCAGAGGCGTTGGTGTCGTCTGAATTATCTTCCCAGCTGTATTCTACTTCGCCTGCCGTAGAGGAAGTCACTTCAGGGTTTAAAGCCCCGGGAAGGGTGCCCTGGCTGACCAGCGCTTTTGAGAAATCGATGTCATAGGCTGGGTAAGTACCCGTAAGGGCATTCGCCAGATTGTACGACATAGCCGCATTGAAGCCCGACATTTTTACTGCCTGGCTTCTAAACCCTATCCGCAGAAAGGGAATAAGAGGACGTAAGAACTTGCCCACAACTGAGAACCTGGCCCGTTGTGCGAGCTGTGCCTCCGTATTGGGTTGTGCAATGCTGGGGGCTATTCCACGCATAACTGCGATGCCTTTCCAGCTGCTACCGATGACAGTTCCCGTTTTACCTGAGAAGCCACCTAAGATACCTTGTTTTATGGTACTCATGATACTGAAATTTTAAATGTGAATAATCTGTTTTGCTCAGATACCGGTTGGACTTTACGCGAGTTATTCCTTCTTCGTCTTTCGCTAAACAAAGATAATCAATATACAACTAAGTTATTGACAGTCAGTGATTCGTGCGTTAGTTTGCAGTTGGATAATCTGGACTAAGC
>DIZL01000035.1 GCA_002429385.1 Prolixibacteraceae bacterium UBA6029 | reverse complement strand
ACGGCTACGAATTTGTATCGAATTTGTATCGAATTTGATTCGAATTTGTTACGAATTTGTACTGAAAGAGGTATGAAAGAGGTATGACAGTGGTATGACAGTGGTACGACAGTGGTACGACAGTGGTACCATAGAGGTATGATAGTGGTACGACAGGAGTAAAGATATATTACATGGTAATTATTTCGTGTTTCATTATCGGAACGGGAGAAATAGCACACGAATAAGTACTATAAACTAAACAATATCCTATTTCAGACTATTAAGACAAAGAAAAACAGAACGCGGATTTACACGGTTTTTTCGGATTAAAAACGGATTTAAAATACTTCGTATTTGGATCTTTAAGAGAAAGGCTATTAAATCTACCCAATCTTCCCTAACCCTTTGCAGCTCTTTTGAATCCATTTCCTCCCGAGGACTCGGGATCGGGAGAAAATCCGCTTTAAATCCGCTAGATCACGTTAAATCCGCGTTCTATAAAACCTTATTTAGGAATAATATAATCCCTTGTTCAGTTTATTTATTGACTATTTTAATGGGGAAAACACTTGTATTCCAGGCTTCAAATTTATTGGTAGTCAGAAATATTAGTTTTCGGTTCTCACTGTTCTTTAGCCAGATGACGGTTGCATCCGTCGGATCAGCGCTGGTTTTTACTCCCCCAACGGCAGTAATCTGAACGGGTTTACCGTTAGCGACCTCGTAGTAAATGGACTTTTGATCTGCATTATTGGAAATGTTAAGTTGTTTGACTGGTAAATTTACCGTCGGAGCTGTCTCTTCATAAAAGAAACGGGTGACCTGGTAGGTGATCGTATCCATGTAACGATTTAGAGTCTTGTAATTATCAAGTTCGGGCTCATGACCAAGACCTTTCAGTAAAATCAGGCGGTTTCTGATTCCAAGCATCTGCAGGCGTTCGTGAATTGGTTTTGAGCCATACATCTTATCCATTAAAAGGCGGTTAACCATCATCGAATTCTTGAACGGATGGTCATATTCATAGGGCACGATATCATCGGCAGTGCCATGAATCGACAATACGGAGATCTTGTCGTCCTTATCTATTATATTAAGGTCAGAAACGGCCCCCCACATATTGGCAACCGCTTTAATGGTGAATTTCTCGGTGTATTTATTTCCTGAGGCTTCAATCTTCGATACGGTTCCCTCCCGGTCTGCTTTTTTTATTCGTTCGGGCCGGTCATCATTATTCATAAATGCAACATTCAGTGAAGCCACAGCTCCTGCGCTGGTTCCTCCCACATAAATCTGATTGGGATCGATACCGAGTCCTTTGGCGTTATGGGCCAGATAACGAAGCGCTGCATGGGCATCCTGAACGGCACGGTAAGCGCTCAATTCAACATCACTTGGCAACAGTTTAAATCCCAGACGGTAATCTATCGAGGCGACGACATAGCCACTTTTGGCAAGCGAGGTGGCCAGGGAATGTTCGGCAGCCGACTCTTTGCTCCCGATATAAAATGCCCCGCCATGAATTAACATCACCAGTGGCCTGTTTTTGAAAAGATCTGTTTTGGGGTAGTAGACGTCAAGGTTCAGGTTCATTACTTCAGGATCATTAAACGACTTGACCAGTCCCTTTCCCAGGACTTCGATGTAGGGATCGTCCGAATAGGGCGACCTGGTCCACAATCCTTTTGCTTTGGCATATAAGAGGTCACTTTTTACTTCAATGGTACTGAATATTTCCTTTTTATACCGGTCCGTAGGGTTTGACTTTACTTCCGGTCTTCGTACAAAGTTCAGGCTTGCTTTCGGACGCCAAAAGAAAAAACGGCGCTTTTTATTCATCAGCTTCATGACTCCGTCGAATGCCGATGCGCTGAGATTCGCAGACTTCATCTTGCCGATATACAAATCAGATTGAAAGAGAGGTTGACTTCCCGAGGTGTTTAACGAAAAGGGATGACTTTCTTCCACAGCTTTTCCCCTGTTCAGCACAAAATAACCCTTGAAAAGGGTGGTGTCAGTCTTTTCGGCAACCAGAATGATTTGATCGTTCCCGATCTTTCCATCGTAAATTCCCGGATCAGGAATACTCTTCTGTGCAAATAGATTCGGATTTGATGTAAGAAGCAGGATGAATATCGGAAGTAATACAGTAACTATATTTTTGTTTTTAAAATTAAGCATCTCAGTCCTTTCGTAGTTTTACTCGTAATGGATGAACGTAAATTTTAGCGTATTGGTATTTGTTTTGCAAAACTACACGAAAAGCTTTACAATTATTATAAAAAAGATAAAGCATTCGAATTTCTTTTCTATCTTCATCAAAACTAAAATAACCTATCTATGACTTTAGGACAAATTATTCCATTGATTTTCGGGATCAGGCCCGAGTTTCTGCTTTTTGGACTAACGCTTCTGGGGGTTGCCTTATTTCACCGGTACACCATGATAGTGGCTCTGATTGGATTGTGTTCAATCCTGGTATTTAAATTCATTTTCGATTCAGGATTCAATCTCTCTGAGCATTTGTTTGGCCATGTTTCCTTTTTGGATCAGATACTGCACAAAGACCTGCGTGTGGGTGAATGGGGTACTCTGCTTAACCTGCTCGGACTTTTAATCGGGTTTGCAGTTTTATCCCGGCATTTCGAAGAATCAGGCGTTCCGGAGTATTTGCCCAAATTACTTCCTGATGACTGGAAGGGGCCCCTTGTACTCCTGATTGCCGTTTTTGTTCTTTCATCGTTTCTCGATAATATTGCGGCAGCATTGATCGGAGGCTCAATAGCCATTGTTGTTTTTAAACGCAAGGTTCACCTGGGATATATTGCTGCTATCGTTGCAGCCAGTAATGCCGGTGGTTCGGGAAGTGTAATCGGTGACACTACCACTACCCTAATGTGGATCGAGGGTGTTCGTCCCGTTAATGTTCTTCATGGCTATATCGCTGCATTTACTGCACTTGCATTTTTTTCAATATTTGCATCCATACAGCAGGACAAATACCAGAGGATTCAAAAAGATCCTGATGCCGGAGTGATAATCGATTGGACCCGCCTTGGTATTGTGGTAATGATTTTATTGATGACTATTGCCACCAACGTTTTGTTTAACTTTCCTGCACTTGGTGTATGGATAGCAATCGGTATAGGGGCGTTTATCCGAAAAACCGATTGGGGCGAGGCCAAACGATCGATCAGCGGCTCAATTTTTCTGATCGCTTTGGTAACCTGTGCCTCCATAATGCCGGTCAGTGAATTGCCGGCAGCATCGTGGCAAACAGCATTTTCATTAGGATTCGTCTCTTCGGTATTTGACAATATCCCCCTGACCAAGCTGGCACTGGAACAGAATGGCTATGATTGGGGAATGCTGGCTTATGCTGTCGGCTTTGGAGGTTCCATGATTTGGTTTGGCTCCTCTGCAGGGGTAGCCATTACAAACAAATTTAATGAAGCCCGTTCAGTATTCGGTTGGTTAAAATCGGGCTGGCATATCCTGGTTGCTTACATCCTTGGGTTTTTTGTCCTGCTCTTCTTTATGGGATGGGAACCTCAGCCATTGAAAAGCAAACAGGATATCGGAAAAGACAAACAGGTGATTGAACTTCACAGCCCGGTTCAGAAATCATCACACAAATAACGGGGACTGAAATCCCTTTTATCTGGCATAAAATATGTATCCTTGCATACCAATTAACTAAAATAATAATTCATGAAAAAAATCATTCCAGTAATTTGTCTCCTCATGATTTTTGCGTTCTCAGGCATGGCGCAGGACAAAAAGATCAATGTACTTGTCTTTTCAAAAACATCCGGGTACAGGCACGCTTCGATTTCAACAGGTCTTAAAATGATGAGCGAACTGGCTCAGCAAAGGAAATGGGTATTGACCTGTACTGAAAATGCGGAACTTTTCACCCCCGATTTTCTGAAAACATTTGATGTTGTTGTCTTTCTGAGTCCAACACAGGATGTTCTAAACGACCAACAGCAAAAGAACTTCGAAGATTTTATGAATACCGGTAAGGGCTTTGTGGGAATCCATGCAGCTGCCGATTGCGAATACGACTGGGCCTGGTATGGTGAATTAAACGGTGCTTACTTCAGAACCCATCCTGCTTGTCAGACCGGAACAGTTATCTTTGAAAACACAGACCACCCAACTATGGTTCCTTTCAAAGGAATGAAAACTTACCGTACGGTTGATGAATGGTATTCGTTTAAAGCAAATCCACGCGCAAAGGTTCATGTCCTGGCTCGTTTGGACGAAACTTCACTCAATGAAGCCACCATGAAAGACGACAAATGGAAGATGGGCGATCATCCCCTGATCTGGTACCAGGAATTGGGCAATATCCGTTCCTACTACACCGTTTTCGGACATACTTCTGAAGCTTTTCTGGATCCTAAAATCATAGAACATATTGGCTGTGCAGTCGATTGGGTAGCTAAACGCAGTTAGGGTACCTGATCGGTCGTAATTCTAAAATAACAAAGGAGATGCCTCAAAAACATCTCCTTTGTTATTTAAAAATGCATAATCACCCTGATTTATCAGTCGCCGAAATTGATTTTCTGTTGCGGGTTGCGGGGTAGACCTGACAAGTATTTTTCAACTAATCCATCAATGACAACCAGGCATTTTCCACAACTGGTTCCTGCACCTGTCATTTTCTGTATATCGGAAGTTGTTGTGGCTCCTTTTTTCAGTGCGGCCTTAATCTCATTTTCGGAAACCACATTACACATACAAACCAGCCGTGCGCTCATTTCAGATCCTTCTGCAAAAAACAATATTCAGGAAACAAACTTATTCTCAACAAACAGTTTGATGTTTCTGTATACATCGATAATCTGGTCGCGTTTGGGCAATGTTTCATAAATCTTTTGAATGTATTGCTTTTCGCTCATGATCCTGAACGTGTATTTAAAGTTCAGGTCGAATGCCATTGACAAGAGGAATAACTTATAGTCGTTCATGCTTCTCATGTCTTCAACGGCTGCGGTTTTACCGGCAATGATACTCTTGATGATCTTTTCAGAGACCTCGGTGCTGTTGATCAGGTCAAAAGTCATGATGGGTTGGACTCCAAGCCTTTCCTTGAAAAAACGATAGGACGATTCGTAGATATCCAGTTTATCCGCGTCACGAAGCAAGCGGGCAAACAAGGTTTGCTGCTCATTATCAAGCTTTGGAAGTTTCAGTTTATTGTGGCCATCGATGGTCTTCAAAACAATTAACTGGATATCAGCCGTCAATTTGGAATAAAAGTCCATTTGCTGGATCAGGCTGACCGACGCCGAGGCATGATCACGTTGAATATTCATAGGTGATTCGGTTCCCTGAACGATCATGCTTACTTCACCCAAATCGTGAAACAGTGCAGAAAGTTCCGCAATGCGTTGATCCTCTTCGGTCTGGGACAGAGCTTTCGCCAACATAAGGGCATTGGCGGCAACCCGCAGGGAATGTGCCCGTATTTCTTCAACCTTGTGTTTATTCTCAGGAGAATCGATAATAAGTGACTGGAAGAATTCTTCAAACTCCAGGCGGCATTGTTTCAGAAGTACATCAGTGATCATAGCGTGATTTTAATTCTTTCAAAAGTAGTACAATTCTGAACTCAAAAGTTGAATTACAGAATAAAATTATTAACAAAACTGTTGTATTCAACGGTCTGATTCAATGTGTCTTGAAATTATTGTGAATATAAAAATGAACAGATTTACAGGAATTCTCAGCAAACTGGTTAATTCAAGTCAGGATTTATTATTTTTGTCCTCGCTTAAAATAACAGGTCCCATAGTTCAATGGATAGAATGTAAGATTCCGGTTCTTATGATCCGAGTTCGAGTCTCGGTGGGATCACTGGTCTAATATGATAAACCCTTACCTTATTAAACAGGCAGGGGTATATTTCTTTAAGATTGATCTGAAGAAGCCAGTTACCTATAAAATAATCCTGGAATAAAGGTTTACAGGTCTTTTCTCATTTCGGTCATGTGATCTCATGTAAAATAACCCTCGTTAGTGAAGACTTTCGGGGATTTATTCATTTATTCAGATTCAACATTGTTATGATGTTTTTTGAATAAGATCTTTATCCTGGTTCATTTTGACGAGTCGCTTAAACACCTATCTTTACCATTCAAATATTAATACCTAAAAATCATATTTGTCATGAAGAAATTAGTCGGGTTGTTGGTTATTGCCGGAATGATTGTATCGTGTTCGGCTCCTAAAAAAGAGTTTACACCTTCATATTCAAAAGCCGATTTTGAAAAGGAAATAGACGGGAAAAAGACTACTTTATTTACTTTAAAAAATGAAGGTGGAATCATGGTAACACTTACCAATTACGGGGCTAAGATTGTTTCGGTGTTTGCTCCTGACAAAAATGGTACAATGGAAGATGTCATTCTGGGGTATACTTCAATTGATAAGTATATTGCAGGAGAAGCCGGTTTTGGCGCAGTTGTTGGCCCCTATGCCAACCGTATTGCCAATGCACAATTCGAAATTGACGGGAAAGTATATCATTTGCCACAAAATAATATGCAGGCCTGCCTGCATTCGGGACTGGAAAGTTTTTACCGCCAGGTATATGATGCAAAGGAAATTCAGACCGCTGACGGTCCTGCAGTAGAAATGACTCTAACCAGCCCCGATGGCCAATGGGGCTTTCCCGGTAATAAAAATGTGAAAGTTACATACACACTGACAAAAGACAACGGCCTAAAGATTGACTATGAAGCCACAACCGACAAATCCTGCTATTTTAACTTAACCAATCACGTTTATTTTAATCTGAAGGGGGAAGGCATGGGCGATATCCTGGACCATGTGTTGGTCGTTGATGCCAATTTCACAACGGCAGTGGCCGATTCTCAATTAATCCCAACCGGTGAAATTATGGACATCCGTGGTACTGCCATGGATTTTACCACGCCTCATGTGATTGGCCAACGGATTGGAGATCCGATGTCACAACTTCGTATGGCCGGTGGATATGACCACAACTATATTCTTAACAAAGATCAGAGCGGCAAACAAATGACTTTCTGTGCCAGTTTGCTCGAACCGGCTTCAGGCCGATTCATGGAATGTTTCACAACAGAACCTGCTGTTCAATTGTACACGGGTAACTTCCTAAACGGAACAGTCATTGGGAAACGTGGAAATCCTTACAATTACCGCAACGGTATTTGTTTGGAAACACAACATTATCCCGATTCCCCTCACCATCCCAATTTCCCAAATACCTTGCTGAAACCGGGTGAAACATTAAAATCAACAACGATCTACAAGTTTTCGGTGAAAAAATAAGGCCTGAAATGAGGAAACGGCTTTAAAAAATGAACCGAACGTTTTGAGGCCAGGTAGGGCTGAATCCATTTTATAGGTTGGGGACCTCCTTCAACTAAAAAGATCCCGGTTGAATATTCAGCCGGGATTTTTTATGCGGCAAATAAGCCCGGTGGTTATTACGAAACGTCATTCTTTCCTGACCTTTAATCCATCGCAAGGAGTATTTGCAATTAAATCATTAACTGGACTTCATTCCCTGCTCGCTGATCTGTTTTTCAGTATTTCCCTCCCGTTCCGGTGATGAATTGGTAATGAACGGCTGCTATCTCTGTCGTACCACTGTCATACCACTGTCATACCACTGTCATATCAAATTCGTAACAAATTCGTAACAAATACGTAGCCGTTCGAATTTGTATCGAATTTGTATCGAATTTATTACGAATTTGATATGACAGTGATATGACAGTGGTATGACAGTGAATAGAACCATTCCAATCGGGAAAGCTAAGGAATATAGTCTATAGACAATTGGATTTTTTGAATATGCATTATTCCATTTTTGAGTTGGAACAATGATATTAAACCTTTTGATGGTTTGAATGTCCATGTATTTATAAGTATATTTGATTGTCAATTTATTTGATTAGAACTATGTGTAGGATTCAATTGTTTCTTCAGAAACTTAAATAGTACTTCAATTATGGCTTCAATTATCACTTCTCCAGGGATGGAATCCTCCCCTTTTCTTCAGCATCATTCTGCTTCACTTCGGATCTGGCATTGGCTGATATTTATATTTATAACAGGATCGATAATCACAGTGTTGATCAATTCAACGGTATTGTCCCCGCGCGATAACATTAAACTTGTTCAGGAGCAATTGACAAGAAAGGGAGTTACGGTTACAGATGATCAGGCTTTTGCTGTTTCACACGAATATGAGGACAAAATGTGGAATGTTCATATACTGATCGGTTATGGAATAGCCTTCCTGTTGCTGGCCCGGGTTGTAATTGAGTTCACTCAGGCTGAAGATGAAAAGATGCGGAACAGGTTGAAAAAAGCTATTCTTTTGTCAAAACAAAACGGCAAAAATTCAGCAGATTATAAACATTACATACGTGTGAAATTGAGTTATATGCTATTCTTCGTTCTTTTATTTTTGACGGTGATCACTGGTCTGGGTATGGCTTTTGGACGTGAATTAGGTTTCAGCCGTGAGATTCATGGGAGCTTGAAAAACTTGCATGCGATCATTCAGTATTTCATGTACGCTTTTATTGTCATACATTTGGCAGGTGTAATTATTGCCGAAAATGGTAAAATCAAAGGCATTGTCTCTGGAATGATCAATGGAAATGATTGATTATATTTGTTTAATATCACTTGAAAAGTATCTGGATTTAATTATTACTAACATATTCAACACTCTTAAAAAAAATCAATTTATGAAACGTACCTCTTTATTACTTATTGGAATGATCTTTCTTGCTTGCTTCTCAACTTTGGAAGCACAAACACCGAAATCGGCTTACAAAATAGCCAATGCGATCAAGTTAACCGGCGATGGCGGCTGGGATTACCTGTCAGTTGATGATGTAAACCAAAAGCTGTTTGTTTCACACAGCTCTCAGGTAAATGTTGTGGACCTGAAAACAGGCACGGAAGTGGCTGTTATTCCTGGAACCAACGGTGTTCATGGAATTGCAGTTGCAAATGATCTGAAAAAGGCTTTTATTTCCTGCGGAAAGGATTCATCTGTTTTGGTTGTTGATTTGACCACTTTTAAAGTACTTGGCAGAGTTGAGAAAACCGGTAAAAATCCGGATGCTATTCTGTACGATTCCTTCTCGAAAAAAGTATTTACATTCAATGGCAGAAGCAGCAATTCTACCGTGATCGATGCAAATACACTCAAGATCATCGCAACGATTCCTCTTTCAGGAAAACCTGAATTTTCACAAACTGATGGCAAGGGAAAGATTTTTGTCAACATTGAAGATAAAAGCAGTTTGTCTATCATTAATGCCGTTACGATGAAAGTTGAAAAAACCTGGTCAATTGCTCCAGGAGAAGAACCTTCAGGTTTGGCTTTTGATAAGGTCAATAACCGCTTATTTTCAGTATGCAGTAATAAATTAATGGTCGTTTCAGATGCCGTTTCGGGAAAAGTAATTACAACTGCTCCTATTGGTGATGGATGCGATGGTGTGTCATTTGATGCAACCACAAAACGCATTTTTGCATCCTGTGGTGAAGGAAAAATCACCGTTATTCAGCAGGAGAGCGCCGATCAGTATAAAGTTATTGAAAGCATCACCAGCCAACCAAGTGCTAGAACCATCGCAGTTAATCAAACGACACATCATGTTTATGTATCGTGTGGTGAATATGGCGAAGGAACAGGCAGACGTCCGGTAAAACCAAATACATTTAAAGTGCTTGACATTGAACCTGTAAAATAGGATATTGTTTCTATAACTAACTTTCCCAAAGTTTATAATACTATAACTAACTTTCCCAAAGTTTATAATACTTAGATAAACTTTGGGAAAGTTTCCCTGAATAATATTTGAGAACGATTGGCTGGCGGGCATTACGATGTCTGTTCGGTCAATCGTTCTCACGTTCAGATGATTTCTAATCCGGAATTTTCTTTATCTTTCGATCTTATTAAATCAGGAATGGCAAAACTGAATATTTTAAACCACATCGGCAGTATACTTCGAAAGGTTCTTCTTGTTTTTGGAGTATTCTTCCTTGTTATTCTTTCCCTGAGTTTTACCAGTCTGCCTTTTTGGGGCTATTATTGGCTGGGTACAAGCAAGTCGAATATAACTGAAAAACCCGAATATATCATATTATTGGGTGGAGGAGGAATGCCCAGCGAATCAAGTTTAATGCGGGTGTTTTTTGTACATCGGGCAGCCATGGAGTCAACTAATAGTCTCATCATAATTTCAATACCAGTTAATGCAAATGATTCAACCAGTACTGCACACCTCGTTGCTGAAGAACTTATCAGCAAAGGAATCAATGCAAATCGAATATTATTCGAGCAAAAGGGAACCAATACCCGCTCTGAAGCACTAAATCTGCAAAAGTTTAATGGTACAGATATAACTAAAAAATCCATATTGCTGGTCACATCACCCGAACATATGAGACGCGCAGTACTTACCTTCAGAAAAGCTGGATTTTCGAGGATAAATGCTTTGCCTACCTTTGAGAAAGCAATTGAGGCAAATCTCTTTTTTGATGATACCAAACTGGGGGGCAATAAAACTTTTGTTCCTGAAATAGGTGGTAATACTGAAGTTCGTTACCAGTTCTGGAACCATTTGAAATATGAAATTCTGATAGCCCGCGAAATGGCTGCTATGGGATATTACAAATTACGGGGCTGGATATAAAGAATTACCAATTCTTTTTTTATATCTTCGTTTATATCAAATCCTTAACCTATGAAGAAATTTCTCCTTTCTGTAATGTGTATTTGTCTTTCTTTTGGCCTGTTTGCCCAAACAGAAAATAAGGATGAATTAATCAAGAAAAACCTGAATTTTGGCGTCTTGCCAACCGTTGCTTTTGATACCGATCTTGGGTTTCAGTATGGTGCATTGATGAATTTATACGATTATGGTGATGGCAGCAGATACCCAAAGTATAATCAATCTTTCTATTTTGAAGTTTCAAGGTTTACCAAAGGAAGTGGGATTAACCGGTTCTACTATGATTCGGATAGATTAATAAAAGGATTGCAGACATCGGTTGATCTAAGTTATCTTTCAGATCAGGCATACGATTTTTATGGGTTTAATGGTTATGATGCGGTATATCAGCCAGCATGGATTGATACAAAATCAGGTGATTACAAAACAAGAATGTTCTATAAGTATGACCGGAAATTGTTTCGCTTCAAGGTTGATCTTCAGGGACGCATATCAGGAGATCATATCCGGTGGATCAGTGGATTTAATCTCCAGAATTTTGTTCTGAGTAGTGTGAATCTCCAAAAGCTTAATAAAGGGAAGTCTGGAAGTAATGTGTTACCTGATACTGTTGGCTTGTTTCAACTTTATCAAAGATGGAGAATTATTTCACCACAAGAGGCAAACGGAGGATTTGTACCAACCATTAAAGGGGGAATTGTATTCGACAGCCGCGATAACAGGCCTAATCCAATGAAGGGAATCTGGACAGAAGCTGTGCTTGAAGGTGCTCCAGAGTTTTTAGGTTCGGAAAGCTCATTTGTCAAACTTAGCCTGATTCATCGGCAATATTTCACATTGATTCCTAAAAATTTATCATTGGTGTACCGACTGGCCTATCAAACCACGGTTGCTGGTCATACTCCATTTTATTATCAGTCGCAGATCATCACATCTGTTTTGATAGGCGCCCTCTCCGAAGGAATAGGCGGTGCAAAGACCATGCGTGGAATACTTCGAAACCGTATTGTAGGTGATGGTTTTTGCTATGGAAATGTAGAAATGCGTTGGAAATTTGCGAGATTTCATTGGATTAAGAATAACTTCTACCTTGGACTAAATGCCTTTACCGACTTTGGGAAAGTGACCAAAAAGATTGATGTGCCGCAAAGTATCCTTGCTACCCTCCCTGCTGGATATTACAGTGCAAATGCTGAGAAATTCCATTTCTCTTATGGTTCGGGACTGCGGATCGCCATGAACGAGAACTTTGTTATTGCTGCTGACTATGGTATAGCGGCCAATAAACAGGATGGTACTTCAGGGATGTATATTGGGTTGAATTACCTGTTTTAACATTACTTTACCGAATCCTGATCGCGCTTTTGAACTTCATTAAGAAGCATGAATAAATATCTTTTCATCAGGAATTTTAAATTCACGTTGCGAATATGCAGTAAGACTTATCATCATTGAAAACAATGTGAAAAGAATTGATTGGGTCTGCTTGGAACAGTTATTTCAGTTTGTCTTTAAAAATCTTCCTGAATTTCTCGATCTTGGGCACAATTACCATCTGACAATATCCTTGCGACCTGTTGTTGGCAAAATAGTCCTGGTGATAGTTCTCGGCTTTATAAAACTTGTCAAATGGAGTAATTTCAGTCACTATAGGACCATTGAATACCTTTTCCTTAGTCAGTTCTTCTTTGTATTTTTCAGCTATTTCTTTTTGTTGAAGCGAATGGTAAAAAATGGCAGAACGGTATTGTGTTCCCCTGTCGGCTCCCTGGCGATTTAGTGTTGTAGGGTCGTGTGTTTCCCAGAAAACTTCAAGCAATTCCCGAAAATCGATTAGTTTGGGATCAAAGGTGATTTGAATAACCTCAGCATGACCTGTTTCCCCTGTGCATACTTCCTGATAAGTCGGGTTTTTCGTCTTTCCTCCTGAATAGCCCGATTCAACAGTTTCGACACCCTTTAAACTCCTGAAAATAGCCTCGGTACACCAGAAACATCCTCCACCGAAGGTAGCTGTTTCTGTTTGACCTGAACCTGATAGTTGTGACATACCTAAAATGATTAAAATGAACAGTTGTTTTGACATGACAAATTTTTTATTCAGAAACAGCTGGCAACGAAAAAGGTTGAATGTCTGAATGTAGGTATGAAGAAAATGCACCAAAATATTTGATTCCTTGATTCCTTATCCATCAACGATTTCGTGAAATGCATTACGTTGAAATTCCAGAACCTCAAGGTCCCTTATGTTTTTCCCGTCAATTACAAACCGGACGGCTGTGCAAACCTGGTGGATACCCTTATTCCCGGCAGCGCCCGGATTGATATGAAGCAAATGGTATTTGGGATCAAATATGACTTTCAGAATATGTGAATGCCCGCAAATAAAAAGCTGAGGTGATTTTATTTGAAACAGATTCCTTATGCGGGTTTCGTACCTTCCGGGATATCCACCAATGTGAGTCATTAAAACATCCACTTCTTCACAGTAAAAGCGTTGATCGACTGGAAACATACGTCTAATTATGTGATCGTCTATGTTCCCGTATACTGCTCTGAACGGTTTGAATGCTGAAAGCTGATCGGCAGTTTCGGCATTGCCGATATCTCCGGCATGCCAAATCTCGTCTATCTCCCCGAAGAACTTAAAAATTCTTGAACTCAGTGTCCCGTGTGTATCTGATAATAAGCCGATTCGTTTCATGAAAAAAAGCATTACTTATGCATTAAAAATAGATTATTTTTGCAATAAAATACGATGTTATGAAAAGGGTTGTAATAGTTAGACATGCAAAATCTGTTCCGTATGGATACGATGATGATTTTCATCGTGATCTGACTGAAAGGGGAATAAATGATGCAGATAAGATTAGTCAGAAACTTAAAATATCAGGGATTGTTCCTGATTTGGTAATTGCCAGTCCTGCAACGCGTACCATGAGTACTGCGTCCATTTATTGTCAGAATCTGGGCTATGATAGTGCTCTGATCCGGAAGGAAGAAGTATTATACGAAGGACTCGTTACACAGGACTTTATTGATATGCTGCAGGAATTATCCGAGGAGGTGAAAACTGTTTTTGTTTTCGGTCATAATCCCGGAGTTTATTATCTGGCGTATAACCTGGTAAAGTACTTCAATTCCGATATGCCCACCTGTTCAACCGTTGTGCTGGACTTTCCTGTTGAAAGATGGTTGGAGGTATCTGCCCGTGGAGCCCAGATGACTTTTCAGTTTACACCCAAAACACTTTAATTAGCATTCATGCATATTTTCTACACTTCCGGCGTCTCAGGTAAAAGTTACACGCTCGACGAACCCGAATCGAAGCATTGTGCAAGGGTTTTGCGACTTGTAAAGGGAGACCTGATTACTTTGGTCGATGGCCACGGAGGTTTCTTTACTGCGGAAATAACTGATCCGAATCCCAAACGATGCCAGGTCAATGTTATTCAGTCAGAACAGAATTTCGGATTGGCAGGCTTTCAGGTTAATATAGCTATTGCGCCTACAAAAAACATGGAACGTATTGAATGGTTTCTGGAAAAAGCCACTGAAATAGGTGTTACCCGGATTACTCCTCTGCTTTGTCGTTTCTCTGAACGCAAAGAAATAAAACACGAGCGTCTCGAAAAGGTGATGATTTCAGCTATGAAACAATCGTTGAAAGCGTATTTACCCCGGCTTGATGAATTGACTAAATTTAGCGATTTCATTCATCAACCTTTTGAGGGACAGAAATTCATTGCACATTGTGAAGACCAACAACGCGATTTACTTAAGAATAGAATTAAGCCAGGCGAAAATTACCTGATTCTGATAGGACCTGAGGGCGATTTTTCATCCGAAGAAATTGAACTGGCTCTAAATGCAGGCTTTCATCCGGTAAGCCTTGGCAATAGTCGGCTTCGCACCGAAACCGCAGGAGTAGTTGCCTGCCATACGTTCAATTTGCTCAATGAATAGTATTTGGCTGAAAATTACCTAGTGTGCAAGGATCGGCTTGCCTAGAGTCACCCCATTCTCATTATAAGCATCAACTTCAAACCAATACGTTTTGTTTTTATCGGGGCAATGAATTGTTAAACGTGGTTTTTTATATACCTGGTAGCTATGGTATAATTTATCTTTATCAGTACCATACCGAATATTATAACCTGTGGTATTGGCTTGCTTTTCCCATGACATTTTTATTATTTGCGGATTGCGGTAATCTCTGACTGCACGAAATGAATTAACTTTTTTCGGTCTTCGATTTGATCCTGAACCAAAGATACGGAAGCCGGATATGGCAAAACTACCTTCAGGTACATGATAATTGGTAATTTTAATATATTGTGCCTGAATAGGAGTTCTTAGTGCTTCATAGGGATTTGTCCGGTATTCAGTATTAGCGGTTTTATCGCTCAGCGTTTTCCAATTCTTCTTATCCATAGAATATTCAACAAGATATTGGTAGGCAGGTATACCTTCAGCTCCGTTGATTTTTGTCTTATTCACAGCGAAATTCAGTTGATAGGCATTAATTGTAAATTCTGAACCTAAGTCAACACACAACCATTCACCCGTATCACCGGTTTGAGCACTCCAATATGTTTCAATGTTTTCATCGAAAGCATTGGTGACCGGGCTTGAAGCCATACTTGTCGATGCCTGTGCCGTCAGGTGATCAGTAAGTAGTGACCATTCCGGATCAAGTTTACTTATATTGGTAATTTTATTGTTTGGCAACATCATCGGATAATCGCCAAAATCTGTTCTTGTGAATAAGTCCCCCTCTTTATCGAAACCCGCAGGGAAGAGTCCCACTCCATAATGCGATTCATGACCGTTGGGAGCTGTAAGACTTGCAATATGCCACCAGTTGCCGTATTTATCCGCAAAAGTTGACCCATTACCTGCTCCGCATACAAAACCATCCGGACGATATGAAAATGGATTATTTGCAGCAAATGTAAATGGTCCCATCGGTGCATCCGAAACATAGACCGCATCGCTGTAATTATTCAAAATACTATTGATCTCAGCACATTGATAATAATATTTTCCATTGAATTTATTCATCCATGAACCTTTAACATTGAAACTCCCGGTTTTGGCAGAATTATCTTTGCGTTTATACCAACCGCTTTTCAGTGGATTTGTCTTTTGGCATACTACAGGCACTCCTATAGGATTGAATAGATTCTTTGCATCCAATTCACGGGACATCACTCCGTCATTATTAGAACAACCGTAATAGCAATAGACCCTTCCATCGGTATCCGCAAATATCGAAAAGTCACTTATCATGGAAAGAAGGATTGAATTGCAATACACTTCCCATTTTCCACTGGCTGGATTATTGGAACGGTATATCTTATCGCTGAGCGATGAAAAGAAATAGATCCAATCACCGATTACTACGGCTGTTGGTGTCAAATTTTCAAGGGGCAGGTTGGTGTCTGATATAAGTTTCCAGGAAAGCAAGTCACTGGAATACCAATACCCGCCTGCATTTGATGCAAATAAGTAATAATTATCCTTATATAGCACTATGGTTGGGTCAGCAAGATCATGTTTTGAAGACTGATCATGACTGAATATATAGTTTAAATTCAGAGGATTACAATAAGTTTGACCCTTTACTATGCTTGAGTGAATCCCCAAAACAAAAGATATAGTGATAAAAACAAACAGGAATCCTTTATTCATTATTTAGTCGATTGAATAATCCGTTAAGAATATTTTAATTCCAGAGCTTGTTCAATATCCTCAATCAAGTCTTCTGCTCCTTCAATTCCAACAGAAAGGCGCATCATGCCCTGACGAATACCCATTTCTCTGCGTATACTTTCTGTGAATTCGGCATATATGGTTGAATAAGGATGTATGATCAGTGATTTATTATCGTTGAGGTTAGTGGCTCTGCGAATTATCTTCAGCCTGTTAATGAACCGAAAACAATCATCTTGGCTTTCCAGATCAAAAGTCATCACCGTTCCCGGAACTCCTCCAAACTGCTTAAGCGCCAGATCATAATAAGTTGAATCCTTCAAGCCTGGATAATCTACACGTTTCACTTTAACAGTTTTCTGGAAGAATTCGCCTAACTTTATACAATTCTGATAACAACGCTCCACTCGTAATTCAAGTATATCAAGGCCGGAAATCATATAATTGGCCGTGTGTGCAGTCATCGGCATACCAAAATTGCGGTAATAATTCTTACGCAGACGTGCAATAAATGCATCTTTTCCAAATTTCTCCGATGCTGCCCTGCAGTTCGGATTCTTACTCCAATCATACAATCCGTTGTCAATAATTAGTCCGCCGAAAGAAGTTGCCCCACCTGAAATAAACTTAGTGGCTGACATGACTTCAATATGGACTCCCAATGTTTTCGAGTTAAATACCGATGGAGGAGTGACGGTGCTATCGGCAATCAATAAAATGCCATACCGGTTTGCAATTTCAACTAATCGGCTAATGTCTGCTATTTCGAGTTGCGGATTGGTAACAGTTTCAAAATAGATGGCACGGGTCTTATCGTCAATCAGTTGTTCGATCTCTTCAGGTCGGGTAGTATCTGCAAATCGTGTTTCCAGTCCATAGGCTGAAAGACTTTGTTCGAAAAGTGCTACCGTATGGCCAAAAAGATGATTCCCTGAAATGATATTGTCACCTTGCCTGCAGATTGAAAGCATAGTAGCAGAAATGGCCGACATCCCGGAGGATAGGGCAAGAACCTGATGAGCTCCTGTTAACGTTCTGACTTTGGTTTCAAAGTATTCCACAGTTGGATTACTGGTCCGTGAATAGGTGTGTGCCGGTAATTCTCCCCTAAAATTGGCAGCAATATCTTCTGCCGAAGCAAACTCAAAAGCCACCGATTCGTATATAGGCATTGCCAGGGCATTATGCGGATCTTTTTTCGGAAAAGGTATATTCAATGATCGTGTTGTAAAACTCTTCATCTCCGGATATTTTGATTTTTGATTTGCTTCCTTATTCATTCAATCAATACACAGGAAAGCGACTTCAGTATATCTGCTTTTATTGATTCAACAAATTTGGTAAATATTTACTAAAAACACCTATGCTTCAAATTGAATTTGTTCAGACTGCAGAAACCATACATTATTTTTATCTTTGGACAAATCAAAAGATATGAGGAAACTTGGATTTATCGTATTGATCTTTCTGCCGGTATTGGTCTTTTCACAGACAACTTCGGTGAAAATTGCCTTGCTGAAATACAACGGCGGTGGTGACTGGTATGCCAATCCAACTTCATTGGGCAACCTGATTGCCTTTTGCAATCAAAACCTGAAGACAGATATTGATCCCGAGCCAGGGACCGTTGAACCCGGAAGCCCGGATATCTTTAATTACAGTTTAGTCGATGCTACCGGTCACGGCAATGTGTATTTCTCTGAATCAGAAGCTGCCAATCTGCGTACATACCTCGAAGGCGGAGGTTTTTTGCATGTCAGTGACAACTACGGAATCGATCTGTTTATTCGCCGCGAAATGAAAAAGGTGTTTCCTGAACTTGATTTTATTGAGCTTCCTTTCAATCATCCCATTTACCATCAGAAGTATCCTTTCCCCAATGGACTGCCTAAAATTCATGAACATGATGGTAAGCCGGCACAGGGGTTCGGACTACTGTACAAAGGCCGGCTGGTCTGTTTCTATGACTACGAGTGTGATTTGGGAGACGGATGGGAAGACAGATCTGTGCACAACGACCCCGAAGATATTCGCCAGAAGGCCTTGCAGATGGGCGCAAATATCATATCCTATGTGTTTAATCAGTAAGAATAGAATTTATGAAGGTTATTGGCATTAACGGTAGTCCACGCAGGGGCGGAAATACCGAAATACTCATTAAAACGGTGTTTGAGCAACTGGAAAAGGAAGACATAGAAACAGAATTCTTACAACTGGGAGGAAAGCTGGTACATGGCTGCACTGCATGTTTGAAATGTCGTGAAATACAGGATGGCCGCTGTCACATCAAGAACGACCATTTAAATGTATTGATTGCAAAAATGGTGGAAGCTGATGGGATTATCCTGGGCTCACCGGTCTATTTTGCCGACATTACTCCCGAAATGAAGGCCCTGATTGATGTATCCGGATATGTAACCAGTGGAAACGGTCATTTGCTTCGTCGTAAAGTGGGAACTGCAGTCATTGTTGAGCGACGTGGTGGAGCATTGCATGCCTTTGAAACTATCAATAATTTCTTCCTGATCAATCAAATGATCATTCCAGGTTCCAGCTACTGGAACTTCGCGTTTGGAAGAGCACCCGGTGATGTTTTAAATGATGACGAAGGTATGCGAACAATGCGTACCTTAGGTGAAAACATGGCCTGGTTGCTTAAAAAGCTGGGGTAAGTATTATCCTCCTAACAAATCATTTTTGATACAGCTCTCATGGGGTAAATTTCATAAGAGTTTAATCCATTGGCCGGATCATTTGAAATCATTTCATTCAGCTGTTCTTCATTGTCAACTTCAACAACTGCAATCCCGTATACTCCTGCCGGATCGAATACTGGTCCCAAAACGATTACCGTTCCGTTATTTATTTAGGGTTTCCAATATTCAACATGCCTTTGCATGATGTTCCTTTCCTCACTGGTCATATCCATCATAAACGATGCTCTCGGAGGATTTAATTTCAGAAAGAAATGCATTTTTGCCATTTCTGTAATTTTTTATTCATTATTAAACCATGTAGCAGTTGAAATGTTCGCATTTATTAAATGTTGCCAAATGAGTTTCCCTTGCCATTAATATCAATTAATCTCCAAAAGTCAATATCAGGATAATCTATATGTTTTCACAAATTCTCCTTCAACCTTTTCTTTAATCTCATAATGCTGATGGTATCCCTATCTACAGTTTTAATGAATCCTCTTTCCTTAATGTGTTCGATTATCTTTTCGGCACGTTCTTTTGGTTCGGGATGCATGCTGATCCAATAGATCTGCTGGGGAAGAACTTTGCTTTCATCGGCCAGCCGATATATCTTTTCTTTAAAAAACTATATAAGAAATACCCTTCAGGTTCAGAAATTAATATAAATCCACTTCATCCTATAGACTCACTTACGACCGTTCTTACCGATTAATTCAAATGCGTTCAGATTCACAAAACGATACCCCTGCTGCCGAAGTCTGGGTATTATCTTGCGCATGGCTTCGCAGGTATTCCATTCAGGGTGGTTAAGGTGCATGATCACAATGGCCCCTGGGCTGATGTTTCTCAGGACATTTTCTTCAATAACACTTTCGGGTGTATGGGGAATTGCATCACCCGAAAGTACCTGGAAACTGATTGCCTGAATGTCCAATTCATGCGCCAGGCGCGCACAGGCTTCATCGATAAATGCAGTTGCCGAACGATAAAATCGAGGCCTGTGTCCGGTAATAGCTTCTATTTTACGGGCGTTGGCTTCAATTTCATCAAAGGCTTCAGCGGCATTTGCGGTGCCATGAATGCCATATTCACTTTCTCCATCAATCGAACAGGGCTTATGGTTTAGCCCATGATTCTCAATTTCAAAAAGAGGATCCCTGGTCAGATTTAAAAAATCAGTAAAGTGGCCATCAATCCACTTCCCGGTAACAAATAGGGTGGCCGGTACTTTTTCCTGCCGCAGAAATTCGATTAATTCCTTATCGAAGCCTGTCCCTTTTTCACCTCCACAGGCATCAAACGTAAAGGCAATAAGTTTTTCCGTTGTCTTCAGATCTTCAGAAACCCCTTTGATAAACTCACCCCACCGGCCCGGTTGCGCATTAACAAATTCATGTACAACCTTTTTCTTTAACCTCATGTAGGAGGAGTCATTATTCAGCCTCTCTAAAAAGGGTTGGTTTAGATAATCTTCCGCAGTTTGTGCACAAACCGTATTCAGGCTGCACAGAAATGCAATTTGCATAAGAAAAGCATAAATGACATAAGGTCTGGATTGCATTCTTCCTGTTGGTCTAAAATAGATTAGAAAGTAATTCATCCTGAAATTTCAGGTTGAAATAAAATCTAAATATACTTGTATTTTCCGTTACTAAAACTGTTTCCGAATCTCTTCTTCTGTCTATTCCTCCTGTTTCGATTAAGAATGACAGTGGGATAACAGTGGTATGACAGTGGTATGAATTAATCCTTTCGGGAAAGTATCACAATACCGAAGAAATGCCTGATGCGGTTTGTTTGAAGGACCTGCACTACCGGCAACGAACAAATACCTGGGATTGGCTTATAGCTATTGACGATGCAGATAGATCCGGTTTGATATCCTGTATTAGTACTGATAGGCTTGTTTTAATGTCAAATGTTTTGATTGTTATCTGTTATTGTTATAAATTGACACATTATCTGGTAAATTAACCTTAGTTTGTTATTTTTGCGCCAAAATATTCATTATGAAGAAAGCTAAAGAATGTCAAAACATACATGAAATCAGGGAAGTCATTGATGAAATAGATTACCAAATACTTACATTGTTTGCCCAACGGAATGAATATGTTGAAGCAATTGTGAAATTCAAGCATGACCAGCATGGAATCATTGCCGGGGAACGTCAGGTGGAAGTATTGCAAAGACGATCGAATTGGGCAGTTGAATTAGGTCTTGATCCGGAGGTGATAAAGAAAATATACAAAATACTGATAGACTCCAATATTCAAAAGGAACTGGAGATCTTCAGGAATAAGGGAAAGGTAAAAATATAATCCAATCAAATAACTAAAGAATGTATAAAAGTGATATTAAAGTAGTCGATTGTACCGTACGCGACGGTGGATTAATGAACAAATGGCAGTTTAGCGATGAATTTGTGAAGGGAGTTTACGATGCCTGTGTCGAAGCCGGCGTAGATTATATGGAGATAGGCTATATAAGCAGCGAAAAGGCATTTAGTCGCAACGAAGTAGGTTCCTGGAAGTTCTGTGCTGAAAAAGACTTACGTCGTGTGGTTGGCGAGAATGCGACCAAGTTGAAACTATCGGCAATGGCAGATATTGGGCGCATTGATCTGGATGATATTCCGATGGCTGCCGATAGCGCCATAGACATGATGAGGGTGGCCTGTTACGTTCACCAGATGGATAAAGCCGTCGAACTGGCACATCATTGCATGGACAAAGGTTACGAGACAACCATTAACCTGATGGCTGTCTCGAAGGTGAACGAGCGTGATTTGGAAGAAGCGCTTACGGATGTGGCCAAATCCCGTGTTCCGATTATCTATCTGGTCGACAGCTTCGGAAGTATGTACAGCGAAACCACCCAGTATCTGTTGAAGAAATATCAGGAAGCTTTGCCGGGAAAGGAAATTGGCATTCATGCACACAACAACATGCAGCTGGCCATGTCGAATACAATCACTGCACTGATGGGCGGAGCAACCTACCTTGATGCCACCCTGCTTGGAATGGGCCGCGGAGCAGGTAATTGCCCGATCGAAATACTGATTGCCTTCCTGAAAAACCCCAAATATCGTTTGTTACCCTTGTTAAAGGCTATTCAGGAACAGGTACTTCCCTGGAACAAAAAAATTGACTGGGGTTACCATGTTCCTTACCTGATTACCGGCGCTTTAAACGAACACCCCCGCAGTGCCATGGCCTGGATGGACTCGGAACGCAAAGACGACTTTGTATCGTTTATGAAGGAAATGCACGATTATGAATTACTGGAATAACTACCCTAACATTGAAGAATATAACTTGAACAGAATGAGTAATTAGGGTCTGCTAAAAAACTCAATGCATGTTCGGATTGACCTCAAAGAGGTCACACTGCTATATACTTGGCTCTTTAGCACCCAAATCGAGTGGCGGTGACTGAGCAGGTGACTATTAAAAATAAGGATAGTCACCTCCTCAATAGTGTTTCCGACAACTCCGACAACTCCGACAATTTAGTAATTCATAGAAAATATTTACTTTCCCCGTAAATTGATAATTTAAATATGTATTTGCAGGAATAATTCATTTATGTATATAAAAAGAGAGATAGAAGATCAGATATTGCTGTTGGTAAAGAATTTCCCGGGCTTTACGTCCTTCAATTTCCGGGATTGCCTGATCCAATGGAATAACCATTTTTTACTCATTGATGGAGCTTGCTTTTTTCTTTGCCATGGCTTAATCCTTTTTTGTCTTTTTCTCTAATTCTTTGATTGCCTTATCGAAATCTGAAATGTGATTTTTAATTCGCTCTGACCTGTATTTTTCAAATTCATCAATGGCCTTCCTTGTTGCCTCTTCGGCAGATACTTTTCCGGCATTCTGTAACAATTTTTTTTCGCTCAAGGCCAGAAACTGATCGAGTTTTGCAATCCATTCAACCATTTTCATTGGTCGCTCATTGGAAGCCTGTAACTCGGCAAAATCCAAATAGAGTGACACGATCAAGTTCAGTTGGTTGAGTTCTTTCTCTGTCAGGTAGTTCTTTGCTGTTTTCACGTCCTGCGCCGTAATGTAATCACCCTTAAAGTTTACAAGGCCCATTAATGGTTTTGAGCTGTCGGCCCGGCTTTTAATCAATTCGGCAGCCGTTTGACCATGAACGGCAAAATGCATTTTGTTTTGTACCGTGGCAAAGAATCTTTGAGTTATCTCATCTTTAGGTTTGTAATCAATGCTGGTAGCATAAATATCTGTAACCTGCTGGTAGAAATTCCTTTCACTACTCCGGATATCCCTGATGCGTTGGAGCAGTTCCTGAAAATAGCGGGAGCTTTTACCACCTTGCTTTAATCGTTCATCGTCTAAGGAAAAGCCTTTTATGATATACTCTTTTAGACGTTGAGTTGCCCAAATACGAAATTGTGTACCTCTTAGCGATTTTACCCGATAACCAACCGATATAATCACATCAAGATTATAATATTGTGTATCATAGGTTTTGCTATCTTCGGCAGTATGTCGGAAATTCCGACATACTGAATTCTCCTCTAACTCACCCTCGGCAAAAACATTTTTTATGTGTTCTGTAATCGTTACCCGGCTCTTGTCAAACAAGTCAGCAATTTGTTTTTGACTTAGCCAAACCGTTTCGTCTTCGAGCCTTACCTGAAGTTTTGTTTTGCCATCTTCGGCAGTATAAAACAATATTTCCGATTGATTTTCCATAGTCAATATGTTATTTCGCAAAGTGATTTATTTTTCTCGCAAAGACGCAAAGACTCAAAGTTTTTTTTCCTTAGCGTCTCTGCGCCTTTGCGTGAGATTTTTATAACGTTTTTGCGATAAAGATTGTCTCTATTCTTCTTTCCTTTTAATCCCAAATTCAGGTTTTACCCTGATAAAGAATACCGGAATCATCCCGGGAATCATGCACAGCATCACCCAGACGAAGAAGTGCTGATAGCCGATGATTTCCTGCAGCCATCCTGAAAACATTCCCGGGAGCATCATTCCCAGGGCCATGAACCCTGTTGCAATAGCAAAGTGTGCGGTTTTATGTTGCCCTTCTGATATATAGATCATATAAAGCATATAAGCAGTAAATCCGAAACCGTAACTAAACTGTTCGAGTGTAACACATAACCCAATTATGAGTTGATTTTCAGGTTGTGCAAACGACATATAGACGTATGCCAGATGGGGGA
Organism: Prolixibacteraceae bacterium UBA6029; assembly: GCA_002429385.1. Lineage (GTDB taxonomy): Bacteria > Bacteroidota > Bacteroidia > Bacteroidales > Prolixibacteraceae > Aquipluma. The sequence continues at coordinate 23,551 of DIZL01000035.1, read as the reverse complement.
TATTGATGGCCAGGACCATCCACCATAGCCAGTATTTAAACCCTTTGGACGAGGCGGCAATTCCTCCAAGTATTCCCCCAATCGTAAGGGCCAGTATGCCGAAGGTTCCGTACAGTAATCCCACATCTCCGGTAGTCAGTCCAAGACCGCCCAATTGCCGTGGATCAAGCATGAATGGTGAGGCCATTTTTATGAGTTGGGCCTCCCCGACACGGTAGAACATCAGAAATGCTATTATTACACCAATATCTTTCCGCTTGAAGAAGGAGCCAAAAGTCCTGAAAAACTCTTTGAATAAATCTTGTCCCTGCCCAACCGCTTGCTTGTCCGATTTCGGATAGGGCAATATAAAACGGTGATAGATGGAGAAAAGCACAAACATTCCGGCCAATATTAAAAATGTGATACTCCACGCCAGGTGAATGTTTCCTGAAGTCCCTTTAAATACCGCTTGGGTGGGTCTGTTCAGTTTCGGGTCGCATTGAAAGAGAAGATAGGCTGGTTTATCCTGATTTGCTGCATTGAAAGTGATGCGTTCGCCTTCCAGAAGGTGAATACTGTTGTCGCCATTCCTGAATTTCACATTAAGGACCATCTCTTTATTTTCTTCCGGTTTGGTGCTTAGCCTGATGGCTACAATGGCGGCGTTGCCTGTTAATGTCTTTCCTGAAACCGCTTGTACTTTAGTCTGAAAATGCTCTTTCAGAAAATTGCCCAGAGGCTTTGAAACTGAAGCCGACCACCATGATTCTTCTTCTCTTGTGTTACTAGTACCCGTATTTCCTGACTGATTAGTGACGAAACCGTTGTTTTGATTGTAGGCCACAACAACCTTACGGATGGAATCCAATTTTTCTGCCGGAATATTCTGTGTGGATATTTCCGCTTGCTGTGGGAATACAGCAAAAAAGGTTTGACCTTCCCTTGCCGATAGCTGTTGCGGTATTTCAGGCATCCTGATTTCTTTCGAAAAGGAAGGACTTGCTGAAGTAGCAATCTCTATCGGGGGAAGTCCCGTGGATGTCTCGAAGAATCCGGCCAGAATGATCAGTAATCCTTGCCCGGTAATCATGGCAATGCGGTAAAACGTGCTGCGGATACCCACAAAATAGGCCTGTTGGTGTTCATTAAGTCCCAGCATGTAAAAACCATCAGCTGAGATATCATGAGTGGCTGAACTAAATGCCAGTAACCACAAAAAGATCATGGTAATCTTGAAAAAGCCGGGCAACGGAATAGCCAGAGCAACACCTCCCAATATGGCACCAATCACTAGTTCCATAAGGACAATCCACCACCTTTTTGTTTTTAGCAAGTCAACAAAGGGACTCCAAATAGGTTTGATAACCCATGGTAGATATAACCAGCTAGTATAAAAAGTGGATTCCGCATTAGAAATTCCAAGACGTTTAAACATGATCAATGCAACTGTAGTTGCTGCAACTGCATAAGGAATTCCTTCGGCAAAATAGAGGGTCGGAATCCATGCCCATGGATTTCGTTGCTTCGGCTCTCCGGTTTGTTTACTCATCGATCGTCTCTTTTGTTAATTGGTTATTGATTATTCGTTATTGGATCTTGGACATTTGTCATTGATAGTCATTTAATGGTCATTTAATAGTCATTTAGTCGTTTGTGTAGCTACAATCAATGACTATAAATGACGCAAAGCTAATGACGCGCAGCAAATGACGTCTAATACTCCTTCGAAATGACAGCCCCCTTGAAATAATGCAAAAGAATCTCATTATATTTATATCCTTTGGCGCCCATCATAGCAGCGCCGATCTGGCAAAGGCCAACACCATGTCCCCAACCGGCGCCGGAAAGTACAAATTCCTGCGCAATTCCATTCACTACATTCACTTTGTCGACTACAAATGCTGAACTGTACAGATGCGATTCGGATAAGGTCTTTCGGATTTCAAGTTCTTTACCAATGATCAAGGTGCGCTTGGTTCCAACTATTTTCAGCTTGGTAAGTCGTTCCGATTTGCCCCTCTCAACTGGTATCAAATCCACTATTGAACCGAAATCCCTTCCTGATTTTCGGGCAATGAGTTCAGCCAGATCAGCCTGACTATATGTAAGCTTCCAGCGGTAAAAGTCTTTGGTCTCTTGGTCGTAATCATTCAGCACCTGCGAAAGAATCTCTTCATCGCGTGTGTTGCAGAATGCTGTTGGTGTGTTTCGGATCCATTTGTCAGCATCTTCTTCCCGGGTGAGATCTGCCTCAAACCCTTCAGGAGGCTGTTGATTGTCAATTATGGATTCCAGGTAAGGATGAACTTCAGGCTCCCATACGTTTTCAAAGCTTTCGGTCATACCCCCGCAGCATTTTGAGAAGCGGGCATCGCAGACCTTATCATCGTAGATCAGCATCATTCCATTGGTTTCAGCTACTGCCATTTCCGCCTCAGGAGTGGACTGGCGCGTAATACCCTGGTAGCGCTGACAATGGTCATCGCCACAAACATCAAAATTGAGATGATCCTCACGGTCGTACCAGCGGATATATTCTTCAGGTGTTTCAGAAATACTCTTGTAATCCTTTTTGGCGCTTTTCAGTTCACACCCTTTATTGATCTGTGCCAGAAGCCATGAACGTGAAATGACCGCATGTGCCTTTAACAGTTCAGGATGACTTGTAGCGCTCATCTCCGACGAAATAACACTGACCAGATAATCTTCAAGAGGGATGATGTTGACTGCAGTCAGCTTTTCATTCTCAATGCTGATCTCCAGTGAGCCTTTAAACTGCTGATCTTCTTTTCGTTCCCAGTGGAAATTAACACCAATGATCACATCGTTCAGTTCAAAAGAAGCCTCATGATAACGGACCGGATTAAAAACAAGGGTTTCTTCATCAGTCATCTCATCATTCAACCATATCATGCCATCACGGTATTCTACCTTGTGGATTCCTACGAAGGGAACTCCGTTGGGAGCAAGTAAATATCTTTCGTTCAGCCTGAAGATGATCTCCTGCCGGTACATGATTCCAATGCGTAATTGTGGTTCAGTCATATCGATATTTTTTTAAAGATTCAGTTCCAGAACAGGATAAACCGGTTCGGCGAATCCAAATTTGCGGTATAGTTTTTCGCCGTCCTTCGAAGTATGGAGCGCCACTTTACTGACTCCACGCAATCTTGCCCCGATCAGGAGTTGTTCAAGGATCATCGCCGAAATGCCTTTACGTCGGGCTGAAGGTATGGTGTACATATTCAGGATGTCGCCTTCCAGATAGGAAGATTGGTTGAAATCGCCCGGGATCTTCTTCAGTACCATCGCACCAAAACTTAGCATTTCGCCATCCTGTTCGGCCAGAAAAGCAAAAACCCGGTTCTCATAAAGTGCCTGAGTGAAATATACAGCGAGTTCCTTTTTCAACTTTTGCCGATATTCTTCAGTTCGCTCCCCCTGCATTTCTTCAAGATAGGCCATCCGATAGGTCGTTAGAAGTTCGACTTCACTGGCCCCGATCTCACGGATGTTAATTCTGGATATATCAATCTGCATAGGATTAAACATTTAGTTCATACGCCATTCAGCATCGTTGTTCATTAATTATTCGACTTTCGTCAGGACTCCGAATAGTTTTATCACCTATCCGGGCAAACAACTGATCCTGATTTCCAAAAGACTAACTTACTAATTATTGTTGAATAACCAGCATTTTTAGCGTGAAATACCTCAGAATTGTTGTAAAACAGGAATCCTGAGTTTATGGACCATCCGGGATGTTCCTTCTGAATGTCCTGGTGTCAATCAGGTCTGAGGTTAATTAAATGCAATTAATTGTCTTTGACCGATTGATTATTTGGGAAAAAGTACCGATATTTGGGTAAACATATTTTTTGCCGTTGTATTTCGAGTTACACATTAAACTTTTTACACATTTTTTGACATGATAACTTTTCTTCTCCGTATAAGTCAATCTGTTCGTTTCATCCTGGTGATCCTTTATGTGGGATGTATAGTAGCCTTATCCCTTTTGCCACCCCAGGATTTTCCCAAACTACCTGTATTTGAAGGGTTTGATAAGGTGGTGCATTTCATGATGTATTTCATCCTCTCCCTGCTCTTAAGCTGGGCGGTCAAGGCCGAACAGAAGTATATGCGATTGTTCCTGATCATTCCGGTGACAATCGGTTGGGGCATATTCATGGAAATTATGCAATACGAGATGCATCTGGGCCGTTCATTTGACTTTTACGACATCCTGGCAAACTCTACAGGAGTCGGCGTTGGGGTTTTACTCTACGTAATTGTCACCCGTAAATTTCATTCCTGAAACCTTTCCTTTAATTTGTATAGACTTCCCGGATCAGATGTATTCACAGAAAAGATTCCGATGACCTCTGTTTAAAACTGATTCGTAAGTTTCAGAAATATTCGTCTACCCGTAAAATTTTTATCCGGTCTGTTTTTTGTAACCCACTGCACCTGTATCGGCGTATGAACGAGAGGGGATTTGAGTATACATTAAGTGTAGAATAAGAGTACCATATGTGTAGCTTATGTGTTTCTGAACACACAAGGTACACACAATGTACACACAAGGTATACACAAGGTGACACTTGAGGGGTGCCCGAATATGGATAGAATAGGAGTGGAATTACATGAATTTGGGTGAAGTTTAGGGTGCCGATGCTGGGAAAAGGGGTGGAGTCATGCTGCAAAACAAAAAAAACAGGTGGATGCAGGGCTAACCCTGCATCCACCTGTTAAACTATGAATTTGGTCCTGTTAAAATCTGCAACGCTTTTAAAGGACGGCTAATCGTATTTCGTTAATTCCAGTGATAAAGACCATCAACCAGCCTGGCCTGCTTTTCTTCGGAAGAGAGATTCAGGTATTTCTGAACTTCAGCTTCATAAGCCAGTTGCTTTTGCATTTTCGTCTCCTTCAGTTTAGCCCCGTAGATACGTTCAATTTTATCGTACAGGAATTTATTGGCAACCATGGGGAACAATTCGAGTAACAGTTCCTCTTTCTCGTTTGAAGCAAGCTTTACGTTCTCACCGTATTGCGGAAAGGATGGATTATCCTGTTTCTGATAGGCGGACGTATTGTAAGGAATCTCTTCACGGGTACCGGCAATCTTTTCACGGAAATCGGGATCAATTGGAATCGGTGTTTTACCGTACGATCCTTTTACCAGGTTTACAAACTGAATTGAATTGTTTGTATAAAATGGATTCCCGTGCTTTTCGTCGATGACGCAATTTACGGCCTGGGCGCCCACAATCTGGCTGGTTGGCGTTACTAATGGAGGACATCCTGCAGCCAGTCGAACGGTAGGTATCACTTCAAGTACATGAGGTAGTAATTCTTCCTGTTTCAATTGTTTCAACTGAGCCAGCATATTGGTGTACATACCGCCTGGCACTTCAGCAAATTTCACTTTCTCATCCGGATCAGGGAAGTTGAAGTATTTCTCAATCTTTCCGCAGACATCCATCAGGTTTTCTTCATCATTTGTCAAAGCATATTTTATAGCGTCGTCGAAATACTGGTCGATATGAACAGGTAACTGATCTTTGGTGATGTCAAAATCGATGGGGTATATCTTATAACTGTCAATATCGGCCATTTCAAGACGGATCTCTTTCAGAAGTTTGTTGATGCTGACCACGGCATCCAGGTTGACACCGGTTTCAATGCCCATTTTTGTGCAAAGGATCTGGACCAGTTCAAACGAAGGCGCTGCAGGTCCTCCGGCAAAATTAAGAATGGCGGTATCCAGGATATCCACTCCGTTGATGATCGCAGTTAATGCTGATGCCAGTCCAAATCCCGGTGTACAATGGGTATGGAAATCGATCGGGATCTTCACATTTTCTTTAAATGCCTTGATGATTTTTCCGGCCTTAAGCGGTGGAATCAAGCCAGCCATGTCTTTCAGCGTGATCATATCTGCGCCCATACCCTCAAGTACTTTGGCCATATTGACAAAATAGTCAATTGTAAATATTTCCTTGGGCAGGGGTTTTCCTTTCAGCCTTGCTTTGATCCGCTCTTTGCGGGTAAATTTAGGATCGACGGTGTAGCAGGTGACACAATCGGCCAGGCCGCCGTTTTCCTTTACGTATTTAATGGTTGATTTGATGTTGCTTGTATCATTCAGGGCATCAAAGATACGCATGATGGAAATGCCGGACTGAACCGCGTTGCGGTTAAAGCCTTCAATGACTTCTTCAGGATAAGGATTGTATCCAAACAGATTGCGGCCACGCGACAAGGCGGTCAGGTGGGAGATGGTCCCTATTTCTTTCTTTATTTTTTCGAGGCGTTCCCAGGGGTCTTCGTTCAGATAACGCATGATCGAATCGGGTACCGCTCCACCCCAAACCTCCAGTGCATAAAAGCCTGCTTCTTTGTAGTAAGGCAAAAGACGATCGATCTGAGCTTGTTTCATACGTGTGGCAAACAGGGATTGTTGTCCATCCCTCATTGTCACATCTCTAATTAGCAATTTCCGTATCATTTAATTAATGTTTTCTTGGTTACTACAAAAGTGGCGTTATATATCGACTTTTCGAAAATTTATTACAATGGTTCAAAACTTTTAATATTAAATTAATATGCAATTCCTGCACCGGAAACATGAACTTCAGAAGGGCTGTTTGAGACTCCTGTAAGGAAGATATTAAAAAATACTAAGTAGGTTATAATCAGTTAAATAAAATTGTTTTCGGTTCTGTTGAACGATCCGTAGGCCTGTCACTTCTTTTATTGAAAAAAATTGCTCATATTTGAACGGTTAAATTGTGAAAACACTTTATGGTTTCTTCCGTTTTTATGGCCATCAAAAAACTCATGGACTAATTTATACTACAGTTAAATAATAAACGTTTTCAAACTGAATAGATTTATAAAAAATTACTTTATGATATTACTACTAGCACCAACAGCTGAAATTCAATATTTTGATCTGATTGTGAAGGGCGGATGGTTGATGTTCCCATTATTCGCGTTGTCAATTATTGCAGCTTTTATATTCTTCGACCGGTTTTTTTACATCAGGGGACAGAAAAGAGCAGATCCGGCTTTCTTTGAAATGCTCAATGAACAGGTCAAGGCGGGTAAAATTGAAGCAGCCATTGCCTTATGCCGATCGACCAATTCGTCAGAATCGCGTATCCTGATGAAAGGTTTGCTTAACCTGGGAACTCCCATCCGTGATATTCACGAACAGATGGAAATGGAAGGCAGGCTTGAAGTCTACAAATATGAAGGCAATACCTATTTCCTGGGGGTTATCGCCGGAGTAGCGCCCATGTTGGGGTTTATCGGGACCATATCAGGGGTAATAAAGATTTTTTACAATATTTCGCTGGCCGACAATATCAGTATTTCGCTGATTTCGGGAGGGCTATATGAAAAACTGATCACTTCAGGTGTTGGTTTGAGCATTGGCATTCTGGCCTACGTGGCTTACCACTATTTAAATAGCAAAATCAACAGACTGGTACACGACTGGGAATATCGTTCAGTCAGGTTTATTGATTTGATTAATATACGGCCATTATGAATTTCAGGGGAGGAAAGAAGCAGGATTTTGAGATCTTTTCAAATTCCTTTAGCGATATTATGTTTTTTCTGATGTTGTTTTTCCTGATTGTTTCAACCATGATCACTCCGGGAGCCATCAAGCTTGCACTTCCACAGGCTGATAAATCTCCGGCGATAGATAAGCAACCTGAAAAGATAGCTATCTCGATCACCAAAGACTTAAAGTATTACATCAACGACAAGGAAGTTCAATTTTCGCAGATTGAACCTGAATTAACGAAATTGAAAAAGGGAAGTAAAGAATCGTTTGCCATTGTCAGATGTGACCATACTATTGCTGTGCAATCGATGGTCGATGTATTGCAATTGGGAAATAAGGCAGGCGTGAAGATGGTGCTGGCTACTTCTAAAAAGGATGGTAACAAATAGAAATTGAATCAAATTTTGTAATGAACAAGGAAGATTTATCATTTAAGGTCAGGCAATCAACAGAAATCAATGTAAATGAGTGCTATCAGTGTGGCAAATGCACGGCAGGCTGTCCGGTTGCCGAACATATGGACCTACGGCCCAGTATTATCATGCGCATGTTGCAATCGGGTGATGCTGTTGCCGAAGAGGAGATCCTCAGGTCGCTGAGCATTTGGTTGTGTGTAACCTGCGAAACCTGTTATTCACGCTGTCCGATGGAACTGGACATCCCCAAAATAATGGATTACCTGCGTGTAAGATCATATAATGAAGGAAAAGTTCACCGTGATGCACGCGATATTGTTACTTTCCATAAGTCCTTCCTGAATACGGTTGAAAGTAATGGTCGTCTCCACGAAATGGGTTTGATCCTCGATTATAAGATGCACTCCGGAAACCTGTTCCAGGATGTGATGCTTGCCCCTGAGATGTTTAGTAAGGGAAAGCTATCTGTTTTTCCTGAACGGATCAAAGACCTGAAGGGCCTTTCACGACTCTTTAAAGGCCAGACTAAAAATAATAAATCATGAAGATAGGATTTTATCCGGGTTGTTCGCTAACCGGCTCTTCCCGTGAATATAACGAATCGTTGCTTGCAGTTGCCAAAGTTGCAGGGATTGAACTTTGCGAGATTAGCGACTGGAATTGCTGTGGATCCACTGCTGCACATAACCTGAACAGAGAGCTTTCCGTGTCACTTCCTGCCAGAAACCTGGCGCTTGCAGAACTTGAAGAGATGGATGAACTGGTCGTTCCTTGTGCAGCCTGTTATAACCGGCTGGTGATGACCCAGCATGAACTGGCTGAGAAACCGGAAATCAAAGCTCTCATCGAAGGGAAACTGAAGATGACTTTAAGAAATGACATTAGGATATTAAATGTATTGCAGTTTCTTGAAAAGCATATCGTTCCACGTTTAGATGAATTGGTAAAAAGTCCATTGACTTACGATGTGGCCTGCTATTACGGTTGCTTACTTGTCCGGCCCAATCAGGTCATGAAGGATGAACGTTTCGAAGATCCGATGACCATGGATCTGATCATGCAGAAACTGGGGGCAAACGCCATAGACTGGCCTTTTAAAACGGAATGTTGCGGTGCAGGGTTCAGTGTTTCGAAGACTGAAATTGTGGGTGAACTGTCGGGAAAAATTGTCCGTAGTGCGGTTGACCGGGGTGCTAAGGCAATTGTGGTTGCCTGCCCGATGTGTCATTTCAACCTGGACATGCGTCGTCCTGTCATTGAGAGTTATCTACAGCGGAAAATCGATATTCCTGTCATTTATATTACACAGGCTATTGCTTTGGCTATGGGACTTTCGGCTCAGCAGGCCGGTACACAAAGGCATTTTGTTCCTGTAAACCTGACTGTTAATCGTTAAAATCAACGGGTATGTCTAAAATTGGTGTTTTTATCTGTCACTGTGGCGAAAATATAAGTGCAACCGTTGATGTTGTCAGGGTAGCTGAAGCTGCCGGTAAGCTGGAGGGTGTTGAATTCAGCACCGACTATAAATACATGTGTTCCGATCCGGGCCAGACGCTCATTAAGCAAATGATCAAAGAGAAAGGCCTCACAGGAGTTATTGTGGCAGCCTGTTCGCCGCGAATGCATGAACCGACTTTCCGTAAGGCCTGCTCGTCAGCTGGATTGAATCCATACATGTGCGAAATGTCGAACCTTCGGGAACATTGCTCATGGGTGCATGATAAGAGCGAAGCAACTACTCAGAAGGCGATTGATCTGGTACGCACCTTGGTTGGAAAAGTTAAATACAATAAACCGCTTTATTCGATTAAAGTCCCGGTTACCAAAACAGCATTGGTTATTGGAGGAGGTATAGCGGGGATTCAGTCCAGCCTGGATATTGCCAATGCAGGGCACCAGGTTGTTTTGGTGGAGAAAGATCCATCGATTGGGGGCCATATGTCTCAGCTTTCGGAGACCTTCCCGACACTTGACTGCTCGCAGTGTATCCTCACTCCCCGAATGGTGGAAGTGGCCCAGCATCCCAATATAAAATTGCTGACTTATGCCGAATTGGAGAAATTGGAAGGTTTTATCGGGAACTTCAAGGCAACGATCCGTAAAAAGGCAAAGAGTATTGACGAAGATTTGTGTACGGGCTGCGGAACTTGTATTACCAAATGTCCGACTAAAAAAATACCAAGTGAATTCAATACAGGCCTGGGTAAGCGCACAGCTATTTATGTGCCGTTTCCGCAGGCAGTGCCCAATAAACCAGTCATTGATAAAGAAAACTGCCTCTATTACAAAAATGGCAAATGCAAAATTTGCGAAAAGGTTTGTCCCACCGGAGCCATCCGCTTCGATCAGGAGGACGAATTGGTAGAACTCGAAGTGGGAGCAGTGGTTGTTGCCACAGGTTTTGATGTGATGGAACCTTCCAAATTTTCGGAGTATGGATATGGCAAATATAAAGATGTAATCACCGGGTTGCAGTTCGAGCGTCTGGCATCAGCATCGGGACCAACACTGGGCGAAATCCGCCGCCCATCAGATGGTAAAATACCTGAAAAGATTGTATTTGTTGCCTGTGCCGGTTCACGTGACCCTTCCAAAGGGAAACCCTATTGTTCCAAGATTTGCTGTATGTACACGGCCAAACATGCAATGCTTTATCAGCACAAAGTCCATCACGGGGAATCAACGATATTTTATATGGACATTCGGTCGGCAGGCAAGAATTATGAAGAATTTGTCCGGCGCGCCATTGTTGAAGACGATGTGAAGTATATCCGCGGTCGTGTTTCAAAAGTATATGAAGAGAACGGCAAGCTGATTGTTAAAGGGGTCGATACCCTGCTGAATGCAAAACCAGTCGAGATTCAGGCTGATATGGTTGTTTTGGCAACAGCAGCTGTTGCTAATTCAGGAGCTGAAGAACTGGCCCAGAAGATGCATATTTCCTATGATGCCTATAATTTCTTTTCAGAGGCACATCCGAAGTTAAAACCTGTTGAAACCAACACTGCAGGTATATTTCTTGCAGGAGCCTGTCAGGCGCCCAAAGACATACCTGAAACCGTTTCACAGGCTTCAGGAGCAGCAGCCAAAGTGGCTATTTTGTTCTCTCAGGATGAACTGAGCAGGGAACCTGTAGTAGCTGTTGTAAACCGTTCGGCCCCACCTTTGTATTCAACGTGTGTGGGCTGTTTCATGTGTGCAACGGCTTGTCCTTATCAGGCAATAGGAGAGGAGCTGATTACCAACAGGAAGGGCGAAGTAATTAAACGGGTGGCAAAGGTGAATCCCGGCTTGTGCCAGGGATGCGGAACCTGTGTAGCTTTCTGTCGCTCGAAGTCGATTGACATTGACGGTTATTCCAATGAGCAGATGTATTCAGAAGTAATGGCCTTATTAAACGACTAAACGAAAAACAATGAATGAATTTGAACCCAAAATAGTGGCATTTGTCTGCAACTGGTGCACCTATGCAGGTGCCGACCTGACAGGAACCAGCCGCATCAAATACGCACAGAATGTAAAGATCATCCGCTTCCCTTGTACCGGACGGATTGATTTCATGTTGCTTCTGAAGTCTTTTGGCGAAGGAGCGGACGGAATCATCGTTTCGGGTTGTCATCCGAATGATTGCCATTATACCTCCGGAAACTTTCATGCACGGCGTCGCTGGATCATGTTTCGTGGCTTACTCGATATGCTTGGAATTGATGTCCGTAGAATACAGTATTCCTGGGTTTCTGCAGCTGAGGGCGCCAAATGGGCCGATGTGGTCAATACCACCGTAACAGCCATCCGTGAACTTGGACCATACACTGATTACGCCAAAGTAGCCGGGTATCTTGAAAAGGAGGCTAACGTATGAAAGAACTGATCCAAAAAGCAGCAAGTTTGCTTGAAACGAATGTTGTCCAGGTAGTTATTGGCTATGGCAAGGGATCGGCTGACCGCACCCGTGCAATTTTCAGTACAACTGCTGCCGATTGCGAACAATTGATCTTTGACAGCCGGTGTATTCAGAATCTGGCTGTGTACCTAACCAAAGCCGAAATCAAGAAAATGGGAAAGCCTGCAATTGTTGCACCCCTTCCGGTTTTAAGAAGTATTCTTCAGCTGGCTGCAGAAAACCAAATTACTGATGATAGCCTTGTAGTTTTAGGAGTTTCTCCGGAAAGCGAATTGATTGAATTTGAGTCATTGGCGGCGATTGAAACCTATTTGGCGACCAAACAAATTGCCATTGAAGAGAAATATCAGACTACTATAAAAGCGATTAAAGCCATGCCTGTTTCAGAACGTTTTGCCTATTGGGTAAAAGAACTTGAACCTTGTTTTAAATGTTATGCATGCCGGGCAGCCTGTCCTTTGTGCTATTGCACCCGGTGTACCGTTGAGAATAACCAACCCCAATGGATTTCGGTAGCTTCTCATTCCCTGGGAAATCTGGAATGGCATATCATGAGGGCCATGCATCTCGCCGGACGCTGTACCGATTGTGAGGCCTGTTACAATGCCTGCCCAATGGGTATCCCTATATATTTGCTGACCAAAAGTATGCTTCAGGATGTATCAGAGAATTTTGGGACTTATGGTCCATCGCTTCACAGGGACAATACGCTTTCGAGTTTCAACCCCGACGATAAAGAATCTTTTATAAGGTAAGTATGCAGACAGAAAATCACCTGATCAGAAAGCCCTCACTCGAAAAATTGTTCAACTATCTAATCGGGAACGGGAAAACGATATATGCCCCAAAAGCGAAAGGGAAACTTGTGTTTTTTGATAATGTAACGGATTTCGGTGAAGTAACCGAAGATTACATTGTAACCACTAACTCTGCAAAATCGGTGGTTTTTCCGCGCACCGAAAAAGTATTTTCCTATAAGAAATCCAAAGAAAGTACGGAGATAATTGATGCGGCTGACAATACATACCCGGATGTGGTGTTATGGGGGAGCAGACCCTGTGATGCAGCAGCATTCATTCCTTTAAACAATACGTTTAATGAAGATTATCCGGATATTATCTTTAACAAACGAAGTCAAAAGGTACTTGTCCTTAGTTTTAGCTGCAGCTATAGCGATGATTATTGTTTTTGTACTTCTGTCAATGGTGGCCCGGGAAATACAACAGGAAGCGACATTCTTTTCACCAGACTATCAACTGGCGATTATCTTGCAGAAGTGATTACCGAAAAAGGAAAACTACTGGTGACTGAAAATAATTCATTGTTTGAACCCAAGCCTGAAGAAAGTAAAGAACAGAATCTTGCCCTGATAAAGGCTTATTTTAATCAGGAAGAAATTCAGACCAAATTGCAGAACCTGTTCGAGAATCCTGTATGGGATGAAAAATCAAGGGCTTGTCTTGGGTGCGGTTCCTGTGCTTATGTGTGTCCGGTATGCAGTTGTTTCGATATCCAGGATGAGGCTCACGGCCACAAAGGAACCCGACTGAGATGCTGGGATTCGTGTGGCTTTGGATTGTTTACCTTGCATACTTCAGGACACAATCCACGCGAAACTCAGGGAGCAAGATGGAGGCAACGGATTCTTCACAAGTTTTTGTATATGCCAAACAAAACCAAGGTGGCAGGATGTGTAGGATGCGGACGTTGTTCCCGTTCATGCCCTGCCGATATTAATATTTTAGATACTGTGACTTCCTTATAAAAAAGGAAAAAAGTGAATAATAAATGATAAAATAGCAAATCAATTTCAGGGAGAATAGCACCATGAGCAATCCAAACATATATATACCTTATCTGATGCGGATCGAAAAAATTACACTGGAAGCGCCAGGCGTAAAGACTTTTCGGTTGAAATTCGAGAACGAGCAGGAAGCAGATGAGTTTACTTTCAAAGCCGGGCAATTTGGTGAGTATTCCATTGTTGGGGTAGGCGAATCCACGTTTTGCATTGCATCATCACCTACCCGTAAAGGATATATTGAATGTACTTTTCGCCAGACAGGGAAGGTGACCAATGCCCTGGCATCTGCTGAGGAAGGCGATGTGATTGGTTTCCGGGGGCCTTATGGAAATACCTTCCCGATGGACGAATGGAAGGGCAAAAACCTGTTGTTCATTGCAGGAGGTATTGCGCTCCCGCCGATGCGTTGCGTCATTTGGAATGCGCTCGACTTACGTGAGAACTTTAAGGATATTACGATCGTTTATGGTGCCCGAACTGTTGCTGACCTGGTTTATAAAGACGAACTTGCAGAATGGAGGACCCGTTCGGATGTTAGGTTGGTAACTACTGTTGACCCGGGAGGCGAAACTCCTGACTGGAAAGGCGAAGTGGGTTTTGTACCTTCAGTGCTCGAAAAGGCAGCGCCTTCGTCAGAAAACACCATAGCCATTGTTTGTGGCCCACCAATCATGATCAAATTTACTTTCCCTGTTCTGGAAAAGCTGGGATTCAAGGAAGAGAATATATACACCACACTCGAAAACCGAATGAAATGTGGCTTTGGCAAGTGCGGCCGATGTAACGTTGGTGAAGTATATGTCTGTAAAGATGGACCTGTTTTCAGCTATGAGGCATTAAAATTATTACCGGCAGAATATTAGATTTTTCCCCCATAATAATAACCAAGGCTCTGAATTTCCAGAGCCTTGGTTGTTATTATAATTGGCACTGCATTTGCTTCAATTAAAGAATGAGATTTGAAATATTTACTGGCAATTAAAGTCTGCTAATTGGCCATTTGCTGTATGTTGAAAACCATAAAGAACAGCATCAGTGCAAAAAATACAAGGATATATATACTAATCTTAAGAAAGCGAATTTTGAATAAACTCAACAGCAAGGTTATTACGTCCAGGCTCATAAATAGGGCTACACTCTTAAAATAAGCCAGAGCCTTTATTTCTTTGGAAATTTGAATGCCATTGTTTTGCGGAACTATTATTTTATCGGTTAACAGGACATAGAGGGCTAAAAAACCGAGCATCAGGAAGGTGAGTTGTCCAATCAGCACAAATTTCTCCTTTTTTTCAATCCATCCAAAAACAATGGCGGCAATGCCCAGAAAAAGCGCCCATTGAGAAATACTGGTATATCCGAGAAATGAATTTGGTTGCATAACAGAAAATAATGTGTCTTGCAAAAGTGTTAATTTTTAGACAAACAAAAAACAATAAAAGTCATCTTGTATTTTAATTGGCTAATTTTGGCAAAATTTATAAAGATAAAGAATGAGTGAGACAAACCTGAGAATCGATCCGAATGCAAAAGGACTGATTTTTGATCTGGATGGAACTTTAGCTGACACCATGCCTATTCATTATATTGCATGGAAAAATGCAGCTGCGAAATATGGGATTGATTTTTCAATAGAACTGTTTTCGCAATTGGCAGGTATACCGCTTTATCCCACTGTTGAAAAGCTTAATCAGATTTTTAATAAAAGCATCGACCCGAAAGAATTGGGTGATCTGAAAGAAGCTGAATTTGAACGTAACATGCATCTGACCCCTGAAATAAAAATTGTTACAGACCTGATGCGTGAAAATTACGGGAAGATGCCTATTGCTGTAGGCACCGGAGGATCACGACGACTATCTATAAAAACTCTTGGGATCATTGGCTTACAGAATTATTTTGATGTATTGGTGACAAGTGAAGAAGTGACTCATTATAAACCTCATCCTGAGACTTTCCTGAAGTGTGCAGAACTAATGGAAGTTGATCCGGTTGATTGTCAGGTATTTGAAGATGGTATTCTGGGAATTCAGGCGGCACAAAGTGCAGGAATGATGGTTGTTGATGTTACTCAGTATTATGAGGTTATGATTGGAAAATAAATTATGAGAAAAAATATAGTATTGCTTGTTATTGCAGCTTTGGTTTTGGTGTCATGTTCTTCGGTAAAAAGAACGCTCAGACAGGAGTATACCGTTGTTTCATATAATGTGGAAAATCTGTATGATACAGTTGACGATCCAAAGATTCCGGATGAAGAATTCCTGCCGGAGAGTGAGAAAAAGTGGACCGTTGAACGATATCAAAAAAAGCTCACCGATATCGCCAGGGTAATTTCAGAAGTTAACCCAAAGGAAATGCCGGAGATCATTGGAATGGCTGAAGTTGAGAATCAAACCGTTCTGGAAGACCTGATAAAAGTTGGTAACCTGAAAGATAAGTATGCTATTATTCATGAAGAAAGTCCTGATTTCAGGGGAATAGATGTAGCAATGCTTTATCGTAAAGATGCCTTTACTGAAATTACGCATGAAGTATTGCCCGTAACTTTTCCGGACGATCCGGGGTTTAAGACCCGTGATATTTTGCACGTGACCGGCAAGATGAGGCATAAAACCTTTCATATTTTTGTGAATCACTGGCCGTCACGAATAGGGGGTGATGATAAAACCGAACCTAAACGTATATTGACAGCTACGGTTCTGAAAAACAAAGTCAATCAGATTTTGGCAGCAAACCCAAAAACAAGGATCATCATCATGGGAGACATGAACGACGAACCCACCAATAAAAGCTTACGGGAAACTCTGGATGCCGGATCAATTGATTCAAAATCAAAACTCGTAAATCTCATGATTCCTGATGATGCAGCAGGACTAGGAACTTATTTTTACAGCGGAAACTGGAACATGTTAGATAACCTGGTTGTTTCAGATAGGTTGATTACCAGCAGACGTGTTTATGTAATGGATCAAAAAGGTTTCATTTTCAACAACGATTGGATGACTTTCGTCAATAAGAAAGGGGACAAAACACCTAATCGCACGTATGTAGGTAATAAATATGTTGGTGGAGTAAGCGATCATTTCCCGGTTTATTTCAGAATGATTGTGAAATAAAGATCAGCCAGTTTGTTTCTTTTATACATTCATTGTAGTGATATATCGGATATGGCAACTGATGATCAGTGATTTATCCTTCGCGGTCATATTTATGTAATGCGTGTTAAATCATATTGTATTTAAAAAATATTGAACTTGTCCATGGATTTTAAAATTGTTTCAGAATATCAACCCACAGGCGATCAGCCGGAAGCTATAAGGCAACTGACCGAAGGATTGCATAATGGAACAACGTATCAGACCCTACTTGGCGTTACTGGATCAGGAAAAACGTTTACCATGGCAAATGTGATTGAACAGGTACAACGGCCTGCACTGGTATTAAGTCATAACAAAACACTTGCGGCCCAATTGTACAGCGAAATGAAGCAGTTCTTTCCTGAAAATGCAGTTGAATATTTTGTTTCCTATTACGATTACTATCAACCTGAAGCGTATCTGCCGTCAAGTGATACCTATATTGAAAAAGATCTTTCTATCAACAAGGATATTGAAAAACTCCGTTTAAGCACCACCTCATCCTTATTATCTGGCAGGCGTGATGTGATTGTTGTTTCATCGGTCTCCTGCTTATATGGAATCGGTAACCCGGAAGATTTCCATGCCAACGTAACTCAGGTTAATAAGGGGGAAACGGTAAGCAGAAATGTGTTTCTGCGTAAACTGGTGGATGCGCTTTATTCACGTAATGAAGTAGAGTTTAATCGTGGAAATTTCAGGGTGAAGGGTGATACGGTTGATATTTTTCCGGCATATGCTGACATTGCCTTTCGTATTGTATTCTGGGGCGATGTCATTGAAGAAATATTTACGTTTGACCCGGTTGGTGGTGGAACTATTGAGTCGCTTGATACTGCGGTGATTTATCCTGCCAGCATTTTTGTGACCACAAAAGACCGTATGCAGCTTTCTATCCGTCAAATTCAGGATGATCTGGTAAAACAGATTGCATTTTTTCAGGAAATAGGTAAACCTTTGGAAGCTAAACGTATTCAGGAACGGGTTGAATATGATCTGGAAATGATGCGTGAGCTTGGTTATTGCCCGGGGATTGAAAACTATTCACGGTATTTTGATGGACGAATGCCTGGTTCGCGTCCCTTCTGCCTGATTGATTATTTCCCGGATGATTTTATAACCATCATTGACGAGAGTCATGTGACATTGCCTCAAATTCGGGCTATGTTTGGGGGCGACCGATCACGTAAAATGAATCTGGTTGAATATGCTTTCAGGCTTCCCTCAGCTATTGATAACCGTCCCCTTACCTTTGATGAATTTGAGAGTGTTGTAGATCAAATTGTTTTTGTGAGTGCAACACCGGCTGATTATGAACTGGGCAAATCAGAAGGAATTGTCGTTGAGCAGGTCATCAGGCCAACAGGATTGCTTGACCCGATAATAGAGGTTCGTCCGAGCATCAATCAGATAGATAACCTGATGCATGAGATTCATTTGCGCGTTGAAAGCAATGAACGAGTACTGGTAACCACCCTGACCAAGCGAATGGCTGAAGAATTGAGTAGCTACCTGTCAAACATGAATGTCAAAACCCGATATATTCATTCCGATGTTGAAACACTCGACCGTATACAGATTCTTGAAGATCTCCGCAAAGGGGTGTTTGATGTTTTAGTTGGAATCAATCTGTTACGTGAAGGTTTAGATTTGCCTGAAGTATCATTGGTTGCAATACTTGATGCCGACAAAGAAGGATTTTTACGTTCTGAACGGTCACTGACTCAGACGGCAGGACGTGCTGCCCGCAACCTGAATGGGATGGTGATTATGTATGCCGATAAAATTACCAATTCAATGAAACGAACCATCGATTCGACCAATTACCGGCGCGAAAAACAGATGAAATACAACATCGAGAATGACATTACACCAACACAAATCATAAAAGCCAGTCGTGAAATTATTGGTTATGCAAGTATTGGCATGAAAGTGAAGGGCTATAGTGGCGATGAACCAACAAACCTGGCTGCCGATCCGGTTGTTCAGTACATGTCAATACCTGCTCTGGAGAAAGCCATTGCCAAACTTAAAAAAGATATGGAAGCTGCAGCCAAAGAACTCGACTTCTACGAAGCGGCACGTCTACGGGATGAAATGTTCAGATACCAGGAGATTTTGAAAGAAAAGAAGAAATAATAAACAAGGATACAATCTTTTTGATATATCTTATCCCTGTTTATTAAGCTATCAATTAATCTTCGTGAAAACTAAAAACTGATATTTAGGCACTATCCGGAAACAACTTCCGTTTGTATATAAACTTCCTCAAAGCTTAAGGTGATGATTGATGTTATAGGTTTTCAAACTTTGGAGTAACATTTGAAATTGATCACTATTTAAAATGTTGATGTAGGTTATTTACTGAATGTATTCCAATTGATTATTGATTTTTTATTTCAATAGATCGATGAAAGGATGATGTGGTGTTTAATGTTTGACGGAAAAGATTAATTCGGTAATTTAAAATGTCTTAAGATGAATAGACTGTTTCTTTTATATATGATTCTCATACTTCCTGTGACTGTAAATGCAAAAAGTTTTTACGCCCAAAAAATAGTAAATTGTTCTGTAGGGGCTTATCACACTTTAGCTATTGATGAATCCGGGAACTTATGGTCATGGGGTTTTAATTCATATGGACAGTTAGGAGACGGAACCACTCAGGATCAATATATGCCTGTGCAGATAAAGCCGGATACAAAATTTAAAATTGGTGTAGCCGGATATAATTATAGCATGGCCATTGATGAATCCGGAAATCTATGGGGGTGGGGAACTAATAATACCGGACAGTTAGGTAATTCAACCACATCAGAAAAGACTTCCATTCCTGCACTAATCAAGAGTGGTACAAAATTTAAAACTGTCTCAATTTATTATTCTCATACTTTAGCTATTGATGAATCCGGGAATTTATGGACATGGGGAAGTAATGACAAAGGCCAACTGGGTGATGGCACCACAGCAGATAAGTCATCTCCGGTAAAGATAAAATCCGGAACAAAGTTTAGGTCAGTTGCAGCAGGTTCTGCTCATAGTATGGCCATTGATGAATCGGGAAATCTGTGGACATGGGGAAGTAACAAATATGGTCGCATTGGAAATGGTAACACATCAGATGAGACCACTCCCGTAAATATCAAATCAGGTACTAAATTTGAAATCTGTTCAGCCGGATCAGGACATAGTATGGCCATTGATGAATCCGGGAACTTGTGGGTGTGGGGTGAAAACTCTGCCAGTCAGTTAGGTGATGGCACCAATGTATACATTTCCAACCCATTGCAAATTAGATCCGGAAAAAAATTCATAAGCATATCGGCGGGAGCAAATCACAGCATGGCCATTGATGAACTGGGCAATCTGTGGGCATGGGGGTATAATGGTTATGGCAAGCTAGGGGATGGAACAATAATTGAAAAACCACTGCCTGTAAGGATCAAAGAAGGCACGAAATTTCTTATCATATCAGCTGGATATAATCACAGTATGGCTATTGATGAATTCGGAAACCTTTGGGGTTGGGGAACCAATGAAAATGGGCAGTTTGCAGAGGGTAGTGCTTCCAGCAAATCACTACCTGTAAATATTAAAACAGATGTAAAATTTGTATCCGCTTCTGCCGGGAACGAACACTCACTTGCAATTGATGCATCAGGAAATTTGTGGTCATGGGGAGCTAATTCTTACGGACAACTTGGTGATGGAACTACATATGGGAAAAACATCCCGATACAAATAAAATCAGGAACAAAATTTAAAGCAGTTTCAGCTGGAAAGTATAATACCAGCATGGCCATTGATGAGTTGGGGAATTTATGGACCTGGGGATATAATTACTACGGACAGTTGGGTGATGGAACCATGCAGGACAGAAACACTCCTGTGCATGTTCTGTCAGGAACAAAATTTAAATACATATCTGCAGGAGCTTCAATAAGTATGGCTATTGATGAATCTGGAAATCTCTGGGGTTGGGGTTACGGACTATTGGGAAATGGAACAACTTCAACTAAATCACCGCCTGCTATTATTAGATCAGGTTTGAAATTTAAACTCGTTTCAGCTTGCACTACCTATACAATGGCTATTGACGAATGGGGTAATCTTTGGGGCTGGGGATCAAATAAATCAGGGCAGTTGGGTGATGGTACCAATACCGATAAACCCACTCCGATTCAGATTAAACCTGGTGTGAAATTCAAAGTGGTCTCTACTTATTATTCCCATACCCTGGCGATTGATGAATCAGGGAATTTATGGGCATGGGGAAGCAGCGAATATGGGAAGCTAGGATATGGCGGTCTGTTAGTTAAAAATATACCGATAATGGTAAAGGTAGGTTCAAAATTTAAAATGGCAGATGCAGGATCAGTCCACTCAACAGCAATTGATGCATCAGGTAATCTTTGGACCTGGGGATATAATAAAAATGGCAGACTGGGAGATGGAACAACTTCGGATAGGTACTTTCCGATTTTAATTAAACCTGATACAAAATTCAACAATGTATCTGCCGGATATGCACACACCTTAACCATTGATGAATCAGGTAAACTATGGGTCTGGGGATATAATGATTCCGGACAGTTAGGTGATGGCACAGCATGGCATGAATCACCTGTATGGATTAATAATGGTAATTCTTTCAGGGGCAAATTAAGCCTTAATCGATGAGGATGTTAAGATTGCATACTTTATTTTAAGCTACATCCTTTCCGGAACATCAATTCCCAGGAGTTTCATGCCTGTTTTGATCGTTTTGCCAATTGTTTCAGCAAGAACCAATCGAAGATTACGTAACTCTGAATTTTCTTCAGCTATCATGGGAAATTCGTGGTAAAACTGGTTGAAATCCTTCACAAGTTCATAAACATAGTTGGCTACAAGGGCAGGGCTGTAATTATCCCCTGCTTCTTTGACAGCAACTGGAAATTGTGAAACAGTTTTTATTAATTGTAGTTCTTTCAGTCCTGGCTGAATTTCGGCTTCGATGTGAGGATTCAAAATAATCCCTTTATCTTCAGCCTTACGCAATACCGAACGGATCCGTGCATAGGTGTATTGTATGAAAGGTCCCGTATTGCCATTAAAATCAATTGATTCTTCGGGATTGAACAGCATGTTCTTCTTTGGGTCAACCTTCAGCATAAAGTACTTCAAAGCACCCAGGGCGATCATTTTGTATGTTATGGCTGCCTGTTCGGGACTGTACCCTTCCAGTTTACCCAAT
Organism: Prolixibacteraceae bacterium UBA6029; assembly: GCA_002429385.1. GTDB lineage: Bacteria > Bacteroidota > Bacteroidia > Bacteroidales > Prolixibacteraceae > Aquipluma. The sequence continues at coordinate 1,489 of DIZL01000035.1, read as the reverse complement.
TCTTCTGAAGTCTTACGTGAAACTTCGATCATTTCAGCCATCAGATCATCGGCATCAACAACGGTACCTTCACGCGATTTCATTTTCCCCTGCGGTAGTTCAACCATTCCATATGAAAAATGATGAAGGCCTTTACCAAATTCAAAGCCCAGTTTATCAAGAAGAATAGACAACACCTGAAAATGATAATTCTGTTCATTTCCGACTACATAGATCATTTTATTGATGGGATAATCCTGAAAACGTTCTCTGGCAGTGCCGATGTCCTGGGTCATATAAACAGAAGTACCATCACTTCGAAGAAGAATTTTCTGATCAAGTCCTTCTGCTGTTAGATCAGCCCAAACGGAGGAATCTTCCTGCTGGTAAAAAACACCTTCTCTAAGACCCCGCAGAACTTCATCTTTACCATACAGGTAAGTTTCCGATTCGTAATATATTTTATCGAAGTCTACACCCAATGCTTTATAAGTAATATCAAAGCCGGCATAGACCCATTGGTTCATCATTTTCCAGAGTTCCAGAACTTCCGGATCTTTGGCTTCCCATTTTAACAGCATCTCACGGGCGCCAAGTATCGACGGAGCGTTTTGTTCAGCATTTTCGCTTGTTTCACCCTGTTCGATCAAAGCAGCAATTTCCTTTTTGTATTCCTGATCGAACCTGACATAGAAATTTCCCACCAAATGGTCACCCTTGATCCCTGTGTTCTCAGGAGTTTGCCCGTTTCCCCACATTTCCCAGGCATACATCGACTTACAAATATGGATTCCCCGGTCATTTACTATATTGGTTTTAATGACTTTGTTGCCGTTGGCTTTCAGAATTTCCGAAAGTGAAAATCCCAGAAGGTTATTGCGGATATGCCCCAGATGAAGCGGCTTGTTGGTATTGGGTGACGAATATTCGACCATCACCAGCTTTGATGATCCGGTCGGTTCAGTAATCCCGTATTTTAGATCGGATGCTGCCTCATTAAGCACCGAAATCCAATAATCAGTGCTGATTACAAGATTCAGGAATCCTTTAACAACATTATACTTTTCAACTTCAGCAACATTTTTCTGAAGATAATCACCAATATCTGCAGCAGTTTGTTCAGGTGATTTCTTTGACATCCGTACAAAGGGAAATACCACCAGCGTAATATCACCTTCAAATTCTTTGCGGGTATTCTGCAGTTGAACGAGCTTTTGATCTATTTTCTGCTCGTAGCAACTTTCAATTGCTTCAACTATCTGGTCACGTATTATCAGTTCAATCGACATCTTTGTTGCTTTGAAATTTGACGACAAAGATATTTGATTTTCGTTATTTACGGTCATAAGTGGGTGATCATTCAGGGAAATCACTTTTTAAAAAAGAGATTTATTTGCTAAATGAATATTTAGGTGCTTCATTTTATCCCGAAGAGTCACACATCGGTATGCCCTTTCAAAGGGCCAGTTAGTGAAAAGGCCATTACCTAGGGTCTGCTGAAAAACCGGAT
>DIZL01000037.1 GCA_002429385.1 Prolixibacteraceae bacterium UBA6029 | reverse complement strand
TTTCTATTGTTTAAGTATAATTAGTTATTATATTTAACGCCTTCAAGTATTTAACGCTTCGCTTAATTATTTCATGATAAAAAAGATTATTTTATTAATCATGGTGTGTTGGATTACTCAAATCAACGCACAGGAAAAGGGCCATACCATAAAAGCGGTACTCGATTCTCTTGCCAATACTTCGATGCCACAGTTAAATAATGAGGTTGATATTTCATTCAGTAATATTGCCATAAAAGAGTTGATTCGTACCATAGGAAACACTACTGGTGTAAATATCACAATTGATCCCAATGTGACCTATTCAGTCAATTCAAATTTCAACAAAGTCAGGGCAGCGGATGTAATCAGTTTTCTTTGCTCGCGTTATAACCTTGAATTAATGAATATGGGGGCTATCATCCATTTGCAGCCCATTATTATAAAAGAAGAAAAACTTTCGATCGAACTGATCAAGGATAGTATAATCAGCTACGAGGCAAACAAAATTAAAATCAGTGATTTTTTTAGGGAGTTAACCAATAAAACAGGATCAAATTTTATATTATCACCTGATTTGGGAAGCTCCTTAATCAATGGATATGCCCAGAACATTGGGTTAAATGAAGCTCTAATACAACTTTCGATATCCAACAAATTGGAGATTAAAAGAAAAGCACGGAACCTGTATGCTGTATCTCCAGCTTTAAACAAGGCTGCCGGCGAACTGATTGACGATACGAAAGTCAAAAAAAAGATAAAATTTGAACTCAAATACCATGATGAACTGATTGATGCAGAAATTGAAGGCGCACCCACATTTGATATACTTGAAGAATTATCACACCAGTCGGGTTATTCGGTATGCTTGTTAAATGCAGTTGATGGGAAATCAAGTATTCACACCAAGTTCACTGCTTTGCCAGATTTTATGAACAGCGTGTTTTTCGGCACTGAAAACACATATCGTATATCTGATAACACCATATTTGTTGGCAGCCGAAAACTTCCGGGGATAAAAAGCTGCGAGGTGGTGAAACTAAACAACCGAAGTGTTGACTCGCTGCTTCAGGTTTTGCCTTTACAAATTAAACAAGACCTTAGCATAAAGGTATTTGCCGAACAAAATAGCTTTATCATCTGGGGTGATGCTGATATTATTTCGAATTTCAGAAAAACTCTTGAGAAGGTTGATGTAGTAGTCCCGGTTATATTAATCGATGTTATTATCGTTGATGCAGGCAAGAACTTTGAAATAGAAACTGGCCTTGAAGCGGGCATAAAAGATACTCCAACACCAACAACAGGAACCATAAATCCGGGACTGGATTTTACTATGGGTGCAGGCTCAGTCAACAACATGTTGAGTCGGATAGGACTGACTAATCTGGGAAAAGTGTCACCAAACTTCTATATGAAATTAAAAGCTATGGAGACGGATGGTATTCTTGAAATCAGGAGTACCCCCCAGCTTTCGACCATGAATGGGCATTCGGCCAAGATGTCAATCGGTCAGACGGAGTATTACAGGGAAGAATCGTCAAATATATATGGTTCAATCAACACTCAGTTACAGACTCAAAAAGTATTTAAGCCGGTTGAAGCTAAACTATCTATGAATATTAAACCCTTTGTCACGGGCAACGGACAGGTTTCGCTTACCATAGAAGTTGAACAATCACAGTTTACTGCACGGATTGAAGAATTTGCACCTCCTGGCTTGGAGTCACGAAAGTTTAGTTCCATGATCAGGGTTCGCAACCAGGAAATGATTTTGTTAGGTGGTTTAGAAGAGAATACCAACTCATCGACACGCAATGGCTGGCCATTATTATCAAGAATACCTGTTTTGAATTGGATATTTAGCCACAAGGATGAAAAGAATAATAAATCGCATCTGAATATTTTTATTAAGCCAACAGTAATTTATTAATGAACATACTTCTGAAAATATCATCGGTAATCAAGTATAAAAAAATTGGGATAGTTATTGTCTGCAAAAGAAAATCGGACTACGACATTTCTTACTATCAGATGCTTAAAAAAGGCAGTTCCGTTGATATTTGTTTTGCTCAGGAGGGTTTAAATTCATTTATTGAAATCGGCAAGGGAGCTGAAAAGTACCCGACAATTTTATGTGTTCAGGGATCAGGGCTTGTACAAAGGATGATGAGTGGCAGTTATACGGATATCAAACAGAATATACCCAACATCAATACCGAGGAATATTTGATTGAACTTGACCAAACGAATCAAGATGAAAAACTGGTTGCACTTTGCCGTATGGAACAAGTAGAAAGCATCTTTGATGCAGATACATTGCAACGAATTCCGCTTCATGGTATTTCGTTAGGTTTTATTGGGATCAGTAAGTATTTGCAACTTTTTTCCAAGGAAGTTCACCGCTTTGATTTTGAAGGAAATACCATTCATATAAATGATAACAAGATACTGGATATTAAAAAAAATATAACAGAAAGTTCAAATTACTATCTTTTTGCAGATAAGGAAAGAAAGGCATCTGAGATCATTGCATTAGCTGCTGGGCTAACCTATTTTACCGATAAAACCTGGAATACTTTTCAGATGCCTGTCATAAATGAGAAAATAAAAGAATATACAGCAGCCGGACTTTGCTCTTTAATACTTTACAAGCTGGGTTCAATAATGTTTGTACTTCTGCTAGTTAATTTTTTATTGTTTGATCATTATAGCGCCAAACGTAACCAATTAGAGATCGAGTCCAATGGAATTGAGACTATAAAAAATGAAATTAATCAGCTTCAGTCTGACTTAAATGTAAAAAGGCAATTTATTCAACAAAACAATGTGCCCGAGAATTTTGCATTTGCTTTTTATGCCGATCGGATTGCCAGTTGTGTTCCTCAAGGAATTGAGTTTACGGAACTATCAGTGTGTCCGGTTACAAATAAAGTAAAAGAAGATAAAGTTATCGGATTTCAAAGCAATACATTACGCCTTAACGGTAACGCTACAAATTCAATACCCTTCAGTAAGTTTCTAGACAAGATCAATAAGTCTACTTGGGTAAGAAAGCTGGATAAACAGGTATATAATTACAATAATGCTAACGACAATGCAGATTTCGAACTTGAGATATTATTGAACAATGCAACTGATTAAAACAGGAAAATATCAGAATAGACTTCTGTTGGAGGTATTGGGTTCGATCATCCTTTTGCTATTAGCATGGAATGGTGCTTTTAAAAAAACTGTCATAGAATACAGCAATGTTCAGGAACTGAAAAACAGTATAAGTTCTATGGAGCAAAACTCGGCAAAGAAACAAGAGATGCAAAATCAAATTATTCAACTTAATTCAGTTTTAGGAATTGGTGAGAATAAAATGAAAACAGAAGCAGTTTTTGAAGAATTAGTCAGTCTTTGTAAAATAATTGAGCATATACAGATCATAAATTTTCCGGATATCCATCAAATAGAACTAAATGGCTATAAAGTTACCACAATTTTTGCTGTTTTTGAAGGTAGTTTTTCCGATTTGCTGACCTTGGTATACAAACTGGAACGCAATAAAAAAACCGGTAGACTTGTTTCCGTCGATTTTAAAAAAAATAAAGATTTTAAAAAAGGTAAAGAATTTCTGAGTCTTACAATTTTACTTCAAAGCTATGAACTTGTTACCAAACAATGAATTAAAACTTATTAGCCGTTTTCTGATACTGATGATGGTTTTTGCATTTAGTTGTGATGATATTTTCGTTGAAGATATTTCGAAATTCATCATAAATTTGAAAGAACCTTCGACGGGATGGCAAAGTAAAGACTCTAAAGTCAGCTTCAGATGGGATGGAATACCGGGAACAGTTAATTTCAAACTGGAAGTTGTAAGTCCTTCTTTTGCTGTTAGCCACAAATTGGTTTTTGAAAAATTACTTTCAGTTGCCAAATTTGATACCTCACTTATTTCCGGTGAATATGAATGGCGGGTAAAAGCTACAAATACGGCTTCTGAAACTGCCTATACCACGTCTTCATTTGCGATTACCTCTCCGCTCAATATTTCATCCAGATTGGTAACCTTATTATTACCTGAAGACCAGTCTGTAAGTGTTTTGAATGATGTTGATTTTCGTTGGAATGCAGTGGAAGGAACTGGCTATTATTCCTTAAAGATAAAAAAAATGAACTGGGTAGGCGATTCAGTGGTTGTTGCAAAAATACATTCAACGAACTTCAGTTTTCGATTGGAAGACGGTGTATACGCATGGGGTGTTGCAGCGATTGATACGCTAACGAACAAGAAAACTGATTACTCGATAAGAAGTTTCTCTGTTGATAAAAATCCACCACCGGTTCCAAGACTTTTAAGCCCAGCTAACCGGGATTCCATTTATTCTCTGACAGTGGGTTTTAACTGGAGAAAAACTGAACTAAATGCAACATATACAATCGATATCTACTCGGATCCGGAACTTAAAAACAAGGTAATTGAGAAAATTGTTTCTGATACAGCCACCTATATTAGTATGGTGAAAAGTGGGTATTATTTTTGGAATGTAAAATCCACAGACGAACACGGAAATGCCAGTAATTTTTCCACTGCTTCAGCCTTTTGCATTCAACTACCTACTGAGATTCAGCAGTCGTTAGTTCAGCTGATGTCTCCTTCGAATAAAAGTTCTCTGATTGATAAAAAAGTAACTTTTTGGTGGACCCCATTAACAGGAGCAACAAAATATAACTTACAGATCGCTACACCTTCATTCGCTAGCCCTTTGAAATTGATAAGCGATCAGTGGGTCACCAGTACAATGATTACCATAGAACTAGAGCCTGGCAATTATGAATGGCGTATAAAGGCCTCAAATAACCTTTCTGAGACCCTCTACAGCCAATTCTCATTTTCTATTTATAACAATGATCTGACCAAGCAGAAAATTAATTTATTAAGCCCTTTGTCTGCCCAATTGGGAAATAAATCATTGGTAAAATTCAGTTGGGAAAAGATAAATAGCAATGTAAATTACCATCTTCTGATAAAAAAAGGCTCCTGGGATACGGGGGCTATTGTTCAGGAAATGAACACTACCAAAACAGAAGCAGAATTTTCTTTCACAGATGGAGATTATTATTGGGGCATTAAAGCTGTTGACCAACAAAATGGCAGCGAATCAGAATATTCTACCCGTGAATTTATGGTTGACTTAACTCCTCCGGAAGCTCCGGTTTTAAAATCTCCGGAAAATAATCTGGCCACAGGAAATTATTTAATAGACTTCAGTTGGGACACTTCTGATGTAACAGACCTCAACCTTAGTTATACATTGGAAATATATCAGATACTAAATGATGTCGTAGGTCCACTGCAAACAAAAACTACCCAACAAAAACTAATTGGATATAACATTGTAACTGCAGGGAAATATAAATGGAGGGTTTATGCAACTGATAATGCGGGAAATCAGGGTGCTTTCAGCGAATACCGGTTTTTTGAAGTGCGCAATGATAAAGACCTTACCGGAAGTAGTGTTACCATAATATCGCCTACGGATAAAAGTACGGTGATTGAAAAGAACGTGACATTTTGGTGGACTTCACTAGTCGGAGCTGAAAAATATAACCTGCAAATAGTGAGTCCTTCATTTTCTAATCCAATAAAACTGGTATACGATCAATGGGTTACCACTAATTCAGTTGCGGTAGAACTTGAGTCTGGCAATTATGAATGGAGGGTAAAAGCTGCGAATAACACTTCTGAAACAATTTTCAAACAATTCTCCTTGTCCATATACAGCAATGATCTTACCAAACAAAAAACTACCTTATTGTTGCCTTTGTCTGCCCAACTGGGAAATAAACCATTGGTAAAATTCAGTTGGGAAAAGATAAACAGCAATGCGAATTATCATCTGCTGGTCAAAAAAGATTCCTGGGAAACAGGAGCTATTGTTCAGGAAATGAATACTCCCAAAACAGATGTTGAATTATCGTTTCTGGATGGAGAATATTTCTGGGGAGTTAAAGCTATTGATCCATTAAATAATAGCGAAACAGATTATTCAGTGCGGAATTTTGGGGTGGATCTGACAGCTCCGGATATCCCAAGATTAAAAACTCCGGAAAATAATCTGGCCACGGGTGATCATTTAATAAATTTTACCTGGGACCCTGCTGATGTGACGGATCTGAAGCTTTCCTTTACCATTGAAATATATCAGGTACTTATTAATTCTGTTATTCAAATAACCACAAAAACAACTCAACAAACGTTGATCGGACTTAACATAGAAGCCTCTGGTAAATATAAATGGAGAGTATTTGCCACCGATAATGCCGGGAATCAGAGTGCAATGAGTGAATACAGAAATTTTGAGATTCAAAGCCCAAAGGATTTGTCGTTGACCAGTGTCTCTATGATTTCGCCCATTGATAATAGTATGATTATTGATAAGAAAGTGACATTCTGGTGGAACGCCTTGGCCGGAGCAGAAAAATATAACTTACAGATCGCGACTCCCTCGTTCGCTAATCCGATCAAACTGATATATGATCAGTGGGTTACAACTAACCTGGTTGCTGTGGATCTTGATGGTGGAACCTATGAGTGGCGGGTTAAGGCGTCAAATAGTATTTCAGAAACAGGCTATAGTCATTCTTCCCTCTCCATTTACAATAATGATTTGACTAAACAAAAAACTACATTGATAATGCCTTTGGCTGAAGTGTTGGTAAACAAATCAGTGGTTAATTTCAGTTGGGAGAAGCTAAACAGCAATGTAAATTATCACCTTCTGATAAAAAAAGACTCATGGGAAACAGGTACTGTTGTACAGGAAATAAGCACAAACAAAACAGAAATAGAATTAACTCTATTAGACGGTGTATACTATTGGGGCATCAAGGCTATTGATCCACTGAATAATAGTGAAACATTGTATTCGACCCGCAAATTTGGGGTTGATTTAACAGCTCCGGAAATCCCAAAATTAACATCTCCTGAGAATAGTCTGGTTACAGGAGATCATTTAATTAATTTTGCATGGGAACCTGCCGATGCGACTGACAATAAGCTTACGTATACCCTTGAAATATATCAGATACTTAATAGTTCTGTTATTCCATTGACGTCAAAGACAACCCTGCAAAAATTAGTCGGGTATAATATTGATGCCCCAGGTAAATATAAATGGAGGTTATCGGCAACTGATAATGCTGGAAATAAGAGTGCTTTCAGCGAATATCGATATTTTGAAGTTCAAAGTGCAAAGGATTTGGCTTCAGCAACAGTTTCATTATTATCACCAGCAAATGGAAGCACAGTTATTGATAAAAAAGTAACATTCTGGTGGAATTCTTTAAGTGGTGCAGAAAAATATAACTTACAGATCGTGAGCCCTTCATTTTCTAATCCCTTAAAATTGATTTCTGATCAGTGGGTTACAACCAACCTGGCAGCAGTTGATCTGGTGGCGGGTAACTATGAATGGCGGGTAAAAGCAGTAAACAGCACTTCTGAAACCATTTTTAGCCAATCATCATTATCCGTATACGCAAATGATCTGACCCAACAAAAAATTACTTTAATAAGACCTTTATATTCAGAGATAGTAAACCACTCTTTAATGAAATTCAGTTGGGAATTATTGAGTAGTAATGTCAATTATCACCTGTTGATTAAAAAGGATTCATGGGAATCAGGTACTGTGATTCAGGAAATAAACAACTGTAAACCCGATATAGAGTTATCGTTTTTAGATGGTGAATATTATTGGGGTATTAAAGCTGTTGATCCTCAAAACAACTCTGAGACAGCTTATTCAACACGTAAATTTGTCGTTGACCTAACCCCTCCGGAAATTCCGGATTTGAAATCTCCGGCTAACAATCTGTTAACTGCAGATTATTTAATTGATTTTGCGTGGGATCCTGGTGATTTGACAGACACCAACCTTACCTATACCCTTGAAATGTATAAGATCATAAATAATGTTGGCAATCAGATGTCCTCAAAAATAACACAACAAAAAACGCTTGGATATAACTTTGATTCAGCTGGAAAATATAAATGGAGAGTTTATGCAACAGATAATGCTGGAAACCATAGTGAATTCAGTGAATATCGATATTTTGAGATACAATAAAATAGAGTGAGTCCGTAATCAAGGATCTCTTATAACCAAAAGCAAGGGATCTTTGGCTTGAAGTTACTGGATTGAATATTTAGAGAAGAAAATACGATAAGATATAGCATTCAATGGCATGAAAAATAATAAGCTTACCTATTATTTACTGATTCCAGCGGTGATGATAATCTGGGGAATTATTATCTATAAAATTGTTGTTAGAAATGATGATAGAAAAGTGTCTGAAACACGCATAAATGCACCAAAAAAGGGAAAAGCTGTTAATGAGAATGAAATATATCAGTTGATAAACAACTATTCAGACCCATTTTTTGGTGAACACCCCCAACTAAATGAGGTATCAAGTTCAGACCGGCAAGAAGTTGTCAAACCAAAAGTTGAAAAGAAATGGCCAGTCATTCGCTTTGATGGATATATACTGAATGGGAATAAAATCAAGTGTCACCTGACAGTAAGCGGTGAAGATAAAATACTTCAGGTGAATGAAAAAGTTATTGAAGATTATATTGTTTCAGCCATCACTCCCGATTCGGTTAAGATTAACTGTGAGGGTAATTCGCGGTGGCTTAAAAAATAAATGGTTAAAGATCATTCGATGAAACGAGCCATGAGTGATAAAGTTATGCATATCCGGATGATTATTGATGGCAATTTCACAGTCTGCCGATTGGCAGTTATGTGATAATAAAAAACAAATCATAAACGCATGAAATTATTTGAAATATTAAAATTGAATTTTATTCTGAAGGTGGGTTTTTCAGGACTACTTATTTTGTTGCTAACTTTTGTATATGGAGAAATCCCCTTTGTACATTCAGTGATCTCTGAGGGAAATGGACGAGTATATCAGTATTCAGTTATATTTCAGGAAATTACTCTAAAAACGAATCCTCACATTACTTATTCCTGGCAGCGAAATGGACAATTAAAATCAACCAGGGGAGATTTTTCAGGAAACATTTTACATGGTAGTTTTCAGGAATTTGACAAGTCTGGCAGATTGTTGGAGAAAGGTATCTATTACTTTGGCACAAAGGATGGCGAATGGAAATCGTGGGATAGGAACGGAGAAATAACCAGGCTCGAAAAATGGAACAGGGGTTTTTTGAAACAAAGGATAAGCTATGACTTGTCAAAATGTACGGTAGAAAAATATAAACTAAACCAACTTAACGGACGAAGGATAATTTTCAATAACAATCACAAAGAATCGGTTGAACATTATAGGAATGGAGTTCAGATTATTAAAAACAAAATGTCTTTCAAATCTATTTTACACCATAAAAACAAAAAGATCGTATCCGATGTGGTTAAGGATAAATAAATTATTTGGACTAAAAGTCAAAGGAGGAGCCTTACAATATACCATTGTGTTTTCGCTTTTGATTCTGATGAGTTTATCACTTTTCTTAATGTTTGTTCGTTTAAGTGCTCTTGAAGTATATACCTCCCAAAAACAATCTCAATTGGTTGATAATATTAATTCAGCTATTGTCATATTGGAGAACAAGGCTCAGCTATTTGATAAACAAAAGTTTGGAATTCAATTGTTGCAGGATTCTACTTATAGTACAAATTTTGAGATTTCGGAATGGGGATTTTACGATAAGGTGAAGATTGTTTCAAGCAAAGGGTTGTTACAGGTGTCAAAAACTTACCTTTTTGCTGATAATATTACAAAGAATAATTTAATCCCTTCTCTTTATTTGTCGGGAGCAAAGCAATACCTTTCTATTGGGGGCAAGGCATATTTGGGTAACAATACTTACCTTCCCGGCAATGGGATACGGAAATCGTATGTTAGCGGTATTGGTTATAGCAGGGATTCATTAGTACAGGGAAAATCTTTTAAAGCGGGTAAAAATTTACCCAAACTAAATGAGAAATGGGATGAAAGGTATCAGAGGCTAAAAACCAGGGTTAATGTATCATCTGATCATACTGTTTTAAGCATTCTTAAGAAAGATTCTATTGCAGTATCCTTTAATGATGAAACCCTTGTGCTTAGGTGCCCGGATAAATATCGTTTGAGTGATAAATACCTGGATGGAAATATTATTATAACAGGAACAAAAATTTTGATTTCAAATACATGTAGCATTCACCGATGTATCGTTTTAGCCGATACTATTGTTGTGGACAAGCAATTTAAAGGCGAGGTTCAGCTATTTGCCCAGCATTATATTGAGATCGGGGAATCGTCGGTATTAAAAGTTCCATCTGTGTTGTACTTGAACAATTCGGATAAAACCGATCAGATTGTGGTCAAATCCCGGACCAAATTTCAGGGAGAGATTATTATTCCCCACTATATTCGTGATCGGAAAGAAATACTGGTCATCCAGCAAGGATGCCAAATGATCGGGCAAATATACAGCAATGGCTACTCTTCTTTTGATGGTGTTCTTTTTGGTAGTTTTTATACCACAGGATTCATAAAAAGCAGCAGTAGTGGGCTATATGAAAATTACTTGGTTGATGTATGCATTGATAGCAAGAGGTTACCCGCGGAATATTGTGGAATTTCGTTAATAAACAAGTCGAATGAAAAAGCATGTGTCGAAGAGGTTTATTGAATATTTTTGTCATAAGAAGTTTCGAGCCTCCTCCATCGTTGAAGTGATCGTTGCATTGGCAATCTGCATGATCATTTTTGGGATATCCATGAGTGTTATCGTAAATAGTCAGCGAAGTAACAATATAAGATTAAAACAGAAGGCACAATTTATTCTTTCAACCATTGATGCAAACACGATAAAACAGGATTCCAGTTATGAAAAAGGGTCATTAAGACTTGAGTCGTTTATACAAAAAAATGATACTATCCAGGGAATAAGCAGAATAAGCTATATGGTACTGGATAATGCCGGACATAAAATAGGGATGAGAGTGATTTGGTTAGCATCGGGTAAATTATCGGCAACTGGTAAACAAATTTATAAAAACTAAGTACAAATATGTTATTTCGAATTTCTGGCCCATCAAAAATAAAGGCATTCACCTTGCTGGAGATCATGATCGCTTTGGTGTTGTCATTTTTTGTCGTTGGGATTCTGTATTTATCTTACAACATGATGGGGAGTCAATTCCGAAACGAGTATCAAAAACAACTTTCAAACCTTGTTTTACTTAAGTCCGGTCTCGAAATGGATTTCTTTTATGCGGATACCATTATAGCTGAAGATAAACAAATACTTGTTTTTCGCATGGGGAAAGAATCCAGCTTTCGGTTTAATGAGGATTGCATCCTGAAAGAGATAAATTTGAAAAGTGACACCCTGTTTACAGGTGAAAGCCAGGTCAAATTTGAAACAATAGGAAAAAATAATTGGGTTATCCATTTGACACTAAAGATAAAGGTAGAAGACGAAGAAATCCAAATGTCATTTAGTAAGAGCTATCCTTTAAATCAATTATTAAAGAATAAGGAGATCAGTTTTGAGTATTGATTTACGAAATATTGAAAAACCTGCACACCAAAAGGTGTTTGGACTAAAAAAAGCATTAAGCAAGGAAATTCAGTTTGGGAGAGGCGAATTTTCATCTAAAAAGAAGGAAGATTTATACTCTGAATTAGGGATTCTGATTGGATCAGGTCTTGATATAAAAAGTAGCTTCACGGTTCTTATTGAAGAAAGTCATAAAAAAACCAGGCAATTTTATGATAGTGTATATGATCAGTTAATAAAGGGGGTCAGTTTATCAAACGCCCTTCAATCGACAGGTAAGATTTCGATGTACGAATATCATACCATCCGCATTGGTGAAGAAACCGGAAATCTGGTTGTTGTTTTAAAACAACTTAATCAGCATTTTACCGAAAGTATTAAACAGAAAAGGCAACTGGTCAATACGTTTTCATACCCGACTCTTGTGATCTCCACCGCAGTTATAGTGGTCCTGTTTATGATGAATTTTATCATTCCAATGTTTGAGGAACTGTTTAAACGATTTCACGGTGAACTTCCAGCTCTGACTCGCGGGGTGATTATTACCTCAAAGTTTATTTCGAAGTATCTATGGGGAATGGTTCTGTTTATTTCGATTACCGGGTTCTCACTGTTTTATGTCAGGAAAACAGATTCATTTCGAAGAATTACATCATCATTAATTCTTAAAATACCTGGAGTCAGAACGATTATTAAGAAGATGTATCTGGCCAAATTCTGCCAAACATTTTCGCTGTTGAATTCCTCCCGTATTCCTATTGTTACATCCATTCAACTGATCCAAAAGATCATTGGATTTTATCCTTTTGAGGTAGCCTTAAGTCAAATTGAAAAAGAATTAGTCAACGGAAAACTGCTTCATGAATCATTTAGGGAGTACACTATTTTTGACGGAAAACTAATTACGCTGACCAAAGTGGGAGAGGAGGTCAATAAGTTAAATGAAATTTATGAGACTCTAAGCAGGCAATATTCAGAGGAAGTTCAGCATAAGGTTGCACTATTAAATACAATACTTGAACCTATCTTGATCATTTTTATCGGATTATTTGTGGCTGTAATTCTTATTGCTATGTATCTTCCAATGTTCCAAATGAGCAACACTATGTTTTAAACGATGAAGGTTTATGCAAAAGAATAATTTTTACGAATTTACTGATCTTAGGATCATTATTTATTGATAATTATTAATTATATGGACATAATATTGTATATTTGAACATTAACCTTTTCGCACCATGATTAAACTGAAATTAACAAAAGTTAAGGCTTATACCCTCTCTGAGTTGCTTGTTGTATTAGTTATAATTGGTATCCTGATACTTATCGCATTACCTAACCTGATGCCCCTTATATCCCGGGCCAAAGCCACAGAAGCAAAAATGCAGTTAACGCATTTACAAAATCTTGAGAAGAACTATTTTTACATGTATTCAAAATATTCTGCCGATTTCAATGAAATTGGTTTTGAACAGGAAAAATTGGTGACCCAGGATGGCAATGCAAATTACAAAATTGAAATTATTGAAGCTACAATGACTCATTTTAAAGCAAGGGCTACTGCTGTTGCAGATTTTGATGGCGATGGAATTTTTAATGTTTGGGAAATTGACCAGGATAAAAAACTAATCGAAGTTACCAAAGATTAATGTCAGTCGCATTTCCGGTTTTAATACTGATTACATTTCTAAGTATTTGTTATCAGGACTTTAAAGAAAGGGAGGTATACCTGCTCACCTACTTTATACTGTATGGTCTGCTGCTGATAGCAGTACTGACTAACAGAATATTGCTGAATATTGATTTTATCATCATCAACTCCTGCATTCTTATTGCGGTAATATGCTTACTTGTAATTTATTATTTACTGATATATAGTCACTTTGCGGTATTAAAGTTAAAAGCTTCGGTTGGATGGGGGGACGTGTTAATATTGCCTGCATTTGTGATTAATTTTTCACCGGTTAATATGATTGTGGTTTTTATTTTTTCACTGGTGATCTCGTTAATCTATTATTTGTTCAATAATTTTCAGAAATTGAGGATTAAAACCATCCCCTTGGCAGGAATTCAATCGCTGGTACTTTCAATATTATTATGTGCCGATTCACTGGGATTCCTTAAAATGCAGGTTGATTATTTCCCTCTTTTTTAATGCATACTGTTTATGGAAGAAGAACTGTTAATTGATAAAAATTGTGTCGAACTGATCACGGCTGATCAGGCATGGCATTACAACATTATGCCACAACGTGTCGATAATGATGAAATCTCTTTTTACTGTTTAAAGAATGATTCCCTCATTGAGGAGGAACTGGAATTACTTTACGGGAAAACAATTATTTTGGAAGAAATTGATGAAACGGAATTAAGAAAATTGTTGATTACATATTACCCGGTAAATGCTAAGGCAAAAGCGGGCATCAGCCATTTTAGTAACGATTTTAACGATTTTCTGCCAAAAATAATCAGCGAGGCCCGTGCTTTAAATTCAAGTGATATTCATGTTGAAACTTACGAACAGGAATGTCGCATCCGTTTCAGGGTTGATGGTAAACTTGCCGAACGGTATCGTTTCAGTAAAGAGAAGTACCCTGCCCTGGTGAACCGAATTAAGATACAGGCGCATTTGGATATTGCAGAAAAAAGGCTACCGCAAGACGGACGGATTATCTTCAAACAGGACAATGACAAGACGGACATCCGTGTTTCGGTCATGCCAACCCTTTATGGAGAGAAAGTTGTTTTACGCCTCTTGAACAACAATATGGATAGCATCATATTAGATAGGCTTGGGTTTGCCCCCGACCAACTTAGCCATTACCTGACTGCTATTCAAAAACCATACGGGATTATCCTGATTAGTGGTCCAACCGGATCGGGTAAAACAACTACATTATATGCCAGTCTGAAATTCCTGAATAAAGAAAACGTGAATATTATGACCGTTGAAGACCCAATTGAATATACGCTCGATGGAATCAACCAGGTTCAGGTAAAGGATGATATCGGATTTAGTTTTGCTGCTGCATTGCGTACTTTTTTACGTCAGGACCCCGACATTATCATGTTGGGCGAAATCAGGGACAAAGAATCGGCTCAAATGGCCATTCGTGCTGCATTAACCGGGCACCTGGTCTTCTCTACTCTTCACACAAATTCAGCATACGGTACTATTTCCCGATTACTCGATATGGATATTCCACCATATCTTGTTTCAAGCACATTGAGCCTTTCGATGGCCCAGCGGCTTGTTCGTTTACTTTGCCCTCATTGCAAGCAGGAAGAATCCTTTTCGAATGTTTTACTGCCCGGGACGAACAAACTTGAAATTAAAACACACTACCGGGCAGTTGGATGCGAACAATGCTATTTTACAGGTTACCAAGGGCGTAAGGCCATATACGAACTAATTCCGATTACATCCGACATAGCCGAAAAGATTAAATATAATAATCTGTCAGTGACTGACCTTCGTTTCCAATCATTAAAAGATAGTGCTCTCGAATTAGTTATCAGTGGGCAAACCTCACTGGATGAAATTTTGAGTTATTTGCTGTAAAATGAGGTGTAAGATAGAGCCATTAGTTTAGATATTATCAAAGCTTGCTATGTCGGTTGTAATCTCTTCCAATTTTCTTACAAACGGCACTTCAGCGAATGCTTTCATAATAGAAAATGTTAGTTTCGGATGTCTTATTTTGGTGATTTCAAAAGTTCTGTAGTTCTTTTCTACTGTTAGCTATTCATTTTAAAATGAGATTCGGCATTTTTAGAATTTTATCAAAGAAATTAAATGTTAATTTTGAACTTCCTGTAAGATACTTGAATGATTAGCTCTTGAATTCATTCTTCCAGATGAGATTATATCTTATTTATTTAATTTAATTTCTTTATATTTAACTCTATTATTATAATCCAAAACCAATGAAAAAACATTTTCAAACATTATTAAAAGGAATTTTTTTAGGCTCAATTTCTTCACTACTTGCTTCTAATAGTACAGATGCTTCAACTTACGACTTTACCAAGTTAAAAGTAAAAGATATCAGCCAAGATGAAGTGATAGCAAAAAAAGAAAATTCACAGAAGTTTATCCTGAAATTCCAAAGTGATGATTCTTATTTAATTGCTGGGCATAGTAGTCATGCTTCTCATGCGTCTCACGCTTCTCATGCATCTCATAGATCAAGTTCAACATATTCAGGCAGTTCTTACAGCACACCCTCCTCGAATTATAGCAGAACTGCATCACCAGCTATAACAACTAATAATACAAACTCTACAACTCAGATTAATTCAGGAGTTACCAATTCAGATTTTATACCTACTTCTGAAACATTAAATTCTGTTACAATAATTAATTTAGGAGATCGGATTTTGAAAAAAGGAATGACTGGGAACGATGTTTATCAACTAAAGAAGGTACTGATTGAAAAAAAATTCCTTGAAGAGGTGGAAAACGATAGAAGTATGCTATTTGACGAAGAAATTAAAAAGGCTGTTATTGCATTTCAGAAATCTGTTCTAATAGATTCTGATGGAATCGTTGGTTCAAGAACAGTTTATTATTTAAAGAATTAAAAGGATGATTAGTTTTGACCCAATTGCAGATAACAAGATTCAACTAACGATTGATATTACATTATTCAATGATACTGTAATAACAAAAACATTGTACTGGATACAAAGTGATTTTTTTGTTTTTTGGAATTCGCTCAGCAATAACATAGCAAATATTGTTCTCGAAAAAAAAGCGGGTTTGATTTCTGAAGAAGAATTTCTCAAATTGAAAAATCAAATCAATCAAAACCTGATTGATTTTAAAACCAGAGATATTGTCAATCAAGAAACTAAAAACATACGAGACATACTCTATATTAAAGCCTTTGCCAATGGAGATGAATTTGAGGATTATAACTTAATGGAAAGTTCAAATGTATAATCTCTTGCCATTCCGATTTACTCGTCATAATGGTAAGGAAATCTTGGTGAATGAAGTTGGAGATTATTTAATAGCCCCTACTGGAACAGCTCGAAGGATTGCCGATAAGGAAATCAAAAAAGATGAAGATTTATATAAAGACCTAATTAATTGGTATTTTATAAGCGAAACACCCATTCCTGAATTAATTGATCTTCTGGCTGTCCGGTTAAGAACAAAAAAAGCCTTTCTCAACAATTTTACTGTATTACACATTTTTGTGTTAACACTTCGCTGTAACCAAAATTGTATCTATTGCCAGGCTTCAAGTCATGAATGTCATGAATCAACTTATGATATGACAAGAGAAACAATGGTAAAAGCTATCGATTTGATGCTTAAATCACCTTCGCCATCGGTGACAATGGAATTTCAAGGCGGAGAACCAAGCCTCATGCCTGAATTACTTCTTTTTGCCATTAATTCAACAGAACAGAAAAACAAAGATCATTTAAAAGAGATAACTTATGTGCTATGCACAAATAGTATTAATCTAACAGATGAAATACTTGGTATCTGTGTTTGTTACAAAGTTTTGATTTCCACTTCTCTTGATGGGTTCAAGTTATTACATAATCACAATCGGGGTAAATCAGACAGTTATTCAAATGTTGTAAAAGGTATTAATAAGGCCCGTGCAGTTTTGGGGTTTGACAGAATATCAGCATTAATGACAGCATCAGAACAATCTCTTAAATATCCGAAGGAAATTGTTAATACTTATTTGGAAAATGGATTTCATAGTATCTTCCTTCGAGCATTGAATCCACATGGGTTAGCATCGGGATTTGGGAATTGGGATGAATATTATGATCGGTTTGTAAATTTTTATAAGGAAGCATTAGATCACATCATCGAACTGAATAAATCCGAAATATTATTCATTGAAGAATTTACTGCCTTAATTCTTCGCAAAATATTAACTCCGTTTTCTATTGGTTTTGTTGATCTTCAATCTCCCTCTGGAATTATTAATAGCGTTGTAGTGTATAACTATGACGGGTATGTATATGCCTCAGATGAATCAAGAATGCTGGCAGAACATGGAGATTATACATTTAGACTAGGGCACATAGGCGATCATTACGATTCAATATTCTATGGAGAAAAAGCACAAAGAATAGCCATGATATGGGCCAATGAGACCATCGCAGGGTGTTCTGATTGTGCCTTCATGAATTATTGCGGCGCTGACCCGGTACGAAATCATTCGACACAGGGAGATATGTATGGATTTCGACCAACTTCAACGTTTTGTAAAAAGCACAAAAAAATAATACAGCATCTATTTTCACTGATCATAGAACGTGAAGAAGAAGTCCTTCCTATTTTCAAACGATGGATCAAAAATAGTAAGGGATGATTAAAACAAAATTGGATATTAATTCAAACGACAATTCGTTGTTTGTTACCGCGCAATGTAACAATCGTTGTTTAATGTGTTCACAACCACCTTTGAAAAGAAATGACGTTGAAATATTGTTTGAAAAAAACCTGTTGGTATTAGACTCTGCACCCATAGAATTAAAAGACATTGGTATTACAGGTGGCGAACCGACCTTATTAGGAGAAAAGCTGTTTGACCTTATTGAACTAATAAAATGCAAATTACCAGAGACTCAAATACACATACTGAGTAATGGAAGAGCTTTTGCAAATAGAGACTATACAAAAGAATTAGCCAGGGTTGGAGGTGATAAATTATTATTAGGAGTTCCTTTACATTCTGATTATAGTTATGATCACGATCAGATTACCCAAGTTGGAAAATCCTATGTTGAAACGATGAAAGGCTTATACAATCTTGCTGAGTTTGGAATTAAAATAGAACTTAGAATTGTTATCACCAAAATTAATTTCAACAGATTATACACACTATCAAATTTCATTTACAAAAACCTTCCATTCGTAAGTTATATTTCCTTCATGGGATTGGAAGATACTGGTTATGCGATTAAAAATCATGAAATAGTTTGGGTTAATCCAGGCGAATATCAAATTCAATTAGAAAAAGCTGTAATCAATTTATCTATCTGGGGGATGGATGTTTCTGTTTTTAATCTTCCGCATTGTTGTTTACCCTTATCCCTTCATGAATTTGCACGGAAATCCATTTCCGATTGGAAAGTAAAATATCTCTCAGGTTGTGAAAAATGCAAGATGAAAAATGATTGTTGTGGTTTATTTTCAACATCAAAAAAAGAATTAGAAATAACACCAAAGTTTTAGTTTGTAATATTACGTGTTGGCAAAGTTTAATATCATTTGACTGGAAATAAATTGAAATGATGAACCCAGCTGTTCATGAATTCTCAGTATAAGTTAAGGTGATTAGTAGTTCTGCTGAATCATTGTTTTATTGCCCATCTGCAATATCCAACTATCATCAAAAAGACCAAACAAAAAGCCATACCCCAAAGAACTTATCACTTATGGAGACCATCTTCGAAAGAAACGACTAGATTTAAACCTAACTCAATCCCAAGTTGCTAAAATAATCAATGTAACCGCAGAATCAATCACCAACTGGGAATTAAACAGAACTGAGCCAAACCTTTATCAAATTCCTAAAATAATTTCATTTTTGGGATATACCCCTGAGATGAATGAGAATCCAATAATTAAATATAGAATTAGAAAAGGTTTATCACAAAAAGAATTTGCCAGAATCATAGAAATCGACTCAACAACCCTATCCAGAATTGAAAGAGGAAGTGAAAGAATACGTGAAAAAGTAAAGAAGAAATTGCATTACTTGTTATCAACTAGTTTTTGATTTGCAAACCGAACAAATCAATCTTAATCATGCAAGACTTTTAACGTTTGGTTAATACTGATTTGTTCTGTACTTTTGTTGAGAGTCACTGATCAGGGATTTCAAGGCCAGGAAAGCTTATGCAACACATTAAACACGACAACGATGGAACTACAGTATATAACCGACCGCAAAGGCCATAAGCATGCCGTACAGTTGCCCATGAAGGATTGGGAACAGATAAAAAAAGACCTTGACGAGCTGGAACGCCTGCGCAACAAAAAACTGTTCCTGGCCGAACTGGCCGAAGCCGTTGAAGAGATGAAGCAGGTGAAGGAAGGTAAAATCCAGGCACGTAACGCTGAAGACCTGCTCAATGAGCTTTAGCGTCAAGACCATATCTATTTTGACCGGCAGGCCAAACGCCTGGCCAAAAAATCCCTTCGCTTAAAAAGGAACTTCAAACCCTTATCGGCGGGCTAAAGGAAGACCCGGACAAAGGAACGCCCATTGGCCACGGTTGCCAAAAGGTACGCCTGGCCATTGCTAGCAAGGGCAAAGGCAAATCGGGCGGCGCAAGGGTTATTGTCCACGTTGTTTATAAGGACGGTATTGCCTATCTGCTATCCATTTACGACAAATCGGAACTCGAAAACCTTTCCGAAAGCGAGATCCTCGAACTTATTAAACTCATCCCAGAATAAAACAAAACCCGACCAAATGGCCGGGTTTTGTTTTATTCTGTTGCTTTACAAACGTTTTAATTTTTTCATTTCTTGCTCCCGCTATCGCTCATATGAAGAGCAGTGACTTTGAATTAAAACATTACTTATTTTTTTAGTTTAGTCTTATTTGATAATTTATTTGTTCTTCGGAAGATAGGTTTTTCGCCCAATAATGTTTTAACCCATTTAATATATCCTTCTTTTGTATGAATTTGATCTTCTCTATAAAGCAACTGGAAGGAATTTCCATTTAACAAGGCTACAAATTTCACTTCCTTATCAAGAAGTTCAAATGGGTCATCTTCATCCGAATAAAACTCTCGTAAAAATAAAGTATCGTTTTTTATCGAATACACTCCTGGATAATATTCATCACGTTCACCGGAATAAAAAATGTAGCTATGATGTTCTTTTAAATCATAGTAATTTAAACAACAATTTTCTACTTTGAAAGTCCAATGACTGTTTGATAAATTGTATGCTTTTTCATAAGATTGAACTTGATAAACTTCTTGTGA
This sequence comes from Prolixibacteraceae bacterium UBA6029, assembly GCA_002429385.1. Lineage (GTDB taxonomy): Bacteria > Bacteroidota > Bacteroidia > Bacteroidales > Prolixibacteraceae > Aquipluma. Next base: position 4,297 of record DIZL01000037.1, on the reverse strand, counting down.
TGATAGTTTCACAATGATTATCAAACAGATGATTATCGAAAATAATTTTTTCATTTGCCTCTTAAATAATAATAACCATTAAAATTACGCTCTATATGAGAAAAGAAATCTTTATGTAATTTAGCAGCATCAGGTCCATTATGTGATGTTTGACATCCTTCTGAATAAGGGTTACCTCGACTATCTTTTAGACTTTTTTGATACAGGTTGCCTATGTGGAATAAAACTCCTGTCAAAGTTTCTCCATCGCTTTTCGGATTCGGATTACCTTTTACTGTTGATAGCCCATCGGTTCCATCTAAATTAGATATTCTTAATGCCGATTCATCCTTGTATTTTGGGTTATTCCTTTGTCCAAATACTGCTATATATATCCCTTCTGCTAAAGTTCCTTGCAATCTTGTATCGGCAGGAACTGTGTTGCCCATAATTGTTGCGGAAGAACCTTCTTTATTACTTTCCAAATAAAGTTCAAATTTCGCAGAATTGATTGGCTCATTTAGATTGGCATCCCTATTATTGGTGGCAACCAGTACGTTTTTGCCCAAATATTTATCTCCTGCCTGTAAGTCTTTATCATTTGCGCTTGTGACTTTTTCATCCCATACTATCTTTTTACTGTCAGCTTTTTCTACCCAATCTTCCCACATCCCTGTCGGATCTGTAAAACTAATCGGGTTGTCAAAACCATACCTGTAAGGAGACCAACCCGGCGCCTGATCAGCAAGAGGATCCGCTACATGCCACCTGCCGATTGCCGGATCATAGAATCTGGCACCGTAATCATACATGTCCACTGTAATGTCAATATTCCCGTCGGAATTTGTATCCACACCTTCGTCCTGCAACTCCTTACCATTGTAAAGATACTTGGTAGCAGTAGGTGAATTCACGTATCCGTTAATCATTTCCATTCCAAAAGGATAATAGTCTTTGGTTTGCAAAACATTGACAGAGGCATTTTGTGCGGCAAAACTTATTCGGGTATTTCCCAAATGATCCTTCAGGTCATACTCATAAGCCCAGTTTCCAGTGCCATACTTAACTGCCCGGCCTTCACCAGTTAAAACAATTGATTGATCATTAATTTTAAGAACGCTGCCCTGGTAATATGTGTTATTTGTCCCAAAAGTCTTTTGCAGTTTATTACCAGCGGCGTCGTAAAGATAGTCAATATTTTGTCCGGCAATAACAACCCGTGAAGGTAAATTCAGGTAATTATAGGTAATTGTGCTTTGTTTATGGGGTACCGTGGTAGCATTTCCGTTGGTATCGTAGGCAAAAGTACCCCCCAGGTTTTTAAATTCCTTCAGGTGGACGGCCCCAACCCCTGCATCGGTAATGTTATTGATCTGGTTGCTGTTAGTATTGTACACATAGGTAAGGTTGTCAATAAGTCCTTTGTTGAACCCAGATATAAGGGTATTCCCCTGCCTTGCTAAGGTTGTAATGTTTCCATTCAGATCGTAGCCAGGGGTTTCATCAAAGAAATTAGCTTTGGTGACAATTGCCTGACCTCTCGAATTTTTCTCAGAATACGCAGCATTAACTAACCGATTCATTCCATCATAAGTAAAATCATACTGTTGCTTAATGATTGTCCCAATACTGCCATAATTGTCAATCGGTGTGTTTTTCCACGTCATATTATTGATATTGCCGTTTTTTTTGTAAGCTAGTTGCTGGGCATACAATTTACGGGAAGTACTATCTGTAAGGTTATTGATACTTTTCAGCCAGCCACGGATGTCGTATTGGTAATCAATATCCTGGGCAAAGCTTGTATTGTTTGCCGAGTGCAGTTTTTTTAGCATCAATTGTCCAAGGTCGTTGTAGTCGTTTTGGGTCAGCACAACCCTATTGCTTAAAGTCTCATCCAACTGATGTTCCACTTTTTCCAACCGCCTGGCATGGTCGTAGCTGAAGTATTTGTGTATTGCAGGGAACCCGCTATACTGTTCTTCGTTTTCAACAACTTTTCCAACAAAATCGTACTTATTGGTACTTGTTTGCGTAATGGGCGAACCACTAACCACGGTTTGTATTACCCGATATTTGTCATCGTAAAAGAAGTCAGTAGTAACATAACTGCCAGTATTATCCAGAATTTTGTTTCTGGTCTGTGTTATCATTCCTTTTACGTTTGCGTTTTTTGAAATCGGGATCACACTGGGTTCAGGAGTTATTCTGATATAATTGTCGTAGGTAGTTTGTGTAAGCACCTCGACCGGAGTGTAACCTAAAGTCGGGATATCAATGAAACTGGCAAAATCTGTTTGCAGATCGCCCCAATTGATACTGGTAATCAGCCTTCCGGTTTCGATAGGACGGTTCAGGTTATTTTCGTATTTGGTATATAACCATTTTGTTGGGTCTTCAGCACGGGTTTTACCATCCTGGGTCAGCACCAGCCGGTCACGGGCATCGTATACCATATACACAGGATCGGCTCCGGGTAGTTGTTTTTTGATCATTCGTTTGCGTGCATCGTACTCGTAATAGTAGCAAAGGCCTTTTACTCTTGCAGAATCTGGTGTATAGATTGCACCCGTCATAATTGCGGAAGCTTTTGGCGAAAGCACATAACGTAACAATCCGAAATCGTCATACACATAGTAGGTATTGGCGGAACCAGCTACTTTCAATACTATCTGTCCCAACTTATCCTTGTATTCTTGAACTATTTTCCTTGAAGGGTCAGTAGTTTGGGTCATGTACAGTTGGTTGGCAGCATAGGTCGAAGATGTGCTTGTTCTGGTACAATTGTTACCAACAACTGACCAAAGGATTACCTCACTGTCAGCATTGGGTCCATAAGTGTACGAAATAGTATCACCGGCAGGATCTATTGTAGAAGTGATACGGTTTAGAGGAGAAGGTTCATAAACAGTTTTGGAAGCTATTTTGCTATTATCAATAAGGATTGGAAGGCCGTCAACTTCGTTATGTCCTGATGTATAAAAACCTTTAATTAACGATGGTTGATTAGTGACAAACGCTCCGGTTCCATGATTGGTTGCAGGAAGATATGTCGAATCTTGCCGACCGAAACTATCATACTTAATACCAGTAACCAAGTCATTGAAATAATAACTTTGGTTGGCCGCCACGGTTTGTGTGGGCCTGCCCAGCCCGTCGAAGTACTGCACTACGGCACCCTGCTCTTCGAGAAGGAGAGAAGTTATACTATCCGATGTAGTTCGTGGCCTTACCGGGGAATAGCTTACGATGTAATTTTGGTTTGCAGACAAACTTATTGATTCTGGTTTCTGTATTTTATTAGATACAAAATAGCTGTGTTTGGCAACAGGATCATTCCATTCGGCACGTGCACGAACCCGGGCCGAACGCTGAAGGCTGGGGGTATAAACTGTATCATATGCCAAAGCAGTCCCCTTGTAATCATTATACCATCTCCATAAAGCATTATTTGCCAGTTTTCCGTTGTGTAAGGTCAGTGTTTCTCCATTTACCAGCAGACTTGCTGGGGGAACAGTTTCAACTTTTGGGGTTACAGTTACGGTGTGATTAGCCGTTTTTGGTCCGTTACAACCGGCAGCGGAGGCCGTGATGGTAGAGATTCCACTCCATCCGGCGATATAAGTTACAGTCCCAGAAGAGTTAATGCTGTTTCCTCCTGTTATAGATGCCGCATCCAAGCTATAGGTTATTCCAGTGGTATTGGTGGCTGTTGCCGTGTAGGTGACAGCCCCGGCCCCCTGTGCACGGGTAGAAGTTGATCCCAGGGTGAAAACAGGTATTCCGACTGTAGGAGTAGTAGTTGCCGTATGATTAGCCGTTTTTGGTCCGCCACTACCAGCAGCGGAGGCCGTGATGGTAGAGATTCCACTCCATCCGGCGACATAAGTTACCGCCCCTGTAGAAGAGCTAATACTGTTTCCACCAGTAATAGATGCAGCATCCAGACTATAAGTTATTCCGGTAGTATTGGTGGCTGTTGCCGTGTAGGTGACTGCCCCGGCCCCCTGTGCACGGGTAGAAGTTGATCCCAGGGTGAAAACAGGTGTTCCGACTGTAGGAGTAGTAGTTGCAGTGTGAGTGGCTGTTTTTGGTCCGCCACTACCGGCAGCGGAGGCCGTAATGGTAGAGATTCCACTCCATCCGGCTACATAAGTTACCGCCCCTGTAGAAGAGCTAATACTGTTTCCTCCTGTTATAGATGCTGCATCCAGGCTATAAGTTATTCCAGTGGTATTGGTGGCTGTTGCGGTGTAGGTGACTGCCCCGGCTCCCTGTGCACGGGTAGACGTTGGTCCCATTGAAAATATCGGTGTTC
>DIZL01000055.1 GCA_002429385.1 Prolixibacteraceae bacterium UBA6029 | reverse complement strand
TTCAGTTTGCTCCGGAATTTTCACGAAACTGATCACAGAAATTAGAAAGCTGATTTCGGATATCGAAGAGAGTAAATGGAAATCACCAATGGATTTGACTAAAGACAGACCAGATGCTGACTGTGTTTATGGCGGAGAGTTTTATTTTTTCAATATCAATATTCATCGTACACTGATATTGATTGAATTTGAAGAAAACGGAGAAGCAACTGTTGTTTGGGCAGGCAGTCATGATGATTATGAATTGACCTTTAAAAATAATCGGAGTGTCATTAAAAAATGGTTGAGGAATAATAGTTGGATTTAAAAGCTGCAGAAATGAAAGACATTATGAATATAAAAGAAGTTGAGCATCTCAAAAGATTGGGAAGTGAGTATGATTTGCAGAAAGCATCGATGCTTGAACGTAAATTGCGTTTAATGATAAAGGAGAATCCCAACTTAAAACCCATTCGTACAAAGCTTCGTGATTTGATTAAAGATTATGAAGACAGAGAGTGGGCGGACCTTGATCATATCACAGATTTAAAAGTAGAAGAATCGGACAGGGCAGAGAACAGTGTTAATTATGAGCAAATATTTATCAATAAGCGAAAAGAGAGCATACGGAAAAAACTGAAGGAGTTCGATCTGACACAACAAGAATTGGGAGTACTTCTTGACCACTCTAAATCATACATGAGCGAGTTGATCAATGGCATTTCTCAGTTCACACTAAAAGATTTGGTAATCATTCATAGGATTTTTGGGATAAGTCTGAATACTTTGATTCCAACGTATTTAGAATCAGAGATAAGGGAGAAAGTGAAAGAAACGATATTGAAACTAAACAAGCCTAAACTTAGATTGAAAAAGACAGAATTGGTATAAAAATAACTGCACATAATAACCAGGAGTTCATTTAGGCAAGTAGTGTTTGTCATTAAGTCCCGGATGCACTATTAATTCGCCTTTTGAAGACAGCCCTGTTGCAGTGCCCCTGTTCTAATGGGAATTTATCACTTGGTTGTTTGATTATTCTGATTGACTGAATCGGGCTATTTTACCAATGGAGATTAAGTTTTTCATCCTGTAACACCTGAATTTGCAGATCAGGAGCCGAATAAGAAGTGACTTTTAGGTACAGTCCCGTCCTAAGATGAATGTGAAATTCCTTCGAATGACTCAATTAAGGCTTAATTTCAAATTATTCTCTGTTAAAGGGTTGATAAAGACAATTACCTTTAATACTATCAAATGGTACTATCGATAAAATATGATGACGCAACCGAATGAACGACCACGTAATCTTATTAGATGTTAAACCAAAAGATCACAGGCGATGATAAACTGATAAAGTAGACGCCAGTCCATAACAGCAAACGACTCACAGGTATGAAACAAATTGAGAAACTATCGGAAAATACACACTACACTGCTGACGGAGAAAGGCTTCCGGTCGAGCCGAAATGGAGATAAATACAAAACAGGAAACGCAAAACAAACAGACAGGCTGTCCCCATTGGCTTATACGCATTTGCCTGATATTAGTTCTTCCAGCGTTCAAGGTGGGGAACTGTGCGTGCAAAGAAACGGGCGAAGAGTCTTGGGATCTTCATTTCGACCATTTTTTCAATACAAAACGCCTGCATTTGCTGAGCAGTAATATTTGTACGGGTAAACGCCCCATCCTGAAAACAATGGCTGCAATACATCAGTGATTTCGAACCATCACTGTTGGTTCCTCCGCCCAGCTCATCTCTTTTCATTGGCATTCCGCAGCTCTGGCAATGTTTGTAAATCTTTTCCATAGGTTATGTGTTTGTAGTTAATATACAAAAGGTTTTTCCTGATCAAAATTAAGAAAAAAACAGTTCATATAGGTTGGGAAGATCCTTAAAAATGCCTGTGAAAATCCTTATGTGATTGGCCGGTTAATTCGTATATTCGTATTGAAAATAAGTTGTCCTGAACCGGGACTTTTGTTTTAGGATCTAATCCACAGTCAATGAGAAAACTTGTATTTCTGATCTGTATAATTGCCTTTGAATACAGCTATGCACAGGCACCTGACCCACATTTCAACGACAAAATGGCGTTCAGTGAGGCCAGGAATCATGCGAAGCTGGCTTCTTTCACCGAGTCGGACGACTATACTGATTATGACCTCACTTATCAGCGATTGAACTTTACAGTTGATCCGGCTGTCCTTCAGATCGCAGGTTCTGTATTTTCGAACCTCAGGTTTCTGAAAGACAATATTACTCAGATTCAATTCGATTTGGTACAGGCGATGGTTGTCGATTCGGTAAACTGCAATGGGAGCAGAACAACTTTTGTACACACAGGGAATAAAATCAACATCACTGTTCCCTTCAGCGTGCAGACCGGGAATCTTTGTTCATCGGAAGTCTTTTACCATGGAGCGCCTCCCCAGACAGGATTTGGTTCGTTCACGGTTTCGACTCATGCTACAGTTCCTGTTCTCTGGACACTTTCTGAACCCTACGGCGCCAGGGATTGGTGGCCCTGCAAGCAAAGCCTGGCCGATAAGATTGATTCGCTCGATGTTTATGTCACCTGCCCCAGTCAATATAAGGCAGCAGGCAATGGCAAACTCATGAGTGATCAGATTTCAGGAACAAACCGTACGGCACACTGGAAACACCGCTTTCCCATAGCCACTTACCTGGTAGGAATTGCGGTAACCAATTATGAAACGTATTCAGATTTTCTGGATCTGGCCGATGGGAACAAGATTGAAATTCTGAACTATATCTACCCGGAATATCTCTCAACGGCAAAAACCAAGACCGAAGAAATATTAAGTGTGATGAATTTCTACAATACAAAATTCATCACCTATCCCTTTGCCAGCGAGAAGTACGGGCATGCTCAGTTTGGCTGGGGTGGGGGAATGGAGCATCAAACCATGAGTTTTATGACCAGCCTCGATTTTGAACTTGTTGCCCATGAAATGGCTCACCAATGGTTTGGCGATTACATCACCCTTTCGAGCTGGCACAACATCTGGATGAACGAAGGATTTGCCACCTACCTTGTGGGGCTTGTTTATGAAAACCTCAAAAACGGACAATTCTGGCCAATCTGGAAAGATATCCAGGTCAAAGATATTACCTCATTAACAGACGGTTCGGTTTATGTGGCCGATACCACCAGTGTCAATAGGATTTTCGATGGCAGGCTGACCTATACCAAAGGAGGCTATCTTTTACACATGCTGAGATGGGAAATGGGAGATGACCGTTTCTTCAAAGGCATGCATGATTATCTTACTGATCCGTCCGTTGCAAAGGGCTTTGCCAGTCAGGAGAAGTTTGTTCAGCATATGGAAGCTGCAGCCGATACTTCATTTACCGAATTCTTTAAGGACTGGTATTATGGCGAAGGATACCCGACCTATCACATGAGCTTTTACCCTGATCCGATTCATCCAAGCCAGCAAATACTGAAGATTAGCCAGAGTCCCTCGAATGCTTCTGTAAGTTTCTTCGAAATGCACGTGCCGGTGAGGATATGGAAGGACGGCATATCCAGGGATTTGCGGCTTTACAATACCATGCAGGATCAGGAGTTTATGATTTCGGAAGACAGGGTTGATTCTGTCCAGTTTGATCCGCAGCAATGGTTATGTGCAAAAGCGGATAAAATTACTTCGGCTTCTGAATTGAAGAATCCTGCACTGATTCAGATTATCCCGGATTACCTGGTAAAGAAGATACATGTTGTGCTTCCTGATTATTCGGGAAAGGAATCCTTACGTATTTTTGACATGAAAGGAAGGATGATCCTGAATCGGATGCTACAGGCGAAAGAGTCGTGGATTGCTATGAATGAACTGAGAAATGGTATATATCTGGTGGAAGTGCAATCTCTTAAACAAAACAAAACAGAGAAAATCATGATTACTGCTAACTAACCGGAATAAAAACCCCGACACCGATGAGCAGGAAAGTAATAACGTAATGTTTGAACGTAAGTTTCTTATTCTCATGCCAGACATTCAGAAAAATGGAATAAACGCCGTTTAATATAACCAATATCTTGACAACAGTTAAAACTTCAATGGTGTGTACAGACTGAATAATAGCCAGGAAAGCGCTGATAAAAAAGAATAACACTCCTGAAATGAATTCAGGGATTTTGTCCTTGAAATCTGAGTTAAGGAAACGGATAACAGACTGGATGAAATAGTAAGAACTGATGCAGATAAGTACAATGCTGTTAGAATACCTGATGAAAAGCGGAAGTTCAATTTTCCCGCTGATAATCGTTAAGAGCATGTAAATGACCAATAAACGATACGCAATCTTTTCTGAACCAATCATTTTAATTCACTATTACCTGAAACATTAAACAGATGGTCAGTAATTAACGGACAGACCATTAACCGCAGAGTAATTAGTATTGATCCCGGTTGTACCGGGATGAAAAGAGCTTTTAATGCAGGTTAGGCAATTGGTTCCTTCGGTTCTTTCGGTTCTATGGGCGCCTTGATTTCCTTAACTTCCTTGAAGAGTTTTACCTGTAAAGCGGTTGGTCCTTTTTGTCCCATTTCTACTTCGAAATTAACCAGGTTCCCTTCTTTTATTTCTTCAAGCAAATTGTTTGCATGAACGAAAACGCTTTCCTGTGTTTCCAGATCCCTGATAAAACCAAAGCCTTTTGACGTATTAAAGAATGTAACCGTACCCTTCCTGATAGGGTCAATGACTTCATTCGGATCGCTTTTGGGAATGCTGATCTCGATGTCTTCCAGTTTAAATTCCTTTTTCCGGGATGGATCAGGAGGAGTTGAAGTGATCATTCCGTTTTCGTCGACATAAGCAATCATATCGTCCAGACCACCTTTTTCATTGTCTTTGCGGGTGAGTCTTTTCTTCTCTTTGTCTTTTCTCTTTTTCTCTTTTTTATTTCTGACTTCTTTTTTGTTGAATGTTTCTTGCGATCTACCCATAAATAAATTTTATTTTTAAAGCTACGTGTAATTAATTAATCCTAATTTTTGCGAAGGTACGATTTTATTCTCAGTGTTTTGCATTTTAGTGGCTTTGTCTTTTTCAACAGTGGTCCTTAAATAATCGGTCTGTCACAGAATTAGGCATTCCTTTTAAATATGTGTGGCAATTAATTCATCTGTTCTATTGTTTGCATTCGGTTAAACTGTATCCGGGCAGGGTTCGGGTAGGGTTCTCCTTTTATTATCTGTGTTCTATCTGTGTTCTATCTGTGTTTAATCCCGGATTTTAATACAGATAGCAATTAATCACAAATTAGATTATAAAGCTTGAATACTGCGTAAACCCTGACCGGGTAGATTCCGTGTAAGTTGAAAGCAGGTCAATTGCATTTCTGAAGAACATCTGAATGGATCGAGAATTGGCGACAGGATTCAAGAAGCTCATTTCTGAATCTTATCGTTTGACTTTGGCTTTAACTCAATGGAAGCTTAATTAGAAAAACTTTCTGGTAAAAAAAGCGTATATTGAAAAGGAGTGGTTATTTAAAGCAATATAGACATAAGGCTACACCCGATGATATTCACAGAATAAAAAAATTCTGGAATGTTATTCGTAATTTCCCTGATTTCTGAACTGGAAAGACAGTATCTTTAATCATCCGTTAGAAATGAACGCAACCTTTTACCGCTTTATCACGTCATTAGATTACTAATGTACAAAAACTGGCTGTATGAAAAAATATTTACTTATTGCACTAATATTATCAGGTCTGATGACCAGTGCTCAAATCACTCCTGTCAATGTCAACTGTAAGGCATATTTTAAATATGCCGTTAATGACAAGTTGATGATGCCCGTTGCAGGTACAGCTATTAATTTTTACGACAAGTCAGAAGTTCCGGGAGGTACTGCAATCGCATGGTTTTGGGATTTTGGTGACAGAACTACGAGCCGGGAACAAAATCCTATGCATATGTTTCTTCAGCCTCTTCCAAATACCAATGTAATACTTAATCCATACCGAACAGTTAGTCTTACGATTATAACTTCTGACAGTTGCAAAAGTTTGTATTCAGAAACCATTAATATTTCAGATGGAAATACTTATGTTCCTCCAGCCTGTTCTGCCAGTTACAAATATTACCAGACTGCATACGATTCAATCACCGGAACAGCAGCCATGCAGTTTAACAACTATTCTTTAGGTGATTCGCTGAGTTATTTCTGGCAGTTTGATAATGGTATAACAAGTACCGAAAAGGACCCAATCGTAAAGTTTGATGTTAAGAAGGCAGTGTATAATGTTTGCCTGACGATTACGGGCAAAAACAGTTGTACCGATATTTTTTGTGATGCTGTGTCTGTCACAAATCCTGGTCCGCCGGTTATTAACCCGCCTATGGAATGTCAGACTGCATTTGGTTACCAGATCAATTACAAAATACAGACACTTGCTCCGGCATTGGTATTGGATTTCTATTCAAAAGCATCGCCTGATGCAACCGAGTGGTTATGGAATTTTGATGACGGAACAACCAGTACGGAACAAAATCCAACCCACCTCTTTAACCTTCCATTGATGAAGGATAGCATTAACGGAGATCCAAATCCGTTTAGGAAAGTATGTTTGACGGTTAAAACATTAAGTGGATGTTCTGCAACCTATTGCGAGATGATTAACATTTACATGGGGACAACTCCTCCGGTTGATCCTTTACCACAATGTCAAGCCCTGTTCAAATACTATAGGCCAACAGATATAGTTTCTATCCCGGAAGTTATTACATACCAGTTGATTGATGCTTCGGAAGGCAAAGTTATCCGTCGTCTCTGGCAGTTTGAAGATGGGACATTTAGTCTCGAAGCTGAACCATTGGTTAGTTTCAACTTTATGAAACCTACCCAGAAAGTTTGTCTGACTATCTTTACTGCTGACAGTTGTTCGAGTACCTGGTGTGAAACCATATATGTATCAGAAAAACCAGATACAATCATCAATACAAAGCCGGCCAACATCTATAAGATGCACTACATTTCGAGTTTCCCCATTCAAATGTCTTCGTGTGCTGGGTATGCCAAAGCGGAGGTTTTTCTGAATGATTCTATAATTAAGGCAGATAATTTTGTTTGGTCAAATGGTGCAACAGGTCAGGAAGTCAAAGGTCTTTGCCCCACACAAATTTACTCGGTAAAAGCGACAACAATAGACGGAACGGTAGTTTCAGGAACATTCCTTTTCAATTCGGATGGAACGGTAACCGAAGCTCCCTATAACTGGTGGGTAAGTGGGGTAAATGATAATCCGACTATGCGGGATAACCTGTATAATCAAAATTATATTGTTGAATGGAAACTTTGTGACGGAACCCTGATCAGGAGTGATAGTATTCCGCGGAATTCGAATAACTGCGGAACTGAAGATGCCACTTTAATTCTGAAAGATGCCTCAGGGAATGTGGTTTATTCTGCAAATGTTTCACTGAAAACATTCGCTACAAGCGTGAGTTCATTACAGGCAAAGTCATTGGTTAAACTGTTTCCGAACCCTGTAAGCGATGTTTTGAATATATCATATTCAGGAACACTGCTGAACGAACTGCAGATAGAAATCCTGGATATTACCGGCAAGAGTGTTTCGAATCGGATGATTTATCAGGTTGAACCTGGACAAACCGTTAGCCTGAATGTGACTACATTGCCTAAAGGAATATACCTCTGTAAGATGGTTTCTGAAAAGAAAGTTATCGGGACGGAGAAATTTATCAAATGAAATCAATTCAGTATTAACAGATACTTTTAATAAATGTACCCGTATGACAGTTGTTCATACGGGTATTTTTTTAGTCCTGTAAGCTTCTGCTTTTATTCTGTTATTTCGAAGAGGATTGATTTTGAGAACTGATCAGCATTAAACTTAAGAACATATGAGCCTGGTTTTATCTTCGAAGTTTTGGTCACTAGCTTAATCTGAAATACACCTGCATCTTGCTTGTTTCGCAGAATAGATTTAACAAGTTGTCCTCGGACGGAGTAAACTGCAATCTTTACATTGGATTCGGAAGGAAGCCTGTATTTAAGCGTAACATCCGAATCTGAAGGATTTGGAAATATGCTTACCTGATAATCGTCTTCACCATTAATAACGTTTGCAGCAGTTCCTATCGTTTTCTGAAATCTGAACCAGTTCAGTTTACCAGCATTGGCTGCCCCTGTTTTAAATATAAGGTAAATGTCCCGAATGCCCGTAACTCCGCTCAATGTGCACGACTGGATTTTATAAGTGTCGATACTGCCTGTACGTACTATTTTTACCGTTCCGGCGATCTGACCACTCAGGCTATCGAGCACAACCTGCATTGACGAAGGACCGTCAGTCAGAGAGGAGAATGATGCATCGAATTGTAAAGCTTCAGTGGAGAAATCAAAATTCTTATAGACTACGTAGCTGTTATTGCTCAATGAAGAAATGCATTGTCCGCCATCCGTGCAGGAAGCCACCACTACTGATGCAGATTTATTCTCAAAATTCTCTGCCTCGGTAAATGTAAATGGATCCTGACGATAGGTTTGTCCAACGATACCTCCAAGAACATCAATTTGGCCATTTAACCGAATGTCTTTGGAAGACGAACCAATCAGGATATCCACCTTACCATCGTTTACGGTAAATGTCCTTGATTTATCATCGTAATAAGATAAGGCATCATGTTTCAGTATAAAACTTACTGGTCCTGTTTGGCCTGGCTCAAGATGAAGGGATTTAAAGCCTTGCAATTGCTTAATTGGTCGTAACAGATCAGGAGTTGATGCAATATGAACGTATAACTGGGCTACTTCATTCCCGGCAACTTTCCCAGTATTTGTAATATCAGCGCTCACCACTATGGAGTCACCCAAACTTAAATTTGCAGCACTCATTTTTAAATTGCTGTATTCGAAAGTAGTGTAGCTTAATCCATATCCGAACGGGTAAAGCGGAGTTCCTTTGAAATATTGATACGTTCGGTTGTTTTTAATGTCATAATCATTCATGGACGGTAAATCGGTTGTTGACTTATACCAGGTTGTACTCAATTTCCCTCTTGGGTTGTAGTCGCCAAACAACACATCGGCAATTGCTGTCCCCTGTGCCTGTCCATCATACCAAGCGGATACAATGGCAGGGATGCTATCCTGAGCCCAGTTAATGGCCAGTTGATATCCGTTCACCAGAACGACAATCGTTTTCGGATTGGCATGAAATACAGCTTTAATTAACTGTTCCTGAATGCCCGGCAGATTGAGTGAAGTACGGTCTGTTCCTTCATCAGCAACCGTAAGATCAGTGCCACATACCACTACTGCAATCTCTGATTTCTTTGCCTGACTGACTGCCAGATTAAAGGCCGTTTGGTCAATGGCCCCCTTGATTGAACAACCAAACGCATAGTTTATCCTTCCCCCCCCAGCTGTAGGATCAGGATCAGCGGAATTGTAGAACCTGAACCAGTTCAGATTAAATAAGTATCCTGTTCCCCCAGAGAACTTCAGGTAGACATTATGTATTCCGGTTACTCCTGAAATACTGTTTGTAAGCGTAGTCCAGTTTTGCCAGTCGCCAGTTCCTTTAACCGGGAATTTCCCAAGCGACTTCCCTGTCAGATTGTCAAGTACGACTTCAACAGTTCCCCCGGAGGTACTACTTGCCACCCGAACATCAAACTTATCTTTTCCTGTACCAAAATTGATATTGTCATATTCGGTATAATCTCCGTTCTCTATATACCCGACATCGCTTCCTCCTTCAGCACAATTCTCGGTCTGTATTCCACTCTGGGTCGTAAAGGCTTCCGCTTCGACTGTACCATTCGAGATGTCTACCCCAAGCTTTGTAGCTATTCCCATCAGGGGAGTAATAGAGACAGAAGGTGAGCCACTGTATCCTCCCAGTTGCATGATATTTGCATTAGGCCCGATCACTGCAATGGTATGAATGGAATCTTTGTTAAGTGGTAAAATGGAATTCTCATTTTTCAACAGCACTATCGCTTCCCGTGCAGCTTTAAGAGCCAGATCACGGTTGGCCTGACAATCGAGCTGACTTTTCGGGATGGATTTATAAGGAACCATGGAGGCAGGGTCAAATTCGCCCAACAGAAACCTTGCTGTAAATACTCGTTTTAATGAAGTATTGATATCTTCTTCCGACATCAGACCGCTTGTAATGGCGCTTTGTGCATTCACAGGGAAGGTAGTCCCGCAATTCAGGTCTGTCCCGTTACGTAATGAAATTGCAGTTGCTTCAGGTGCAGTTGCTACATAATGATGGGCATCCCAGACATTGCTCACAGCATCACAATCTGAAACGACATAACCCTTAAAGCCCCATTCATTTCGGAGGATATGGGTCAAAAGTGTTCGATTTGCAGGGCATGGTACCCCGTTTAATGCATTGTATGCGCTCATAATGGAGAATACCTTGCCCTGGGTCACACAGGCCTTAAAAGCGGGCAAATAGTATTCACGCAAGCTTCGTTCGTCTACATCGGAGGAGATGCCGTACCGGTTCACTTCAATATTATTACAGGCAAAATGCTTAGCCGTGGAAACTGTTTTAAGGTATTTTGGATCGTTACCCTGCATTCCCCGTATGAAATTTACGGCCATTTGTGCAGTAAGATATGGATCTTCACCATAATTCTCTTCCGATCTTCCCCAACGTGGATCGCGGGCCATATTGATTGTCGGACACCAATAGGTTAAGCCTTTTCCTTCGGTATTGTTTTTAACACGTGCTTCATCCGATATTGCTGATGCTATTTGATGGATCAACTCCGGATCCCAGGTCGAGGATAGAGCTATAGCCTGAGGAAAAGAAGTCGCCAGACCCGACCGGGCCACCCCGTGTAAGGCTTCACTCCAATAGTCATATGCCGGAATACCTAGACGGGTGATTGCCGAAGACTGATTTCCCAGCTGAGAGATCTTTTCGGACAGGGTCATTTGTGAGATCAGGTCATTAACCCTTATATCAACTGACAAACTTGTATTTTGCCAGGCACTCTGAGCGTTTACAATAAACCCACTTAAAACAAATACCAGGTTTATAAAACAAAATTTGAATACCGTACGCCACTTAATCTTCATGGAAGTGTGAATTTAGTCGTGATACTTATCTTCTATAAGAATCAAAGGTATTCAATTACTCAAAAGCATGTAATCTTGCGGAGAGTTTATTTTATTCTTTGGCTCAAATGCCAATAGTACATTTGAGCCAAAGAAGTTTTAGTTTTTACCGACCAGGGAATACACCAATTCAATCCCCTTACCTGTCTTAAGATTGCGGCTGTATTTTTTGTCTATTGGATTATTCCAATGTTCTGTAGTGCCAAGACTGGCAAGCCTTGTACCGTCCTTTTCAGGATCATAAACTGTTCCCGAAGGTGGATTGTTAGCCAAAGCCATTTCTTCCAGGTAGTAATCGCTGTATTTCATTTCCGGTGCATCAGGCCATTCGGTGATTGCAAAATCAAGTCCGACGGCATCAATAGCAACGCCATCCTGCGAAGCAAATAAACTGCATGGCCAACTGTTGTTGAAGGGAACCAGCTTCCATTTAAACGCAGGCACCTGGTCAACAAATTTATTGCTGTATATGCCATCGACCAAGAACAGCATTGTTTTTCCGCCAAGGTCTTTATGTCCCATATAGTCAGGATAAACAGAATATATACGCTTGCCTTCGCGGTTCTGGCTAAATCCCTCGGAGTGGGCATTCTTGTGCCAGTCGTCTTCGATGCTGGTACAACCAAAAAAGTTCTTCGCACAAAGGGTCACTCCCTGGCCTACATGACCTTTCAACAGGGCCATATCGATAATGTAATCCGCCTTCACTATACAAGTTGCAATTCCTGTGGCTACTTTACCGTTATCAGCAGAGAAAGGTATGGCATTATCAACAAAAGTGGACTTTTCACGACCGTCGCCCCCATTGTGATCGATGTAATGTACCTTAGGGTAAACTGCATGGCATTTGTCATACACATTGTCTGTAATAAACCTGCTGGGGTCAGTTACTGTAATGTTCTCCTGTAGAATTCCGGCTTCACTGACCAGACTCTTTAACAGTGAAAGAATCAGTTGAGGATTGGCATTGATCTCATTCGTATTCGCATGTGCATGAGTATTATTCAGGTTTACCTTAATGGCAATCTTTTGACCAGCCTGATATCCATTATCCACATTATGCTTTGTTTTATTGAAAAAATGAAACAAAGCATCCCATGAATTTTTCTCATTCTTGATATTGGTTAAAGTGAACAAGGTTTGCGAAAATAGCTTATCAGTTTCTTCCTGTTTATTGAACCGATCTTCCCACCAGAAACCCGTTTTCCCGTCCCACGATGCAATCTTTGGATTATGGCCCCAGGCCACCCTGCCTGGAAACATGCCTTTTGCTATGCCAAGCGGAATGTTGGGTTTATACCAGATTTCGAGATTGGCAGCTTTTGTTTCTTTCGATGATCGTGCCATAAAGACCGAGGTGAAGGCAATCCCGAGAATCAGGAAAAGTCCCGCAGCAACATATCTGGCCTCAAGGATTTTATGTTTTGCTTTCCTGAATGCAAAAGCTGCACCTGTAACTGCAAGTATCCAGATGACAAAACTTGACATGATTGGGGCTGCCACCTGCATGCAGGGGTACAATGCTCTTGATGGTTTGGGTATAACCCTGATGAGGAACCAAATGGTTGCCAGAACTGATATAAGGATGTAAATGATTTTCCCCGGAACTCTCATTTTCTTCAAGAAACTCAGGGTTCTTTTTATCCCGTTGGGTAGTTTTTGATATCTTTCTTCTTGATTCATCGGATGTATTTTTAAGATGGTTGATTTATTGTTTTACCAGTTCAAAGTTAATAAAATCGTAGTTCATATCACCAACATCAACTGTATGAAGAGTGATTGTTTGCAATCCTTCTTTCAAATCAATGCTTGCAATCTGTTTGAGATAGTTCCAGTGATGCCATTGCCTCCAGGCCACCGATTCAGCAGCCACGGCCGTTGAAGTGATTAATAAGGGACCTGTGATGTCTTTGTCATTCACCGAGATGGAGATCTTCCCGTTCTTGTTCGAAGTATACATGATTCCCAATTGATAAGTACCAGCTTTGGTCACATTAACAGTGTATTTGGTCCATTCGCCCGGCTTGGTCCATCCCACATACAGTTGATCTTTAATAGGCTCTACGAAGTTGTATGGATTATTGTCGATTGCCGGATCACGAAACTTGGTATAGGAAATATCAACAGCTTCGTGCATCCTGAATTCATTCAGGTAAGTTCCATCTGCAGGATTCAGTCCACCGCTTCCTGAGTTAATCGTATCGGTATCGTGGTAGGCAATTCCTTCACCACCCAAATCATAATATTCGCATTGGAGTTTGCCGGGAATGCTCTGGGCACCACTCTTATAATGCGAATCAATGTAGGGTTTCCCTTTGTAAGCTGTTCCTTTCTTGTCCGGCTGAAAGGCTGAGAGCAATCCTGTAACACATACTCCCAGGGATAAAACTACAATGCGATTTTTAATATTCATAGTCAGGTAAATTAGCTGGTTGCTGTATTTCAACACCCTTCAAACCGAATTAAGGGAACAAAGAATGATAAACTTTCCAAATATACAATAATCAGGAAAAAGTTAAGGGAAATCTTACCTAAAAGATTTCCCTTAACTCCATTGATCTCCTTTAAATCAAAAGTCCTGCCCTTTGATTTTATGCGGTCTACTTTTTAAAATCAACCTTGAAGGTTAGCACCTGCCAGTCAGGCAAAGTGGTTGGTTTATTAATCACGAGTGCGTCGTCCTGCTGATGCCAAACGAGTTTCTCATTGCTTCCCAGCATTTGTACTGAGGCAATCGCCTTGCTGTTTAACTTCGACTTTTTCCCCAGTGAAGTAATCTTAACTTCTCCGGTTGGTTTGGTCATGCAAAACGCGTACAGTGTTTCCCCTTTTGTGGTGAAACGAATGTCTGTGGCTCCATAGGCCCTTACATCCTTCACTCCCCCAAATTGTCCCTTTTCCTGGCTTTTAGCTGTTGTAGGACCTTCACCATAGACTTTCCACGGACGTGTGCCATAGATGCCTTCGCTGTTTGCGGGTGTCCATCCTGCAATCTCATTCAGTATAGTCATTACGTCAGGTTCAAGGTCTCCTTCGGGAGTCTGTACCACATTGAGGAGTAAGTTTCCGTTTTTACTGACAATGTCAACCAGCATCTGAATTACTTCTGTTCCTGTCATGTATTTCTGGCCCGTACGATAGAACCAGTCACCAATAGAGGTATCGGTTTGCCAGGGGAATGGACTAATGGAATCGAGTGCACCACGTTCCACATCCTGCACCCACATTCCTTTCGAAGGCTGTTTGCAAGTGTAAACTGCCTGGAGTTTGCCGCCATTCTTTTCCATATCCTGGTTGTATAAATGGGAGATCATTGTTCGTCCGATATCGCCGAAAGGCATTTGGCTGTCCGAATAAAGCAGGTCAGGATGGTACATATCGATCAGTTCGGTGATGCAGGCCAGCCAGTTCTTCTGATTCTCAGGATTGTTGGTTAACCAGCCGTTATCGTTGGCTGCGGCCTTGGGGTGATATAAATCGGCATATTGTTCGTCATTGCCGTCATAGGGAACTCCGGCCATTGGTCCTGTTTTGTCTGCTCCGCGGGCAGTCTGAAACCAGGTATAGCTGGCGCCAAGATGTTCCGAGACTCCAAATCGCAGTCCTTCCTTTTTGGCTGCCTTCTGCCACAGGCCCACCACATCCTTTTTAGGACCCATCTTCACGGCATTCCAGCGATGGATCTTCGAATCCCACAGGAAGAAATCATCGTGATGGGTTCCCATACTCACAAAATATTTGGCACCCACTTTTTTATACAAAGACATCAGCTTTTCCGGATCCCACTTTTCGGCTTTCCACAATGGAATAATATCCTTGTACCCAAATTTCGATGGATGACCGTAATGGGCCACATGGTAGGTGTAATCCTCATCGGGCTTATCGCTGAAGGCGTTTTTGCCCCAGTCCCAGGATTGGTTCATGTACATCTTTTTGGCATACCAGTCGCCCTGACGCGGCACGGCCTGTGGGCCCCAATGTGCCCAGATACCAAACTTGGCATCACGGAACCATTCGGGATACTGATACTGTTTGAACGACTCGTCTGTTGGCTTGAATGGCCCTTCAGCCGGTTGGGCTTTGTTCACTTGAGCCAAAGAAGACAGAACTGCAGCCATTGTAAACAAGCTGATCAGTCCGATGCGTTTGAATAGTTTAATTTTCATAGGTCTATTATTGGTTTATAGATTACACGGATTAAGACGGATTACACGGATGGCTTCCACTTCCAGAGTGCAGCGCACCAAAACCTACAAGTCTGATCATGCCAACAGGTGTCTTTCCTTTTTCTCTTTTCTTTTTCCCTTCTCCTTTTTCCTTTCTCCTTTTTTAGAGGTACTGATCCAGTTTCCGCCTGGTGATCTCTCCTACAACGGCTTTTATCTCTTCGGCCCGATCACGTTTGCAGACCAGGATCGTATTACCCTCCTGCACCACGATCACATCCTCCAGACCAACCACTGCCACCAGGCTGTCCGGGGCATAGACGTATGAGTTTTTCGTGTCGATAAAGATGACCTCCCCTGCCTCTACATTCTGGTTTTCGTCCTTGGCATTGTATTTATACACCTCTTCCCAGCTTCCCAGGTCGTTCCAGACAAAATCACCCTGTACCAGAAATATATTGTTTGCCTTTTCAAGTATTCCGTAGTCAATCGAAATGGATTTTACTTCCCTGTAAATCCGGTCAATGGCTTCTTCATAACTGTCAGCGCCGATGTGTTCCTTAATGCGTAACAAATCAGCATACAATTCAGGAGCATGTTTCTTAACCGCATCCAGGAAAACGGACACTTTGAATACAAAGATTCCGCTGTTCCAGTAGTATCCTCCGCTTTGCAGGTACCCCGTGGCTACTTCCAGATTGGGCTTCTCCACAAATTTCAGAACAGCATACGATTTAACTGACTGGCCAACAAATATCTCTTCATCGGTCTTTACATAACCATACCCGGTGGCCGGATGCCTGGGAGTGATCCCGATGGTGACGATGCCCTCTTTCATCTCCGCAATCCTGGTAGCCGATTCAATGGTCTGCCTGAAGAGTTCGTCATTCTGTATGAGAGAATCTGATGGAGATACAATGAGGATTCCCTGAGGATCTTTTTCCGCAATAAACAATGCGGCCAGACCTATCGCCGGAAGCGTATTTTTCCCTACCGGCTCATAGATCAGGTTCTCTTTGGGAAGATTGCCGGTCTGTGATTCAAGGATCTCTTTTTGCCCTTTGGCCGAGACGATGTAGATGCTTTCTTCAGGAATGAAGCTGGCAAATCGCTGCACCGACTCCTGAATGAGTGATTGATCGCCAAAAAGGCTTAGATATTGCTTGGGTTTTGCGACCCGGCTCCTCGGCCAAAAACGTGTACCGGCCCCTCCGGCCATGATCAGACAGTATGTATTGCTCATTGGAAATAGTTTAAAGTTTAAAGTTAAAAGTTAAAAGTTTAAAGTTGATCGTTCCAACTTAAACCTGTAAAGTTAAAAGTTAACTGCTCTTAATGATCTGAATTTGTCAATAAATAAATCCTCCTGTATCTTAACTTTAAACTTTGAACATGAAACTTTTAACTGCTTTAGTATTTCACCTTGATCTTCAGTGCTCCCGGTATTTCCTTATCCGAAGCAACGATTACATAACCGCCGCCGCTTCCTGAAGGTATTGCTCCGGGGTAATCCGGGAACCAGTTGGTTTCCATTTCCTCTGAAACCCAGTCAGGAACCGTGAAAGGCAGCATTCTCTTCCACGAAAGAAAGGTATGTTTCAGGCCTTCACCCAGTTTGATCACGTCCCGTTCAACGATTCCCTCCCAGCACAGGTCGCCTGCGTCACCAAGCATTTTCACATTCTCAAGGGTCAGGTGTTTCTCGATCAATGGATTGTAGCCATCGGGTCGCGGAGCCAGGGGAATGAGGTGCAGCACACGTGACAGCCAGTCACACGTTTCAGGATCAACGGTCGATTCAATGTTACAGGGCCAGTATTTCCCATCGTAATCCAACCGGTTTGCTCCGGGCATCAATATACCCAGCTGGTCCTGCGAGCCTGAAACATATTCGCATCCCGGGGGATTCTCGGTTCCAAAGAGCAGCTGTGCATTGCGCACAGGGTCTCCTTCGGGCATCTGGCCCCCCCATAATTCCTCAGCCACCTTGCGTGAACTGGTAGCCATCCCCGAACGATCGTTGAAATCCAGATCAGGCCAGATTTGTACTACCACACACGATCCGCGGTGAACTTCCGAAACCCAGGGCTGATCCATCCATCCACCAGCAAGGCACAACCGGTAGGGAAACCGCAGATCTTTCTTCGACTGTGAACTTGAACGCTCCGGCAGTCCTTCTTCAGGAATACGCTCCAGAACGATCAGCTCCACATTGTTTTCCTGACATATACGCTTTTTGCCCTCTGTATAACCATCGGTGTTTACTACCAGGAAATCAGGCTTAAGGCGCTTCATATCTTCTTCGAAATCAAGGATCCCAAAGCCGGTCGAGACAAATGCTTCGGTCACGTATTTCAACGCGCCAACCATATAAACCCTCTCCTCCTGCGTGAAATAAGGTCTCTTTCCTTTCAGCCTGAAGAGATTCTCATCCTGCCCGAGGCTCACATACAACTTCCCGTATTGTGATGCGGATTTAAAAAAGGCCACATGACCCGCATGCAGCAAGTCATAGCATCCGCTTACCAATACTATTTTATCATCATTCATTCTTCAAATCTATTATACAGTGCGGTAAATGGTGGACTCCGGTCTCCGGTCTCCTGTCTCCTGTCTTCTTACTTCACTCCCCCGGTCACCATTTGTGTCCTGATCCAGTCGTATGTCTCTTTCATCCCTGTGGCCAATGGAAGACGGGGTTCCCAGTTCATCAATTCCAAAATCAGTGTATTGTCGCTGTTCCGTCCGCGAACACCTTTAGGGGCGTCCAAATCATAGGTGCGCTTTAATTTAATGTCCCCGATTTTCTCAACAATATCGACCAGTTCGTTGATCGAGACCATTTCGCTGCTGCCAAGATTGAGTGGCTCGATGATATCGCTGTACATGATTTTCAGGATACCTTCAATGCAATCGGTAATGTACATGAAGCTGCGGGTTTGTTCGCCATCACCCCAGATGTTGATTTCATCTTTCCCGTACAATTCGGCCTCCAGCACTTTGCGGCACATGGCTGCAGGCGCTTTTTCACGACCGCCGTCCCAGGTTCCGTGGGGTCCGTAGACATTGTGAAAACGGGCTACCCGTGTGTTGATCCCGTAATCTTCACGGAAATGACGGCACATGCGTTCTGAGAACAGTTTTTCCCATCCGTAGCCGTCTTCGGCCTGGGCTGGATATGCATCCGATTCCTTCAGGCCCGGATTGTCGGTCTCTTTCTGTTTGTCGCCGTTGTATACACAGGCTGAGGAGGCATAAAAGAAACGGTCGATGCCCAGATCTTTGGCGGCCATGAGCAAATGGGTGTTGATCAATACGCTCAGCATACACTCCGCCTTGTGATTTTCAATGAAACCCATTCCACCCATGTCGGCGGCCAGATTGAATACCTGCTGATATCCGTTCAGAGCGGTGTAACAGTTTTCTTTGATTGTTAAATCAAGGACCAGGTTATCGACATCTTCATGAACCTGATACCATTGGTTCATTGGTTTCTTATCCACTGCACGTACATCGTTGCCCATGTCTTTCAACTTACGGGTCAGATGGCCACCAATGAATCCACCGGCTCCGGCTACTACAATTCTTTTCATCTTCTATTATTTAAGTGTATTTTTATTTCTTCCGTTTAAACCCCCTGGTGAATGAGTTGCTTCCCGCAACTTTCAGATTTCTGGAAGCTGTGTTATAATTTCCCGTAGGGAAAACATATTGGTAGAAATGCCGAATATACAGGCTTCGGATTGTCCCGTACGGGACAAAAGACACACTTAATTTTCATTCATTCTACCCACATTTTGTTCCTGACGGAACCTGAAAACAAAATTTATACATTCTCTGGTTCAGGAAGAATCCTTTAATTTCTGATGCAAAGATTGGCATAAAATTAACTACCTGCAAGAGGTTCATTATCAACTAATCCCGCAAAGGTTACCGCAAAGGTTTGCGCTGATGAAATATGTTCTGGAACATTTTTCACCTTCTCCCCATCACCCTTTCCTTTTTCCTTTTTCCTGATTCCTGATCCCTATTCTGTTTTGAATAATCTGTTAACTTTGTAAAGTAAATAGCTTTGATTGAATATCATGGAAAAGGGCAAAAGTCATGTTTCGTTAAAAGATCTGGCACGCGAAATCGGGGTTTCGATTTCAACGGTGTCCAGGGCACTCAACAACCATCCCGACATTAGTCTGGCGATGACCTTGAAAATACAGAAGCTGGCTGCGGAAAGGAATTACACCCCCAACCCACTGGCCATGGGCCTGCTCAAACAGGCCACCCGCATGATCGGGGTCATTGTTCCTGACCTGGTCACCCATTTCTATTCGTCGATCATTTCAGGCATCGAACAGGTGGCCGAAGAAAAAGGCTATTACATCCTGATTGCCTCTTCGAGCGAAAGCCTTCAGAAAGAAATAAGCTCGGTCGAAAACCTTTTGAAAACAAGGGTTGAAGGCCTGATCGTCTGTCTGAGCCAGGAAACCCAAAGCTATGCGCATTTCGACCGGCTGATCAGAAACAATATCCCGCTGGTGTTCTTTGACCGGGTATGCCGCACCGGTGAAGTTCCTTCGGTAGTGGTCGACAATATGGATGCCGCCCGTAAGATTACGCGTCATTTTTACAAAAACGGATTCCGCCGGATCGCTTACATTGCCGGGCCCGATCACCTGAATATCTCGCAGGAACGTACCCGGGGGTATCTCTCCGGATTGGAAAGCTGCGGACTGGACTTCGATCCCGAACTGCTGGTCAAATGCAACATGAGTTCGGAAGGCGCCACTGAGGCAACGTCCCATCTGCTTCAGTTACCTAAACGACCGGACGCCATTTTCGGGATCAACGATACGGTGGCCTTTGCCGCCATGAAAGAGATAAAACGCCATGGACTGAGGATTCCTGAAGAAGTGGCGCTGGTGGGTTTTACCGATGAATTTCATTCCACGGTAGTCGATCCGGCACTGACATCCATTACGCATCCCACCTTTGAAATCGGAAAGGAGGCCGCCCGGCTGTTTTTTAACCGCATTGAAAACCCGGATGCAAAACCCGTCCAGGTTGTTTTAAATACCAAATTGGTGGTCAGAAAGTCTTCGGTTAAATAAATATTCAGTTAGCTGCCCCTTATTGGCTGGTTTGATTTGTTCAGGCCTGAATCAAACCCCTCTTTTATCAGGTGTCCCGCTGAGGATGTAAATCAATTTATCGAAATTCGCTTTGAATGCGCACTCAGGTCTCTTTTCGAAATTCATCCAGGGTCTCGGTGGCCAATGCATAACTGTTTTGGAAGCGTTTTCTCCGGTACAACCCTGTATTCATTTTCTCCAGATCCTCGTGGATATGTCCCAATGATTCCAGGATAGTTGACCGGATCAGCTCTGCACAACCGGCGCATGAGGCCTCTGTGATCTCATTGGTGGCATAAAAAGCGCTTTTTAATTCCTCAATGGCCCTTGAATATTCCTTGTCGCGCCAATACCTTTCCGAAGCCAGGAAATTGGCATTAATTGCTGAAAGAGTTTTTGTGCAGTCAGTACCTAAGTCGGGACAACTAGCCAGTTCAAACTTATCCTGATTGTCTTTAAAATATATACTTTCCAGTGCTGATAATGAAAACAGACTTCTCCACTTATTCTTCATGCCAGACAATAGTTTTAGACCTGAAAGTAAGCGAATTAATTTTAGAATAACCAATATTTCCATCGATTTTGGCGCCTGGTTTATCAATTTATTAAAAAACAACGGGCTGGAATACGCTGCAGCCACTATCGGACGGGGATAGCATGATATTTGGGCTATAATGGAGAGTAGTCTTGAGTATAAAGTATGTGTACATTGTGTGTACCTTGTGTGTACTTTATATGTTTCTGAACACATAAGGTACACACAAGGTACACACAATGTACACACAAGGTATACACAAGGTGGTACTTTGTACCCTCTCCGATACCGTCCAAAGGGCAGGTCTTTTTCCAGCTGATCAGCAGTTTCGGTAGGTAGGGTGGAAGGTTTATCAATCCTGAATCATACGGTTTGAGTCGAATGGAGGCAGCCGTCTTAATTATATTTAATCTAACGCACCCATTCAATACCAGATCGAATGACTTTTAAGTTTTCTTAAAGGTTATTTGGGATAAATGCCCGTCCAATTCAGTGAATCGTATTACTTTTGTTTTTGCATAAACAAAGGACTATTGGAACAGAAGAGCCTCATGAATGATCAGGAAACACAACCGACGGGATTAAGATCCATCTTCCGTTCACTGCAATATCGGAATTACAGGTTATTCTTTGCAGGACAGAGTGTTTCGCTGATCGGGACATGGATTCAACGCATCGCCATGCCGTGGCTGGTTTATGATCTTACCAAGTCTGTATTTCTTTTAGGCCTTGTTGGATTTGCCGGACAGATACCCACGCTGCTGTTATCTCCTTTTGCAGGGGTAATCACCGACAGGTGGAACCGATACCACATCCTGATTGCCACTCAGGTGCTGGCTATGTTGCAGGCTGTCATTCTAACTATACTGGTTTTCAATAAGTCGGTTGAAGTATGGCATATCGTTCTGCTCAGCAGTTTCCTGGGATGTGTCAATGCTTTCGATATTCCGGCCCGTCAGGCCTTTGTGGTTAAAATGGTGGAGAAAAAGGAAGATCTGAGTAATGCCATCGCTCTCAATTCGTCCATGGTTAATGGCGCCCGGTTACTCGGACCCTCTGTCGCAGGTGTACTTCTTGCCACTACAGGAGAGGGGATTTGCTTCCTGCTCAATGCCTTAAGCTATATTTTTGTGATTTGGTCGCTGCTACTCATGAAAGTTTCGCCTTTTGAAAAAAAGGTGACCACCAATTCAGTTTTAACGGAATTTAAAGAAGGTTTTACCTATACTTTTAATTCGGTACCCATTAAATACACCGTTCTTTTACTGGCGCTGGTCAGCTTAATGGGAATGCCCTACACGGTATTAATGCCTGTTTTTGCCAAAGATATCCTTCACGGAGGATCACATACGTTCGGCTTTTTGATGGGGGCATCCGGATTTGGAGCCTTGTCTGGTGCGTTTTACCTGGCCTGGCGTAAAAGCCTTACCGGTCTGGATAAGGTAATTCCTATCGCCTCAGCAACATTTGGAATTGGGCTTATCCTGTTTTCTTTTTCGCGTTATTTTCCATTATCTTTGGTACTTATGGTGATCATCGGACTGGGGATGATGCTGCAAATGGCCACCAGCAATACCATTATGCAGACCCTTGTCAGCAATGAGATGCGCGGACGGGTGATGAGTTTTTACACCATGGCTTTTATGGGCACAGCACCCTTTGGCAGCCTGCTGGCCGGTAGTTCTGCAAAGTTTATAGGAGTGCCATCTACCATTCTTATCGGAGGTATATCCTGTATTGCAGGGGCAATTTTCTTCACCCGCAAACTTCCTGAGATCACCAGGGCAATAAATGTGCACAACAAAAATGAAGGAATATATGGCTGACATTGAAAAAGAAAATGAAACGGGTAAGGATGTACTGCCGAATCTGCAACACATTCGGTTGTTAAAGCCTGTATTTGATCAGGGGCAAACCTTACAGGAGGCGCTGGAGAACAGGCAGACGATCCGGGAAATAAGCGATCGTAAACTGTCGCTTCAGGAACTGTCCAATCTGCTCTGGGCGGCAGGCGGGGTAAACCGCACAAATGGTCCGTTTGGCATACCTGGCAGAACAGCAGCGTCAGCCAGTAACTCTCAGGAAATAGACATTTATGTCGCTATGGAAGAAGCCACGTACCGCTATGATGCAATTCATCACCAACTGGTGCCGGTTATTGGTGAAGACATGCGCAGGATGGCCATTGATGCCGGTCAGGCCAGCTTTGGGGATCGGGCACCTGTCCGCCTTATCTATGTGGCGGATATTCATAAACTGGCGCATACGGCAGGCTATCAGGAACCGGGCCTGCAGGATCCCGAGATTCAAAAGGCATATTACTTTGTCGATACCGGCCTCATAGCAGGTAATGTTTACCTGTTTGCCGCTTCGCAGGGACTTGCCTGCTGGTTTCATAACTGCAATAAGCCTGCTCTTAAAGAGAAATTGAGCTTACGGTCTGACCAGCGGGTTCTCTTTGGCCAGACCGTTGGATATGCGATAAAAAACAACTAAAACAGATAATATGGAACTGAACGATGAATTGAAAGGAATCCTAAATCAGGGGAAAACTGCGCTATTGATCTGGGACGTACAAAACATGCTGGTGCAGAATATTTTTAATACCGAGGAATTCTTAGTTCACACCAACAAGGTAATCTCATTGGCAAAGAAAAACAATGTGCCGGTGATCTTCTCGAAGATTACTCCGCTTCCGGAGAGATTCGAATCTTCTGTTCGCAAATACTTTATGAAGAAGAGACTGATGTCCCTGAAGCAGGTACCGAACGGATACGATTTAACCATTGAACCAACGGATTCGGATATTGTGATTCCAAAAAACACGGCAAGCATGTTTATAGGCACTAATTTCGAACAGCTTTTGCGGAATGCGGGGATAACCACTTTGATAATCACAGGAATCGCCACTGAATTTGGAGTGGAATCGACGGCCAGGGATGCCTCAAACCGGGGGTTCTTTCCCGTAATCATCAGCGATGCGGTCTCCTCCTACAATCAGGAAGCACATTTCAGGTCTCTTGAAAACTTAAAAGCCCTGACAATACTTTTGACGACAGAAGAATTAAATATGCTTTGGAATTCATAAGATTGGAATTAATCCTTTTGTACATTGATTAGTCTATAACTGATATAAATGTTTAATTTTACAGAAGAATTTTTTCACATTAGATAACAATATGAAGTTTAACTCCTTCCATTTGTCTGGCATAACTTTTCTTGCATTTACACTATTTGCCTGCCAAACAAAAACATCTGAATTTCAAAATGCAAAACAAAAACTCAGCAATCTTAAAGTTGAAGCATTTATTGTACAACCCTCCGTATTAGAACAATTCATTACGGTTTCCGGCACAATAAAGCCGTTTGAAGAAACTGTTGTCATGCCGGAAGTTCCAGGTAGGGTGGTAGCGATCAACCTGCCGGAAGGTAAAACCGTGAAGCGGGGAACGGTATTAATTGAGCTTTTCAATGATGATTTAAAGGCTCAACTGCGAAAGACACAGGCTCAGCTTCAGATCGCCGAAGAAACTCTGAAACGTCAGACTGAACTAATTAAAGTGAATGGTATCAGCCAGTCGGATTATGATCAGGCACAGCTGGAAGTAAAATCACTCACCGCAGACATCGAAGTATTGAATGTCCAGATTGGAAGAACAAAAATTAAGGCTCCTTTTGATGGTACAGTGGGCTTAAGAAATGTAAGTCTGGGTGCACAGGTTTCAACTACCACAGCTCTTGTCACCCTTCGCGAAGTGGACAAACTGAAGCTGGATTTTAGTGTTCCCGAGAAATACAGCAGTGAAATTAAGTCCGGAGCCAAAGTACAATTTACCATTCAGGGTGACATCCAAAAATATGATGCAGAGGTGATTGCCTCTGAGCAAGGTATCGAGGCCACTACGCGGAATCTGAAAGCACGTGCGGTGATTGATAAACCATCTTCCTCACTCACTCCGGGCGCCTTTGCAACGGTTGAACTGCAACTGGCGAAAATTAACGAAGCGCTGATGGTTCCAACCCAGGCAATTATCCCGCAGGAGAAAGACAAAAGCATAATTGTAGCTCGTCATGGTAAAGCCAAATTTGTAGTCGTAAAGACTGGCACCCGAAAATCTTCGAAAATTGAAGTCATAAGTGGGGTTAATCCGGGGGATACCGTTATCACAACCGGACTTATGTTCCTCAAACCGGGTTCAGTGCTGAAATATTCGACTATTAAAAGAGATTCGATATGAACATATCCGATTTTTCGATCAAGCGTCCGGTTGCTTCAATCGTGATGAGTTTGATTATTATACTATTTGGGGTCGTCGGGTATAATTTTCTGGGGATTCGTTTGTATCCTGCCATCGATCCGCCAACCATAAATGTACAGACCTCCTATGCAGGTGCTAATCCGGAGATCATGGAATCGCAGATCACCGAGCCGCTCGAAAAGGCCATCAACGGGATTGAAGGGGTCAAATCCATTTCATCGGGATCAGCCGTGGGGAGCAGCAATATCACCGTAGAATTTAATGTTGGCGCCGACCTGGAAAGAGCAGCCAATGATGTGCGCGACAAGACTGCCCAGGCGACCAGAAGCTTGCCTCAGGACATTGACGCTCCACCGGTGGTGAGTAAAGCGGATGCCAACAGCGACCCGATCATTACCCTTGCCGTGCAGAGTACCACGATGAATGACTTTGAGTTGAGTGATTATGCTGAGAATGTGCTTCAGGAAAAGTTTCAAACCATTCCGGGTGTAAGCTCCGTTGGTTTATATGGACAGAGACGTCCGGCCATGAGGCTTTGGCTTAATCCGGATAAAATGGTTGCATATGGAATTACTGCCCAGGATGTTTACACAGCTGTGAATAAGGAAAACGTGGAGTTGCCGGGTGGAAAAATCAGGGGAAATGCTACTGAATTGATTGTAAAAACTTATGGTCGATTGGTTACTGAAGAAGATTTCAACAACCTGATTATCCGGCAAACCGACGATCAGGTGATTCGTTTCAGTGATATTGGCAACGCGATGCTCGGTGCTGAAAACGAAGAAACGGGTGTGAAGCTTAACGGCGCCGGGGGAATCTCACTTGCCCTTATTCCTTTACCCGGTGCAAATGCGATACAGATTGCCGATGAGTTCTTTATCCGTCTCAAAGAAGTCAATAAAAATCTTCCTTCAGGACTGATTATCGATGTTGGTTATGATCGTTCAAAATTTGTAAGGCAGTCGGTACAGGATGTTACTGAGACGGTTTTCATCGCTATTGTATTGGTGGTGATCATCATCTTCCTGTTTTTCAGGGATTGGATCATCGCTCTTCGTCCTTTGATTGATATCCCGGTATCGCTTGTCGGATCCTTCTTTATCATGTACATTTTCGGGTTCTCCATCAATGTGCTCACCCTGTTGGCCGTTGTTTTGGCTACGGGGCTGGTTGTTGACGATGGTATTGTAGTCACAGAGAATATCTTTAAGAAGCGGGAGGCAGGCATGGACAAATGGAATGCTGCTCTTTATGGCACACGCGAGATATTTTTCGTAGTTATTTCGACTTCACTTACACTGGCTGTTGTATTTATACCGGTTATATTCCTTCAGGGGTTTACTGGTAGGCTATTCCGCGAGTTTGGAATCGTGCTGGCTGGAGCTGTACTTATATCTGCCTTTGTTTCACTAACACTTACTCCGGTTTTAAACATCAGACTTGGCGGATCAAAAATTGGTCATTCACGTTTTTATCACAAGACCGAACCATTCTTCGTTGGATTGGATCAGGGATACCGGCGATTGTTAGGCTTTTTTATGAAGCGTAAATGGGTCTCAATTGCGATCCTGGCAGCATGTTTTGGTCTGGTATTTCTTCTTTCAAAAGTCATTAAATCAGAACTGGCGCCTTTAGAAGATCACAGCATCATCAGAGCCAATGTTACAACACCTGAAGGAACAGACTTTAAAGTGACTTCTGACCTCCTTGACGTTCTTGCACAAAAGGCTATTGACAGTATTCCTGAGGCCAGGTTGGTGTTTGCAAGACTTGGCGGCGGCAGCACTAACACAGGGATGCTTAATATATTTCTAAGCGAGCCTAATCAACGGAAAGCGACCCAACAGCAGGTTTACGATAAACTTTCCAAAATGTACAGGAGAATACCTGACGCACGGATTATCCCAAGTCAGGAACAGACCATTTCAACCTCACTTGGCGGCGGTGCCGCCTTACCTGTACAGTATGTTATTGAGAATTTAGATTTCAGCAAAATTGAGGAATCTCTTCCCCGTTTTCTGGATGAAGCCAGAAAAGATACTGTTTTCAGTAATGTGGATGTCAACCTGAAATTCAATAAACCGGAGATTAATCTAACCGTAGATCGTCTGAAAGCCACTAATCTGGGTGTTAATGAAGTAGATATATCGAACACCTTACAGTTGGCGCTTAGCGGTGGCAGATATGACTACTTTCTTCGAAATGGGAAGCAATACCAGGTTATCGGGCAGGTTGAACGCCCCGAGCGCAGTATGCCTGCTGATTTAACCTCGCTATATGTTAGAAACAGGAGTGGAGAGTTGATCCAACTGGACAATCTGGTTAAAATGGAGGAAAACAGCAGTCCGCCAACCCTATATCATTTCAACCGCTATAAATCAGCGACTGTATCGGCTTCGCTTGCACAAGGCCATACTCTAGGTGAAGGCATTGCTGAAATGAATAAAATTTCGAAGAAGGTATTAGATGAGTCATTTCATACCGACCTGTTTGGATCATCAAGGGATTTTGCAGAGAGCAGTTCGAATATATCCTTTGCATTGATATTTGCACTGGTACTAATCTATCTGATTCTGGCCGCACAGTTTGAAAGTTTCCGCGATCCCTTCATCATCATGTTAACCGTTCCGTTAGCTATTGCCGGGGCATTACTTTCGCTCTGGATTTTCGGCAAGACACTTAATATTTTCTCTGAAATCGGTATTATCATGTTGATTGGTCTGGTGACTAAGAACGGGATATTGATTGTTGAATTTGCCAATCAAAAGCGCAAACTTGGGTTGGGTATACCTGAGGCAGCCTTCGAGGCGGCAGTGGCACGTTTACGTCCCATCTTAATGACTTCACTGGCTACTATTTTTGGAGCCATGCCGATTGCCCTTGCCTTGGGAGCCGGAGCTTCGAGTCGTGTTCCATTGGGTATTGTTGTAGTAGGCGGATTATTCTTTGCACTGATTCTTACACTTTTCGTCATTCCAACCATGTATGTCTTTATGGCAGATAAAAAGATGGAACATGAATTTACGGAGGAAGAATTGGTTCATATTGAAAATGATCAGGTAGCACATTAACACTATCTGTATAAATAAGATCAATGAGAAAAGGAGTTTTAATACTTATCCTGACGATTGGGTTTGTTCCTGTACTACTCGCACAGAAACTTATTACGGTGGATAACGCTGTTGGCATTGCACTGAAAAACAGCTATGATATTCTGGTTTCCAGAAACAATGCGGACATTGACAAGATGAACAATACGGTCGGAAATGCAGGCATGTTACCTACTATTGCGGCCAACGGTTCTGACAATTACTCCGTTAACAATTCATTTATCAAGCAATTCTCGGGTTCTGAAATCAGTTCGTCAAATGCCAGCACCAATGCTATCAATACGAATATGCAACTCAACTGGACCTTGTATGACGGGGGCAAAATGTTTGTTACCAAAAACAAACTGAATGAAATTGAAGCACTGGGTGGACTTCAGTACCGGAACCAGGTAGAACAAACCGTTTATGATGTTGTGGTTGCCTATTTTAATGTGGTCAAACAGCAGCAGCAACTCGTCTCGTACAATAAAGTGATTTCCTATAATCAGGAAAGAGTCACCATTCTGCAAACCAGTTTTAATGCGGGTTCATCGGCGAAAAACAACCTCCTGCAGGCAAAGATCGACTTAAATGTTTCTAAGGAAAATTCGATTGCTCAGCAAAGCATTATTATTTCCTCCAAACGAAACCTTAACCAGATACTTAGCCTGAATATTGATTCAACAGCCTATGATGTGATTGATTCAATTCCGCTTACTTATAAACCGGATAAAGCAGATCTGATTAAAAAGATCTACGCCAATAACACCAGCATATTGACTTTTCAGAAGGAAATTGATATTGCCAGACTGAGTGTCGATGAATTCAAAGCTAACAAGTTACCCAAGGTTAATTTTAATACCAGTTATAATTTCCAATACACCAGCAATTCTTCGGGAACAACGCTGCTTAGCAGATACTACGGTCCACAGGTTGGGGGGAGTATCTCTATCCCGATTTTTCAGGGAGGTAATGCAAACCGTTTGATAGCTACATCAAAAATTCTACTCGAATCGGCTCAATATAATCTGGAAAACAACAAGATTCAGGTCAATACTCAACTTGAGAATGCATTAACCGACTTCGAAAACCAGGAGCATCTCCTTTCTATTGAAAAGGAAAATACTGATCTGGTGAAGGAAAACCTTGAAATCTCAATGCAGCGTCTCCGGTATGGGCAAACTACAGCTTTGGAAGTCAGGCAGGCACAGCAGAGCTATGAGGACTCGTTTACACGTCTGATCAATTTCAAATACAATCTGAAGGTTGCTGAAACCAGGCTCAGACAATTGATTGCAGAGTTATAGGTTACCGGATAACTCAGTCAACATATTGGTAATTCAGATGTTTTAAATCAATATCTCATTTTTATAAGAATTTCAATAATGTCAAAACTCTTCTCGCCGCTTAGTATCAAAGGTGTCACATTGAAAAACAGGTTAGTTGTATCACCGATGTGCCAGTATTCTTCAGTTGATGGATTTGCCAACGATTGGCATTTGATGCATCTTGGCAGCAGGGCTGTTGGAGGAGCCTCGTTAATTATCCAGGAAGCAACAGCTGTTTCTCCGGAAGGACGCATCACACCTGCTGATTTGGGTATCTATAAAGATGAACATATTGAAAAGTTACAAAGCATTAACCGGTTTATTCATCAGCACGGTTCGGTGGCTGGTATTCAGCTGGCACATGCGGGAAGAAAAGCAAGTTGTGCCACTCCCGGTAACGGAAGCAAACAACTTAAACCTGAAGGAGCTGGCTGGAGGACGATTGCACCTTCAGCAATTGGCTTTAATCCGGATGATGATGCGCCCCATTCACTTGATATGGATGGAATTAAAAAAGTAATTAGTAATTTTAAAACTGCAGCCCAACGGTCTGTCCAGGCAGGCTATAAAGTCATAGAAATACATGCAGCACATGGTTACCTGATTCATCAGTTCCTTTCACCTTTAAGTAATCACCGGACAGATAACTATGGGGGTAGTTTTGAAAACAGGATACGCTTACTGATGGAAATTATTAGCGCAGTGTTGGAGGTATGGCCTGAAAACCTTCCTTTGCTGGTGCGCATATCGGCTACCGACTGGGCCGATGGAGGATGGAACGTCGAAGAAGCGGTACAGCTCTCAGCCCTCTTAAAACAGGCAGGTATTGATTTGATTGATTGTTCTTCAGGCGGATTGGTCCCCTATGCAAAGATACCTCTTGGACCCGGATACCAGGTTGCTTTTGCTGAACGGATTAAAAGAGAAACGGGCATTTTAACAGGCGCTGTTGGAATGATAACAGAAGTACAGCAGGCGGAGGACATTCTAACAAATGAACAGGCCGATCTTATCTTCATTGCCAGGGCATCGCTTCGGGATCCTTATTTTGCGCTGCACGCTGCAAAGCAACTGGGAGATGATATTGCCTGGCCATTGCAATACCAAAGAGCAAAGTTGTAGGGTTCAAAAACAGAGTATTTATAATTTAATTACATTTTTTTCCCGTATTCGTCTTGCAGCTGAATAGAGAATATTATTTTTATCCTTTGGAATAAAATCAACTTAACAAATAAACCATTCAAACTATGCAAAACAGGAGAAAGTTCTTACAGGTTTCGGCTGCCGGATCGCTGGGTATGATGTTATTGGGTTCTGCAGGATGTAAACCAGCGGTTGTTGACCGTAAAACATTCGGAGTTGGGTTACAGATGTACACCATTCGTGATGCCATGACTGCCGATGCATTAGGGTCATTAAAAAAAGTATCAGCCCTTGGATATAAAAACCTGGAACTGGCAGGTTATGCTGATGGTAAATTCTATGGCTTTTCGCCTGCAGAATTCAAAAAGATAGTCAATGATCTGGGCATGGACGTGGTCAGCAGCCATACCAACGTTGAGGCAGCCGGCGTTACGCTGGACAATGCAAAAATAATGGCGGACAAACATGCTGAACTGGGCGTTAAATATTGCATTCAGCCTTGGATTGAAGAGAAAGACCGCAACATTGAATCCTACAAAAGAATGATTGCCAACTGGAATGAAGTGGGTAAAATTATGAAAGACGATGGAATTCAGTTTGGCTACCACAACCACAATTTTGAGTTCACCAATCTCAACGGAGTTGTTCCTTACTTCGACATCTTCATGCCGGAAATGGACAAAGACCTCATCACCATGGAACTGGACCTTTTCTGGGCAAGTAAAGCCGGACAGGATCCTGTGGCTATGTTTAACAAGTACCCTGGCCGATTCCAGAACCTGCACTTTAAAGATATGATGACCAAACAAGCGCCATTTTTTACAATCATTAAAGACGATATTTGTGCTGTTGGGGTGGGAGTAATTGATTTCAAAAAGATCCTGGCTTCAAAAGAAGTGGCCGGAATGAAATATCTGTATGTTGAAGATGACAACCAGGGAAACGGGAAAACATTTGAAACCCTTGAAACCAGCATCAATAATATTTGCACCAAAATACTGGTATAATCTACCGAAATTGATCATATCTGTTCCTTTACGATCAGTTTGATTCAAATCCATAAAATTGAGGGTTCAGATCGCAGGATTTGAACCCTTTTTCATCTGATTGTTCAGATTATATTTTTGGATACAAATCCTATTTTTTAAGTGTACCCTAAACCGTATAAAATAGATAGTTTATGTTTGGCGAAGAGAATGAAATGAATTCCGAAGAACGCTCACTTTATAAAAAAGGAGAGGAGATTTATGAAGTGGTTGATCATATCTGTCAGCTTATACCAGACGATGACGAAAGGTTAGGGTTTGTCAAAGGGCTGATGCTGGAGGACGCCATGCTACTGACGGTTAAAGTGGCCGGGGCAACGGGAGGCCAATTGTACGATATCAAGATGGAAGCTGCAGCCATCATTCGA
This sequence comes from Prolixibacteraceae bacterium UBA6029, assembly GCA_002429385.1. Taxonomy (GTDB): domain Bacteria; phylum Bacteroidota; class Bacteroidia; order Bacteroidales; family Prolixibacteraceae; genus Aquipluma. The sequence goes on along the minus strand of DIZL01000055.1, from coordinate 970 downwards.
AAAGCTGCATGTGAATTAATGATTCAAAACCACGCTCTAAAAATGTTCGGTTTTGAACATGTCGAATATTTTCAGATTGTCAGGGATCTGCTGGAAGAATACAGGTTCTTGTTTATTGATTGGGTCGCAAAATTCGATCCTACGGATTACATCATCGACCGCTGGGGGCTTTTCAATCCTCCGGGTGTTGGTCCGTTTGACCACGACCCGGATGATGATATTCCATTTGACGGGTTCGATGATTTGTAACCAGAACCTGCCGTATGATGTTTTAGTCATTCAACAGTCATTAAGTTGTCCTAAAATGATAAGTGACTACATAGGGTTTGCTGAAAAATGTATTAATTATTGATAATGAATATTATAAATGATCGTTTGAAAGAACGTAATGCATTATTTTTAATAGTCAACCCAAACCCCGAGTCCTCGGGGGGTGACCTCTCTGAGGTCAGTAAATCCGAACAGGCATTGAGTTTTTCAGCAGACCCTAAATAATGACTTTTTCTATTTTATTCTTCGTGAACCTTTGATCCTTATGGACTTAGTGGCAAAATTAGGTTTTCTACTTTGCAATTCGTGTAATTCGTCCCAATTTGTGTAATTCGTATTTTCCCAATATGTCAAAGAACGCTTTTTTAATCCTTAAAAACCGCCCCCATCAAGAGAGCGGTTTTTAAGAGAGTTGATTTCCTTTTCCGGCTACGATACGATTACCCCGCCTGCGAACTCGCTGTTGGAGACAACCGACTGAGTAGGCGTTCCGAAGGAGATGTAGCACTGCACCTCATCACCCGTGAAAGAAGAAGGAAGAGTGACCGACTGGGTGCCACCGATGCGGGTGTTGCCGCCTACTATTGTAACCGTCTTTTTCTTTACAGGGTTATATACAACCAGCAAGACCTTGTCGCTTTCAGAGGCGTTGGTATCGTCTGAATTATCTTCCCAGGTGTATTCTACTTCGCCTGCCGTT
>DIZL01000004.1 GCA_002429385.1 Prolixibacteraceae bacterium UBA6029 | reverse complement strand
TAAGAGACAGATACAAATTCGTAGCCGTTCGAATTTGTTATGTATTTGTATCGAATTTTATTCGAATTTGTTACGAATTTGTACTGAAAGAGGTATGACAGTGGTATGAAAGAGGTATGACAGTGGTACGATAGTGGTACGACAGAGAACCGAAACATTCCTATCGGGAAAGTTTGGGATCACATGATATTGTTGTGGGGAAATCAAAGTCAATGGTGAGTTTTAAAAAATCTTACTTTTTTTAATTCAAACTTAGTAACTTAGATCAGCCCTCGCAACCTTAATCTTATCTATCTTATAATTGGCCTGATAAACCTTTAGGAATTACTGGTTGTCTTAAATGAGTGATGAAATCAATCCCGATAACTATCGGGACTATTTTCATAAGATACATAAGATTAAGGTTGCGAGGGCTGATCTAAGTTACTAAGATTTTTTCAAAAGAGTAAGATTTTTTCAGAAACAACATACCTGAATATTGGTTTTGAAAACACTTCCCCACAACAATGTCATGTGATCCAAAGTTTGGAGATAGCCTATGCCAGGAAGCCTGATGGAGGTATAGTGTCGGGTGGAAAATATTGAAAAATAAAAAAGAGAGCTTTTCGGGCTCTCTTTTTCTATATCTGTAGTAATCTTCTTACTGATCGTTCATCGAGATCAAAAACTCTTCAATTGAATCGGTTCTCATAATCCTGGTTTTAATGAATTCCATTGCTTCAATAGAGTTCATGTCACCAAGGAAATTACGAAGAATGTACGTTTTATCGAGCATATTCTTGTTCATCAGTAAATCTTCACGACGAGTACTTGAAGACGTAATATCAACTGCAGGGAAGATACGTTTGTTCGACAATTTCCGGTCGAGCTGCAATTCCATGTTACCCGTACCTTTGAATTCTTCGAAGATCACTTCGTCCATTTTTGAGCCGGTATCAATCAGGGCTGTTGCAATGATCGTTAATGATCCGCCTTCTTCGATGTTACGGGCAGCTCCGAAGAACCGTTTGGGTTTGTGAAGTGCGTTGGCATCCACACCACCCGACAGAACTTTACCCGAGGCAGGCGCAACCGTATTATAGGCACGTGCAAGGCGTGTAATCGAGTCGAGCAGGATTACAACGTCATGGCCGCATTCAACCAGCCTTTTGGCTTTTTCAAGTACCATTCCTGCAACACGAACGTGACGTTCGGCAGGCTCGTCAAAAGTTGAAGAGATCACTTCGGCATTTACGTGGCGGGCCATATCGGTTACTTCTTCAGGACGCTCATCGATAAGTAGAACCATCATGTAAACTTCAGGATTATTGGCAGCGATAGCGTTGGCAATTTCCTTTAGCAAGACTGTTTTACCTGTTTTTGGCTGAGCCACGATCAAACCACGCTGCCCTTTACCGATAGGGGCAAAGAGGTCGACGATGCGTGTTGAAAGGTTATCGTGACCATTCCCGGTCAGATTGAATTTTTCATTAGGGAACAGTGGGGTTAAATGCTCAAAAGGTACGCGGTCCCTAATGTAATCAGGTGTTCTTCCATTGATTTCAATAACTTTAATCAGCGGAAAGTATTTTTCACCTTCTTTTGGAGGGCGTATTGTACCTGTAACGGTATCACCGGTTTTCAGGCCGAATAGTTTTATTTGTGATTGAGATACATAAATGTCGTCGGGCGAATTCAGGTAATTGAAATCAGAAGAGCGAAGGAATCCATAACCATCAACCATGATTTCCAAAACGCCTGTATTGCTTATGATTCCATCAAATTCGTAAGGCTTTTCCTGAATTTGCTGTGGTTTTTGGGGTTTTGGACCCTGGTTTTCCCTGTTTTCCCATTTGGGGTTATTTTCAAAGGGCTTTTTGCGGGGTTGATTGTCGGTACGTCTTTCAGTTGAATCGTCAGACTTGATTTCTTCTGAAACCTGGGTTTCGTCTTTTGGCCATTGTTTGAGGACCACAATTGGCTCGCGTTCCTCAGTTTGGATAGGTTCCGGAATATCTTCCGATTCATTTTCAATCGGATCTTCAGGAAACAGGATTTCCTGTCGTACTTTCTGATTCTGATTCTGTTTTTGAATCTCAATCTGCTTTGGACTTTGAATTTGATCAGAATCCAGAATTGGGTTCTTCCGCTGATTTGGATTTATATTCTGTTTTTGATTCGGATTGGGACTATGATTAGAGGAACCGGCCTTTATGTGTTCGGTCCTGGGTCTTTTCTTAATCTCGTATTCTCTTTTACCTTCTTTTCTCGGCTCCTGCTCTGAAGCAGTTGTAGTTTGTTCCGCTTCAGTATTTTCAACTGGTTTCATTTCAATAATTTCAGCTGGTTTTTCTTCTTTCCTGCGGCTAAAAAATTTTAATACGGAATTGTCTTCGCGTCTTACGCTTATATCTCTGGGAGATTTCAGTCTTTTATCATCGGTTTTCTTTTCTGAAGCTAAAATGGCCTGTGTGTCAAGAATTTTATAGATTAAATCCTGTTTCTTGAATGATTCAATTTTTTTAATATCAAGTTCCTTTGCGATGTCTTTTAAGTCAGGAAGTAATTTTCTGCTTAATTCAATAATATCATACATAATTTTGATTGATTTGTTAATATCCAAAAGGCCAAGTGATTAAATAAAAGAAATGTGGAAATGAAGATTTGGATAATCGGTAATTGTTCGTATTTTTTTGCAAGTATAGTAAAATCCTTAAATATAGCAAAGCAAAAACAGAAAAATCAATCTGAAATCCTTCATTCGGGATATAAAAGTTGATTTTCAAGGGAGAACATTCAAATGTTCTTTTCGAAAAAAATTACCATTCAATGGCTGAAATGAACCATTCGTGTAAAAGATTGTATGATTCAAATATTTGTACGTATAAAATTACCTAAGGTACTCTATAATAATTACATTCGCTCAGCCTAACTTGTAAAAGGGTTCATTAAACGTGGATTTTTTTAATAATAAACCATGAGACAACTTATAATTGCTAAACAGTTTACCAACCGGGAGAGCTTATCTCTTGATAAGTACTTGCAAGAGATTGGAAAAGTTGATTTAATAAGTGCGGAAAAAGAAGTAGAGTTGGCCAAAAGGATTGGGAAAGGAGATAAGGAGGCTCTGGAAATACTTATTAAAGCCAATCTGCGGTTTGTTGTTTCAGTAGCAAAACAATATCAAAATCAAGGCCTTAGCCTGCCTGATCTGATTAATGAAGGCAATCTTGGCTTAATAAAAGCTGCACAACGGTACGATGAAACCCGTGGGTTTAAATTTATTTCCTATGGAGTTTGGTGGATTCGTCAGGCAATTCTGCAAGCATTGGCAGAACATTCAAGAATTGTTCGTTTACCCTTAAATAAAATCGGATCGATTACCCTGATTAATAAGACCTTCAAAAGGCTTGAACAGGAATTTCAAAGGGAACCAACCATTGACGAAGTTGCATTTATACTTGAAACATCTTCTGATGTTATTGAAGATTCCTTAAGAGTGTCGTCTCATCATATTTCGATGGATGCTCCGATTTATGACGAAGAAGCTGGCAATTTGTATGATGTTTTATTAAACGAAGATTCATTAAGTCCAGACAAAGGCCTGATGAATATATCCCTTTGCAAGGAAATTGAAAGAACTTTATCCACCCTGACAGACAGGGAAGCTGATGTTATCCGTTATTATTATGGAATAAGTGGATACTGTCAGTATACCCTCGAAGAGATAGGCGATGAGCTTGGTTTAACCAGGGAGCGTGTCCGTCAAATAAAGGAGAAGACGATCATGAAAATGAGAAATAATTTTCGTAATAGATTACTGAAAGCATATTTATAATTTAAACAAAAGCTGCCCTGAGCAGCTTTTTTTATATCAATGGATTTGACGAAAGGGATTAAATAGTACTTTTGAGAGAAAATACAAAGGAAATGAGACTAGTCGCACCATCTATACTGGCAGCCGATTTTAATCAGCTTAGCAGGGATATTGAAATGATCAACCGAAGTGAAGCAGACTTTATTCATTGTGATGTGATGGACGGCGTCTTTGTTCCAAATATTTCTTTCGGCATTCCAATTATTCAGGCAGTGCATAATATAAGTCAAAAACCACTCGATGTACACCTGATGATTGTGAATCCGGAGAAATATATTCAGGAGTTTTATCATGCGGGCGCTTCAATAATCACCGTTCACTATGAAGCCTGCATCCATCTTCACCGGACTATTCAGCAAATCAAAGAACTGGGCATAAAGGCAAGTGTATGCCTTAATCCGCATACTTCAGTTCATTTACTCGAGGATATAATCGATGATCTGGATATGGTTTTACTGATGTCGGTCAATCCCGGTTTTGGGGGGCAGAAGTTTATCGAAAATACTTACCGCAAAGTTGTAGCTTTGAAAGAATTGATTATCCGAAGAAATTCAAATGCATTAATTGAAGTTGATGGCGGGATTAATCTTGAGGTGGGCAAGAAACTTTATGATTCAGGCGCCGATATATTAGTTTCAGGCAGTTTTATTTTTGGTTCAACTAATCCTGAGGAAGCCATAAGTTCCCTTAAAAGATTATAAATAGAATTTGTAATGGTGGGGTTTTACTGATTTATTCCTGCCAGTCAGATGCAACTCTTGAGTCTACTCCGAAAAGCAACATAGCACGTCATTGCGAGTCT
>DIZL01000027.1:67003-70834 GCA_002429385.1 Prolixibacteraceae bacterium UBA6029 | reverse complement strand
TGCGTAACATGTTTATATTTAGGTATTTCAATATTTTGGCTAAAGTAGCAAATTCACTCCCTGTCATATTCACATTGTGGCTATTAAAAATAGCTTTCCACTCGCAATGACGCCCTGATGGAGATGCCACCAAAATGACCAATTCATTTATTTCATATTCAATAGCTTATGAAAACTATCATTGGCAAGAACGAAGCAATCTATAAATCAATAGATTGCTTCTCTCGAGTCCTTCCCGAGTACTCGGGACAATGACGGCGTTAACTAAACGACATTGAATTACATTAAATGACCTATCTACTCAATTTAATAATGCTGTAATGATATTTTTCTGTTTGGTTTTCAATGCTGACGATATAAAAGCCATCAGGCAGGATTGAGATATTCAACTGCTCAGGTGCACCGACTCCCAGCATGAGCGGGAATTGTTTAACGATTATGCCTTGCTGGTTGATGATGTTCATGGTATATGCCCCGGAAAGACCTTCTGCTTTGAAATTGATCAGATCGCGAACCGGGTTTGGAAATACTTTCATATTCTTTAATCCGTTGATGCTGTTTATTCCAGTGACAAAAGATATCTTGAACCAGTTGAAGTTAAACTGTGCCTGCTTGATATAAACACGCAAGATATGGGGACCCTGGGTCAGGGAACCTGAAGCCATAACTGATTTCCAGGTCTGCCATCCACCAGTATTTGGAACTGCCACTGTATGAATAACAACCGGTGCAGCGGGTTGATCAACCAGCCTCAATTCGATGCTGCCGCCCATTGTGGATGCAACCCTGTACTCGAATGTAAAACTGGCATCCGAAGGAACGTATACCAGGTAATCGAGGTAGTCACCGGCATCGGTGTATCCCATATCCTGTCCGCCTCCCGTATCCGTGCAGGTTTCAGCAGACATACCAAAATTCACCTGGAATTGTTCAGCTTCAATCTTGGCGGGCAGGGTAGTCCGAAAGGGGGTATTGTTTTGAACGGGACTGTCTGTGAAAGTGGTTAAAACCATTCCGTCATCAGATTTCAGGCTTGCACCCGAATAAGACACTTTAACGATGTTCCCATAAAGGATCATCTGGTTGATATTCAGGACAATCGTTCCCTGAGAATCATTGCTGTAGGAAACTGATGAAACAGGCAGTACAGTGGTGCCTAATTTAACAGTAAAATCCGAGGCATTTAACGGAACACTCTTATCGAACTGCTTATTTATATTGACAAAGATTGAATTCCCATCCACAGAAGTTGCTGCATTGGCTATTATGGTCGGAACACCTGAGATGGGCAAAGGATCTTTAAACTCCATAAAACTCAGATTATATCCGGCGGTTTCGAAAACGACCTTCAATTTCTGTGATCCCTGATAAAGAATTACATTGGGCACAACGATACTTTTCCATGATTGCCATCCGCCTGTGCCTGAAACCTTAACCGGCCCTGAAATATTAGCCCCGTTATTCTCGACATGGAAGGTTCCGCCTGAACCTCCTGAAGCATACCTGAATGTCAGGGTATATGCTGCAGTCTGGTCTACATTCACAGTGAACAAGGCCCATTCGCTGGCATCGATCCATCCGATGCAATAGCCATTGTTACGTGTGTCGGTATCTGAACACACATCGATGTCCACTCCGTCATTCCTGTAATTTCCGCCAGTGTTTCCTACAGTATTAGTCGTTGATCCGTCATTTAAAACAACTTTATCGGCATAGGCAATTCCTGATTTGCCCATATCAAAGTCAGTAGCGCTGATAAGGCCCGGTATTTCATGAATAATATAGGGTTTCGTTGCGTCGGTAGTTTGCTGACGGAACAGGGCATCAATATAGTCGGGATGATATATGCAGTTTTTGAATTTCAGATTGTCGGCAATTTCAAGCAAGGCGTTGGTTGCAAAAGTCACCGTTGGTTTTGTTCCGCCATTGGTCCAATAGTTCAGGAGCGTTCTGTAATTGGCAGTTTCCTTCACCGTCAGGGGACATACCACCGTGTTTATCTTTTTCAGGGGCCACCAGGACCAGCCGATATGGGCAGTTTCCAGGGTCTTGATGGTTTCGGAAAACCATTCATTGGAGTTTTCGCCCGATTCACCCATCCAGAGTGGAGCGTTTTGGGCATCGCGCATACTCAACTGGCTTTGGATCGTTCCCACATCCGTTGCATTCCAGTATTTGTGAAAGCTATAAGCCATGTTGGTATCCCAAATGGGGGTCAAATCCTCAAAGTTTCCCGACCAGCAGTTTCCTTCAATATAAAGAAGATGGTTTTTGTCAACCGCCCGAATTGCATTGGTAATGCTAATATAGAGTTGCCTGAGCGGTAAATTGTTTGTTTCACCACAACCATTGATGTTTCCGCCCGCTGTAAATGCCCAGTTGGTTTCGTTGATCAAATCGTAACCTCCGATGTATTGCTCGTTGGCATATCTTTCAGCCAGTTTGCTCCAAAGGGCGACTGTTTTCCGTTGGTTTTCGGGGCTTTCCCATAAAGATGGTTTACTGGAATCATAGTCCGAAATGTTCGCATCTTTCCCCTGTCCTCCCGGAGCACCATGTAAGTCAAGAATTAAATAGATATGAGCATGCTTACACCAGTCCAACAGACTATCCACCCGTTCAAATCCTTTGGGTAACCAGGTGTCGGCACCAACGACAGGTTCTTCTTCGATGGGAAGGGTGAATAAATTATAATGCATAGGCAGCCGTATTGCATTGAAGCCCCATGCAGCCATGGAATCGATATCTGTCCTCGTGCAATGGTTCTGAAGCCAGGCATTATAAAACGAATCGGTATTGGCAACACCAATCAATCCTTCGATTTTGGCGCGAATCTCGTGTTGTGTTCCGGCGAAGGCACTGGTTTCAAGCATATAGCCCTCCTGAATCATCCATCCGCCAAGACCCATACTGCGGATGATGAATTCTTTATTGTTGCCGTCGTAGATGTATTTACCGGTGCGGTGAAGGTATTGTGCCAAAGCCAGGTGTGACAGACACATTAATAATACTGTAATTTTTAATGTAAGTTTCATTGGTTACTTATTTTATAGCTTCAAAATCGTCCTTGCGAGGACCTGCCTGTCCCGATCCATCGGGAAAGCAATCTAGAAATCAACAGATTGCTTCACTTCGTTCGCAATGACGGCATTAACTAAATGAATATACCTTATTATATAGCAACTTGTTTTCGGAAACGAAAATAAGGTTATTCAAGATACAATCGGACAATGAAGAATAAATAATTGTATAAAAGGGAAAAGGGAAAAGGGAAAAGGATCACATGACATTGTTGTGGGGTCCCGGTAGTCACCGGGATCAAAACCAATATTCAGGTATGTCCTGAATAAATTTCAGGATCTTACTTTTTTGAAAGAATCTTAGTAACTTGGATCAGCCCACGCAACCTTAATCTTATATATCTTATGAAATTAAAATCAATAATCCTTACACCCATTTTGTTTTCATCACTCATCCCGAGTACTCGGGACCAGTAATTATAAGATAGATAAGATTAGGATCTGGGGGCACTGCTTGGTTACTAAGATTTTATAAAAAAGTAAGATTTTTAAAACTTACCATTGACTTTGATTTCCCCACAACAATATCATGTGATCCGAGGAAAAGTAAAAGGAAAGAGGAAACTGAATTTGGGAAACACTTCTGCTAAAACATGAAGCGGTCTGATCTTTTGAATATATAGAATAGACAGGGTTCTATGACATTTGTTGAGGGTGTGCATTTTCGTAGTCATATCTTTAATACAAAAACCGTATCCCTTAGCTTTCCCGATAGGAATGATTCTATTCTCTGTCGTACCACTGTCATACC
>DIZL01000027.1:17176-66761 GCA_002429385.1 Prolixibacteraceae bacterium UBA6029 | reverse complement strand
GGTATGACAGTGGTACGACAGCGGTATAAATAAGCTAAAGTCTGTTCATTAATGGTTTATGATGGGAACAGGGGAAGAAAACAGAAGAAACTCTTAAATTGTGGCATTTCCGGCAGTATTTCACAGGATGGGAAAGTAAAATTTATGTGTTTATAACGTTAAGAATACTGTAACCTTAATATTGACAGGTGATAACACAAATATATACCGGAAAATTTATCTGCAAGTAAATTAGCTTGTTATGACTCTCTGATAAATTTTTATATAAAAATTAGTATCAAATAACATTAATTAACTTTTAATTCTATATTTACACTTCAAATAATCTAACTCGAATTTTTAAAATATCCTAATATGAAGAAAAGATACCAGCTTCTCCAAATACCAATACTTGCGATAGTTTTGTTGTTAGGGGTATTCGGTTGTTCTAAACACCAGGAAAGGTACGATAATCCGCCATGGCTTGGGGGATCAAGTATTGAAACACTGCAGAAAAAAGGTAATTATACCATTTTTCTCAAATTAATGGACAAAGCAGCCTATACCATTCCTATTTCCAAACAGCTTTTTACTTTATTTGCGCCCAATGACTCTGCATTCAATGCATATTTCAAGGCAAATAACATTACATCGGTCGACAATCTTTCAGTAGACGATGCAAGGGAATTGTTTACGCTTCATGTACTTCCCAATCCAAGGTCCAGATTTCAGTTGATCTATGAATTTTTATATTCAGAGCTACAGGGACCAAATGGAGAGTATGCCGCATTAATGTTCAGGAAGCCAACAGTTAGCACTTCTAATCCTTATAAAGAGACTGCCCGGTACTATCCTGCTCAGAAAGGAAAAGAATTGCTGATGTCTACAGGCATAAAACTGATTCCGCTCTTTAGTTTGGATTATTTTCAGGATTTCTTTGGAGCCATTGATGGATCGGATTATCTTTATATGTATCCGGGAAGCAAGTGGGAAGCAGGTCATGGTGATATGAACTGGGGAAATGCAATGGTCACTGAATCTGAAGTCCGAACAGCGAATGGATTTATTTATTATATTGACCAGGTAGTTCCCCCACAGAAGAATATTGATCAATATCTGTTGGCCAACCAGGATAAATACGGATTGTTCTATGATATTCTGCAACGATTTGCGACATATAATGCATCGGGAGTCGATAAGAATAAAAATCTGTTGTATTCAAAAGGCTACAACCTGGTTTCCAATCTGGCTGAAGAACAGGGAGCCTTCCCTGGAAATGAATCACGCATGAAGGATATGTACACCTTGTTTCTTCCATCCGATCAGGTTCTTCAGGATTATCTGAACAAAACCATATTCAAAACTTATTCTTCACTGGACAGTGTACCATCGGTTACCTTATTTTATATCCTACAGACACAAGTTTCAAGATCGCTTGGGTTAATATCTAAAATTTCGAACAGTTATTTCAATTCATTTGGTGATCCGACGATTATCGGCAAGAGCGATATCAAATCGGCTCACATGTGTAGTAATGGTGTGATCTATGAAACGAACAGGGTTCTTGAACCCAATGTGTTTACCTGTGTGCCAGGGACTTTGTTCTTTGATGCAAACTATTCTACCTTCTTATATGCACTCAATCAATCCGGTTTACTGACGGGTCTTTCAAATCCGAGTCAGAATGTTACCGTTTTTGCACCGTCGAATAAGGAGATGGAAGCAGTCGGAATACGTTACGACCCTATCACATCAACCATTCTATTTCTGGGTGATGACAAAAAATGGAACCCCATGAGGGCAACAGACCTGAATATGTTTGTACAGGATCATATCTATCTGGGCGTACTGTCAGATTTGAATACAGACCAATATGTTGAAATGAGTTCCAAGAATTTCGTTCATGTTGCCAATGGAGTGGTTCAAGGCGCTGATAATTTGCGCGTAAGACAGAAAGTTGGTATTACTCAGACTTTACCAAACGACAAAAATGGTATGTTATATGAGATCGACAAACCCATTAATTCAAATTACGTGATGGGAAAATACCTGACATACGATAAGGATGTTTCTCAATTCAAAGATTTGCTCGTTAAAGTAAAATTGTTGGATGCCAGATTTCTTGATCAGTTAAACAGAGATACTGTTCCGAATTTGAAATTTCTTGCCGAAGCTGATTACTGGACTGCTTTTATACCAACGAATGCTGCCATGACAGCTGCTACTGCTGCAGGAATAGTACCAACCAACACAGATTCATTAAAGGCCTGGCTTCAATATCATTTTATCCGGAAAAAAGTAATTTTTGATGATGGAACTACTTCCGGTAAGTTTGATTCTGAACGCATAAGTAGTGTATCCGCTGCGGGAACATTTTATTCGCCCATTAATATCACTAATAATGTTAATAACCTCACTCTAACAGATCAATCTGGTCAGGTTGTCAATATAGATCATTCCAAAGCCGACATATTGGTTAGGAAAGGCGTAGTTCACAAAATAAGCACAGTTTTAAAATATTAGTAATTTAAAAAATCTAACCAGATCGAATATGAAAAAAATCATTCAACTTTCAGGATTACTAATAATATCATTATTATCTGGATTATACAATGTATACGGACAAAAGCCTGCGATTATAAAGGGCCACATCATTGATGCGGTGACCAGTGAATCGCTGCCGTCTGTAAATGTTGTTGAAATCGATAAAAACGGAAGGTTTGTGTCAGGTACTGTTACCGATGTGAACGGGAATTACGTTTTCAAGGTAACCAATGATCAGAATCCTATACAGGCTTCATTTATTGGATATAAAAAACAGAGTATTACTATTAATAACCGTACACAAATCAACATTAAACTCGAATCTGAAGGACAGAATCTTGGTGAAGTCAAAATATCGGCATCAAAGATGAGTAATGATGGTTTTACAAAGGTACGTGACCGGGCTACTTCAGTTTCCCGAATCGAGATGAAAGAAATGGGAACCCTGATGTCAACTTCGGTTGAAGACTTGCTTCAGGGACGTATCGGTAACGTTGATATTTCGACCATATCGGGTGACCCGGGAGCCGGACTGAATATCCGTATACGAGGCACTGCCACCCTCAATGCCCAGAACAATCCGTTGATCGTAATCAATGGTATTCCTTACGATGCTACGATTGATGCCACTTTTGACTTCGGAAGCGCCGATGTTGAAAAATTCGGTACATTGATTGACGTTTCACCGGAGGATATCGAATCCATCGAAGTTTTGAAAGATGCGGCTTCCACTGCTATCTGGGGTTCCAGAGCGGCAAATGGGGTTTTGATGATCAAGACAAAGCGTGGTGTCAAATCGAAACCTATTTTTGAATATACCTATAAAAATACCACTTCCTGGGAACCACCTTCGATTCCAATGCTTGACGGTGCAGGTTATGCCCGTTTGATTACAGAAGAATACTATAACTGGAACCGCAATGTGTTTTCGACGACTGCAGGTTATCAGCAAATTGCTTTCGATCCGTCATGGAGTCAGTATAATAACTATTCTCAAAACACGGATTGGGTAAAAGAAATCACGCAGACAGGACATACTCAACAACACGACTTTTCAGTACGCGGGGGTGGAGATAAATCGAGGTACAACATGTCAGTTGGTTTCTTTGACGACCAGGGAACTACCATTAATAACGGATTGAAGAAACTAAACCTTCGCAGTTCGTTGGACTACGACTTATCTACAAAACTTCAGTTTAAGTCGGATATCATGTTTACCAGGTATGATCAGAATAATACCTATGATGTAGAAAATACTGATTATGATAATAATCATTTATTGCGTGCAATGGCCTACCGTAGAATGCCGAATTTATCGGTCATGGATCGGGATACCAGCAACGTTTCGCACGGTGCATATTTTACACCAACGAGTACACTCCAGGGATTAGCAAGCGAATTCTATAATCCGGTGGCTTTTGCTACCCTGGGTGTAAACAGACAATTAAAGGACAATGCCCGTGCCTTATTTACGATTAAATGGGATATTGCTAAAAATCTTATTCTCAACTCGACCGTAACATTGGATATTTTTGATATCAAACGATCAAGGTTTTTGCCCTATAAAGCCATCGGATATGATTATAGCAGTAATGTAACCAATAAAGCCTCTGATGAATTTACAAAGAAAAGTTCAATCTATACCTTTAACCAGTTTATTTATAGTCCGAAATTAGGAGAGAATCATGATCTTGCCATCCTGGGACAGGTCGATACAGAGGAGACGGTGCAAAGGTTTTTGGGAATCACTACGAGTAATTCAGCTTCTCCGGATATGCAGCTTCCTGTTGGCGATGAAAATATTGTTGGATTATCTTCATGGTACTCTAAATATCGCTCATTAGGATTTTATTTAAATGCGAATTATAAATTTAAGGACAAATACATTTTTACAGCCGGAGCCAAATATGAAGGAAATTCGAAGTACAGCGCCGATAGCCGTTGGGGTTTATTTCCTACCGTTTCAGCTGCATGGCGAATCAATAAGGAAAACTTCCTGAAAGATGTTAAATGGATCGACGACCTGAAACTAAGAGCAAGTTGGGGTCAGACCGGTAATTCACCAAATGATAATTATCTGGCTGTTCCTACAATGTCAGCAGGTTCAAACCTGGCTTATATGGATATGCAGGGCGTTAAACCAAGCGCACTTGAATTAACCAGTCTGAAGTGGGAAACGATCGACCAGATCAACCCCGGTATTTCATTTTACGGATTGGATAGCAAGTTAAACGTAGAGATTGACTATTACCGTAAAAGAACATTGGATTTATTCCTTAAGGATTCAGGTATTCCTTCTCAGACCGGGTTTAGTACATTGAATCAGAACAATGGTGAAATGGAAAACCGTGGATTTGAATTCATGATGGATTACAGCGTGATTAAACACAAAGATTTTTCTTTGAATTTCAACCTTAATTTCTCGAATAACAAAAACGTGATTATCAGGCTACCTGACAATTACAGTACTCAGTATGGTGATATGCTTACCAACGGACAGTATAAAATCAGCATCACTCCCGGTGAAGCGATGGGAGGTTTCTTTGGTTATAAATACCTGGGTGTTTACACCAGTGATGCCGATGCAATTGTGCGCGACAAATCAGGTAACCCGGTTTATGGGCTGAATAAAAATGTACCTTTGAACATGGTGATGGGTGGTACCAGCGGATACGTTTTCCAGGGCGGTGACGCCAAGTATGCCGACATTAATCATGATGGTAAAATTGACGAAAATGATTTGGTTTATCTGGGCGATCTGAATCCTAAATTTATGGGTGGTTTTGGTAACCGTATTCAGTATAAGGGTATAATTCTTAACACCTTCTTTTACTTCAAAGTGGGTCAGAAGATTATCAATGCAACACGTATGAGTACTGAAAACATGTATGGTTACGACAATCAAAGTACTGCTACCAATTGGCGCTGGAGAAGAGACGGCGATATAACAGATATGCCAAGAGCGCTTTACAATCAGGGATTCAACTGGTTAGGTTCTGACCGTTTTGTTGAAGACGGTTCATACCTGAGGTTAAAAACCGTATCGTTGAGTTACATGTTCAATCCAAATATCTGTAAGACGATTGGAGTTAAACAATTGAAAGTTTATGCTACCGTCTACGATCTCTATACCTGGACCAAGTATTCAGGTCAGGATCCTGATGTCGCTCCTCCTTCAAATCCTAGTATATTACCTATGGACTACAGTCGTACTCCTCCGAGTGAGAAGGTTATGTTTGGTGTAAATGTCATATTCTAAAACTTTAAAATATACTTCAATGGTAAAATACCGCATATTTAACCCGATATACTTTGCATTGCTTCTGGTGGCCCTTGTTTCCCCCTCATGCAAAAATTGGTTAACCGTAATGCCCGAAGATAATCTGGTGAAATCAAAATTCTGGCAGAAAAAGGGAGATGTTGACGAAGCTCTTGCCGCTACTTACAATGCGTTCCGTGCCGGTGGCGAACAATCGTTTATATGGGGCGAGCTACGAGCCGACATGGTAAAATTTGGTTCCCTGTTTGGAGATTATAATAAAATTGCGGGTAGTGATATTAGCGCCAGCAATGGTTCAATTTCATGGGGAAATTATTATAATGCCATCAACCTGGCCAATACTGTAATGTACTATGACAAACAAGTGTTTTTGAAAGACAAAACCTTTACTCAGAAGATAAAAAACGGAGTAGATGCTGAAGCCTTGTTTATCCGTTCGTTAAGCTATTTCTATTTGGTTCGGTTATGGAAGGATGTTCCGCTGGTACTTGAACCCTCCATATCGGATACCACCAAACTTTTTCTTCCAAAATCGAGTGAAAAGGTCGTGTTGACCCAGATCATCAAGGATCTGTTAGTCGCCAAGAATATGGCTTACACAACGGAGTATCGAAATGATGCGAATCATCCGGGATATTTTAACGGTCGGGCCAATAAATACTCTATTATGGCCCTTCTGGCCGATGTTTACCTTTGGGATCAACAGTATCAGAAATGTTCTGACTATTGTGATTCAATCAGCAATACGGGTCTTTTCTCTCTGGAGCCTACCGAAACCTGGTTTAATATCTACAATCCGGGCAATTCGCCTTTAGAGGGGATCTTTGAGATTCAATATAATGACAATCTGGATAGCCAGGAAAATCCAATCTATAGCGGGATGTTATTCATACAGGGTCAGATAGGACTTACCCAAAATTTTGTTTCTGTTATGGATAAGCAAGACTTACGGATGTGTGGTACGCTCACTCCATTCTGGAAATATTTGGGAATTTCTCTGAATAGTTCGGTTCAAAGAAATTCAAGCCAACGGGATGGTCATTTTATCTATTACCGGTATGCCGATGTTTTGCTGATGAAGGCTGAAGCATTAACTGAACTTAACCGTTTTACAGAAGCTAATGATTTGGTCAGGCAGACTGCTGACCGGGCTGGGATTCCATACGCTGTCATTGTTGTAAAAGAAGATTTAAGGAAAGCTATTTTGGACGAACGTGCCAGGGAATTTATTATTGAAGGCAAACGTTGGTTTGATCTTTTACGGGCTGCCAAAAGGAATCATTTCGAAAATAAACAGATTATCATCAATATGATCCTTGCCGGTGCTGATATTAAGCAACAGGCCGTATTAAAAACCAAGGTATATGATACCTTAAGTTATTATCTGCCAATTCCACAGAATGATATCCTGTATAACCCGAATCTAAAGCAGAACGCATTTTATGATCGCTAAACACTGTAAATATAGAATTATGAAGCATATTCTTTTGCCTAAAATTGCGGGATTATTCCATATACTGTTGTTTGTAGTGATCCTCTTTGGATG
The DNA here is from genome assembly GCA_002429385.1 of Prolixibacteraceae bacterium UBA6029. Taxonomy (GTDB): domain Bacteria; phylum Bacteroidota; class Bacteroidia; order Bacteroidales; family Prolixibacteraceae; genus Aquipluma. The sequence goes on along the minus strand of DIZL01000027.1, from coordinate 59,412 downwards.
TACACAAACTCCTGTACTGTGGAGTGTAAAATCCAGCCAGCAAGTTGTGACGGACTATATTGCGACCAGACCGGATCAGTTTTCGGAATTTGGTAAATTGCTCGAGAGCACAGGCTTGAGCGCTCAGTTGAGCGTGCGTGGGCCTTTTACCCTTTTCCTGCCTGATAATGCGGCTATCCTTAAATATTACCAGAATAACAATACCTCGTTTGATCAGCTGACAAAAGATCAGAAACTGACACTGGTTTTTAATCATTTGATTGCAAATGAGATTCAAACCGGTGATGTTGGACTTGGCGCCTTGCGTGATACCAATGCTATTGGTGATTTTCTGGTGACTGAGTTTCAGGGCTCGGATATCATTATTAATAAACAATCGAAAATAACTAAAAGGGATATCCAGGTAGCAAATGGTTATATTGATTATATCGATAAGGTTATTGACCCGGTAACAATCAGTGGTTACGATAAACTTGCTTCCGATCCTTCTTATTCGATTTTTACTGAAGGTTTAAAACGGACCGGTTTGAAAGATACGCTGCAAATGGTGAATTTTCTTTATGGGAAAAAGCATGCGCGTACCAGGTTTACCATTCTGGCAGTGCCTGATACCATCTTCAAACGGAACAACATTAATTCTGTTGATGACCTGATTGCACGGTATACAAGTAGTCCTGACAGCATTACTTTTCTGAAAAACGGTTTTTACCGCTACATGGAATACCATTGTATGGGTGGTACTTATTATCTTTCTGATTTTGCTCTTGGTACAAAGTTGTATCCGATTCTGTCAAGCGATAACAACATATCGGTTACAATCGATACGGATTACAAATTGAACTACAATCTGGCTAAGAAGACCTATACTGGTTTTGACATTGTACATTCAAATATTCCCACTAAAAATGCCGCGATTCATACCATCAATGATCTGTTGCCTGTAACTCAACCTGCAGCAAGTACCATGACTTTTTATTGTACCGATTACTTTGATATGAAGCAAGGTGATTATTACGGTAAATATTATATGAAATGGTATGACGGATCATACGCAACAGGACCATTTGCCAAAATTCACTGGCAGGGAGATTACATGCAGTATTACTACAAAAATCATGATACCGGCGATTTGGGTACCACTTTTGATTGTCTGAATATGAATGGTTTCTGGTGGATTGAGATCATCACGCCTAAAATTATGAAAGGCCATTATAATCTGACTGCGAATTTATGGTCGGGGCAGATGGACTATGAAGTTTATGTTGATGGAGTGCATACTGCAACAATCAAGAGTACTGATCCTGCCAAAACAACAAGCTGGGGTGAATTCATCTGGGATAATACAGAGGAGCACAAAATTCGAGTGGTTAACATTACCTGGGGGATGTTATTCTGGAATACTGTTATTTTTACCCCGATTAAATAATTTGTATATCTGCCCATTAACCTAATATCGCTTTGAAATGACAAAAAAATACCGACTTGATATGAAAAAAAGATTCTCATATTCGACCTGTTTCTCATTACTGATATTGTTTATGGCCTGTTTGGGATACCAATCTGCGTGGTCTCAAAATCCAGGTATTAGTATTAAAGGTATCGTTATAGAATCCGGGACCGGTCTTCCGCTGAAACAGGTTTCGATTTCTGTCGCATCCACAGGAACATCGTCTGAGACAGATGAAAAAGGAGCCTTTACAATCCTGGTTCCTGATAAACAGGCAGAGTTAATTATTGATCTTCCGGGATATAATAAACGAAATATCTACCTGAATGGACGTGATTTTATTAACGTTTCGATGGTTTCGTCCATTTACAGTTCGTTTGACAATTCGTATAACAATCCTCTTGGGAACAATCTTTTAAAAGACGCGAACTATTCATTGTCAACCCTTACATCCGACAATTTGAAATCATCATCTGTCAGTTCTTTTGATCAGGCCTTACAAGGTAAGGTTTCAGGCTTATCTGTTATTAATCAATCGGGAATGCCTGGCCACAAAACATTTATGAATATTCGCGGCATTTCGTCGTTGTATGGAAAAACTGAACCGTTGTTATTTATCGATGGAATGATTCATGATTATAGCAACTCCACGAATAGTGTTATGGAGGGTTATTCAGACAATCCCATGGATGTTATAGACATTGAAGATATTTCTGACATTTCAGTTTTGAAAGATGGCGCTTCCTATATGGGAGCAGCCGGTTCAAATGGAATTATTAACGTGAATACAGAGCAAAAGGGTGAAACCAGTACGGTGATTAAGATGGAAGCTTATGCCGGCATCACTTTTGCCCCTCAGAGTCTTGATGTGCTGAATGAATCGCAGTTTAAAAATTACTTTACGGATGTTTATAATTCAAATCCGCTGAATACTATTGATATCAATACGAAATACCCCTGGTTGAACGGAAATTCATCCACAAATGAATACTATCGTTACAATAACAATACCGATTGGCAGAAATCGATTTTCAAGCCATCCACTATGCAGAAATATCATTTTTTCTTAAAGGGTGGTGATGATATTGCTACGTATAATATTTCTACCGGTTATTTATCTGAAACAGGTATTCTCGAAGGATCGAGCTATACGAGATTTAACTTACGTATAAACGGAAAGATTAATCTCTCTGATAAATTTTCGATTACTCCAAATGCAAAGCTTTCTATGGCTGACAGTAAATTACCTAACCTGGGTCCCAGTGTATATAAAAACCCTATTACCTCCGCATTGCTAATGCCTCCAATTTTGGGCGCTTATGCCAGGGATAATGCTACAGGGACACAACTGTCGTACTTAGATGACGTTAGTGCATTTAATGTCAGTAATCCAACGGCATTGCTTCAGAATGCGGAGGGAACCAGTCGAAATTATCATTTTTTGGCTTCCGTAAATGCAATTTATAAGTTTAATGAGCATTTTTTGATCTCTGACCTGATGGGAATTGATTTCAATAATTCCCGCCAGAATATTTTTATCCCTCATATTGGTGTAGTTCAAGTCGATTCAGCCAGTAATAGTCCCGGCGATTTTGTGAACGAATTCCGTTCAAGTCAAAATCATGCCACACTGGTATACAATAATAAAACTGCTACAGGACATTCGTTTATTGCTCAGGGTGGAATCAGGTACATGAAAAACTCGTATAAGTATGATCAGGCAATTGACCTGAATACTCCTTCTGATGATTTCAAGAGCCTTGGTCAGGGTTCGAAATATTCTTTTCTTAGGACTGCAACCGGTGATGACAGGGGATTAACCTGGATATCCTATTTTGGAAGTTTAAATTACAATTTCAGGGATAAATATTTTCTGGATGGCAATATTTCATATGATGGAAACTCGGCAGTTAATAAAACTAACCGATATAATTATTATCCATCTGTTGCAGCTGCCTGGAGAGCATCTTCCGAAAAATTCCTATCGCAGGCCAAATGGCTTGATGATTTGAAATTTCGTGGATCATGGTCTGTTACCGGCAACATGTTTAGCAGTATTTATGACTTTTCCAAATTGTATTACATTGAACAAAGACAAAATGCCACTGGCGTGATTACCCGCGAAGCAATACCAAACGATAATCTCGAGCTTGAAAAGAAAATGACCGTTAATGGTGGTGTTGATGTTTCATTGTTCAAGCAGGTACTTAATTTCCATGTCGATTATTATCAGTCGAATGTGAATAATCTGATCATTCAGCAGGAACTGCCACAGACATACGGTTACACGAACTATTTTGATAATGGAGGAAAGCTTCAGTCAAAAGGATTGGAAATTTCGGCTGATGTTAGAGTTCATGCAGGACCGGTGGTATGGACGCTTGGTGGATCGGTAACCAAACAAACAACTGAAATTACAAGTCTGAAATTCATCAACCCTGCAACTACAAACATCATAACCCCAATTCAAGGTATTCAAGACGGTAATTATATTACTTCTGTGGGTAATGCAGTGAATGCTTTTTATGGTTATAAAACCAACGGAATTTTTACCAGCGCTTCAGAAGCCGCCCAATATACAGGCCCTAAAGGAAAACCAATGCAGGTGGGTGATGTCAGATATGTTGATGTCAATAACGACAAAGTGATAGACGGGAAAGATAAACAGATCATCGGAAATCCTAATCCAAAGTTGTTTGGAGGTATCAATACAACGCTTACCTATAAGAACTTTGAACTTTCGGCCTTTTTCACCTATTCTCTGGGAAACGACATCTTCAACTATGTCAGATATCAGGCTGAATCGATGAATACATACAGCAATCAGTTTACATCTGTACTTGATCGATGGACCCCAACCAATCCCAACGGAAAATTACCCAGAGCATCGATCGGTGATCCTACCGGAAATACAGCATTTTCAGATCGTTGGATTGAAGACGGTTCTTTCCTGCGGTTAAAACAATTAACCTTAAACTATAATCTTCCGGCCATGACAGGAGTATATAAGGGAATAACCCTTTATGTTACCGCTACCAACTTGCTTACTTTTACGAAATACTCTGGTTATGATCCTGATTTCCTTTATTCAAACAATCCATTTTATATGGGTGTCGATTATGGAAAAATGCCTCAGGCCAGGTCGATTATTGTAGGCGTAAAACTAGATTTATAACAGGATAAATTCATATAAAATGGAAAAGAGATCAAATATAAAAATCTACCAGCTGGTCGTACTCATCGGTCTTGTATTTACAATGGCTTCGTGTGGAGACAAATTCTTTGACGAACAGGCAGGTTCACGAATTACTCCTGATCAACATTATAAGTCGGAAATTGATGCGATGGTAGCCGTAGAGGGAGCTGTGATGCCACTCCAGAATGTGTTGCCTAAATTAATTATGCTTGATGGACTAAGATCTGATCAGATGAATGTCACTCCCAGTGCTGATGTTTTTTTGCAGGATATCAATAACCAGGTATTATCGGTTGATAACCCTTATCTGGATGCTTCCGACTATTATAAGGTCATTGTCAATGTAAATGAAGTCCTTTTGAATATTGACAAGGTTACAGCGATTGATCGGAATTTCGATGCCTATATTGCTCATTATGTCAAAGGTGGTCTTATTGCACTTCGCAGCTGGACTTACCTGAACTTGCTTAAACTTTATGGAAAAGCTGCTTGGATTGATGGAAATTTAGCTTCATTGCCTGCTAACCTGACCCAGAATATAATGACAAAAGAAGCATTGATTGATACGTTGATCAACCAAAATCTTCCCTATCTTTTTGATCCAGATGTGGATAAACATATTGAGGTTATGGTATCAAATCATTACCCGAACGCAAAAGCTGTAGTTGGCGAATTATACCTTGAAAAAGGTGATTTTGTTAACGCTGTAAAATACATCAAAATGGGGATTGAAAGCTATGCAAATTCACCTAACATGTATAAGGTAGATAAAGCTTACACAAAGGATAGCTGGAAAAATATTTTTATTAGTGCCGAATCAGGCACAAGTGAGAACGTAGCCGTGATGCCATACAATATGAATCAAGGCCAGTTCAATCCGTTGCCTAAATGGATGATGCCCTATGATATGTTTATGGTTAAACCTACCCAGATGTTGGTTGATTCGTTCAAAACGCAAATGTCTGTAACAAAACTTCCCGGAGATATTTATCGTGGAATGAAAGTGAGTATTGATACCACCAGTGCCGGTGTACCTTTCATTAATAAGTACGCACTGGACAAGGCCGAACCTTTCAGTACGGATATTATTATGTCGAGAGCTGCTGATTTGCATCTGGAGCTTGCTGAAGCGCTCAACCGTTCAGGCGATTCCAAGACTGCGCTTATTATTCTGAACGCAGGGTTCAGTGCAGAGAAAGTCAAACCCGCCGCTTATTATAAATGGAATAATAACCTTGGGATCAGAGGAAGAGCTATTCTGGCGCCAAAACTTGTACCCGACAGTATCAAAGTAATAAATGGTACTGATACGACAAAGGTTGTTTTAGCTGGTGATGACCGTATTAACTATATCGAAGACTTAATTATCGAAGAACGGTCTTTGGAACTTGCATTCGAAGGAAAGCGTTGGTTTGATTTGGTTCGTATAGCTACCCGCCGCAACGATCCTTCTTATCTGGCCAATAAAGTAGCCGCAAAATTTGCAGGTACTTCGAATTATGACGCTATTCGTACGAAATTAATGGATCCGGCAAACTGGTATTTGCCTTTTAAATAATACCCTTCAAATTGACCCAAGGATTCTCTGCAGAAAGTTCTGCTGAAAAATCCTTGGGTATTAAGAAATAAAAAGTTGGGATATAATTTTTATTTCGACATTAAGATAATATATTTGCTATGTCAGAATTAATATTAATAATTTAAAACTAGAAATTATGAAAAAACTCTTTACTTTTTTATTTAGTGCTTTTATTTGCGCTATGGCAATGGGACAGGCACCTACTGCTATACTCAAAAAAGCTACTGTTGCCCCGGTTATTGATGGTACAATTGACGCTGTCTGGGCCGATGCTCCCGAAAACCCGATTAATCTAACCTATACAGGTGAAACTCCTACTGTTGGCCCTGCTGGTACTACCTGGTGGAAAGGTCTTTGGGATGATAAGGGTATTTATCTTCTTCTCAATGTGAATGACAATGTCTGGAGTCCTGCTTTTGGTGCAGCGAATGCCTATTTGTATGATCATCCTGAAATTTACTTCGATGTAAATTATAATCTTAAGGACGGTAAGGGACCACAAACTGACGGGAATGGTCTTGGAAACGGTCATCATCAGTTTGCCCCGAATCCAATTAAAGACTCTATTTCTGGTGGAGTAGCATCGTCAACTAGTTGTAATGGCGGGAGATTCTCTTATAATGTTACCGATCCAACCTACGTTGTTGAATATTTTATTCCATTCACAAGGTTGCTTGATTCCGATGGCATAATGGTGGATAAAACCAATACAATTGGTTTTGATGTTACCATTGCGGATAATGATGTACCTGCTCCAGGGGTTGGTATTCGTAACAGGCAAGTATGGTCAAATATTGGAACCATTGCTGAAAGCTGGGTCAACATGGACGATTGCGGAACAATTACTCTTGAAGGCGCAACATCTCTTATTTATGTGGATGTAATCACCGTTAATCCTGTTTCAATTACTACCAATAAGGGGGCAGTTCAACTGACTGCAAGTGTTTCACCTGCCGATGCCACCAATCAAATGTTAAAATGGACTGAAGTTGACGGTACTGGCAGAGCTTCAATAACTTCTGCCGGTCTTCTTACTCCAATGACTAATGGTACTGTAACTGTAGTAGCCTCTTCTACCGATGGTGGCTGGGCTCAATCAGATCCCATTACTATTAATATTAGTGGTCAGGTTCTTGATAAGAATGACATTTGGAATACCTTTAACCTGGTTAAAAACTGGAATTTCAATACCGATATCTCCTCTTGGGGTGGCTGGTGGGATGGAGCAACTCAAATTCCTCCGGTTGTTCAGGATGGCGTAGTTGTAATGTCAACTGATGTTAATGCTGATGGTGCCGACTATCATTATCAATTTAACCAGGCAGGATTATTTACAGCGCTTCCAAATATTCCATATACTGTGAAATTCAAATCATGGTCAAGTGAAACCAGAACCAATACATTGGATTTTGAAGATACTGCAGGTAACAATTACACTCGATATGGTGCCAGTACAGATCCAGGTAATGTTGGTGGCACATCAGAATGGGCATACACCACAACCACTGATCCTACCTGGTTTACTTTCCATGTTACATTTGATAAGATTATTCCTACCACGGTTCAAAAAATTCAATGGCTCGAATCAATGTCAACTTCAACTGTTTATCTGGACAGCGTACTTTTAATCAGTGATGCTGACATGGCTTTAATACCTTCTGCCGTAAAATCACTTGCCTCTGACATCAATTTCAGAGTATCACCAAACCCGGTTGTTCCAGGAAGTTTATTGACTGTTGATAAATTAGCTTCAACAATTAAAAACGTTTCTATTTACAACGCAATTGGTCAGAAAATGATGGAAAAAATTCCTACAGGCAATATGGCTAAATTTGATGTAAGCAGCCTGGAAAAAGGCATGTATCTCGTCAAATTAAGCGATGGAAGCAGTCAGAAGTTCATTAGATAAACTCGTATAAATGAATTTTTAGTTCTGAAATTGCTAGTCAATTTCTTTGAATAGTTATTATAAACGAAGCCTCAAACATCTTAAAAAATGTTTGAGGCTTTTTGTTGCCTTCTTTTCATCTGAATTTACCGGATATTAAAATTAATTTGGGAAAATGCTTCTCTACAAGAATATTAAGTGTTTCGAAATTAATATGAAAATGAAATGCTTTTAATTTAATAAAAAATGTAGAAAAAAATATTTATTTCGGAATTAAGATAATATATTTGTTACAGGCTAATAATCATTTAATAACTTAAAACTTAGATCTATGAAAAAACTCTTTACTTTTTTGTTAAGCGTATGTGTCTGTACTTTTGTCATGGGACAGTCAGTAAGGCCGGAAGCAGTAATTGCCAAAGCCGGCGATGTTAAACCGGTTATTGATGGTGTTATTGACGATGTGTGGGCAACTGTAGCGCAGAATAATGTGATCCTGCCCTTTCAGTTAGAGAAGCCCACTTTAGGCGCTGAAGGTACAACTTACTGGAAAGCCCTTTGGGATGATAACGGATTGTACATTCTTTGTGTGGTTAATGACGACGTTTGGTATCCCTGGTTTGGTACTACCAACGGTAATTACTTGTATGATAAGATTGAACTTTACTTTGATACCAATGACATCTTACTTGATGGTCTTGGTGCTCAAACAGCTAATAGTGGAAACAAACAAATTGCGCCAGACCCTACCGATGGTAAACTTGATGGATCGCTTTTGACTCAGGCCGTTGCTGGAGGTACTGTTCAATATGCCTATAATGTTGCAAATCCGGCTTATAATATTGAATACTTTGTTCCTTGGGAATCAATTCCCAATAAGGATGGAATTGTGTTTGATAAAACCGGAACGATGGGTTTTGATGTTAGCATTGCTGACAATGATAACGACGGTCTAGGCCGTAAACGTGCCGTGTGGTCTAATGATGGAACCCGTGGATCAGCTGCCGAAAACTGGGCCAACATGGACGAAGCCGGATATCTTACCTTCCAGGGTGCTGTAGCTGTTATTGCCATTGATGCTATTACTATTACAGGCGGGCAGATAATTACCACCGATAACGGAACAGTCCAGTTTAGCGCTTCGGTTAGCCCTGCTGATGCAACTCAACAATACAAGTGGACCATAACCAGTGGTACAGGAGAAGGTACAATTGATAAAAATGGTGTGGTTACAGGAGTAAGAAATGGTACTGTTTTAGTAAAAGCAGTTTCAGCTGACGGCTTTGTCGAATCAAATGAAGCTACAGTAACAATAAGTAACCAGGTAGTCACTCATTTTGAGGTGAGTTATCTTAAAGATGGCGATTTCACACAAGGAACCGGTACAACACCAAGTGCTTTTTGGCTTGGTGGTGGAGTAATTATGGATGGTGTTGCTGAATGTACAAATCCTTCAGTTGCCGTTCTTCCAACTATTGCAAATCCATGGGATTGGACATTTTCACAAATGATGTATGTACCATTTGCAGCTAAAGATTCGAATTATGTCTTTAGTTTTAAAGCATGGGCTGATGCACCGAGGACTTTCACTGTAGATATGGAAGATGTAGCCAATGGTTATCCAAGATATGGTGTTTCAACAGACGCAACTTCTACGAGTGGTACCTCTGATTGGACATTTGATCTTACAACTACTCCAACCGTATATAATTTGCATGTAACATTTACCAATATGTTGGCAACAGCATCTCAGAAAATGAACTTTATGCTCGGTTTGGCTACTCCAAAAGTTTATATTGATAGCGTATATCTTGTTACTAAAGGTGACTTTATTCTTTCTGCCAAAGAGTTAAAAACTTCTAGCTCGATGAAAGTTTATCCAAATCCTGTTAATAATACGAATATGTTAACAGTCGAATTAAGTTCAGCTAATGCTAAAGTTGCTATTTATGATGCTCTTGGTCAAAAATTAATTGAAAAAGTAGCTAATGGATATATTGCTAAGTTTAATGTTAGCAGCCTGGGAAAAGGCCTGTATTTCGTCAAACTAAGCAATGGAACCTGTCAGAAATTCATTAAGTAGTTTTTGAAATAGTACAATGATAAAAATAGCCTTGCAGGTCCCGCAAGGCTATTTTTTTATCAACATATTGGAGTAAATAGAAACCAACACTTTTGTTTTAACTGTAAGATAGCATTACAACTGCACGTTCCGCGACTTCCGCAAGTTCTGCCCTTTTACCATTTCTCAATGCTGGATAAACAGAAAAATATCTCCTCTCAATTCTTATAAGAATAGATAAGCATCTGTTCTGAAAGATAGTATTCCAATAGAATATTTGTTTAATATTCAACATTTTATACATCTTTGTGTCAAGTGGGTTAGGTGTCATTTCTTTGTTTTAATGTTTTCGGAGCTCCTTACTACAAACGCGCAGGACATGTGGACCTTGCGTAAGTCGCGTAAATCGTAAAACAGTTTTGAATAATAGATTTTTATTCTATTGATGAACCATATCTATAATTTTCAGTGGTTTGTTCATTACCAACTTTCATCCAATTAGGATATGAAAATTAGAGACATATTTGGTATATTTACCGTCAAACTTTGATCCTTTATTCAAACAGATGCACTTAAAAACGAGCTTTTCAAAAAAGGAACATACTGATTCGGGATTAGCATTGCTGCTTCTAATCTTAATCGTCGGATTGTGGTTAGATAATCACCTTGTATTCAGGATTGCAATTGCAGAAGTGGTGGTTTTGCTCATTTCCCCTGTAATAATATATCCCTTTACCTTTATTTGGCTAAACATTTCTGATTTGCTTGGGAAGGTTATTTCGAAAATACTTATAACAGCAATCTTCTTTTTATTTGTCTGTCCTGTTGCCCTTATCCGTAAAGCATTGGGCAAAGATACTCTTCGATTGAAGGAATTTAAAAAGGATTCAGGTTCTGTATTTACAGAGCGTAATCATACTTTTACAAAGTCTGACTTAAGCATGCCTTATTAACTAAACAACTCATCCACATGGAATTTATAAAAGAATTATGGCAGTTTTTAAAAGTACGTAAGAAATTCTGGATGTTGCCATTAATCATTATACTGCTTTTTTTTACTTTAATCATTGTCTTTACGGCCGGAACAGCCATTGCTCCTTTTATTTACAGTATATTTTAATCTATGGAGAAGGCTGTTTTAGGAATTTCCGCTTTTTATCATGACAGCGCTGCCACATTGGTATGGAATGGTAGAATCATTGCTGCTGCTCAGGAAGAACGTTTCACGCGTAAGAAGAATGACGAAAGTTTTCCGTTAAATGCGATTCAGTATTGTCTGGAGGAAGCAGGAATTGATGCTAATGATTTGGAATGTGTTGTATTCTACGATAAGCCATTTATTAAATTTGAACGGTTACTTGAAACTTATCACGCTTTTGCACCAAAGGGTTTGGTAAGTTTTATCAATGCCATGCCCGTATGGCTTAAAGATAAGCTTTTCATGAAAAGCCTGATCAGGAAACAATTAAAAGCAATTGGGTTAACGAATAAAATTCCCATTCTCTTCGCGGAGCATCATCTTTCGCATGCGGCCAGTGCGTTTTATCCTTCTCCCTTTGAGGAAGCAGCCATTCTTACCATTGATGGAGTAGGCGAATGGGCCACGACAACCATTTCACACGGGAAGGATAATCAGATTACAATACTTAAGGAACTGCATTTTCCTCATTCACTGGGCCTATTATACTCGTCGTTTACGTCTTATTGTGGTTTCCGCGTAAACAGCGGCGAATATAAATTGATGGGTCTTGCTCCTTATGGTATTTCCGGCTCAGATCAGGTAGAAAAGTACAAGGAATTAATTTTAACTCAACTGATTGATCTGCGTCCTGATGGTTCGTTGTTGCTGAATATGAAATATTTCAGCTTTGCCACCGGTCTTACCATGTGCAACAATAGGAAATGGGAGGAATTGTTTGGTTTGAAGCGACGGAACGAGGAAAGTGAAATTACCCGGCCTTATATGGATATGGCCCTTGCAATCCAGGAGGTAACAGATGAAATTGTGTTGAAACTGGCCAATACAGCTAAACAACTTACCGGTTGCAATAACTTGGTGATGGCTGGTGGTGTTGCCCTGAACTGTGTGTCAAACGGGAAAATATACGAAAGCGGTCTGTTCGATAAAATGTGGATACAACCTGCTGCAGGCGATGCCGGGGGCTCATTAGGTGCCGCTCTGGCGGTCTGGTATCAATATTTGGACCATCAAAGGATTGTTGATCCAACTGATTCGATGCAGGGCTCATATTTAGGGCCAGCCTATACGGATCGGGAAATTCTTAAACTCATTCATCGTTACGAAATCACGCATACTCATTTCGGGAACACAGATGAACTTGCCAAACATACAGCATCACTCATTAACTCAGGCAATGTAATCGGTTGGTTTCAGGGTCGCATGGAATTTGGGCCGCGTGCACTCGGAAACCGAAGCATTATAGGTGATGCACGTAATCCTGAAATGCAGAAAAAGATGAATCTGAAAATCAAGTTTCGTGAAAGTTTCCGACCTTTTGCCCCTGCCATCCTGGAAGAAGATATTGGCGAGTTTTGTGCGTTTACCGGGACTTCTCCCTATATGCTTTTGGTGATACCTGTGCTTTCCCAAAGATGTCGGAAACTGCCTGCAAACCATCAGGACGGGGATATGTACAGCCGTTTGTATTTCGAGCGTTCTGATGTCCCCGCTATAACACATATCGACTATTCAGCCCGTGTACAAACTGTGAGCAAATCGACCAATGAGCGTTTCTGGGCTGTAATCAGCGAGTTTAAAAAGCTTACCGGTTATGGCATTATTATAAATACCAGCTTTAATGTTCGCGGTGAGCCAATTGTTTGCTCACCCTTTGATGCCTTTCGGTGTTTTATGAATACTGAAATCGATTACCTTGTACTGAATGATTTTGTATTTGATAAAGCGCAATTGATGCATCTCAAAACTGAATTTGCAAGGAACTACCAATTTAGTGCGGATTAGCTATATTTGGATTGTTCCAAATGTTATTTGAATTTAATCATCATTTCCATTATCATGAAAAATGTTAAATCTAAACCAATCAATCAATTATCAAAGGTCAGACGAGTGACTTTCAGTATTATTTCAGTCCTGTTGCCATTGGTATTTCTGATTTTGTTTGAATTGATTTTGAGAATTTCAGGATATGGAGATAACTTTTCACTTTTTATTAATCACCCCGAAAAGGGATTCGAAAACTACTACATAGTGAATCCTGATATCGGGAAGAAATATTTTCAAAAGTATGCCTATTCCACCCCGCTCAAGGATATGTTTTTGAAGAAGAAACCCGCAGATGTGTTTCGTATTTTTACAATGGGAAGCTCTTCGGTTGTTGGTTTTCCGTATGATAATAACCTCGCGTTTTCCCGGATATTGAAAGAACGCCTTCGCGATGCCTATCCGGATAAAAAGTTTGAAATAGTAAATACCGCCATAACTGCCATCAATAGTTTTACACTGGCCGATTTCATGCCACAGATTCTCGATGAAAATCCTGATGCAATACTTATTTACGACGGGCACAATGAATTTTATGGCGCTTTTGGCGCAGGATCGAATGAAGCTGCCTTCCATAGTCCGACAATGATCCGAATACACTTGTATATGCTGAATTTCAAGGTTTATCAGCTTACAGTTAATACTATAGGTAGGCTTGCCGGAATGTTGGGTCACATGGATTCAGGCACAGAGAAACGTGGAACACTCATGAGCAAGATAGTCAAGAATGCAGATATTGTCTATGGCAGTAATTTGTATAAGGAAGGAATAAATAATTTTGAGCAAAACCTCGACCGCATTTTATCATTAGCTAAAAAGAAAAATGTACCCATATTCATAAGTGATCAGGTAAGCAATTTGCATGATATCAAACCTTTTAAATCGATACCTTCTAACGGATTAAAAGGCGCTGACGAATATTATACGATGGCTAAAAAACTGGAAGCGCAGGGTAATATTCAAAAGGCAAAAGAAAACTATATTCTGGCACGCGATTACGATTGTATCCGCTTCAGGGCTTCATCTGACATCAATAGTATCATTCAGAAACTAGCTGGCAAATATCAGGTACATTTTGTTCCTACATCAGATCTTTTCAATTCTAATTCTCCCAACGGAATTGTAGGTGAAAATTTAATGACTGAACATTTGCATCCGAATATTCCCGGGGCATTCCTATTGTCAGAGTCGTTTTATAAGGAAATTACCAGATCAAAATTGATTGCTTCAGCTATTAATTTGACTACGGAAAAGAGTTACAAAAACTTTATTAAAGACTACGGGTATTCTAATCTTGATTTTTTGATTGGGAAACACCGGATAACCAATCTGGAATATCATTGGCCATTTGTAGATGAATCCAAAAACTATACTGATTACAGGCAAATATACAAACCAACAGGTAAAGCTGATTCGCTTGCATTTACGGTAATGGCCAAACAAACAATCACATTAACACAGGCACATGAGCAACTTGCCAAATGGTATGAGAAAAACAGTGATATTTTCAATGAATATAAGGAGTATAACAGCTTAACTGAAATGTGCCCGTATTATAGTCCCTATTTCAGAAAAGCTGCCGACTGTTTACTGAAAATGAATGATCTTCCCCGGGCTCTTCACTTTTTTGAACGATCGACCGAGAATGATAATGAAAGCTTTTATGCTCATTACCGTGCCGGTGAAATCTGCATGATAAAAAATGACCAGGAAGCTGCATTACTACATTTCCAGAAGGCACAGTTATATGCGGATGCGCAGCAAAAACAAAAGACATTGATCAAAATATATCAAATATTGAACTATTTGAATCGTGCTTCAGAAGGAAATGAAATTCTTTCGTATTTCAGAAAACAGAATCATAACCAAGGCATTCCGGTTCCGGAAAGAACATATACCTATCCGAATTACATTCCATTGCCTGTAAAAGAGATAGTTGATGAGGCTCAGGGTTGCATAGGGCGAAAAGATACGAATAAAGCTATCGATTTGCTGCTCAGTTCACTCGAAATAGAAGAAACGGCAGTCGTTTACCGAATGCTGGGGATTCTTTATTCACAAAAAGGTGATTACGAAAAATCGCATGAATATCTGCTGAAAGCTTATCCTGAATTTAAATTTGATGCCCAATTTCTTAATTATTTTATTGTGACCGGTTTGGCAACAAGTCATCGGGATGAAGCAAAAAACGCATTTGCACAATTGAAGAAAATAGACCCGGGAAATCCTGAAATCAGCAAGTTTCAGACGATTCTGAAATAGATCTGATCCGGTTGATGCGAACCCCCGGGTAATCGGGGTAAATCTCCCGAATGGCGGTTGAGAAAATTAAAGATTAAAAAAGTTGTGTAATAGGAAGCAAAACACAAATAAAGTACTTATTTTTGTACAAAATAACGCACGTACTTATGAAAGCAGTAAATTATTCAGAACTAAGACAAAATTTAAAGGCTAACCTGGATATAGTGACTGATAATGCGGAATTGTTGATTGTACACCGGACCAAGGGTAAAAGTATTGTAATGATGTCGCTCAATGAATACAACGCGATAGAAGAAACTTTGCATCTTCTGCAAAGCAAAGAAAACCGACAACGGCTTGAAGGTGCGGTTGACAATATTAATGCCAGGCGAAATTTACAGAAACGCCCCCTTGTTGAAGAGTAATCATGGATTTATTCTGGGATAAAGCAGCATGGGAAGATTATCAGTATTGGATTGATACAGATAAAAAAGTACTCCGTAAAATCAATTCACTGATTAAAGAATGTCAGCGTACTCCATTTGAGGGAACCGGCAAGCCTGAAGCATTAAAGCAAAATCTTTCGGGCTTTTGGTCCAGGAGGATCACCGGCGAACACCGGTTTGTGTATAAAGTTGAGAATGATGTTTTGTATATTGCTCAATGTAGGTATCACTACTGAAAACTACAGCGTCCCTACATTCAATATAATCAGAAAGTAACGTTCACTAGCCACTGCATACATGCAGGGCTTTTTGTCGTGCCTGGACTAATGAAATCGAATCCCACGAATCCCGGGTACTCGGGGGCGCTTATTTGCATGCCCTTGCTGACAGGCAATCTGCACATGCCGGGTTTGATACGTCGGGAGTGCCAAGGCCTTTAGATTATTCTTATGCTTCAGCACGAGAGCCAGGAGCAGGGAGCAGTGATCTTGCGTTAAACAGTGGCTGGTTTCGCAAGTTCGCAAGTTCGCAGGTTCGCAAGTTCGTATTTTTACTTTTCAGGGTTCAATTAGACCGTTTCAACAGTTGATGATTCCATAAATAAAGAAAGTTGCGAACTTGCGAACTTGCGAACTTGCGAAACCGGACGCTTTGAACAAAATGAATACATATCCTGAGAAGTAATCCGGAAGAGCGAGAGCAGTATTTAATAAATGACGAACTTTCTATCTCAACATTATAGAAATAATCATAAATATTTATCCTTGATGATCAAAATACAATTTATTTTCTGACCTTTGGAATTATTGACAGAATGATGAAATATTATTTTGATAGGGGCAGTAAATTAAATGGCAACTATAATTAGATCGAATCTTTTAATAATGGCAACACAATCACTTGAACAACTAAGAAATGAGTTTATACAGGAAGCTCAAAGCGCCCCCAAGCTATTTAAGGATTTAGCAAAAGTTGAGCAGTATATTGCCGAAAGCTACAAAACAAGGGCATTAATTGAACTTATTCAAAATGCAGATGATGCTCAATCAACGTGCTTTGGACTTCATGAAATTGAAGGAGGTTTTATAGTTGGAAATAATGGAAGGGCATTTACCCCTGAAGATGTGGAATCGCTTTGTCGGAGTGGTTCTTCAAATAAACAAAGAGGCGGAAATACCATCGGATACAGGGGTATTGGGTTTAAGTCTGTTGTAAATATTGCCAATAATATATCTGTTTTTAGTGGTGAATTTAGTTTCTGTTTCGACAGATTATTGACAAAGAGTACATTACAAAACGACGTTGATGTTCCTTTGATCAGAATTCCACATCCAATAGGTAAAACAAAAGAAACAGTACTAAATCAGGCTTTTGATTTAAAGGAAAAGAATGGATATACTACGATTTTCGTTTTTCAGGATGTAGTTGGAAAATTATCATTAGATGAATTATCTGATTTTGACCGAAGTTCACTGCTTTTCCTGAACAACCTTAGAAGTCTAAGCATTGACTACCAAAATATACATCGCAAAATTGTGGTAGATCATTTAAGTACAAAAAATCGACAAACTGTTGTGAGGATTTGTGAAGATGAAACCAGTGATGAATGGGTTATTGAATCCAGTGAGAATAATACTATTGACAAGATTGCATTTAAAAAGGTTAACGGAACTATTGTCCCTGCCTTACCCGCTGAGTCAGTTATTCATTCATTTACGCCAACCCATGAATTTGCAGGTGCCTACATCAAAATCAATGGAGACTATACCACCGATCCATCACGTAAGACAGTTGACTGGGATGATCTTTCAAAAGAATCATTTCATAATTCTGTTTCAATTTTGATTGATTCAATCTCGTCTATTTTAAATGGAGATTTGACTAAGAAGGGTTTCTTTAGCCCATTTGTCAATATCCAGAGTTCCGAATCGAGCAGATTCAAATCACTTTTGTTTAAAGCCATCGAAACCGGCTTACAGAAATCGGAAATACTTACCAAACACAACACCATAGAAAAATTCTCGGCCATTCGATTAAAACCGGAATGGCTAAATTATGAAGACTACGAAAACCTGTGTTTCAATTCAATTGTGTCGATTCCCAAAACATTGATATCAACTTATCCTGAACTATTTTCATTTCTAAGCTTGATAAACGTAAAAGTTTTAAGCCTTGAAGAGGTTATCCAACAGGTGAATTCAGCCAACATTTCAGTAATGGGTAGCGCGCAGATTTATGAAAAAATAATCAAACAATTCCGGTATGATCTTGATTCCGATAAGATTGAAAGGTTAAAGACTTTGAAGATATTCCCGTCTAAAAATGGATTTGTAAAAACGGATGCAATTAATAAAGCAGAGGAGATAAATGTTGATTTTCGGGCATACCTAAACAATAATACCGATTTGTCAGATATTGAATTGTTCTACAAAAAATTAGATATTAAACCGGAAGAACAGTCAACGAATATAATAATTGCAGAAAACGATGAATCTTCTTTTGCTCAAAAGAATGATGTGGTAATCGTTAAAACCTTTAAATACGAGCCCGCAATTAAGAAATGGCGAAGCGCTGAACAGAATGCCACTGAATACATGAAGTCGGTGAGTACTGTTTTGTCGGTAAGAGATGTTACTCAAGCCAATTTAGGATACGATCTGGAGGTTATGCTATTAACCGGTAAACGAATTTATATTGAAATAAAGAGCGTAGCTTCTTTCTCTGAACCATTCAAAATATCTAACAACGAATATACCAGCGCTCATAGTTATGGCAAAGATTATTTGATTGCGTTGGTAATAAACAACGAGCCATTTCAAATACGGTTTGTTCCAGACCCGATAAAAACGCTCTCGTTTGAAAAGAAATGCGAACGTTGGTCGTGGTTTTGCGAACAGTATGGAACGGAATTGCAGGAAGTAAACCAACTATTCTAACATAAACCTCATAAGGATGATTCTATTAAAAGATGTTATTGATGCTGGCAATTGGTTCCATTGTGAATATAAAAGAGGCAATCAATCATATCAATTCCGTTTAAGAATATTGTCTTTTCAGAAACTGGATTTAACTCAAGTTGATGAACCAGAGAAAATAAGTCTAGAAAAAGAAACCACTATTTGGTTAATGGAAGCAGAGATGATTAATTTAACCAAAGAGCCAATATCTTCTGGTGTAATTGGCTACATGGATTTAAAAAATCAAAAAGGTATGAAATATCATATGAGTTTTGACTCTCATTTATTGGCTTTTTCGGAATTTGGAAAGATGAAACGACTTAACCGGTTCAATACCCAGCTATTAATTCCAAAGATAAAGGCTGTTGGTGCAATTATTCTTCGTTTACCCGTGAATGATGATAATGCAGAATATTCTATCTCAATAAGAAATGGTAGTATTTGTGAAGTCTAAAGGAAAATCTAATGACTAACACAGATAACTAGTATGCAGAATGGTTATTTTAAAAACTTAATATACAAAAAATGATACCTATTAAAGAAGCAATTAGCACTGGAGCTTGGCTGAATTGTGAAATTAATGAAAGTACTAAATTTCGTTTGAAAGTATTGTCTTTTCGAAAACTCAATCTTTCTGAAGTAGATGAACCTGAAAAGATTCATATTAAAGACGAAAATACAATATTATGGATAATGGATATTGAAGTAATAAATTTATCAAAAGAACCCATTTCTTCTGGTGACGAAGGACCAGGTAAGCTAATATTAGTAGATCAGGATGGATTTAAATTTTATGCTTTTCAGGATAGTCATCTAACTGTTTGGTCTGATTTCGCTGAAAAATCAAAAATGAATAGATTTTATGAATTGTCAAAATTATCTCCTAAAATAAAGGCAGTTGGCGCAATCACATTTCAATTACCAGATGATGATGAAGCGGTTTATTCTATTTCTATTAGAGGGGGAAGTGTTAAGGAAGTTTGAGAAATGAAAAATACATTTTACGAAGTCGACTAAGTGATATTAATACAATAACTAAAACATAATATACGATGAAATTTTTTGTGCCATTTGCAAATGATGAAGAGCAATCAGAGAGTGTTTATGCAGATATTGCTCAATTCGTAGGCGTATCATTACATGATACTGATAAAAGAATTTATTCCATAGCTTACAATCATAATGGCAAAAAGATGATTGCTGAAGTCGGAAAAGAATGTGATTCATACTATCAAGAAGAATTCCCTTTAGTAATCGCTATTTTAAAAGGTAATCTTTATAAAATATGTTTAAGAGATAGAGGCGTTATGAGGGGTGGACCTATCTTGGTGAGTTCAGATAAAATTATAGGTATTTCATTTTTTGATTAAAAAATAACAGCATTGAATTAGATTTCGGAATTCAATCTTTCAAAAAATGTTGGAATCCTTTAATATAAGTTCCAAACTTGAGGTTTTATATAGTATACTTTGCAGATGAATGAAAAAAAGATCTCACATCATTGGTTAGAAGCTTATGATAGAACAGGCGGATTAGAATTGCTGTTTATCGGATTTAATAATGCATTAAAATTTTATAGAAACCGCATGGATGAGGAGGGCTGGTATGATGTTGGCTTTTACTGGGAGGATACTGATTTGATTTATGGAGTCATGTTTGTAAGTTTACAAAACTATATAAATCAATGTTGTTATGATTTTCTTGATGCTAATCTGTTTGGGTGCAAGGAAAAGTATGAATATTATTTGAAGAACTCAACATTTATTGATGGTAGTAATGTGACTCAAATTCAGCTTATAATTGATTTAGCGAATCATTTTAAACATAGAGATGATCCACCTTCAAGTACACCTTCCAAAGTGAAAGCACAAAAAAAAGAAAGCGAGGAGAATAGGCGACGGAATCGATTCACGCAAATTGGATTAAATTATCCAATGAAAGAAACTTACGAACGATTTGAAGATAGACTGCTTATTGAGGGATTAGAAAAATTAAACAAGAACATGGAAATCTCAGGATTATTTCAAATTGCAAAAGATTGGAGAAGGGATCTTTGGGCGGAATGGCATAAATAACCGATGCCAGCGTCATCGCATATTTATAGAAACAGATTCAACAATGCAAAACACGACTCCGGAATCGAACGAACTTTCCGAATCTAGGTGATTATACACCAGCAAATATGCCCAATATAAGTAACGATGGAATTGTCTGTTATTCATTAGTCCCTATTATTTGATCGACCACAGATAAAACCAACGGAGAAGATTTACTCCTTTACCACTTTTTTCTCAATAGTTTCGCCATTTGAATTTACACTAACAAAATAGATCCCCTTTGGTAGTGAATTCAAAGAAACGTATTCATTGTTATTGATCTCTTTTGTAAGTATCAACTTGCCATTAATGTCAGATAGCCTAAGTGCTGACATTCCGTTTATTCCGTTCACACGGAAACCATCAGTTACCGGATTTGGATAAAGACTTATTTCATTTGATTTAATCTGCTCAACATCAGTAGTTGAAAATTCAACAACATTATTAAAATCCTTCCATTGATTAGCAGAGAGGTATTCACTTTTTGATCCAATTGGGACATACAATACACAGGTATTTTTATTCACATTTAAAAACACATCAGAGCCTAAAGTGGTAGGAGAGTTAGAATAAGCATATATAGAATTCATACTACTACATCCAGAAAAGGCACTATTCCCAATTAAAGTTACTAATGCAGGAATATTGATAGAGGTTAAATTATTACATCCAAAAAAAGCTTTATTTCCAATATAAGATACAGGCGAAGGAATGGACATGGACTTTATGCTTATACAGTTATAAAAAGCATTATCTCCAACAGAAGTAACTGAAGTAGGAATGGTGATAGTTGCCAATCTACTACAACTAGAAAAGGTTCCATTTTCGATAGTAGTAACTGAAGGAAGGATAATCGAAGTCAAACTGTTACAGGCAGCAAAGGTACCTTCACCAATAAAATTTACAGATGAAGGAATATTTATAGAAGTCAATTTAGAACAGCCTGAGAAAGCAGAACTACCAATGGAAACCACAGATGGAGGAATAGTAACCAAAGTTAAATTGGGAAAGCCTGAAAAAGCATTATTCTCTATTGAATTAATTGAAGCATTATTAATAAATGAGGTTAAACCTGTACAGCCGTAAAAAGTATCAGCCTCTATAGACGTAACTGAAGCAGGAATGGTAATTGAAGTCAATTTACTACAGCCATTAAAGGCATATTTCTTGATAGAATTAACAGATGAAGGAATTGTTATTGTAGCCAATTTATTACAACCAGAAAAGGTTCCATATTCAATAATAGTTACTGAAGAATTATTGATAACCGAAGTCAAACTACTACATCCAACAAATGCCCACTCTCCAATATAAGTAACTGATGAGGGAATGGTAATTGTTGTCAATTTACTACACTTATTAAAAGCACTATTCCCAATATAAGCTAAAGACGAAGAAATAGTAATTGAAGTCAAATTACTACATTCAGAGAAAGCATATTCATTGACAGAAGTAACTGATGATGGAATGGTAATTGATGTTAAACCTACACAGCCTCTAAAAGTAAATCCTCCAATTGAAATAAGTGAAGTCGGGAGGGTAATTGATGTCAATTTGATGCAATCATAAAAAGAAGAATACGCAATATCGGTTACCGATGAAGGAAGAATAATTGAAGTCAAATTTAAATAATGAGTAAAACCATCTACAATTTGGTTGGCGCTATTGCCAAGTGATGCAACAACAGTGACAGTTCTTAAATCTAGTACAGTCAAAGCTGGTATGGAATCCCTCATTGTCCAAAAATCCAAATAATTAATGCTACCTTCTACTGTAAGGTTTGTAACTGTGTTTTTTTCTTGGATAGTTAAAGCAGCAGATAACCTACCTGCAGTTACATTTATCGTTTTAGAAACTTGCGCTTGAAGCAATAGGGTAATACACAAACAAGTAATAAGTAGGAATATCTTTTTCATGGATGAAGGTTTTTTCCTAGATTTAAGGATATTGGCATAAAGTTAATCAAACTTATGTGATATAGCTTTGCATTCCTGTAATATAATGAATAAAATAATTTTCAAACTCCAATAAACTTTACCTTTAGGGTAAATTATATCTAACTTTACCATGATACTATACTATGATACTATACTATGATACTATATCATTACACAAAATTCGACACTTTTATTTGTCTTAATAACACACATGTTATAAACCAAATGGATAGTTTCATTGACCTAAAATTCTTATTAGGCTTAATTAATTCTAAACTATTAAGCTACTATTTCCAATATCTTAACCCAGAAATCGGAGAAGTGTTGGTAGAGATTAAAAAGGAAAATGTAGAAAAATTGTTAATAAAAGAAACAGCCAATCAACAACCCTTCATCACCCTTGTTGACCGCATCCTTGCTGCCAAGCAAGCCAACACGAAAGCCGACACCAGCGCACTGAAAAAGGAAATTGACAGGCTGGTTTATGAGTTGTATGGATTAACAGAGGAGGAGATAAAGATTGTGGAGGGGAGATGATATGAAGGACTCAATTGAATTTAAAGGAAATTGGTATTTACCCGGCCAACCGGAAAAATCGGTGGCAGGTAACTTGTATTATAAGAAAGGTGATTCAATTAAATTGGAGCTAATCGGTAGTTTGTCGGAAGAGTGCCATCCATTTCTTGACATCTTTTCGAAGGGGATGAGAGAACTGAAAATGATTCATGGTGAATCGTCAGCCGGAAAGAAAATAACTTTGGTTGACTGCTTTAAAGGTGCAGGTTCTTATAACTCTTCCTGTTCATTTCCATTAACAAGTTTTGATTGTACATACATTATTGTTGGCAAACATTTGGCTGACCCAGATGAACAATGCTTCAATAAAATTACTGTATTAACCACGACATTGTCATATTGGCCAGACTTATTGCTAATAAGAGATGAGATTGATTTTGAAGGCAATAAAATAACGTCATTTAAGATAAATATAGATACGCAGACAGTTATCCATACAGAGGTTGAATTAAATTCAAAACTCAAATTGTCATTAGCAACTTCAACTACTATGACAGGGCAGCAAATCTATCCTGACAGTGTTAAAATCAATCAGCTAACCTATTTTCATATCGAAACGATTTCAGAAAAGTTATCATTCTTTGAACTACTTCAACAATCTGGTTTATTCATACAGTTTTTGTCATTGGCCACCTTTTCAGATCAGTACCCAATTGAAATTAAGCTGCAAGACGATGACGACTATCATCAATATAAAGTGGGGAAAATATTCACTGAAATCGAATTATTCAAGACAAACCGGAATGAAGATACAAAATACAGCAAATCTGATTTTCTATTTTCATATCGCGACATCGAAGACGACTTTAGTTCAGTTATTCAAAAATGGTATTCATTGTCGAAAGATTTGATGCCAATTAGAAATCATTTACTGAATAGCATAAAGCGAAAACCTGTGTTTACAAGCCTCGATTTTTTAATTGTAGTACAGGCACTCGAAGGTTACCATACTAGGTTCATCAACAAAAAACAGATTGCTTTAAAATCCCGGATTGAAGATTTAATTGCACTTTATTCACATCATGTCCCTAAAATTACCAAAATGGTTATGGATGTGCAAATAGTGGTGAATACAAGAGATTACTATTCTCATTTCTTTGAAATAGATAAAAAAGTTTTTATTAAGGAAAGCATTGAACTATTTCGGTTAACCGAAAAATTGAGATTACTCTTAATTTGTTGCATTTTAGATTTAATCGGTTTTAGCAAGCAAAAAATCAACGAAATAGTTAACAAACACAACTTATTTGATATTGAAAATTAACATGTTGGTTTATGGTTAACCGAGGAGAAAAAATTGTGGAGGGAAGCTGAAATGAAGGGATCAACTGAAAAATCCCGTAGGGATGGTTCATCTTGTACCCATGTATTTTAATCCGTGGACATTGGATCACAAACGATATATGTCCCGAGCCTACGGCTCTCAATTGGTTTTTGATGATCGATGTGGATGGAATAAATTCCGTCCTTACAAGATGAAATGAGCCTACGGCTCTGACACTCAGAGAGCAACATATATTCTCAGGATAAAAGCGATGATTATTTGGAATTGTATAGATTATGAGGGCTTTAGACGCGTAACCTTGGTAAAAGGAAATTTTATTGTTGTAATTGTAATCTATTCGGAGAAAAAGGCGAGATTTATAACAGCCTATGAGGTGAATGATATTGAAAACCTGGAGAAAATTAAAAACAGCCCCGAGTGGGCATAAAAAAAACGTTGATTCGGGTTCAACGTTTAAGACCTTTGTAGATTCCTTACCAAGGGTAAAGAACGAGTCAAAATCTTACATTTTTTAGTATTCCGTGCTCAATATCTGTAAATAAATGTAATTTAGTCTTCAACTTCTCCCCAAAACAACCATGAAAAGGGAAAGGTAGAAAATGCAAAAAATGAAAATAGGACGTAGGATTTGTAGGATATATAGGAAACAACCCAATAAATCAGATCTACTTTTTTAAGTGTGTCTTCATATAAAGTGTATCCACTGAGACATCTAATTTTGCCGGTTGGGCTTTGTCCAGAATTAAATCACGCAGATCAAGCGGTGTTGGTTGAACGGCTCCGGTAATCAGTTCCGGTATGTTATAGTTTTTCAGGAATGAGTTATAAAAATTCGGATCTTTTTGCGGTAAAACGAACGGTTTGGATGCTTTCCCATCTTTATCAAAATAACAAAAATAGGGTCGGGTATAGAGTCCATCCATTCGCTTGCTGCTGAATACGAACCATCGACCAGAACTGCTCCAGCAATGATAACTGTCAGTTTGGGTACTGTTTATAGTCATCTTATCATATTTGCCTGTCTGAAGATCAAGAAGATACAGGTCGGCGTCAGGATGATGAATGGTAAAATAGCCATATGCCGAAACGGTGAACATCAGGTATCTCCCGTCAGGTGAAGTTTTTGGGAATGTGATACTTTTTCCAAATGTCTTTGATGAGATCACCGTATCGGCTTTTCCCCAAACGTTTTTTTCAACATCATAAGGGATGCGCATCAAATCGTATTTCCCTTTGTATTCAGACTCATAGTCAGTAACAGGAGGAGCGCTGATGTAATAAATGGTTTTTCCATCTGCTGACCATACTGGCAGGTTCTCTCTTGAGTTAGTCGAGACTTTTGGTGAAGTAGTTATTGTATTTTTTTCAACATCGTAAACGACAATGTCGGAGGTCGCGTCGGAAACTTCCTGCCTGATATCTTTCGAAAAGAAACGCTGACTGATTGTATTTACCGAGAAGGCAATATGCTTTCCGTCAGGATGCCAATTGGGATATCCACCTGCCGACAAGGTGTATTTTGTTTTTGTATTGATCTTTTTTAGTGTCCCATTGGTATAAATTACAGTTCCTGAATGTGTTGAACGAACATGAACCATCATACTTCGGGGATCATTTTTGGCAAATGAATGACAGTTGACGCAGGTATTGTCGATCGATTTATTGTCAATTATTACTGATTCGTCAAAGTTTTCAAGATTGCGCTGATAAATTCCCATTTCGGACCATAACACATAGCCGGTATTTATCAGACGGTAAACCAAATGGTTATCAATATCCTCTTCAGCAACTTTATTCACTATTGATTTAAATTTCTGCCATTTACCATCCTCCTTTTTCACATAAATGTCAGTGGCTATTTCCTTCCCTTTAGCTTTAGCCAGAAGACTGTGCCACTTTTTGATGTCAATATCAATTATCCCGTTTTTATTCTCAACGGTAATCGGCGTTTCTCCATTAGACGAGATTTTTGCCACAAATGCAATACCCTTTTCTTTTACGATGAAATTCAAAGGCGCTATGTTGGGCGGTATAGTGATTCCTGAGTAGTCTGGCAAGATAACAGGCAACCGATCAATTTGTGTACAATTTTTTATATCACTTGAACACGAATAGATAAATATTGTGAATATAGAGATTGTGAGGATTTGTATTATTCTATTCATCGAATTTCTGTTTTTTGAGTTGAGCTTTAGTTACATTCGGACTCAGGCATTTAAGGTAGTACCAGTAGGTGTTCCCAAAATCTTTCTTTAGCGATTTTCTGGCCTTTCGCCAATTGTTGCCAAATGGTTTTATTGCCTTTATAAAAGAGGAAAACTTATCGATGCTCTGTCTGCTGTATTGAACTTCTTTAGCTGAAGGTATCTTTCTCGACATGTAGTAATACAGGACCATTGCTTCATCCCACGAACGGGGAAGCAGATTCCCTGAAGAGACAGAATTCTCGCTGATTTTGGCCGCAAATGTGCCCAGATCGCCATCAAGCAGGCTAGTGCAAACTAAATATTCATAGGCCATCTTGTTTGCCGGATTGGCTTCCAGTAATTTCTTCAATTTTTCGACATAACTGCTTGCGGTGAAGTTACCGATAGGCTCACATCTTCTTTTCCATGCAAACTCCTGATTTCTACTAATCAATGTCGTATCGTCAACGTATTTTTGAAAGTTGGCCACCCAATTATGATATAACATGTTTTTATCCAGTTTCCTGAGAAAGACTTCGGCCTGTTTATAATTCCCGCTGACGAGGTTGATTTGTACCAGACGTTTCATGAGACGGGGGCTGTTTGGGAAAATGGTTTGTGCCTCAAAGGTCCAATGCTCCGATTCGTGCATAAATCCCAAATCGTAATATTGATCGCTGCAAATGAATGGCACATCGCTTGTCACGGCTCCATCTAAAAATAATCCGCCTGAGCCTGCCAATTGATTGTAATTAAATAGATTATGAGCAAGGTTCCCAGTATTGGCAAGCGCTTTGTTGTATTCAACGTTTACATATAAGTCATATTCTTTAAGGCTTTCAGCTGTTTTTATTACATTAGCCCAATCGCCGTTTGCGCCATAGAAGGAAACCAATAACTTATTTCTCTTTTCAGTATCAATTGTAAAACTTAATGAGCCAACGGCAAGCGCCAGAATAATAATAAATTGGAAGCTCAGCAGGAATGCCTGAGTGTTGAATACCCGCGTCTTCTGTACCTTAATAGTTGAAGTTTCTGACTTTTCAGGCTTGCCCTTTATTTTGCTTCCCTTGGTTTTTACCTGCGAATTTTCACCAATGCTTTCGATTGGTAAAATAGTCTTATTTTCAGATCTCTTTGAAAGCTTATTGGAAATAACTGCAATTAAAATCAGGATAGGAAGAACAGTGTATAATGTATATAACAAATAGCCAGGCACATATGAAATAATCATAGGTTTCTTGCTGTGAGTAATGGAATAAACCAAATTATGGTCAACCAGAAAGATAAATTTATAGGAGACCCAGGGTACAAATGCTACAAATGCCACGAAAACCGGTAGAATTAAAAGATCGGTCCGGTTTTGCGAAAACCGTATTTGTATGAGAATAATCGAAACCGCAAAAACAAAAAGTGCCGCTCCACCCGCCAGATAGAACAAGATTACAGCCATCAAAAAGCAAATATATTGGCGAATATGGGGGAACTTTAAAATAAGGAAAGTAAAAATCCATATAAATACCGATGCTATTAGTAATCTGATACTGGCATAGAACGGGTAGTAATAGTTACATTGTACTAAAATTGATAATAGCAGAAGAAGTGCAAAGATACCAAAATTCAGTTTTATTTTTCCGGATATTCGCTGGACGAGGTTTATGGCAATGATTCCCAGTAGTGAAGCTACCAAAACAATCAGAAAACTTCCAAATACTTTAAAATAAAAGAATTGAGCCACGAAGGCTGAAACATAATCGGCTATTCCGCCCGGATACCTGACAAAACTCTGGAAATACAAAGGATCTGTCAGAAAGGCCGACTGTTGTATGAAATAATACAATTCAGGATTAATTACTGTGGCAATAAAGTACCAGGCCGATAGTGCGAGGAATAAGAGTAGTAAGTTTGTTGCATTCCTTAAATTCGATTGCATGAGGGAAATGTTAAGCAATGTTTTACAATTGGTCTAACAGTTTGATGAATAAAAATTCAAGCCTCTAATCTATGTCTTATTTGAATAATATCAAAAAGACGATCCCTGATATTTTTTATGAATATTTGTTTGTATACCTATATTTTCATATGGACAGTTAAATGTTGTAATGGTTATGGTGGTTATGTTGGTTGTTTCCTGGCTACTTGATGACCACCACAACCATCACAACTACTACAACAATGACAACATTTAACTGTCCATATGAGTATATAGGTATTCAAACGGACATTCATTATTTTTAAATCAGTTCTGCCTGTCCTTCAATTTCAACAAGCAATTCCGAACGGCAAATATCTGCAACAACAAATGAAATAGGTATTTGTGAGAAATACTTAAGGCATACAGAACGGACTGCCGGAATATCTTTTGGATACTTCACATAAACCCGAAGAAAATTGATATTTGCCTTTTCATACCCGCTAATTCCATGTTTCTGCAGATTGTCCGTTGAGATCAAACTTAAAATATTTTGAATGGTCATTTCAGTCTGAGTTTCAGGACACAATTGCTGAAGACTTTCTTGACCTGATATTGCTGCAGTGCCGGAGATAAATATACAATTATTGCTTGGAGTCCTGACAATCTTTGCACGTTCAAATTTTGGTGTTGTTTTGCAGAAATCCGTCATGAGGTTGTTATCAGCCAGTACTTCCTTCGAATAGGAATAGGCATCAAGCTGAACAGGGCTTTTGATAGCGACCACAGAACCTTCGTCCTCGAATTTTGCTGCAATCATGTCGATAATGATTCCCCCAAAATCCATACCTATCCCTGTGGCAGCGGGATAACCATTTTTAAAACTGGCAGGTTGATATTGTTTTGAGCGTACATCATTGAAAATCTGGTAATGCTGGCTTGGTGAATGATCGTAAATAACAGTCGTGGTAATCTGTTCAATATAATTCCATTGACGGATGATATCCGAAAAGTCCATTCCTTCCTCCCGCAAAATACCGTTCAATTGCCGAAATGCCGAATCGCTCTGACTGAAAATATCAGCGCTTTCACGGGCATCACCTGATCCAACGGCAATCACCATCTTCATTCGATCACATTGAATGACAAGCCACGAATCTTCATCAATCTTTCTGTGAGAAAGTTCATCGGACTGTAATCCTGGAATGCAAATGAATTCAATTGCAAGTGATCCATTCTCAGGTGTTTGTGCAATTATGGAGGTGGGAGGCAATTCATCAAAATAATCTTCTGCACAAGCCAGTAATTCTTTCTTGTGCTGAAGATATTCTGAGTTATTCGGAGTAGATATGAAAATTGTCTGCTTAACTATTGAACTCTTCTGAAAACTCTTCTGCATATTTTCAGCAAACTGTCTGTAACAGTCGGTAAGCTTTTCACAAAGCGTATTTCCCTTCTCAGGGGAGAAACATAAGTTCGATAAATCTAATTCAGTAGTTTTGGAATAGGCCATTGACACCATGCTATAAATAAAATCTCTTTGTGGGTTGTAAAAGTATAAAAATATAGATTTTAAAAAGGGCTGAAAGGAATTTCCCGTCAGCCCTATGAATATTATTTGTAGTTATTAGCTATCCGAAGCATTTGTTGTCGAAGAACTTAACCGGTTCATCACAGTTTTCACCTTCAACAGTCCATGTATTACCCGATTGGAGCAAATCGTCCATGCAGGTTATCTTTCGTGTTTTCTGAACGGTTTCAATCTGTTTCTTCATTTCCTGATCGTAAACAGGAGCTTCCACACTTCGGATAACTCCCATAGCTACAGGGTATTCAGGAAGAGCCATATTGATCAGTGCAACCTGCAACCCAAGGTTGTCTTCCGCAGGTTCGTGAACCAGAATATCCTTAATGGTAACTCCGTTTTCGCCAATTTTAACCACTTTCAGCCTGCCGTTTTCGAGAATCAAACCTTTGTCCTCCTGTTCACCAAAAATCATTGGCTGACCTTTCTTCAGGAACAATTGACGCTCTGCACGGAACTTTGGGTCGGATATATGTTCGTGTATTCCATCGTTAAAAATGACACAGTTTTGCAGTACCTCAATCACTGAAGTCCCCTTATGCTGAGCCGCATCAGCAAGTACTTCCTGGGTGTGCTTAATATTATTATCAACGGCACGGGCAAAGAATGTACCACGTGAGCCAAGAACCAATTGCCCAGGGACAAATGAATCTTCGATTGTTCCAAAGGGTGAGGTTTTTGTAATCTTGCCCCTGTCTGATGTCGGAGAATACTGGCCTTTGGTCAATCCGTAGATCTTGTTGTTGAAAAGAACCAGGTTCACGTTAATGTTCCGTCGAACCAGGTGAATGAAATGGTTTCCTCCTATTGCTAGTGAGTCACCATCACCAGTCATTACCCAAACCGTTAATGCAGGATTTGCTGATTTTACACCTGAAGCAATAGCGGCTGCACGTCCGTGAATCGTATGGAATCCATAAGTGCTCATGTAATACGGAAACCTTGAGGAACATCCAATGCCTGAGATAACCGCAAAATCTTTATGGGCAATGTCCATGTCGGCCATTGTTTTCTGAACCGCATTCATAATGGCATAGTCGCCACAACCAGGGCACCACCGAACTTCAGCAGCACTTTTAAAATCTTTGGCAGTATAATTAAATTTTGTCATGATTAAGCCTCCAGTAATTTATCAAAGTTTTCAACTAATTCGTGCACCGAGAAAGGAAGTCCTTTCATCTTGTTTACCTGGTTGTATTTAAATTCAGGTAACTTGTCGCGCAGATAGCTGGCAAACTGACCCATATTTAATTCACAGACCACGATCTTTTTAAACTTGCCGAATACTTCAGCTGTATTTTTTGGAAGAGGCTTTATATAATTGAAATGTGCCAGGCTAACTTTTTTACCGGTTGCCTGCATGGCCAGAACTGAACTGATCATATGTCCGTAGGTACCTCCCCATCCAACTACCAGTAAATCGCCTTCAGGTTCGCCTGCAACTTCAAGTTCAGGAATCATTTCGACCACTTTCTCGACCTTGGCTGCCCTGATTTCACTGTTCCGCTGATGGTTATCAGGATCCTGGTTTACACCTCCTGCATTATTTTTTTCCAATCCTCCAACCCGGTGTTCAAAACCTTCCATTCCGGGAATGGCCCACTCTCTAGCAAGTGTTTCAGGATCGCGGTTGTAGGGTAAGTAAGTTTCTGGATTCTTTGCTTTCCTTGGTGTGATTGGCGGGAGTTCACTCATTGCAGGAACTCTCCAAGGTTCGCTGCCGTTGCCTAAGAATCCGTCGGTTAATAGTACAACCGGGACCATTCGTTCAAGGGCAATTTTTGCTGCAAGAAACGCATAGTAGAAACAGTCGGATGGAGTACTTGCAGCCAAAACGACTACAGGGCTCTCACCATTCCGTCCGTATAGGGTTTGTAATAAGTCGGATTGTTCAGTTTTTGTTGGTAACCCTGTTGATGGTCCACCACGTTGAACGTTGACCACAACAATCGGTAATTCGGCCATAACCGAAAGACCAAGTGCTTCTGATTTAAGCGCAAATCCAGGTCCTGAGGTGGAAGTAACGGCCAAATCTCCTGCAAATGCTGCGCCGATAGTGGTACAGATACCTGCAATC
This sequence comes from Prolixibacteraceae bacterium UBA6029, assembly GCA_002429385.1. Lineage (GTDB taxonomy): Bacteria > Bacteroidota > Bacteroidia > Bacteroidales > Prolixibacteraceae > Aquipluma. The sequence continues at coordinate 26,920 of DIZL01000027.1, read as the reverse complement.
TCATCTTCAGCCTGAAATGATTTTACTCCCAGGTCTTTTCGTTCGGCAAGAGCCTGTAAAATGTCAGTAGCCGGGGTAATAGGGTAGGAGCCTATAAAAAGTTCAAGCCCTGATTTCTCAGCAGCGGCAAGTAATCCCCATGCCGTAGCAAGGTTTCCGTTCACATTGCGGTAGATGCCTTTTTCGATTGGGGCAGGATGTACAATGTATTGCGGAGTCATATGCTGCAGGTTCATACCGTAATTATATCCTGCATGCACCACGCAAAGGTTTGCTTCGGCAATTATAGGGCTTTTCTTTCCGAACTTTTTCTGAATAAAGCCTTCAATATAATCGAGCGGACGATCAAACATCCAGCAGATTAATCCCAGTGCGAACATATTTTTGCACCGTAATATACTCTTGTTGTCGAGTTCAAGTTCCTTCAGACTCTCTTTGGTCATGCTGGTAATTGGAACCGGAATCAGGGAATAATCGTTCAGCTTTAACTCCGTAAACGGGTCGTTAGTTTTAAACTGTGCTTTCTCTAAATTCTTTTCACTAAATGAATCCACGTCAAAAATGATGGTCCCCCCCGGATTCATATATGCCGCATTGGCCTTTAGCGCCGCAGGATTCATGGCAACCAGCACATGAGCCAAATCGCCGGGAGTGGTGATTTTCTTCTTTCCAAATTGAACCTGGAAACCGGATACTCCTCCAACTGTACCTTGCGGTGCCCTGATTTCGGATGGATAATCAGGGAAAGTAGAAATGTCGTTTCCCAATAACGCCGAGGTATCCGAAAACAGTGTTCCCGTCAATTGCATTCCATCGCCCGAATCCCCCGAGAACCGAATAGCGACTTCTTCCAGTTCTATTACTTTTGTGTTTTTCATTCTAAACTTTTTGAGTTATTAAACATATCTCCAGCTTGTTCACATGCACGACGTATCTTCAGTTAAGTTGATCATCCCAGCCAATTGATTGCCGTTCCATATGAAATATATATATTAATTAGTATCTTCTAAATGTTTAGTAATTAAGTCAATAATATCTAATTCATTTTCTTCATCAGTAGCTTGCTTTTTTTAACGCAGCAAAAATAACCATTATTTAATAAGACTGACCGGATAGTCTTAATTTTTTGATTAGACATATGTCAATATCTAAATACAAGTATTATTGTTATACTGTGAATCAAACTTACTTTGAATCGATTATTTCTTGCGTTTTTTTATCCCGAATTTTATATCTTTAGCCTTCGAATGTGCTCAAGTCAAAGTCTGACTAAATGGTTCAGAAATGAGTCCATTGGCTTCGGCCCATAATTTTTTATCCATTCAGATTTTCTTCAGTAAAGCAATAAACCTGCTTTCGACCTACACGGAGTGTATCCGGGAAGGGATTGCGTCGTATTTGCTTCGGATAGATTAATCTATGATTGATTTGCAACTGTACTAAGATCTCGATCTTTGTACAGTTATAGATCAGTCATAGTACAGATATAGACAAGGAATACCCTCTCGTTCCCTTCCCGTTCCCCTCCCGAACCCGTTCCGTCTTAGTGCAAAATTCCTCCGATAAGTTACTTTAACGGATGGCATTTTCGTAAACCAGAACTTTGAATGGGCATACAGGTATGCGACTCTTCAAGGTTAAATAAACAGCTAAATATTCAATTCAATTACATTCAAAAGGAAGTTTCGAATCTGGTAATAAGCGTTTACTCTATTTTGTATCTTTGTTCTGTAATTAAACTGAAATCATAAAATGGCACTGATAAAAACTATATTAGGTAAAACTCCTGAATTCGGAGAAAATTGTTTTCTTGCCGAAACGGCAACTATTATTGGAGATGTGATAATGGGAAACGACTGTAGTATCTGGTATGGTGCAGTGTTGCGCGGTGATGTTTATTATATACGGATAGGAAACAATACCAATGTTCAGGACAATGCAGTAATTCATGCAACCTATCAGAAATCGCCAACCAATATCGGAAATTGTGTAACGATCGCTCATGGGGCTATTTTGCACGGTTGTACGGTTCACGACAATGTAATGATTGGAATGAATGCTGTCGTTCTGGATGATGTTATTATTGAAAGTAATAGCATTATAGCAGCAGGTTCTGTTGTCAGCAAGGGAACGCGGGTTGAAAGCGGCAGCGTTTATGCCGGCATTCCAGCCAAAAAGATAAAAGACATCAGCCCTGAATTGCTTGAAGGAGAAATCAAACGTATTGCCAAAGCGTATGGCATGTATTCGGGGTGGTATAAGGAAGTTTAAAGTTTCAGGTTCAAAGTTCAAAGTTTAAAGTTCGGTGAACTGATGCTGTAAATGATGAAAGCGGCAAATTGTGATCAGGAGTTTGCCGCTTTCATAGGATGTCTGTTTGGTTATCTACTGATAAATGATCTTCGCTTTTTCAACCGCCTTTTCGCCTGGTTTTAACGGGCAAATACGGAAAGAATAAGTATACGATTTTTCCCTTAAACGATACTGATCGTGTGTCCAGGCTCCCCAGCTATCATCACCACCAATACCCTGCTGCTTATAGTCAATGTTTATGGAAGTCAGGTTGCGTGGTTTCACATCATTGAGGTGACGGCGGATCATCTTTAGCCCTGCTTTTGCTCCTCCGTCGGTACGGTCAGGTGATTCGAAATCTTCCATGATCTGATGATGGGCGCTAACTGAAAGAAGCGGAAGTCCTATAAACTCTAGTCCCAGACCTTCTTTGTTAGTAATACTCAACCAACGAACGTCAATCTTATTTCCATTTTCCTGAGGACGGACATAAGGAAAATACTGATCGGCAACTGATCCTGAATAAAGTCCAACCAAAGCGCTGGTATAACGGTCAGCATATGATTCATGAGGGCCTCGACCCAGCCAGCTCATCTGATCAAATTCGCGTGGCATCACCAGGTTTACCCCAAACCGTATGATTTCAGGCAACGAATCTTTCATCATCCTGAAGCTGTTGTTTACAACCACCTCACCTGTTCCGAGTATAATATAGTCCGAAATGTAATTTGCGATGACCTGATTTTTATCGTTTTTAAGATCAAAGTTGAAGTTTACATTCACTTCGTTTCCAACTTGTTTGATTGTGGCTGATTTGATGGTTTTCCTTTCTCCTGCTTTTCTCCATACACGGCTTCTCTTATCCAATCCATTTCCGAAGTCATTATCAATCGGTGCACGCCAGAAATTCGGAACAGGTCCGGCCAGCAACATATCCTTACCATTTAATTGATAATTCTTTAAGGTAGCTTCTTCTTTGCTGAAGTTGATCCTGAACCCTTTTCCTTCAACAATGAACATGTTTCCCTCTTCTTTTGAAGTAACCGCGGGAAGTGAACTCTTCGGCACAGGCACTGCTTTTGTATTAAATGGCAACAGGAATTGTTCATAAGCCACTTTGGTTCCGGCAGGTAATAGTCCTTTGGCTTTCTTCAGTTTGGCCGAAATATTCAGGAAGTATTCGGTTGCAGGTTGTACTTCAACTTTCAGATCGAACTGTATCTTTTTGCTTGTATTTGGAGCAAGGTCAAGATTGGATAACTTCCCCACTTTAATGACTTTGCCATCAGCAACAACTTCCCATTCGAAATCAAATTCGGTAAGATTAGTAAATGAGTTTTTATTGCGTATTTCAATTTCGCCTGTGTTCAGGTTTATAGCTTTAAACCCGATATTCTGGTAAACTTTACCAACTTCAATCAAACCTGGTTTGGCAGTTCGGTCAGGATTGATGAGTCCGTTGCAATTGAAATTACCATCAGTATAAAGTGTATCGCTGCCCAGATCACCACCGTAAGCCCAGAATTTATTGCCCTGAGCATCTTTGGTCAGGATTCCCTGTTCGACCCAATCCCAGATGAAACCTCCCTGCAAAACCGGGTATTTCTCAATCATATCCCAATAATCCTGAAGATTACCTGTGCTGTTTCCCATGGAATGGGCATATTCGCATTGAATGTAAGGTTTGGTGGGTTTGCCTTTGGCATAGTCTTCCATATTGTTGATCCGTGCATACATCGGGTTCATTATGTCAGTATTTGCTCCGCCGCCGGCTTGCTCATACTGAACAGGGCGACTTTGATCGACTGACTTCAGATAAGCGTAAGTCGCTTCAAAGTTTACCCCATTCCCGGCTTCATTTCCCAGAGACCAGATAATGACCGAAGGTTGGTTTTTATCACGCTCAAACATGTTTTTAGTACGGAAGAGGTGAGCATCTTTCCAAACAGGATCCTTGGCCAACGATTTTGAACCGTAGCCCATTCCATGTGATTCGATGTTGGCTTCATCTACAAGAAAAATACCATATTTATTGCAGAGCTCGTACCAGCGTTCAGGTTCAGGATAATGCGAACAGCGGACAGCATTGATATTGTGAGATTTCATCAGGAAAATATCCTTTAGCATTGTGGCTTCGTCCTGATAATGTCCTGTTATTTGGTTGTGCTCGTGCATATCGACACCTTTTACATATATAGCCACACCGTTCACGAGAAGCTGTGCATTCTTAATCTCAACGGTGCGAAAGCCTACATCCTGACGGAGAACCTCAATCACTTTTCCTGACCCATCTTTTAAGGTGATCAGGAGTTGATAAAGATTCGGGTTTTCAGATGACCATGGTTTGGCTGCGGAAATTTTTGTATTAAGAATTGTTGAAACAGATTTGCCTGTAGTTTGAAAGGATTGTTTCATTTCAGCAACCTTTTTCGCTCCATCCATCAGAACAGCTTCAACATTAAGAGGCAAGGTCTTCGCAGCTGAATTGGCAACTTCAACGGTGAGTTTAAATTCTCCGTCTTTATAATTATTTACCAATGACGAAGAAACCCGAAAGTCACTTATGTGTTGAGGGTTTCGGGCCATGAGGAATACATCACGGGTCATTCCGCTCATTCGCCAGAAATCCTGGTCTTCGAGGTAACTTCCATCGCACCAGCGGTAAACTTCAACGGCCAGAGAATTGGAACCCTTCTTCAGGTATTTGGTGATATTAAATTCAGCAGGTGTTTTGCTGTCTTCGCTGTATCCCACCTTTTGTTCGTTTATCCAGACATACATGGCTGATGTGACGGCTCCAAAATGAAGAATGATGTCCTGTCCGTTCCAGTTTTCAGGAATGGTGAAGGTGCGTTTGTAAGACCCTACAGGATTGTAGAATTTCTGAATGTAGGGTGGGTTTTTTTCAAAGGGATACCTGATGTTGGTATAGATTGGCACATCAAATCCCTGTAATTCCCAGTTTCCGGGTACTTTAATTGTTGACCAGTCATCGGTATCGTAATCATCTTTGAAAAAGTAGAAAGGACGTACATAGGGCGTGTGTGACAGGTGAAATTGCCAGGTTCCGTTGAGTGATTGAATGAAGGGCGATTTCCATATATCATTCTGGATGGCCTGATCAACTGTGGCGAAAGGAATAAAATATGCACGCTGAGCTTCCCGGTTTAGTTCGGAAACTGCAGGATTTTCCCAGTCATGCGGAGTCTTTTCGTCATAAGGAATATTCTTGTACTTGCTTTTACCCGAAGCTGTTGAAATGAGGACTGCAAGAACTATAAATAAGAAATACTTCATAAAGTTGGGTTTAAGTATAAAGCTATAAAATGATACGAACCGGTAGGAACTGGTAGGCATACAAAAATGAGAATATTTCTTCTTAACCACAAACTTTCTGATTCAAATTTCTATGCAGGAAAGTTTGTTAATTTTGCTGCCTGTAAAAATGAAAGTCAGTGATCCGATCTTTCTAAAGAGATCGGATTGCTTAAACGAAATTCGAACTTCATGAAACTTGAAATACATCCACAGGCGAAAGCGCTGATTTTTGATCTTGACGGGACATTATCGGATTCGCTACCTGTTCACATGGCCAGCTGGCATACGGTATGCGAAAAACTGAGTTGCAGTTTTGACGAACACATCCTTGTGGAAATGACAGGAATGCCGACTATAGCTTTTGCTGAACGAATTAAAAAAGAAAAGAATCTGAGCATTGATGCTGAGGAGATTGTCGGAATGAAACAACAGGAATTCTGGAAGAACATCAATAAGATCAGGCCCCATGATGCGGTAGTAGATCTGATGAAAAATGCACACGGGAAAATACCAATGGCGGTGGGAACAGGTGCCAGTCGTACAAGCGCAATGCTTCAGATGAAGGAACTGATGATTGATCATTTATTTGATGTGATTGTAACGGCAGATGATGTAGATCGCCACAAACCTGAACCCGAAACATTTCTGAAATGTGCAGAACTACTTCATGTTGATCCAACGTTTTGCCAGGTGTTTGAGGATGGAGAACTGGGAATGCAAGCCGCTCAAACTGCAGGAATGTTACTGACTGATGTTCGTCCTTTTGTTAGTGATCCATTTACCAATGCTCCTGGTGAAAATTATTAATAGGTACAGGCATTTGAGAAACAAATTCAACGGATTTAAATACTCATTACATGATGAATGATTTTTATATCTGTGTCTTTCGGTCAGTTTAACTGAAGTTCAAACGGAGTAATTACAGAACCTTGGTTATTATTGAGTATGTTACAGTAGTTTGTAAAGTTATATTTCAGAGAGCAATGCAAAAGCTAAAAGTCATTATTACAGGTGCCACCGGAATGGTTGGCGAAGGCGTTCTTTATGAATGCCTGCATCACCCTGAAGTTGAAAAGGTTTTGGTGATAACACGCACCACTTGTGGCTATTCGCATCCTAAACTAACTGAGATCATTCACGGTGATTTCTTTGATATCACATCGCTAAAAGATAGGATAACCGACTACAATGCATGCTATTTCTGCCTTGGCGTTACTTCATTGGGTAAAAACGAAGCTGAATATACCAGGTTTACTTATACGTTGACATTAAATTTTGCGACAACACTTGCTACCCTAAACCCTGATATGATTTTCTGCTACATTTCGGGAGCAGGCACCGATAGTAGTGAAAAAGGAAGAACCATGTGGGCACGTGTAAAAGGTAAAACCGAAAACGATTTAATGAAATTGTCCTTCAAACAGGTATATAATTTTCGGCCGGGAGGAATTGAGCCGTTTCTGCCACTGAAGCCGTCGCAAACGTATTACAAGACTTATAAATACCTGAAAGGATTATTTTCTTTGATGAAAGTAATTACTCCCAATCTGGTAATTACCTTGAAAGATTTGGCTGTAGCCTTGATTAATGCTTCTTTAACCGGGTATACTAAAAATATTCTGGAAATGAAGGACATGAAATTATTGGCCAAAGCAAACGGGAATAAATGAGGAAAACTATGTACGTAATATTATCAATTCTGATACTTATATCACTGGCCACAGTGATCATTATAAATCAAACTCAATTTGGCAAAGCTGCATCAGGCAAACGTTTAGAACGAATTAAAAAATCACCTAACTACAAAGACGGTTCATTCCAAAACCTGACCTTTACTCCCATCTTTGCAGAAGATGTAAGCAGATTTGAGATGATCAGGGATGGCATTTTCAAGATCAGCAAACGAAAAAAGCCGGAAAGCCGATTGCCCTCGAAAAAGACCAATCTCATGACATTGGATCCTGAACGAAATATACTGGTATGGTTTGGGCATTCATCCTACTTTATGCAGATTGACGGTAAGAAGATATTGGTCGATCCTGTGTTCAGTGGCAGCGCATCCCCATTCTCGTTTATGGTCGGAAGCTTTCCCGGCAGCGATGTATATAACGCAGAGGACATGCCTTCAATCGACTATCTGATTATTACACACGACCACTGGGATCACCTGGATTATCAAACCGTGATGAAGTTGAAGCCCCGGGTTGGAAAAGTAATTACGGGGCTGGGCGTTGGAGCTCATCTGGAATACTGGGGGTTCAATCCGGATAAAATCATAGAACTGGACTGGAACGAACAGGCTGTTTTGGATTCCGGATTTCGGATCACCGCTACTCCCGGGCGTCATTTCTCCGGAAGAAATACGAAACGCAATCAGTCGCTGTGGTGCTCATTCGTTTTACAAACACCATCGAAAAAGATCTTCATAGGTGGTGATTCAGGTTATGATACCCATTTCGCCCGGATAGGCGCCGAACATGGTCCGTTTGATCTTGCCCTGCTCGAATGTGGTCAGTACAACAAATCCTGGAAATACATCCATATGATGCCGGAACAAACCGTCCAGGCAGCCATCGATTTAAAGTCGAAGGTCCTGATGCCCGTGCATTGGGCCAAGTTTGCACTCTCACTTCATGCCTGGGACGAACCGATTGAAAGGGTCACCAAAGAGGCTCGCCGCTTAAATATTCCACTCATTCATCCCATGATCGGAGAAGAGGTAAACCTGGATGAATTTGCTTCTACATCTGAATGGTGGAAAGGAATAAACTGATAATTACAATTTAATCAGATAAAAGAGAATCATCAAATTGGTACTTACCACTTAGTTTTGTAGCTTTGTTTCAAAATAGACATGATATGGAAACACTTACGATAAAAATTGACACCCGCAACAGTAAGGGGAAGTACCTTTTCGGACTTATTACTGAAATGGCTAAAGACGGTACTTTTGTGGAAATCGAAAAGGAAGATATTTACGATGATATTAAAACCTCTATTAAGGAGGTAAAGGCAGGTAAAAGAAAACCGATAGAAGAATTATTTAAATGAAGATAGCGGTTTACTTCACCCCAAGTTTCAATAAGAGGTATAAGAGATACAAGAAGAAATTTCAGTCTATTGATGATGATTTGAATTTGTTTCTTGAAAATATGACAAATAACATTCCTGTTGATTTGGGTGGTGGCATTTATAAATACAGGCTATTGGTAAAATCGAAAAATAAGGGGAAAAGTGGAGGATTCAGGATAATTACTTTAGAATTATTGGTAACAGAAAACGATAAAGATGTAACTTTGATATCCATTTATGATAAAAGTGAAATTGCTTCTATATCAAAAGCAAAGATTATGGAGATATTGAAGAATGAAGGTCTAATCTAATTGTATTCAGATTATTCCCGAAACATACATTCCTTTCTGTTCTCATTAGCTATGATAATGAATAACCTATGACCGACCCAACTTTCCATCTTCCTTCAGACCTGAAAATACGTACCATTCAGCCATCCAACAATGGTCAGCTTGCAATTATAATACGTAATACTCTGGCTGAGTTTGGTGCTAACCGTCCCGGAACAGTCTATTTCGATTCGAGTACCGATGCCTTGTCCGAACTGTTTCTCATGCCCAGATCCGCCTATTTCGTGGCAGAGTCTGAAGGTAAAATACTGGGAGGTGGCGGCATTTTCCCGACTGAAGGATTACCTGAAGTAACCTGTGAGCTGGTGAAAATGTATTTGCTTCCCGAAGCACGCGGCATTGGCCTGGGTCGCACATTAATTGAACATTGCCTGCAAACAGCCCGGGATAATGGATTTCAGCAGGTATATCTCGAAACCCTGACTGAATTGCATCTGGCGCTGAAGATCTATGAAAAGTTCGGATTTGAATACTTGCCGGCACCATTAGGCAACACCAAACACTTCGGCTGCGGTTTGTGGATGCTGAAAAAATTGTGAGTATATGAGCTAAATTTATAAGCTTTTCCTGCGGTACAGGATTATTCGCGATACTGCTTTCCCTACCTAATATTCTTAATTTAATAGATGAAATTCTGACAATACGGTCTTTCATGAAATCATTTCCCATTTTAATAATGCAGTACCAAGGCAATACCAAGGCTATACCTGCT
>DIZL01000027.1:0-17104 GCA_002429385.1 Prolixibacteraceae bacterium UBA6029 | reverse complement strand
AGCAGGTATAGCCTTGGTATTGCACAAATATGACCCATTCACGGTTTATCTGTGAGAAGTGATGGGATTCCATCTCTTTTTTTAAGATGGAATCCTATGGCGGAAAGCGGTTTGGATAATAAGCAGCACAAAGGACAGGAAAACGGTAAGCAAGCAGAACTAAATCCTTCAGAAAAATGGACTAATCGTTTTCGATACCAATGAAAATGGCTGTGGTTTGTTCCCTTTTTCCTTTTTCCCTATTCCCTTTTCCTGTTTTTTATACCCTGATATCCATTCGGGCAAAAGGTACGGCATCCATGCCTGTAAATTCGCCCTTCTGGTATTTGAAATAGCCTGTAATGGCAATCATGGCCGCATTATCAGTCGTAAATGCAAATTTGGGGATATGCATTTTCCAGCGATATTTAACGGCTGTTTGCATCAGCGCTTCGCGCAGACCTGAATTGGCTGAAACACCCCCGGCAACCGTGATTTCGCGGATACCGGTTTCTTTGGCTGCTTTCACCAGCTTATCGAGCAATATATCGATGATTGTTTTTTGAAGCGAAGCACACAGATCGGCCTTTCGTTCTTCAATAAAGTTTTCATTCTCTTTCAATTGATCGCGCAGATAATACAGGAAGCTGGTTTTTAATCCACTGAAGCTATAGTCGAAATTGGGGATGCGTGGTTTCGAGAATTTAAAGGCATCCGGGTTGCCTTCTTTGGCTAACCGATCGACAAACGGTCCGCCGGGGTAGGGGAGTCCCATCACTTTGGCACACTTGTCGAATGCTTCTCCGGCAGCGTCGTCGATGGTTTGACCCAATACTTCCATGTCAAGATAATCCTTAACTACGATAATCTGCGAATTTCCTCCTGATACCAGCAGACACAAGAAAGGAAATTTAGGCGGGTCATAGGGGGTATTGTATTCCTGAATGAAATGGGCAAGTACATGTGCCTGAAGGTGATTGATGTCGATCATGGGAGCACCTGTGGCCAGCGAAAAACCTTTGGCAAATGAAGTTCCCACGAGCAGTGATCCCAATAGACCGGGGCCACGGGTAAAGGCGATGGCAGTGATCTCTTCCGGCAATACTCCTGCCTGTTTGAGCGCCTGATCGACCACGGGAACAATATTTTGCTGATGTGCCCGGCTGGCCAGTTCAGGAACTACACCTCCGTATGCTTCGTGAACCTTCTGCCCGGCAATGATATTTGAGAGAAGGTACCCGTTTTTAATCACCGAAGCTGAAGTATCATCGCAGGATGATTCGATTCCCAAAATCAGGATGTCATTTTCTTTATTCATTGAGATCAATAAAAAGTCTGTTAGTTCGTTAAATTGTTAGGCAGACTGGTTTTTATCCGGGTAATTGTATTATTTTGTATTCATATTTGAGCGACAAAAATATCAAAAAAACATTTAAAATAGGATTGTCCATTCTGGGCACCTTGGGTGTCCTTATCTTTTCTTCCTGGCTGATACTTCAGAGTCCGGTGGTGCAAACTTATTTAACCCATATCCTCGCAGAACATCTTTCGGAGAAATATAATACAACCGTCACGGTAAAAGGCGTTTCTATCGCTTTTTTCAATAAAATAGTCCTTCAGGATGTATTGATTGAAGATCAGAAACACGACTCACTTTTATTTGTTCAGGAACTGGTTGCCAATGTTGATTCGTTCAGCATCAAAAGGTTTTATGTCGGAATTAATCAGCTTAAATTGAATAAAACCGTCATTCATATCGATACTGATTCGCTCGGGACACCGAATTATGAGTTCCTGGTCAAATTACTGAAGACAAAGGATACCTTGAAAATCGACAGTGTTAATTTTGATCTCACCATGAAACGTTTTGAGTTTAACGATGCGAAAGTAAGGTATTCATATTACGATCCCGGGTACCCCGGGAGGAAACATCGGATTTACCTGAATGATATCTGTCTGGGAATTTCGGATATGGTGACCCATAACGGAACCATTGCCTTTCAGATCAACCGGCTACAGATGAATAACGGGAAAGATTTTGAGCTTCAGGATTTTTCGGCTCACCTGATTGCCACTCCTGATTCCGTATACATTAATAAGCTTCATATTCAGACCCCAAATTCAGTAATATCAGAAGCTAACATCCGGATTGATAAAAGTAAAACGGGGCCAGAGCTTGATCCGGGAAAGATAAAGTTTAGCCTTGAACTCAAAAAGTCGGTCGTTGGTTTGAAAGACATTGCCCTACTGGTTCCTTCGCTGAAAGGGATGGATGAAAAGATTGAGGTTTCCGGTTTAATTTCAGGCACGCCGGTGGATCTGAAAGGGAAAAACATTGAACTCAGTTTGGGTGAAAATACCCGGTTGAGCCTTGATTTCTACATGAATGGCCTTCCCGATATTTCGAAAACATACATGCACGTTGACCTGAAGCGATCGTTTGCCGATTTAAATGATATTGAAAAGGTGAAACTTCCAACAACTCTGGAAATTGGAAAATTAAATATTCCTGACAATTTGCTACAGGCCGGAGTCATTGAATACAACGGCAATTTTACCGGATTTCTGAGCGACTTTGTAGCCTTTGGTACCTTTCGTTCCAAATGGGGGGTGTTAACTACCGACTTGTCGTTTTTACCTTCAAAAGGGGAAAAACTTAAGATAAACGGCAAACTGAAAACTATAGATTTCATGGCAGGAAAGTTGTTGCAAACTGAAATTCTCGATCGGGTTACTTTTAACGGAAACATTGAAGGAATACTTAATCCGAAGACCCAGGACTTTAATGCTACCGTTTCGGGTCAGATTGACAGTATTCAGGTGAATAATTACACATACAAGGACATCCGTCTGAACGGGGATATCCAGAACCGTAAATTTGATGGAAAGCTGGTTGTTAATGATACAAACCTTAAGTTCAGCTTCGACGGGGAGTTCGATCTGAATATTCCTGTACCTGTTTTTAATTTCAATATGCTGGTTGAAAAGGCTGACTTAAAAGCGCTAAACCTGATCAGTGCCTATAAGAAAGCCGAGATTTCGTTTGCACTTAATGCCAATTTCACAGGCAACAACATCGATAACCTGGCTGGGTTTATTCACTTTAAAGAAGGTCATTTCATGAACGAAAACGGGGTGGTGGCCTTTGATAATTTTGATCTGAAGACATTCAATGAACCTGAGCCGCTTTTGCAACTCCGTTCCGATTTTCTGGAAGCGGATATCAGGGGAAAATACCAATTGCATAATCTTCCCTATACCGTTAAAAGCATTATTGCACGCTACCTTCCTTCATCTGGAATTAAAATTCCGGTTCAGAAGGTGACCAATGATTTCGATTTCAGGCTGGTATTAAAGGATATTAACCGTTTCGCAAAGGTGCTTGTTCCTGATTTAATCATGGAACCCGCAAAACTTGAGGGAAGCATAAGTTCCGATAATAATACATTGGTTTTGAATGCCGGTTTCCCCCAGATACAATATAAGTCTTCGGTATTAAAGAATGTTACGGTTACTATTAATGGTGATTCGAAACTCAATATCCGCAATAAAGTGGATGAAATTGATCTGGGTGAACAGTTTAAAGTTTACAATCTTTCCCTTATTTCTGAAGCTTCGGATGATGTAATGGATTCGAAGCTTGCATGGAATAATTTTGGTGAGGTTTCGTATAGTGGATCAATCAATACCAGTACGAAGTTCATCCAGCAAAAGAATTATCCACACCTTGAGATTTCGGTAAAACCCACACGAATTTATTTTGCCGACAGCCTTTGGCAGATCAATTCGGCGCTTATTACCGTTGATTCCACTTTGATCAGATTCAATAAACTTAAACTTTCCAGTCATAGCCAGTCGATTACTGCTGACGGATCAATTGATAAAAGCACTGACAAAAAGCTGAACATTCTTTTCAATCAGATTGACCTGAATTCACTAAATGCTTTCATAGCCGGAGACCTTGAACTAAAAGGCGAATTAGACGGAAGCCTGTCGCTTTTTGATGTGTACCGGCGGACCTTATTTCTTTCAGATTTAAAAATTGCCGGATTGGGTATTATTGGTCAGCCTATTGGGGATGCCAGTATCCAAAGCCGGTGGGACACGGAGGCGGAGGAAATTAATGCAGAGTTGGATGTGAAATCGGGTGAAAAAAACACGCTACATGCTTTTGGAATTTACAATCCCGGAAGGGATAGCCTTTCAATTCATACCAATTTTGACCATTTCTCCCTGTTGATTCTTCAGCCGCTTCTGGGAAGCGCTTTTGCCAATTTTCACGGTGATGCAACAGGGAAGGTTCGTCTATACGGACCGCTCAATGCACTTCAGCATACCGGCGCATTGTATGCTTCAAATGCCGGGCTAATGCTTTCAGATCTTCAGGTCAATTACAACCTGAGTGATTCGGTGCGCTTCGCCGGAAACCAGATCATTTTTCCTGAGATCAGGATTACTGATGATTTGGGTAATCAGGGAGTATTTTCAGGAACAATTAAACACCGCAGTTTTTCGAATATGGTCTATGATTTGAGTATCAAGTCCAAAAAGATTATGGCTTTTAATACGACTCCCAAAATTAATGAAGCATTCTATGGAAAATTGTTTGGAAGTGGAATCGTGCGAATTACGGGGAACGATGATAAGCTTCTGATTGATGGAACAGCCCGGACTGAAAAGGGAACAGAAATGAACATCTCACTTGATTATTCAGGGGAAGCACAGGAGTATAACTTTCTGAATTTTGTATCCCGTGGATACCAAATCAAACAGGAAGATCTGGTAGTTCCATACAGTGGATCGGATTTACAGATGAAGTTCAATGTTGAGGTAACACCCGAAGCCAAGGTTCAGTTGATTTATAACTCGAAAATTGGTGATGTCATTCGTTCACAGGGATCGGGTAACATGCAGGTTGGGATCGACAATAATGGTAGCATTTCGCTTTTTGGTGAATATACATTTGAACAGGGCGATTACTTATTTACGCTTCAAAATGTCATCAATAAAAAGTTTGAAATTCAGAGGGGGGGAACCATCCAATGGAACGGCGATCCAATGGATGCCACGGTGAACCTGAATGCCATCTACCATTTGAAAGCCTCACTGAGTGAACTTTTTGCCAGCAATGTGTATGAAAATAAGGATTTTGCACAACGATTGCCGGTACTTTGTAAAATTAACCTATCCAATAGTCTGAATAATCCTGACATCAAATTTGATATTGAATTGCCCACAGCCGAAGACCGCATCAAAGATGAGGTCAAGCAGTATATCAGTTCGGATGAGGACATGAATAAGCAGATGTTGTCGCTTTTGGTTCTTGGTAAGTTTTATACTCCGGAATACCTTCGTGGAACATATACCTCGTCAAATAACAATCTGGTAGGGTCAACAGCCAGCGAATTGCTTTCGAATCAGTTTAGTAACTGGCTATCGCAGATCAGCAATGATTTTGATATTGGGGTAAATTATCGCCCGGGCAATCAGATTACAAATGACGAAGTTGAACTGGCCCTTAGTACCCAGCTATTTAATGACCGGGTGACTATTAACGGGAATATAGGGAACAATTCAGCCCTGCGGACAAATGTCAATAGCAACAGTAACAGTTTTGTGGGCGATGCTGACGTGAATGTTAAAATAACCAATAATGGTAAACTTCAATTAAAAGCTTATAATCGTGCCAATAATAACCTGATTTACGAAACATCGCCTTATACGCAGGGAGTAGGACTTTCGTACCGTGAAGACTTTAATGACATCAATGAGTTGTGGCGGAAGCTGAAAAGTATTTTAAAATGGAAGAAAGCCAGAAAAGATTCGAACAAAATCGTACAGAACCCAAACTGAACAGCAAAAGCTATATGTTTGTTTATTATGTCGATATGACGGTGATCCGGCTACGGAGATAAATGTTTAAATAAAGTTGTATTTTTGCAGGACATACTATTTGTATGGAATGGATCGTTTTACAATAAGTTTGACCTAAAACAAGATGCGTATGGTGAATTTTATCTTATTACAGGTGAATCATAGTTTGACCGGAGGTGCAGTGGCCGTCGGGAAGGCTATTATCCCTCACCGGGTCGAAACTGGGTTTATTGATATGGCCATCAAAGGTGGCCCGATCATGATTCCGATTGTTTTGCTGTCCTTTATTGCCGTATATATATTTTTCGACCGGTATAGAGCCATACGGAAAGCAGGACAAGTGAATACAAGTCTCATGGACCGTGTCAGGGAATATATTCTTGATGGAAAAGTTGATTCTGCCTTTGCATTATGCCGTAGTGAGAATACACCCACTTCGCGCATGATTGAAAAGGGCATCTTACGCATTGGCCGTCCGATGGCCGATGTGACTACTGCGATTGAAAACGTTGGTAATCTGGAAGTATCTAAACTTGAAAAAGGACTTCCCGTATTGGCAAGTGTGGCCGGAGGAGCTCCTTTGTTAGGATTTCTTGGAACCGTAATGGGAATGATTAAAGCTTTTTATGATATGGCAAATGCTGAAAACAATATCAATATTTCCCTTCTGTCATCGGGTATTTATCAGGCAATGGTAACCACTGTGGCCGGATTAATTGTTGGTATTGCTGCATATTTTGCGTACAACATTTTAGTAGCTAATGTTGAAAAAGTTGTATTTAATCTGGAAGCTACTACCGTAGAATTTATGGATATGTTGTATGAACCGGTAAGGAAATAGATCAAAATCAGTATGATTCATGCTATTGTAACGGAAGGATTATGAATTTTATTTCAGAACATAAATCAGGCCTGATCGGCACCATTGTCACCCATGCGGTGATACTTCTGTTATTGCTGTATTTTGTCGTTATCACTACTCTTCCCTTGCCTCCTGAAGAGGGTATTCTGGTGAATTTTGGTGATTCAGAGACAGGATTGGGACTCGAAGAACCTGCGCCAGGCGAAGCTCCTCCACTGCAAAAACCGGTAGAACAAAGGGTCATAGTCAAGACTGCTCCGGCGCCGGCTCCCAAAAGAATAGCCGCACCGGTTGAAAAGGAAGAACTGATGACCCAGGAGATGGAAAAGACGGTTGCCATGGAAACAGCCGATAAGAAGAAAGAAGCCCGTAAAGTCAAAGACCTTGAAGCCGAAAAAATCCGTAAGGAGAAACAAGATCTGGCTGAATCTGAACGACTGGAAAAGGCTGAATTAGCCCGTCAGAAGAGGGAAGATGACCAAAGGCTTGCATTGGTGGCTGCGCAGGAACGAAAGGCGGGAGCGATTAACAGCAAGGCTAAAAATGCCTTTGGCGGAGGAGGGAAAGGATCACCTGATTCGAAAAGCACCAGCCAGGGTGTTACCTTCGGTACCGGGAACCAGGGTGTTCCACAAGGATCGGCCAATGTTGACAAATACGGCCCAGGCGGTGGTATTGGCAATGGAGTGTCGGCCAGCCTGGACGGTCGTACAGCGCAATCATTGCCAAAACCTAATTATCCTGGAAACGAAGAAGGTGTTGTCGTTGTTCAGGTGACTGTTGATAAATCAGGAGCAGTAACGAAAGCCGAATCGGGCGTAAAAGGCTCAAATACCGTTAATCCCGAACTCATAGCCGCTGCAAAAAAGGCAGCACTTCAGGCTAGATTTAATGTGGACCAAAAAGCCCCTGCATTTCAAACCGGATCAATTACTTATCGTTTCAGGCTGGATTAAGTGAGCATTGGAGTTTTCAGGTTTTCCCTACAACTGTCCATCATCTTAAATTTCAGATAATATCACTTTCTTAACTGAGGAAGTTGTTGCCTTTTGTGTTTGGTATTACTGACTCTTCATTACTTTATTCCTGCCTTTCCGTTTCCTGACGGTATGGTGCTTGTAATCCTTCGAAATGATGCTGATATTTCCATCGGTTTCCAGAACTGCAAGGTCAACTTCACGGATTTCGGATACTCCATGTTCCCTGACAGCTTCAACTATTTCCTCCCTGGTAATTCGTGCCTTAACCATGTTCGCAGTGTTGAGCTGTCCTTTATAAATAAGCATTAAATCTGCTCCCTGAACAACAGTACTCAATCTTGGAAAACTGTAAAGCAGAAATTTAAAAAGATAATTGACAATGAACAGTGATGAGGCGGCAACCAGACCACCTGTCAATGTGGAGTCAGAACCTACCATGGCATTTTGAACCGAGTTGCTGATCAGCAGAATAAAGGTCAGATCAATAATCGAAAGCTGGGCCAGTTCTTTCTTCCCGAACAACCGGATTGCTACAATTATAAAGAGGTAGACAGCAACGCTGCTGAATACAATTTTTAAGTATCCTTCGTAAAGTTCCATCGATGAGATTATTTTTGTAGTGTAATTTAAAAGAAAAAACGCAGGTAATAAGGTCTTATCCAAATTACCTGCGTAATGCAGAACCATCCGAAGATGTTATTTCCTTATTATAAAAGCTTCCAGCCTTTGCGATATTCGTAGTGCATCATTTTTGTAGCGGCACCGTCTTTATCATCAATGAAGGTTTCTGTGGCAGGATTCCATTTGATTGTCCGTTTCAGTTGGCAGGCAATGTTTCCAAGGTTGCATACGGTACAACTGCTGTGACCGATTTCAACAGGAACTGCAGGGTCTTTGCGCATACGAACAGCTTCTATGAAATTTACCTGGTGAGGAATCTTGGTTTCGTAAGGGCCAGTATCATCTTTTGATTTTGCCGGTGGAAGAAACTTGTCGTTGGAAGCCTTGAAAGTACCACGGGATACTTCAATCCAGCCATCTTTACCTATGAATTTTACACCTTTAGTCTTTCCGGCGTCAAAAGGCTCGGAAGTCATTACTACGCCATTGGCATATTTGAACTGCATAAATTCAGTTCCATCGCCGATAGGTGAAATTTCAACGGGTCCGTTTCTGTCCATCCCCAGGCCCCATTGTGCGATGTCGAACATATGAGCGCCCCAGTCGGTAGTAAAGCCACCGCCCATTTCAGTATACCAGCGCCATCCGCCCCAGAACTGTTCGTTTTTCTCTGGCTCAATGGTGATAGGTGGATCGAGTTGGGCATTGTAATGAATCGGCATAGGCAAAGAGCCTAACCAAAGGTCCCAGTTCAAATCTGAAGGTAATTTTTCTTCGGGAAGATCATAGGGTTTTGGTGGAGCGCCAACATAGGCATTCACCTTTTCCATTTTACCGAGGGCGCCTGACTGAACCAGTTTCACTGCATGCTGGAAATTCGGGTCAGAACGCTGTTGACTTCCCAAACCAAGAATACGATTGGTTTTGCGCACCATAGAGCGTAATTCCTGACCTTCTTTAATTGTAAAGGTCATAGGTTTTTCGAGGTAAATATCTTTGCCGGCTTTACAGGCTGCAATGGCAATCCGGGCATGTGAATGATCAGGAACTGCAATGACAACGACATTGATATCCGGACGGCTCAACAGGTCTTCAAATTTTTCGTAGGTCTTCACCTCAACCTTTTGACCTGACTTCTGATAGAATGCGTTTACCCGTTTCTCAAAGCGTTTACGTTTTACACCGTACACATCACATCCTGCAACTACTTTAACGCCGGGAATCTGAAGGAATCCATTGAGCAGGAACATTGACTGTTGTCCCATGCCGATGAATCCCAGTTTCAATTCGGCATCAGCTGTAAGTAATTTACCTGCAGAGAATGAGGAAAGTAATGTCGCACCAGCAAGTCCAATTGCTGCAGTTCCAAGAAACTGACGTCTTGATACTCCTTTTTTGATTTGATCTTCCATGGATTTAATTTATAAGTGTTAGTTGGATTTCTTTGATTACGAAGGGTAAAAATACTTTTTTGTCAGATTACCACAAATTTATTATTCCTTTAAATAGAGTTATTCCTGAATTTTACTGATTTTTGTCTCTTGAAATGAATTCAGCTATGGATAAATATATAGAACTACTTAAATCACTTATAATAGTGCCTTCTCTAAGTCAGAATGAAAAGGAGGCTGCTGAGGTGATCCGGCAGTTTTTAATCAATTCAAAGGTGAAGTTTGATTCAAAGGCTAACAATACCTGGGTAAGGAACCGGTACTGGGAAGACGGGCTTCCTGTTATTTTACTGAATTCGCATATTGATACCGTTAAGCCGGCAAATGGATATACCCGTGATCCGTATTCTCCGGATGTTGAAGATGGAGTATTGTTTGGGCTTGGAAGTAATGACGCGGGTGGAAGTTTAGTCACCTTACTAGCTGTTTTTATGCATTTTAATTTAGTTGAGAACCTTCCTTTCAATTTGATCTATGCTGCTACGGCAGAGGAGGAAATATCGGGTACTAATGGATTGGTCAGTATTTTAAGTGAGTTGGGACCAATATCGCTGGCAATCGTTGGCGAACCAACCCAAATGCAGATGGCCATTGCCGAAAAGGGATTGATGGTACTTGATTGCACGGCTCACGGAAAGTCGGGTCATGCAGCCCGTGAAGAAGGTGAAAATGCAATCTATAAGGCCATGGGTGATATTGAAAAGATCAGACAGTTTAGCTTTGAAAAGGTTTCTGCGATTCTGGGATCTGTGAAAATGTCGGTTACAATAATCAATGCCGGGAGCCAGCACAATGTCGTTCCTGATGTTTGTTCCTTCGTGGTGGATGTGCGCACCAACGAGTATTATACAAATCAGCAAGCCTGGGAAATTCTTGATCAACTGATTGAATCTGATATGAAACCCCGGTCTTTTCGTTTGAATTCGTCCGGTATACCTATTGGTCATCCGATCGTTCAGCGGGGAATACGTCTTGGATTGAATTATTATGGCTCACCAACTACATCTGATCAGGCAGTAATTCCATATCCATCCATAAAAATTGGTCCCGGTGACAGTGCCCGCTCGCATACTGCCGATGAGTATATATCTATTTCTGAAATAGAAGAGGGATTCAGTATTTACATTGATTTATTAACTGATCTGAAGTTGGCCTAAACAAGATAGGAAATAGGAAATAGGAATAAGGAAAATCGCTGAAATCATCGCTTTCAATGCTATTTCTATTTCCTCTTTCCTGATTCCCCTTTCCTTATTTCTTATTCCTATTTCCCTTTTCCTCTTTCTTTTTTCCTCTTTTCAGATCGGATTAATCGCTTTCTGCGTATGCCATTTCATTCTGTTGTGAAATGTCCAGACCTGCAATTTCTTCTTTCAGATTGGCGCGTATGCCCCAGAATTTATCTACTATCTTGAAGATGATGTAAGTCATCACCCCTGAGAATACTATTGTTGTAACTGTAGCAATGATTTGAATCAGGAATTGTTTCGGATTGCCATAGAACAGTCCGCTGTATGAAGATTGAATGGCAGGTGTAGCCAATAATCCGGTGGCAAGTGCACCGATTATTCCTCCGATACCATGAACGCCAAATGCATCAAGCGAATCGTCGTATCCAAATTTGTGTTTTACTACCGAAACCATGAAATAACAAACCAGTGATACCACTATCCCGATTACAACGGCACCCAATATTCCAACAAAACCGGCAGCTGGTGTAATTGCTACCAATCCAGCTACTGCACCTGTACAAATACCGATAACCGTTGGTTTTTTACTGATTGTCCAATCGAGCAATGCCCAGGTAAAAGCTGCCGTTGCCGTGGCAACATGTGTTGCAAGGAATGCGCTGATGGCAAGACCGTCTGCTGCCAGTCCACTTCCGGCGTTAAACCCGAACCAGCCAAACCATAGCAGCGCTGCTCCAATGACCACTAACGGAATGTTATGAGGAGCTGTCGGATGATTGTTGTAGTTTCTTCTGCTTCCGATCATGAGAGTCATAACCAGGGCCGCAATACCCGCATTGATATGTACTACCGTGCCACCTGCAAAATCGAGGGCTCCCAATTTGAATAACCAGCCGTCGGCTGACCAGACCCAATGTGCTACCGGATTGTAAACAAAAATGGCCCATAGTACTGAAAAGATCAGGAAGCCCCTGAATTTAATACGTTCAGCATAAGCTCCGATAATAAGGGCAGGAGTGATTACCGCGAACATGCATTGAAACAGTACAAACGAAAGATGCGGAATGCGGGCTGTAGCCTGTGAAATGTAATAAGGACTCACATCGTTAATGCCAATATTGTTTAGGAATGCCCAATGAAAGCCACCTATATATGGGGCAAGTACACCTGTTGTCGAACCAAATGAAAGGCTGTACCCGAAAAATACCCATTCAAGGGTGATTACTGCAGTTAATATAAAACACTGCATCAGGATGTTTAAAACATTCTTCTGACGAACCAGTCCGCCATAAAATAACGCCAGTCCGGGTATTGTCATCAGCATAACTAATGCTGTAGCAACGATCATCCAGGCTGTATTTCCAAAATCGATGTATGGGGCTGGAGCAGGCGCTGCCACAGCAGTGCCCTGTGCAAAAAGCAGGGCAGGGGCCAATAATCCGGTTAATGCAAGTCCTGCATATTTATATTTATTCTTCATGGGATTTTCTTCTTAAGGATTTGTAATCGGAGGATTCTATTTGTTGTAAAGCGATTCATCACCCCTGTCCTTTGTACGGATGCGGATGGATTGAGCAATATCGCTTACGAAAACCCGGCCATCGCCACTTTCACCCGTATAGGCGGATTCGAGGATGGCATCTATGGATTTCTCGACATTCTGGTCGCGAACAACAAATGAAATATACATGCGGGCAACCGAATTTACATCATAGGCGATGCCCCTGAATATCAGTCCTTGTCGGGCAGTGCCCTGTCCTTTTACTTCCCACCAGGAAAGAAAGTCAATATCAGCTTCGTGCAGGGCTGCACGTACTTCGTCAAACTTGGTTTTTCTTACAATGGCTTCAATTTTCTTCATAACAACTAAATATGGGGGTAAATACTTTTCAGGAATGGGTAGTTCCTGAACAAATAAATCAATTTGTAATTTCTGGGAACAAAAATATTAATTAAACTGAAACTACCTATGTGAAAACATAGGTTAATTTAAAATAGCATACAAATAATTAACATTAGACATGTAAAACAGTAGGGTAATGTCTGTAAATGTGTATTTATATTTGATATACCCCTGTTTTGATATACCCTATTTGGTTTACTTGTTCGTTTTCGAATAGCTATAAAAGAAAGAGGGTCCTGTCCCCCAACAGTCCCCTCCTCTTGATTGCAACAAATTTAATTGTTGAAGAAATGTGATATGTTCTATTAATATGTAGAACCGAATTGTATGATTTAAGACATTAATCTTTTTCAGGAAAAACTAATCCTTGTTGTACATCGAATCGTCGCCGGATTCTCCGGTACGGATGCGATAGGACTCATCAATCGTCCATACGAAGATCTTTCCATCTCCTACCTCACCGGTATAAGCTGCTTTTAAAAGACAATCGACTGTTTTCTTGAGATTGACATCCCGAACAACAATATTGAGCGTACGTCTGGAGATAAATTCAGTATCCGTTGATGTTCCCCGGTAGGAACCTTTACGGTTTTTTTCATTTCCAACACCCACTGTGTCATAATAGGAGAAGAAATCAATGTCGATTGCATGCAAAGCTTCTTTTACAGCCTGAAACTTAGAAACCCTTATTATTGCTTCGATCTTTTTCATGTTGATATAATTTAAATATGTTTATTTTGTTTCAAAGAATGGAGTTGTGCAGGTGAAAACGGATAACAGTTTTAATTACACAAACACCATCTTTGTCCCAAATTTAATAAAAACACTTGAAAAATAACTTTGTTTACATTAGTCGTGGTAAGCCTCAGCTCCATGTTCCCAAACATCAATTCCGCCAGGACCGGTTTCTCCCTCAGGTTCAACACGCAATTTGAATGGATAGGGTAATTTCATGACTGCCCACATTACTAACATTGAAACAAGAAAAGTAGCAACTGTAATCGTAAAGCTGCCAATCGCCTGAGCTTTGAGAACATCAAAACCACCGCCATAGAATAAGCCTGTAACAGGGGCAGAATTATCAGCTCCAAGAGGACCGGTTGAACCATATTGTCCACTGGCGAATAAGCCAAGAGACAGCGTTCCCCAGATACCAGCCAAACCATGTACAGAAACTGCACCAACCGGATCGTCAATCCGAAGATATTCCAGGAGATAGATTCCGCCAAAAACAACCAATCCGGCAACGGCTCCAAGTATCACAGCTCCAAAAGGTGATACCCAATAACATGGAGCTGTAATGGCAACAAGACCTGCAAGCATTCCGTTTAAAGCGAAGCCAGTATCGAATTTTCCCTTAAAAGGACCAATCCATAAGGCGGCTAACATGGCAGCCAATGATCCGGTACAGGCAGCGATTGTCGTATTTGCAGCAATACGGCCAATTCCCTGAAAGTCCATTGCCGAAAGTGTGCTTCCCGGGTTAAAGCCATACCAGCCAAACCACAATAAGAAAGCTCCGATGGTAGCTAATGGTAAGCTGTGTGCGGCAGGAAGTCCTCCCTTTTCTTTATCATCACGCAGGAAGACACGTCCAATGCGGGGCCCTAATACAATTGCCCCGGCTAGTGAAACCACTCCTCCAATGGTGTGAACAACCGATGAGCCTGCAAAGTCTCGGAATCCCTGACCTAATGAAGGTAAGAAGTTCCCCGGAGTTCCCATCATAGCTAAGAAACCGTCAGGACCCCAGGCCCAGTGACCAATAATTGGATAAATAAAAGCTGTAACTGCAATACTATAGATAATATCTCCACGGAAACTGGTACGTCCGATCATTGCGCCTGAAGTAATCGTAGATGCTGTATCTGCAAAAGCAAACTGGAAAATCCAATGGGCTAATATTGCTACACCTGTTGCTTCATAGGTATCAGGAGCGCCTTGTAAGAAAAACCAGTTGTATCCGATAAATCCGTTGCCATGACTAAACATGAATGCATAACCGATTGCCCAGAAGGAAATTCCACAAATGGCAGTGTCCAAAACACATTCAACTAAAATATTTACTGTTTCACGTTTTCGGGCAAAACCAGCTTCAAGCATTACGAACCCGGCCTGCATTCCAAATACCAAAAAGGCGGCTACCAATGTCCATACTGTATTCAAAGAGTTGATCATTGATGTTTCGTGTGCAGTATAAGTATCTGCAGCCATTGCATCTAGTCCAAGGATACCTGGAAGTGAGATCATTGCAAAGATGACCAGCATAAGACCAAGCATTTTTCCTGCAAGTATGGTAAAACCAAGTTTCCAGTTCTTTGGTTTCGATATATTTTCACTGACTCTAGTGAAATACCCACCCCTTTGGGGGCTTATTGTTCTTGATTTCATAATATATGTTTTAAATTAGACAAAATATTTTGATACGCTCTTGTATTACGACAACTTGATTAAACTCAGTAAGTAGTTAGAAATTGATATCTAACTGTGTGGTGAATGTGTTTTTGTTTGTATTGACTGAATTGTATAATGTTTTGCTGTCATTATAAATGTCATATCCAACGATTACCGATATTTTATCTGTGAAATTCCAGGAAAAACCTGCGCTCAAAGCTCCAAGATAATTGTTTGATCCCTGGTAATCAACTGCAAACCATAATTTATCAGAGATCTCTTTCATCGATCGGTCCCATGAAGCCAGAATCCCGGAATTTGCTTTGGCGCCTTTATCGTCTGTAAGAATTTTTTCATTTCCTGTATAATAACCAACTGAAAGTCTTCCAACAAAGGGTACTGTTTTGGCTATTAAACCATATGCAATGTTGTAATTGGTCAAGTTGGTCTTAGTGCCGAAGTTGTAAGCTCCGATTGCCAATGCCGGCGCTCCTTTAAACAATGCTCCTTCAGGAGTGCCAATTTTTGCATTAAAATAAAGCGGATGATCATCATACACATTGTCTCCCATAGACAAATAATCAAAACCTACTTCAGCCTGAACCTTTTTAAATGGCAAAACACCAAGTGTCAAACCTATATCATACATTCCCGCACCACGTACACCATTATCCTTTGAAGTACGGATGTAATTATCAATACCCAGATGCAGTGTTTTATAGACCTGGAAATCTACTGAAGGAATCCAGATGATTGTAGAGGGTGTTGCTTTGGTGACACTTATTGCCATAATCAAAACAGCGGCTGATAATAAAACCCGTCTTGTTAAACTTTTTAATCCAGTTAAGCGGGAAACCGACTCGGAGGTAATTTTCTTTTTCATGATCCTTCGTTTTTTAGGGTTAAACTTCTATTTGTTATATAATTTTATTCATTTGTTTAATTTCAAAGGGGGTGATGACAGAAATGGTAGCTTTTTTAAAGATGACCCCCTTGTTTTTATATGCTTGGTCAAAAGTATGTATTAATTCCAGATCACAATTATTAAAAATAGGGGGTATGTGCGAATTAAAGATAAATTAACAAACGAAATGATAAAATTAATGGGGTGTAATAAGAAAAACACACATAAATAATGACTAAAATAGTAAAATAAATGGGGTAATATTGAAAAAATAGTAAAAATGGTTTTTGAAATTGTCTCTTTAACTCTCTGAATGTCAAATAGTCTGTTGTAATTCGAATAGTATTGAAAAAAGATTGTTTATATGTGTAAAAAATAGAAATAAGATAGTATAACTTACTAAATACTGATAAAAGGTAATATTCTAATATTCCTTTTAATTTTAGGATAATGGATATATGGAATATTATTAATTCGGGTATTCAGGGGAAATTGTATAATTTCAATTTAGGATATTTTGTTCCTTTCCTTAATTCATTCTCTTTAATCTTTGAATGAATTCATGCCAAGCTCTGACAAAATATTTAGAAATATCCTAACTGACTAAGGACACCAAATCTCTTCCTATTCATTTATTCTTCAAAAATGTAATAATCCAGCTTTCGACCTGCACGGATTATATCGGGGAAGGGATTGCGTCATATTCGGGCTTTATGATTTGATTTACGATTGATATGTATCTGTATTCAAATCGGCACTTTAACACAGATAGAACACAGATAGAACACAGATAATAAAAGGAGAACCCTACCCAAACCCTGCCCAATGCCAGTTCAACTAACAGCTGAATTCTAATAATTAGTCGCTTAAACTGATAGCCTTTTCGTAAACAAACATTTTGAATGGTCATCAATGCTTTAATACTTAATAACTCACCTTACGCAAC
>DIZL01000017.1 GCA_002429385.1 Prolixibacteraceae bacterium UBA6029 | reverse complement strand
TCTCGTACTTCTTTTATACTTATCTTGTATATCTTAAAAGGTACGAAATAAGTATAAAAGAAGTACGAGATAAGTACGAGTGAAGTATAAAATAAAAGGGAAATAGCAGGAGAATATTGACAATTTGGTAGTGAAAGGCGAATTATTCGGGAGTGAAAATTCTAATGTTTGTTAACGGATCTATTTTAAGTGGTCATCTGCTTTTCAATCAGATCTATTTTTGGTTTATTTAACGTTAATTCCAAAGAGGGAAATTTACGTATGTCAAAATCATGTATTCTTTTTTGTAAATGTGGCGGTGATGTAATTACTTCGGAGAAATCTGAACAAATCAATACAATATTGAATACGTTTGATGCGGACGTTTATCAGATGGATGATTTCTGCGGAATTGTGATGAACCGGAAGGATTTTATCAGGGCAATCGATCAGAAATATACGCGGAAGGTCATGATTGCCTGTTATCCCAGGTCAATAAAGAACCTGCTGGCCCAAAATGATCTGAGTATATCAGGTCTTGATGTGGTGAATTTCAGGGAATTTTCAGTTCAGGAAATTGATTCGAAACTCAGAACTGATTTTTCGTTTACTTCAGGAAAAGCAACTGAAACGAAGGTTGAAAGTGGTCTGGATGTTCCGGCCTGGTATCCGGTAATTGATCAGCCACTTTGCACCGAATGTGGAAAGTGCTTTAAATTTTGTTTGTTTGGAGTTTATACCTTTACCGGCAAGCATCTGCAAGTGGTCAATCCACTGGCCTGCAAAAATAAATGTCCTGCCTGTGGGCGAAACTGCCCCAGTTCGGCAATCATTTTTCCACGATTGAAAGAAAATGGCGTTCTTGCAGGTGCCGAACCGGGCAGTGAGCCTCAATTGAAGGGGAACATGATGGAAGGCAATCTGATTTCAACACTGAACCATCGTTCGGTTTTGAGACGAAATATCTTCAGGGCAGGATTGATTGAACAGGCAGAGGAGGAACGGAGACAAGCGCTGGAAGAATTAGCCTCATCTAAACTCCATTCACAGGGTGGTGACTTAAAAACACCTTGATGCTGATCTTCTTGTGTAGAGACTTGGAACATGGAACTTGAAACTTGAAACTGATTTAATGGGACTTTTAAAAAATATACTGATCCGAAGCGACAAAAAATGCTTGTATAAATTTGTTGTAAACATGGGTATCAAAGGTTCCATGTCGTTTGCCCGGTTTCAGAAACGGCAGAAGAAGGGTGAATTTTTCCCTGCCTTTAATTTTATATCGGTAACTGACGATTGCAACCTGAATTGTCAAGGCTGCTGGGTCGTAGGTAAGGAGAAAAACAGCCGGTTAAAACCTGAGCAGCTCAACCGGATTATTGACGAAACCAAGAAGGCAGGATCGTATTTCTTCGGAATACTTGGCGGTGAACCATTGTTATATAAACCACTTCCGGAGATCTTTAATAAGCATTCGGATTGTTATTTCCAGTTGTTTACCAACGGGACACTTATTACTCCTGAAGTGGCTGAAACGCTGCGGCAATGCGCCAATGTGACCCCGCTCATTAGTTTCGAAGGCGACAGTGAAGTTGCCGATATCCGCCGTGGGGGAAAGAATGTGTTCCAATCGGCCAATCAGGCTATCGATAATTGCGTTAAGGCTGGGCTGATTACCGGCGTTGCCATAAGCGTTTGTAAATCGAACCTGAAAATGGCTATGTCGCCTGAATTTATCAATTCTCTGATTGGTAAAGGCGTTTCCTATTTATGGTATTATATTTACAGGCCTGTCGGTCAGCAGCCAGAATATGCATTGGCGCTTAGTAAGGATGAGATCAGGCAGCTTCGGCAACACATGGTTGATGCCCGGATGGAGTATAGTATTGCCATTATCGATACATACTGGGATGCCGACGGAAAGGGTATATGTCCGGCGGCGGAAGGACTGAGCCACCATATCAATGCTTCAGGTTATGTTGAGCCTTGCCCGATCATTCAGTTTGCTGCTGATCATGTTGATGAGAAACCGCTGGATCGGTTGTATGCCGAATCGGTATATCTGAGTGATTTCCGCCATCAGATTAAACAAAAAACAAAAGGATGTGTAGTGATGGAAGATCCGCAATGGTTGGCTGAATTTGTTATGCGGCATCAGGCAACCAATACATCAGGCAGGAAGGGTGATCCCGATCGGTTGAAGGTGGCACCGGAAATATGCAGTCATGGTTCCTGTGAAGTGATTCCGGAGAAGAGCAGGATATATCGCTTCGCCAAACGCAGGGCGTTTTTCGGATTGGGAGCGTATGGGTAAGATGATCAATAGTCAAGTTGATATCCTTTGCCGTTCGGCTTTAGCCAACGGATTTGATCAATATAAAGAATGAAGATTAAAAAAAATATATTGGAAGTTCCGGAGAAAGCTTTGACGCGGAATTTATTGATGAGGACGGCTCACGAGCTGGTTGCAGAGCGGGGAATTATTCCTCCGGCTGGGTTTTTGCTTATCAGTCAATTGGCTGAAGAGGTCATCCGGCGAACCAATAGCGATGAGCGCTATACTGAATTTACCATGGTGCTTTGCGGAAACGAGATCTGGCGGCCAGTGGTTGCTGCTACACCTTTTAACCGTCGTCTGTTGCTTTTACCTCAATGCCTGAAGAATAATGCAAGTTGCAACGCGGTTATCGATCAACTGGGATTGATCTGTGCAGGCTGTCAGAGCTGCCAGATAGACTCTATTCTGCAAAAGGCGGAATCACTGGGCTATGCCACCCTGGTGGCTGAAGGAACTACCGTAGCGGTTAGTCTGGTTCAGGATGGATCCATTGATGCAGTGATTGGTGTAAGTTGTATGTCTGTGCTTCAGAAATCATTCGAACCGGTTTCACGGGCAGCGGTGCCTGTGATCGGTATTCCTTTGCTTTTCGAAGGTTGTGCCGAGACGGATGTAGACAACCTGTGGCTGAATGAAGAGTTGATTGCTTTTCACGATAATGAACCCTTTCGCAGTTTGTCGGTTTCAGCATTGAAAGAAAAGGTCAGGTTATACTTTACTGAAGAAATTTTAGCTGAAGCTTTTGGATCTACCGATGACCGTACCTGCCAGTTGGCTATTCAATCGATGATTAATGGGGGGCAACGTATTCGACCTTTATTAACGATATTGGCTTATTCGGCTTATTCACCCGTAGTTTCGGAAGAAATACTTTCGGCGCTTTCGGTGGTGGTTGAGTGTTTTCACAAAGCATCGCTCATTCACGACGACGTGGAAGATAATGACGACTTCAGATACGACAAGGAAACCATACACAAGTTGAACGGAACAGCAGTTGCCATAAATACAGGAGATTTTTTATTGGGTAAGGGCTACGAATTATTGGGAAAACTTCCTCTTCATGCAGTATCCCTCTCGGCGTGTTTCAAAATGGTTGCCAGCGGACACGTGGCTTTGTCACTCGGGCAGGGGGCCGATTTACTTGCAAGTACAGGTAAGATTATTCTTTCGCTCGATCAGCAACTCCAGATCTTTGAACGCAAAACGGGCTCTGCCATTCGCGTGGCTCTTTTGCTCGGTGCTGTGGCTGCCAATGCTCCTGAATGTGATCTGGCTATCCTTAAAACGTTTTCAGGTTACTTCGGAACAGCCTACCAGATCAAGGACGATCTGGATGAATTCCGCGAGTCAAACGAACATACTCAACCGGCTGATTATCCTTTGCTGCTTTCACTATTGGCCCAAACTACGGATGAATCTTCATCTGCAAATCTACAGTTGATTTATGGGGAAAATGACAGGGACAGGATTTCAGTCTTGATCCGGGAAAATAAGATTGACGCTATTGCGGAACAATTTCTCCATGAATATACGGATAAAGCTTACCGCGAACTTGATAAGCTGGAGAATCTGAAAATGAAACTGAGCTTGTATACTGTTCTCGGGAAAATATTCTGACCTTCGTATTGTGGACAAGCCTTCCGAAAATATTCCTTTTTACAGGCAGATGATTGATTTGCTGCAAAATGCAATCTCTCTGCTCGATGAACAGGGTAGAGCAGAAGTTTTGGGATTCATTCTCAGTGAGCAGAATCCGGATGGTGGATTCAAGGACAGGGGCGGAAAATCAGATCTCTATTATTCACTGTTTGGGATGATGATGCTTAGGGCATGGAGCAAGGAGCAAGGATCAAGGAGCAAGGATCAAGGAGACCGGAGACCGGAAAAAGGAAAAGGAAAAGGGGAAAGGGAGGAAGATGTTGATTTAAAATTCGAGAATCAGAACCTGCAACCAGTAACCCATAACCCGCAACTCGTTGAGGAATCAATCCTAAACCTCAGGCAATATGTCAACATACAGTCATCAGCTGATATTCCTGGATTCATTGAGCAATGTTGTATAGCCCTCCTTCAGAAGGAATTGAAAACCGGACGGACCTCAAGGATAAAAACTTTATTTTCTTTGGGAAGATCTTTCCAAAAAGAGCGACATTCCATCAACTTGTCTTATAGGGGTTTTGTGTTGTTCCTGACTATAGATGCTGTTGTTCCCCTTCGAAAGATAATAAATATGGGGGTCAGAAAAATGTCAGCAAGAACAACGGTCGATGCAAATTCTCCATGTTCGGAAGTTGCAGCCAAAGTATTCATGCAAAAAATGATTAATCAGGATGTAACGGAAGAACAGGAATTGTTGAAGAAGTTTGCTTGTGATTCGGGTGGTTTTAAAGCCTTTTTACATCTTCAACATGCAGACATGCTATCAACGGCAGTAGCTTTATTCGCTTTGGACTATGCCAAGTGTGATTTGCGTTTATTAAAAGCTGGCTGTTTGGATTTTATTCAACTAAACTTCTCTGATGGCGCCTTTCTTTCAGGTGATGGGGATTCAACTACTGATGTGGAATATACGTTTTATGGATTACTGGCTCTTGGTTTGCTGGTGGAGTGACACTACGCAAAACATACCTTCTGAACGCAAAATTCACCAATATCTTGTTTTGTAGTACTTTTGTATTTACATTTATGAAATAAATGTCGGATAAGCGTTTATGCACATGAAGGCAAAAGCGAAAGGGTTAACCATCGATCGCTTGCCGGTTGTCTAAAATCTAATATCTTGCGTTTAAACTCAAGACCAGAAAATGTTAATCAACCCTAATATTATTCATAAACAATTTGAAGAACTCAGTAGCCGATTACTGCAAAAGCGCAATGCTGCAGGTTATTGGGATGGAAGATTGTCATCGAGTGCATTGGGAGTGTCGGTGGCCATCACTGCACTGCATTTTTACGATGCACGAGCTAATGCTTCTGAAATAGCTGCCGGGCTGAGTTGGTTGCAAAGCAATGCGAATACAGATGGCGGGTTTGGTGATTCGCCTGAAAGCATTAGTAATGTCAGTACCAGTTTGCTATGTTATTCGGCGGTAAAAGTGTGCAATAAGTCTGATCAAAACGATAGGTTGCTTTATCGGATTGGTGATTATCTGCGTTCACAAAACATCGAGGTCAATTCTGAGAAGCTGATTCAGTCCATTCTTGATTTTTACAAAACCGACCGTACCTTCTCTGTGCCTATTCTCACCATGTGTGCATTGTGCGGTGTGCCGGGACGGGAAGCCTTCGATTCAATACCTCAACTACCTTTTGAACTATCGTTATTGCCACGTTCATTTTATAGCATGCTTAACCTGAGCGTAGTCAGTTATGCCATCCCTGCGCTGGTGGCAGTAGGTATAGCTATTTTTAGATTTAAAAAGAAAAAGAATCCACTGATGCGGTTGATTCGTAAAGCTTCCATTACTAAATCACTGGTATTACTCCGTAAAATTCAGCCACAGAGTGGAGGATACCTTGAAGCTATTCCACTCACGGCATTTGTGTGTTTGTGCCTGGTTGAATCCGGTTATCGGGATCTGGAAGTAGTACAAGATGGAATGTCTTTCCTGAAGAAAACTCAACGACTGGATGGCAGTTGGCCTATTGATATTGATTTATCGACCTGGGTAACTACACTTGCTGTAAAATCGCTTCGGAATACGGTGGATGTAATCCTTGATCAGGAAGGTAAGCAACAAATCACCACTCATTTACTGGCAATTCAGAATAAGCAAGAACATCCATTCAATGGGACTCCTCCGGGTGGATGGGGCTGGACTTCACATTCGGGATCGGTACCCGATGGTGATGATACTCCCGGAGTTCTGCTTGCTTTAATGGCCTTGAACCGCGAGAATCCGGAACTCATAAGGAATCCGATTATCTCAGGCTGCAAATGGCTACTTCAGCTTCAGAATAATGATGGTGGGTTCCCTACCTTTTCACGAGGATGGGGCAAACTGCCATTTGATCAAAGCTGTTCGGATTTAACTGGGCATAGTATCCTGGCCCTTTCTAAAACAGTATATTTATTAGATGATTCATTAAGCAAAGAACAACGGAAACAAATTCAGAAGTCTGCTATCAGAGCAATAATCTACCTGGAACGACAGCAACACTCTACCGGATACTGGTTGCCATTGTGGTTTGGAAATCAGCATACAGCAGATCATTCCAATCCGGTTTACGGTACTGCACGAGTTGTTGCATATCTGAATGAAACGTTGGATTCACAGATTGGACAGGAATACCAGGTGATTCTGAAACTAATGGTTGATCGGGGATGTCATTACCTGATTACGGCACAGAATCAAGATGGAAGTTGGGGTGGGGATGTAACTGTTGATGGAAGTATTGAAGAAACTTCCCTCGCGGTAACTGCACTTGTTAATAATGGTTATCAAAAGGAATGTGCTCCTGGTATTAATTGGCTGACCGAGAAAACAAAATCCGACGGGTTGATTGCTTCACCCATCGGATTATATTTTGCCTCGCTTTGGTATAGCGAAGAATTGTATCCTTTAACAGCTTATCTGGAATGTCTGTCTGCGAATATTGAATCTATTCATTCACAACAACAACAGCCGGATTCACTTTAACTTCCATAAGGAACCCTTTACATACACCTTTTATGGTAACCAGATTGCCGATTTTCAATCCATCAATGAGTGGTTGATTGGACTTCGTCCACTCGGCATCAAGCTCACTGCTGATTCCTTCCATTTCATCTTCAAGAATTAACAGAATGGTTCCGTTTGGAAGCGTATTTTTTGCAACAAGCTTTCCCTTTATTTCAATTACTTTTTCACTGTATTTCGCAGTTGCAGCATTTTCATCTTTTTTGAATTCATTAATGAAGCTAGCTCCTTCAACTTTGAAACTGGCATCCATTTTATTAATGTTGTCATGAGGCTTGAAAAACATTTTCAGGCCGACACCTGCACCAACCAGAATCAAAAATAGTATTGATAAGATTATATATTTGATTTTCATCTCTTTTCCCGTGATTTAAATTTATTGACCGAAAGGGACATAATTGTCCTTAACTGTAATCTCCATTTCCTTGCCGATTTTATCCCGAACCAATGATGGAATGACAATCCCATACTCTTCCGGAGTTACTTTGAACTTAGCGGTTGCAACCAGTTTCCCGGCTTCCATACCGATAGTTCCGGGGACAGTGATTGTTTTTTCCACTCCATGAACGTTCAACTGACCTGTGATTTTTATATTTGCAACAGGAGCTTTCAACATATCTTTATTGAACCCTTCAATCATTCCTTTAAACTTAGCTTTAGGAAACTTGCTGCTTTCCATGTAGTTTTCGTTGAAATGTTCTTCCATAAGGGCTCGTTTAAAATGGAAAGTAGTCATCAATGCCTGAAAAACTACTTCGCCTTTGGTAGCATCGAGAATTGTTACTGCTTCATTACTTTCTCCGAGAATGTCTTCCAATGGAGTAGAAGAATAAAACGATATATAGGCATTTTTAGCGATGAATTTATCTTGTCCAAATGCACTAACTGACATTATCAGTATAGCCAGTATAATAAGTTGCTTTTTCATGATGTTCATTTTTATTGATTAAACGCAAAAACTCTCGAAATGTTGAATCCCAGGTGAATTCCTCCTTTTAGCCAACTGTCAGTAGTTTGTGGAATAAATGTTCCTTCACGCATGCCCTGTGAATTCGTCAGCATGATTTGGAAGACATGACCACCTGTTTCAATGTCAATGCCAACTGAGGCTGAATTGTAATACCTGGTCTCCATAACTTTAGCATTCGGATTTAATGTATAGAAATATTCGGCATTAAGCGAAAGACGTTTCGACAATTTGTAACGTGCACCAAAGCCCATAGCGAATATATCGTTTTTATCCAGTTCTGTTTTTGTCAGATTACGGTGAATAAATGTCGGTGATAATTGAAACGAAAAGTTATCATTAAACTTTCTTGCAATCAGTAGTTGATTAACGTAAGTGAGCCGGGACGAAAAATAGTTGACCCTTGGTGCAAATGTTGTTGGTGTTAACTGAATCCGGGTAGTGTCAAATTTCATGGAGTTCACTTCAATTGATGTAAGATAGCTTACGGAAACAGGCATTGTTTTTTCTCCGGAAGATTGTCGCAACAGTTTAAATTTGGCAAACGAATCGTATATCTTATTTAAGCTTCCACGGCCAACTCCTAGCATTAACCAATCTGTTAAACCGTATTCCAGGCTGAAATGGATAACCGAACGATCCATGCCATATAAACCATATGCTCCGTCATTTAAGGTTCCAAAACGATGGGAAATACGGAAATCAAGCTGCTTTTTCTTCATCTGTTCAATGGAATGCCCATTGATGATGCGGCTTGCCTTGAAGCTGGCCGTGGCATAATTCACTGTTGGTTTTATTTGGGCATTTAAAAGTGCGTCCAGATCCTGACTGTAAACATTCCCTGATAAGAAAAGAATGAATAATCCAATTAATATATAGTAATTTCTCTTCATTGTTTGAATTCTAATTGTTGGGTGATTTATTGTCTATCCATTTCTGTATTTGGGCTATTTCACAATCAAGCAGTTTCCCGCCACCTAAAGGCATATCGTGCCCGCCAATATGGTTAAGTGAATTCATTAGTTGTCCGCTTATTACATATTTCTGAACATCGCTGTAATTTTGAAGGAAATATCCACCACCAGCTGTAGATGAAGTGGCATGGCACGATAGACAAGGTTGTAAGATCTGGGTTACGGTACCTGAAAAAGTAACAATAGTATCATCACAAGGACTCGATTGCTTGGGGTAAAGTCTCTCTTCGTTGTCATAATAACATCCTGCGATAAATGCGATTGACAGAATTAGTATTATTCTTATTGCACGGTTCATATATTGATTTTTTTTACTTGAGTTATATCTGTATTGATTTGTAATACAAACAATTAATTCGGACTGGCACCCTGTTCGATCCATAACCTGATAAGCGTCCTCTTGCTGGTTGGCAGGGCAATTTTAGGAGGCATAATCTGAAACGTGCTAATCATAGCCTGGTAGGCCTTGCTTTTTGAAACATTATAGGGTATAACTGACCTCAATATTCCAATGGAATCATTTAGATTTAATCGACTATTACGCGTGCCATTCCCGTTATGGCATGTTCCACAGTAGTTTTGAAAGATTGGCTTAATATCGGAAAAAGGTACCGGAGCAAACTTTGCCACAGGAATTTCATCATGCTTACATGAATCTAAAAGGAAAATGACTGACACTATACCTGCAAAAAGTAATACTACTACAGATCTATGGTTTTTAAATTTCATAGTTAATGAATAATTAAATGATAAAAACAATATAACAAAATGCAAAGCCAATTGATCAAAAGAATCATTAATTAGATTCATTATAAATAAGGAATCAGTTTAGCTAACTAATGAAATAGTAATTTTATTGTGTATTGAAAATTGATTAAGCGAAGGGCATCATTCTAATCACGTCACCTTCAGTAGTCAGGTATTCTTTCATGAGGTTCGCAGTCAGGCAGGAATGTACAGGAATAATTTCAACCAGGATTCCTGGTTTGAAGTAATTGAGGTCGCGCGGAGAAATCTTTAATATACCATGCTCCTGCGATAATGCATGGAGATAGTTTTTTTCATCCAACAGTATTTTTTTATCGTCTGCATTGACAATTATCCGTCCGAAAAGCGGTTTTCCATCAATATTAATGATTGAATCTTTGCCAAAATGGACTGCCCCACCATAGATCACAACTTCATTTCTCGACGGATGAACAGCAATGACAGGACATACCATTCGGACGGCAATGTCAGTCAATTTACAAACGCCAAGCTTATACTGCATTAAATCATAAAACACAAAATTCCCTGGACGAATCTCATCCACCCCATCAAATTTATCGCAGATGCTGCATGAAGGGGTGTCACCCAGGGAAATCATGAGATCAGGCCATTCGTTTTGGTAACGGGTCCTTAACGCTTTCATTTTCAATAGGGCATCAAAATGGCGGCTGAAAATATCATGTGTTGAATTTGCCTGATAGGTGTGCCCGGTATGTGACAGGAACCCTTTAAACTGAAGGAGGGGGGATTTCTGAATATTCGCAAGTAACTGATCGATCAGAGGGGTTCTGTTTGCTTCAATCCCTGTACGGTTGTAACCCGTATCTATTTTAATGAAAACACCTGTGTGCCAGGTTATCTGGTTTTGAAGAGCTTCAAGACCTTCCTGGTTTTCGATCAATACATTTAATTTAATTCTTCCGGCAAGTTCATTGATCTCAGGGATTTCAGGAATATTTATGGATAAGGCAATGGTAATGTCGTCCCACCCGTTATCTGCAAAATAACTGGCCATTGTAAAGGAAGAAACAGTAATGCAGTTAACCCCTGCTGCCCGAAACCATTCTCCTATTTCGGCTGATTGGTGTGTTTTGAAATGTGGCCTGAAATTTAAATGCAAATCCCTGGCTTTACTCACCATATTCTCAATATTCCGCAGCGCTATATTCTTATCAAGCAATAATGTTGGCCGGACGATTTCCATTTCAGGATATTAGACACGATTAAACAATAGTTTAAGAGTTCTAAAATAGTCATTCCTTCCCGAAAACAAAATAATTAGATGAAAGAACTTGTATAAAGTAAAAAGGAGCCGGTTTGACGGCTCCTTTTTACTTTTACTCTCCTAAAAATATCGTTTGTGCCCTGTTCGGCCCGACAGAGGCTATGGTGATGGGTATGCCAACCTGCTCCTCGATAAAGTTGATGTAATTGTTAAACTCTTCGGGAAATTCGTTCTGACTCGACAATTGAGTCAGGTCTGACTGCCATCCCGGTAATTCAACATACTCCGGCTTTACCTTGTCGTTCAACTCGAAGGGAAACTTGTCGGTTACTTCTCCGTTGATATCATAACCCGTACAGATCTTAATGGTTTCAAATTTGTCCATTACATCAGCCTTCATCATGATCAGTTCAGTGACCCCATTGAGCATGATTGAATATTTTAAGGCCACCAGGTCAAGCCAGCCGCAACGGCGCGCACGTCCTGTTGTTGAGCCATATTCACGGCCTACATCCCGCATGTTCTGTCCATCCAGATCAAACAGTTCGGTAGGGAAAGGTCCCATACCCACACGTGTACAGTAAGCTTTAAAGATACCGTACACATTACCGATTTTATTTGGAGCGATACCGAGACCGGTGCAAGCGCCTGCACAAATCGTACTCGATGAGGTTACAAAGGGATACGACCCAAAGTCGATATCCAGCATAGTCCCCTGTGCTCCTTCGGCTAATACTGATTTATTGTCGGCCAGGCTTTCATTGATCAGGTGCTCCGTATCAACAATTTTAAAGGTTTTCAGCACTTCGATGGCGCTCATCCATTCCTTTTCGGTCTCTGCCAGTATCTCCGCATAATTGTAATGGTAATAGTTATCGAGCAGGTCTTTATGTGCCTGAATCCGTGCAGTGTACTTTTCTGTGAAGTTTTCGAACAGATCACCAACCCTCAATCCCTCGCGTCCAATCTTGTCGCGGTAGGTGGGCCCGATTCCTTTTAAGGTTGAACCAATCCTGGTCAGTCCCTTGGCTTCTTCCGAGGCTGCATCCAATAGCCGATGGGTTGGCAGGATCAGGTGGGCCTTCTTTGAAATATATAAAGATTTATGAAGATCGATGCCGTGCTTACTGATTGATTCAGTTTCTTTTACAAAAATGATCGGATCAATAACCACTCCATTGCCGATTACATTTAATTTGTTTTCACGAAATATACCTGATGGAATGGTATGTAAAACCTGCTTGAAATTATTGATTTCCAATGTATGACCTGCATTTGGGCCACCTTGGAATCTTGTAATGACATCGTATCCGGGTGTCAAAACATCCACTATTTTTCCTTTACCTTCGTCGCCCCACTGGAGACCTAACAAGACATCTACTTTCATTTTTATAGGGATTATTCACGGAATTAGTAATTTTATCTGAGCGATAAAATTACTAATTATTTATAGAAGTACAGATATAATCTTTCCCTAAAGTGTGTAAGGAATTAATTCGTTCAAATGAAATCGAATTAAACAGAACGTAATCACTCCGGCTTGTTGTAGAATTTTCCGTAAACATAAAGCGTGTGATGCGACAATCCAAAGTTGTTTTTCTCGCAGATATCTTCAATGATTTCCTTCAGACGCGGATCATAGAATTCAGTTAGTGAGCCGGTTCTGAGATCAATCAAATGGTCATGCAGAGGTATGGCGTACGCTTTTTCATATTGGGTCATGTTTTTACCAAACTGATGCCTGATGATCAGTTTGCAGTCAAGCAGTAAATCGATGGTATTGTACAAAGTGGCTCTGCTGACTCTGTAGTTCTTGTTTTTCATCGAGATGTAAAGCGACTCAATATCAAAATGTCCTTCTCTGGAATAGATTTCTTCAAGTATTGCAAATCGTTCCGGAGTTTTCCGGTGTTCATTGTTTTCAAGATATTCAATGAACATTTGTTTTACCGCTTCTTTGTTCTTTTGGCTATTCATATTTAAACCAATTAAAAATAAGAATCAAAACTACTAATTTTTTCTGACAAAGAACGAAGCTCAGGATTTATTGCTGAATTTTTTCAATCCGTTCGATCATATCTATTCCCTTGATCTTCTTCAGTTGAACAATGAGTATGTTTAAATCCTGAACACTGTGAATATACAGGTATAATTCACCTTCAAAAATACCATCATGAGTATCGAAATGCACCGTACGCATATTGATGTTGTTTTGTTTTGAAATGATGGTGGTGATTTCGTTTACTACTCCAACCCGGTCGAACCCACTGAGTTTAATCCGCGACAGGTAGGACAGTTTTTTAAATTTGGTCCATTCTGCCGTGATGATCTTATCGCCTTGCTGTGACATGATCTTTAGCGCTTCGGGACAATTTCTTTTGTGGATTGTAATGTGCTCATCATCCGAAATGTAACCTACCACATCATCCCCGGGAATCGGATTGCAGCATTTTGCCAGCGTATAGTTCGATTCTTCAGGATCTTCTTTCAGAATAAATGGCGCTTTTTTATCAATTTTACCCGTAAGTGCAGGTTCTTCTTTCTTTTGAGTAAATGAAAGCTTCCAAAACTTTGCCAACTTGTTTTCTCTTCGTGTCTGAAGTACTTCGTCGAGCTTGTCCAGTTCCAGGAACCCCATTCCAACTTGTGCATAAAGCTGTTCTTTATTGGTAAGACCGTAATACGAGCTTAATTTTTTAAGGGTGTCCGATGAAGGTACTATTTTATGCTTGGACAGTTCATCCTCAATGATTTTACGTCCCTGATCGATGTGCCCTTTACGGTCAAGTTTGAAGGATTGTTTGACTTTGGCCTTTGCCTTGGCCGTGATCAGAAAAGCAAGCCAGGCCAATTGAGGCGATTGGGTGCGTGATGAAAGAATCTCTACCTGGTCTCCGCTTTGCAGCACGTGTGAAACCGGAACTAGTTTGTGATTGATCTTGGCCCCGATGCAGTGATTCCCCAGTTCAGTATGAATCTCGTAGGCAAAATCGATCACTGTGGCATTTTTTGGCAAATTCACCATTCTACCCTTGGGCGTAAAGACAATGATTTCTGAAGAAAACAGGTTCATTTTAAATTCATCCAGAAATTCAAGCGCATCTGATTCAGGGTTCTGAAGCATCTCCTTGATCTTTTCCAGCCAGCGGTCCAGCTCGTTTTCTACCTCTTTGATATTCTTGTATTTGTAATGTGCGGCAAATCCTCTTTCAGCGATTTCATCCATCCTTTGCGTGCGAATCTGTATTTCAACCCACTGACCATGGGGCCCCATGACCGTTACGTGCAGGGCTTCATAACCATTTGCTTTGGGAATAGTAATCCAATCGCGGATACGATCGGGTTTTGGCTTATAAATATCGGTAACCAGCGAAAGAATATCAAAGCATTGCCGTTTTTCTGAAACATTAGTCTTCGGAATAAAGACTATACGGACGGCAAGTAAATCGTAAACTTCATCAAACGAAACACTTTTGGTCTGCATCTTATTCCAGATGGAATAAATCGATTTAAGCCGCTCGGTGATGACAAAATCAATGCCCTCCTGTTTGAGTTGTTCTTCAATAGGACGGATAAATTCGGTGACCAGGTAATCTCTTTTCTCCCGCTGATTTTGCAGTCTGAACTGTATCTGGTTGTAGGAATCAGGGTGTTTGTACTTCAGACTTAAATCTTCCAGTTCCGATTTGATGGCATACAAACCCAGCCTGTGGGCCAGGGGGGCGAAGATATAAAGCGTTTCAGCGGCGATTTTTAACTGCGATTGAGGAGCCATCGAATCAAGGGTCCGCATATTGTGCAGACGGTCGGCAAGCTTGATCAGGATAACCCTTACATCATCGGACAAGGTCATCAGCATTTTCCTGAAGTTATTGGCCTGCTTCGAGTCGTGCTGTGGAGTAAACTCATCGGTGAGTTTTGTTAATCCGTCAACAATTGAAGCGACTTTTTCACCAAACAGGTTACTAATATCTTCCAGGGTATAATCGGTATCTTCAACCACGTCATGACATAAGGCCGCGATGATGGAAGTGGCGCTCAGCCCGATTTCTTCGATGACTATTTTTGCAACTGCAAGCGGATGAATAATATAAGGTTCGCCTGATTTCCGTTTTACGCCTGCGTGTGCAGTATTGGCAAACTCAAAGGCCTTTCGTATCCGAACAATACCATCGTCTGAAACCTTATGATCGCATGCCTTGAGCAATTCGTCAAAATAATCCTGTATTAACCGCTGTTCGGCCTTTGTCTGAAGTTTTGTCATTTCTCGTTGCTTCTATTCGCTGTCCTGATTTATCCCGAAAAGTAAAGATATATCTTTTCTGAAAAAAACGATAAATCAGGTGTTTTATTCAATCAGAATAGAACAAAGAATATTACTCAAACCGTAAACTCTCTATCGGATCAAGTTTTGAAGCCTTTTGTGCAGGATAATATCCCGAAAGAATCCCCACAAAAAAGCAAAGTACTACACCAACCAGGATCCATAGCCATGGAACAAAGAATGGGGTCCCGATCCAACTCGCAACTGCGTTTCCCGCCAGGATGCCCAGAACAATGCCTACAGCGCCGCCGATTTGGCCGATAACTACGGATTCGATCAGAAACTGTTGCCGCACAATCTTCGAGGTAGCGCCCATGGCTTTGCGGATGCCAATCTCGCGGGTACGTTCGGTCACCGAGACCAGCATGATATTCATCAGGCCTACAGCCGCGCCGAATAAGGTAATAAGTCCAATGATGGTGGCTACCAGCGTAATGTTCTGAATATTTTTAAGAAAAATATTGACCAGGTTATCACTTTTCTCCACATTGAAATCACTTTCATCTGCCGGATTCAGGTTCCTGATCACGCGGAATGTTCCCTCAGCTTCTCCTATGGCTGGATCAATCATTTCGGAATTGGCCACCTTGATCTGAATGGCGAAATTCATCTGTGGGCGCGAGAAGTAACTCCTCACATTGGTAAATGGAAGCAGGCACAACTGATCTCCTCCCGACCCGAACGCCAGTCCTTTCGACTCCATCACTCCGATCACGCGATACTTTCCCCCCCCGATACTGATAACCTTTTGAAGCGGATTTTCTCCCCTCTTGAATATTTTCTTGATCACCCCATCGCCAAGAATGACCACATTCCGCCCCGCATTAATTTCCTCTTCGGTGAAATTGCGTCCTATCCTGATCTCATTTCCCGAAGTAAACAGGTAATTCTCATCAACTCCCTGCACCGACACATTGGGATTGGTCTTCTGTGATTCATATTTTACAGTCGCCGTACCGGTTGCATTGGTCGAGATTGAAACAGAGCAAGGGAATACATACTTTTCTTTAAACTCCTTGGCCTGGTAAAAACTAATAAACGAATAATTCCTGGTCCGGTAGCGCTTATTCCCAATCTGGACCCGCATACCTCTTGAATTGAGTGTAAACGTATTCGCGCCCATAAACGTAAATTCCTTGGTGATCGAATTTTTTATCGAGTCGATTGCCGTCAGGATTCCCACCAAAGCGGTGATTCCTACGGCAATAATACATACCGTAAGAATAGTGCGAAGCAGATTGCTTCGGATAGACTGTAAAGCGATCTTAAGGTTTTCAAAATAGAGGGTTCCGAATCTCATAGTGAATTTATTTGAGGAGCACTGAATAGGTCACCGATGTTCATAAATAATTACATAAATGGGCACCGAAGAAAACTAACCCACACCAGAAAATGACCATTTGATGGAATGGAACTGAAACACAGGAGCATTAGGCCGAAAAAACGGTGTAAATGTGAGTTTCTTTGATTTCAGCAGGAATGAATCCCCACAGGTTTTTCGCAGTACCCGGACGGATAACGGGCTGTACCAAAGTGCCACCTTGTGTATACCTTGTGTGTACCTTGAGTGTACCTTGTGTGTACCTTGTGTGTTCATGAACACATAAAGTACACAGATCGTACACTTAATGTATACAATTTGTATACTTAAACAGCGAACCTGGTATAACTTTGGTACTGCCGGAATTAGAGGGAATCCCTCAATTGGGGGTTGAAATTACTTCTCGTCTTCCAGTTTTGTAGAAAGCCTTTTAATGGGACTGTTATTCTGAACTATTTTACGACCAATTGGAAAATATATTCGATTTTTCCAGAACAGAGTAATTTATTGTTTTTAAGGACTAAGTGCATATTGTTGATATGCTGATC
This sequence comes from Prolixibacteraceae bacterium UBA6029, assembly GCA_002429385.1. Lineage (GTDB taxonomy): Bacteria > Bacteroidota > Bacteroidia > Bacteroidales > Prolixibacteraceae > Aquipluma. Next base: position 15,898 of record DIZL01000017.1, on the reverse strand, counting down.
AATATAGATGCTGGATAATAATTTTAATATTTTTTAACATTTAGATTTCACCTTTTAATCGGCACGTTGTGATTGGGTTTACTATTTGGACTTATTTTGAGAAGAGTTTTGAGCATATCAATCTCAAACGATGAATGATTTATGATCTGCATATTCGAAGTTTCATCAGCAGAAGCATCAGAATTTAAGCGTCTAATTCATATTGGAAGTAAACATACTTTTGAAGATTTACATCGGACGATACAAAATACATCGAATTTTGATCCGTCACAGCTGGCATCTTTCTATATAACTGATCATCTTTGGCGAAGACAAATTGAAATCAGTTCTCTCGATTCCGGGTCAAATACTCCGAAAATTCGGAGCATGCGGCAAACAAAAGTGGATGAATATATTTCAGAAATTGGGCAAAAGTTGGTCTATGTCTTTGATTTCTTTAATGAACGTTTATTTTATTTAGAATTAAAGGAGAAACTTATGAAAACAGATCTAAAAGAACCATTTGTTGCTTACGAAAGAAGCTTTGCGCCTTCTCAATTTTTGATTAATGATTATGAAAGTCCTGAAGTTGTACTTGCCGAACCAAAGGACTCGTATAAGAGTTTCGGTGATCTGGAAGACTATTATGAGATTTTTGGAGAAATGGATATGTAACAAATGGGGACTTTAAGGTCCCCTTCTTTTTTTGTATTAATGCCTATCTTTGTGTTTTATACAAATGATCAGGATGAAAACATTAATTGTGGTCCTTGGACCCACCGGAATTGGAAAATCAGACATCAGCCTGCAACTCGCCCAACATTATCACTCCGAAATTATATCAGCAGATTCGCGGCAGATATTCCGTGAATTGTGTATTGGCACAGCGGTCCCCCCGCCCGAAGAGCTGAACCTTGTCCCTCATCATTTTATTCAGACCCGGTCCATCCTCGATTACTACAATGTCAGTGAATACGAAACCGAAGCGCTGATGCTGATCAGCAGGCTTTTCGAGACCAGGAACCCCCTGATCCTGACTGGCGGTTCGATGCTTTACGTGGATACCCTCTGTAAAGGGATTGACGACATCCCGAATGTTTCTCCTGAAATCAGGAAGGAGGTCATCGACTGGTATGAAAAAAACGGGCTGGAGGCCTTACAGCAGCGGCTTCTGGCGATCGATCCTGAATATTATGCGATCGCCGATCTGAATAACCCCAAACGGATGCTTCATGCCGTTGAGATTCATCAAATGACAGGGAAGCCCTTCACTTCATTTCGAAAGAAGACTGTGCGCGAACGGCCTTTCAGGATTTTAAAAATAGGACTCAACCAGGACAGGAAGATTCTGTATGAGCGCATCAATGAACGGGTTGACCGTATGATTGAATCAGGTCTGTTGGAAGAAGCTAAAACCGTTTATCCGCACAGGGCATTAAATTCAATGAATACGGTGGGGTACAAGGAACTGTTCGCCTATCTGGATGGAACCTGTACACTGGAGGAGGCAATTGACCTGATCAAACGCAATACGCGCAAATATGCCCGTAAACAACTTACCTGGTTTCGGGGCGATCCTGAAATCACCTGGTTTGAACCGGATCAGGTTCAGGAGATAATAAGCTTTACTGAACAAAAAATGAGAGAAGATGAAACAGTTTTCTGAAGAATTTACTTTCGCAAGTGATAAACATGTTGCACATTTGTTGAACGTATACTTAAACGGAAAAAATTGAGAACCATTAAAATAATTGGTCCTGCATATCCTTATCGGGGAGGGATTGCCACAACGAATGAAAGGCTGACCCGGGAATTTGCCTCTATGGGTTTTGAGGTTGAACTGGAAACGTTTATTTTGCAATATCCATCGTTTCTTTTCCCCGGGAAGACACAATATAATATGAAGAAGGTGCCTGAAGATTTGAAAATCAGACGGACTATTAATTCGGTCAATCCTTTTAACTGGGTTAAAGTTGGAAAAAGGATTGGTGGCGAAAAACCTGATTTGGTAATCATACGCTATTGGATGCCTTTTCTGGCGCCTTGCCTGGGGACCATTGCCGGTATCGTAAGGAAAAACAAACATACTATTATTATATGCCTTGCAGATAATATCGTCCCTCATGAGCACCGTCCTGGAGATCGACTGCTGACCAATTATTTTATTCAGCGCATTGATGGGTTGATTGCCATGTCGAAGAGCGTGCTGACTGATGCCGGTTCTTTCAGAAAAGATTTGACCCTGGGATATTGTCCTCACCCTATTTTCGATACTTACGGAGATAGGCTTACCTTCGAAGCTGCTAAATCGAAATTAAAGCTTGACCCCAATACCCGGTATCTACTGTTCTTTGGTTTTATCCGCGATTACAAGGGACTCGATTTGCTTATCAGTGCATTTTCAGATGAACGGTTACGCAAGTATCCGGTGAAGCTATTGGTTGCCGGTGAGTATTATTCCAGTCCTGAGCCTTACCTTACCTTAATAAAGGAGCTACACCTGGAAGAATGGATTGAATTGCGTACCGACTTTATTCCTGATGAAGAGGTTAACCTGTATTTCAGTGCGGCCGACATGGTTGTTCAGCCTTATAAAAGCGCTACCCAGAGTGGGGTGACCCAAATCGGATACCATTTTAATAAGCCGATGCTGGTAACCAATGTGGGGGGTTTATCCGAAATTATTCCCGATGGGGTAATCGGGTATGTGGTTGAACCTGAAAGCGGAGCGATTGCCGATGCCCTGGTCGATTTTTATGAGCATGAGAGGATGACTGAATTCGAAACAAATATCGTGGAGGAGAAAAAGAAATTCTCATGGTCGAATATGGTTCAGACGTTTACCGCTGTATACAATCAGGCAAAGGCTAAGGTAAACGAAAAGAAACTTGAATAAATGGTCTTTTATTAGTATTTTTGAATAAAATTCATCAGATATGAAACCGCTGGTGTTGATCGTTATCTTATTCTGCACCTTGTTTAGCAGTCCTATAGTGGCACAGGAGAAACAGGTGGTGGTTCCCTATACCTTGGCTGACCGCGACCGGGCAATACTTATTGAAGCAAAAATGGGGATTCTTGAGGCGAAAATAAATGCGCTCGAGGAAAAAATGACGGTTAGGTTTGAAAGTGTCGATAAGCAGTTCTTGTATCAGCAAAAGCAAATTGACGATTTAAGGACACTCTTTTACTGGGGGTTTGGAATGTTGTTTACCCTTTTCATTTTTATGCTCGGCTATATGATCTGGGACCGACGTACGGCTATGAAACCTGCATTACAGCAAGCATCTAATGCCGAGGAAAATAGTCGTAACTTAATATCTACCCTTCGCGAATACTCAAAAAAGCACCCTGATTTGGCCGATATACTGCGTTCTCACGGGATATTATAGCTTTACTATGGATAACCACTCTCTTATAACCAACCGTATTCAACAGGCCATTGATCTTGAACAACTGATCCTGGGTACTACGGAATTGATTGTCCGGATTGAGGAGGCCTCTGAGATCATCGTTGGAGCATATCAATCGGGAAATAAAACCCTTTTTTGCGGCAATGGCGGGAGTGCTGCAGATGCACAACATCTGGCCGCAGAGTTATCCGGTAAGTTTTACTTAGACCGGCCACCCATCCATGCGGAAGCCTGTCATGGGAACAGTTCGTTTATTACTGCTGTTTCAAATGACTATGGATTTGAAAATGCTTTTGCAAGGTATATTCAGGCGGTCGGGAAAAAAGGTGATGTACTGGTTGCCATATCCACATCGGGAAATTCTGAAAATATACGGAAGGCTCTTCTCGAAGCAAAGAAGATTGGATTTACCTGTATAGTTCTTTCAGGCGCTACTGGCGGTAAGATGGCTGAATTAGCCGATCTGCTTATTGCAATTCCTTCAAACGATACCCCACGCATACAGGAAGCACATATCCTTGCGGGCCACATCATTTGTGAGTTGGTCGAAAAGACGCTGTTCGGGAAGTAAATCGCAGAACAGAATATTTGGTGAGATTTGGTGTCCTGGCAATTTGCTTTCAAGAGAAATATTTTGGATCATATGATATTGTTGTGGGAAAACCAAAGTCAATGGTGAGTTTTTAAAAATCTTACTTTTTTTAATTCAAACTTAGTAACCCGGCAATGACACCCGCAGCCTTATCTTATCTATCTTATGAAAATTGTCCTGATAGTTATCGGGATCAATAATCTTTACTATGAACACTTCCTAGCTTGTCCCGATCCATCAGGAATGTTTATCAGGCAAATTAAAAGATAGATAAGATAAGGCTGCGGGTGTCATTGCCGGGTTACTAAGATTTTATAAAAAAGTAAGATTTTTTCAAAAAAGACATACCTGAATATTGGTTTTGAAACCACTTACCCACAACAATGTCATGTGATCCGTTTTAGTGGCAAGAAAAATAATATTAGAAATAGACTTTTACTTCAAATAAAAAAAGGCAGCTCTTTCGAACTGCCTTTTTTTATGTATAGGAATATCATGAAAGGGCGCTCACACAGGAGCGCCCCTACGCAATTATTTTACAGAATCCATATATTGGATCAGTTCAACGACTTTGGTTGAATAACCCATTTCGTTGTCGTACCATGAAACCACTTTAACGAAAGTAGGAGACAACTGAATACCGGCTTTGGCATCGAAGATTGAAGTGCGTGAATCACCGATGAAGTCGTTTGATACTACTTCGTCTTCAGTGTATCCAAGAACACCTTTTAATTCGCCTTCTGATGCAGCTTTCATAGCAGCACAGATTTCAGCATAAGTAGTTCCTTTGGCCAAACGAACAGTCAGGTCAACTACAGAGACATCAGGAGTTGGTACACGGAAAGCCATACCGGTTAATTTGCCATTCAATTCAGGAATCACTTTACCAACAGCTTTTGCAGCTCCGGTTGATGATGGGATGATGTTCTGACCTGCGCCGCGACCACCTCTCCAGTCTTTTCCCGAAGGACTGTCAACTGTTTTCTGGGTAGCTGTAGTAGCGTGAACAGTAGTCATCAGGCCTTCAACGATACCGAAATTGTCATTCAGTACTTTAGCGATAGGAGCTAAACAGTTGGTTGTACAAGATGCGTTCGAAACAAATGTCATGTCATTGGTGTACGATTTGTGGTTTACACCCATAACAAACATCGGGGTATCGTCTTTTGAAGGAGCCGACAGGATTACTTTTTTGGCGCCACCGTCGATATGACCCTGGGCCTTTGCTTTTTCAAGGAACAGACCTGTTGATTCAACAACATAATCAGCGCCAACAGCGCCCCAATTGATATCAGCAGGATTACGCTGAGCGGTAACGCGGATAGTTTTTCCGTTCACAATCAATTGGCCGTCTTTTACTTCAACAGTACCTTTGAATTGTCCGTGTGTAGAATCATATTTTAGCATATATGCCATATAATCTACATCGATAAGGTCGTTGATTGCAACAACTTCTACATTTTCTTTTGCCACTGCAACGCGGAATACAAAGCGTCCGATACGACCGAAACCGTTGATACCGATTTTAATTTTTGACATTGTTATAAAATTTAATGAATGTATAAATGAATGTTATTTAATTTTTCAGGACCTTACTGATTTAAGGCCATACAAAATAAATACATAAATTCAGAAACTTCAAATATATTTCTGAAGATGACAATTTTTAGCAGTTAGTTTAATTTTTAGTTAATGTTGACTGACATTCCTATTTAATTATTTCTTCTCTTTATTTAACAGATTCAGTTTAGAGAACAATTTAAAGATTTTTGGAATCAGATGATCTTTTTGTTGAATCTGTTAAAGTAGGACTAATTAAGGAGAAACATAGGAAGTATATGAATTGTAGGAAGTTGTCATATGCATTCAACTAATAACAAGACCACTGACCTATACCAATTCCATATAAAGAATACAGTTTACCTATGTTTTAAATACAAAATATCATAAATAGATACTTATAAAGTACTAAAACAGTACTTAAACTAAGGTGTTGACCTATCGTAATCCTCTATTTTCAGAAATGATTGATACAGGTTTCATAAGAGATCAACAATCTTGAAATGACAGAAGAACAATTCTATGATAGAATGTACGATCGACACCTTAGCAGACAACGAGACATAAATAAATCGTATCTTGGAATTTAAAGGTGTTAAAAAAGTAGAATTAGGCTATGAAAATACCTATGGATTGGTAAAGGGGTAAGAAATATTCAATTCTAAAGGGCTTTAAAAATCATTATTTCCCTTGAATTTAGCGGCTTAGGACGTTTTTTAACGGTTAGACTGTAATGTATTCTGTGTGAACTGGACATATATTATGGATTTTAGCAGGAAAAGATGAAGATATCGCTCAATTAAAGAGGAGAATCAGGATTTTTTTATCAGACTCTGATTTATTCATTTTCTTACAGATCTAAAAAGAAAGGAATATTCTATTCATATCTTAAGTGTAGAATAAATCCTGAAATTAATTTTTATTTTAAAAATAATTGAAATATCTTACGGTATATAAATAATTAATGTAATTTTATAAGGGTTTAAAAAGTGTCGTTTATCAGATCAAATAACGCTGTTAATTTATAAGATATATGATTATAAGATGTTTTTGTTACGACTCCGGGTAAGTGAAAACTTCTCTACCGATAGGAAAATAAGTACGTCCGGCTGATAAAAAATAATTTTTATCGGTCGATATTGTTGTACATTGGTTATAATTTTTATACGTTTGTATTATAAATAGCTAATTCTAAACGGAAACATCTATGATGAAAATAAAAATGAATTATAAAATTCAATCAATCAATCAATTAAGTTCAATTAAAAAACAAATGCTATGAGAAAATCATTTACACGGTTTCTGAGTATTGTTATGCTTTTAAGTATGACACTATTATCAGCTGTGGTTTTTGGTGCATCTCCGACTATTACGGGGTTAGTGCCAATTGATGGGTTCAGCAATTACAATGGAGCGAGCGGCAAGTTAGTTGTCTCGTTAACCTTTGATCAAGCTGTTGTTCCCGGAGCCACACATGCTGGTATAATTGGCCTGTATCAGGGTGGCCAGCTTGACCCGATTCAGATTAGCGGGACAACATCGACTAATCTATTAACCGGTAGTACTGTTGTTATCAACGGAAAGACAGTTACTGTCACTTTTATCAGGACTCTGACTCAGGGTGAGACTTATTTTGTTACGGTTTCTCCTGATGCTATTGCGAATGCAAACGGCGAATATTTTGCCGGTCTTGGTAATTCGGTTTATGATGTGACTATTGGTGATTTCACCAATCCTGCTATTTTAGTAGTTGCTGGTGTACAGCAGTTTACTCCAAAGGACGGAAGTCTTGGATTTCCATTGGCCGGAAACTTAGTTGCTCAATTCACTGAACCAATCGCATTTGGCGCTGGTGTAACTGATTTTGCAAATTTTGCTCTTTATTCTGCTGATGGCAATGTGGTTGAAATGCTTGGAAAAGATCCACTTTCTCCAACTACGACACCTGCTCCGGGAAAAGTAAGTATTTCCGGAGATATGTTATATTTTAATCCTAGTGCTGATTTAAAAGAATTAGGGAAATACTATGTTAGAATTGCTACTAATGCAATTACCGATGTATCTGTAAATGCTAATCCTTATGCAGCAATTAACGATAATGCAAAATGGAATTTCCAGGCTGCTGATGTTACTGCTCCTACTGTTGCCTTTATTCCTGCAACTGCCACTGCCAATGTACAGCAAGGGCAATTGATGACAGTGAAATTTTCGGACAACAGAGACGGTAAAGTTCCAACACCTTTTGAAATTCGCAAGAATATTGCAGGAGACAAATGGGCTATCGGAGATGATGTAAAATCTTTGGTTACTTTTACTGAAAACGGTATAGCTCCTGCCGGAGCATGGACCGCTAAATATACTGCAGTTAATACGATTACCTTTGCATGGGCTGGTGGCGCTATTGATAAATTTGTTGATCATGGCGCTTATGTATTCGGCATTAAAGCCGGAAGTTTCATGGATGAAGAAGCAAACGTTGCTTTAGCTGCAACCAGTTCATTTACTGCTGGTGATTTTACAGCTCCTGTTATGACTACTGCTGCTGTTGCTGCAGGAACAACTGCCGATCCAAATAATGTTGCTGCTGACCTTGAAACAACAAAGTTGTTTTTACAATCAACTAATGTTGATGCATCAGGAAATGATGTTGAAGTACATTATTTAATCTTAGCTTCCGGAGCAGCTGTTCCAACACCTGCTGCTGTTATGGCTGGACCGGTACTTCCGAATGTAACTGCTTCTACCAATATCGCCAGGGGATTCGCTTCTGTTGATGCTGCCGGAGTGGCTTTAGCCTCGAAGACCACTTATGATGTGTATTTTGCATCAAAAGATCATGCTACTGTACCTAATACCTCGATACAGGCTGATGTTACAGGTTCTAAAGTAAGTGTACAGACCAGCGACATTGTTGCTCCTGTTCCTACTGCCAAATTGAATACTTTAACGACTACCGGTGCTGTTCTTACTGCTGGCGCCGCTACTGTAAACAGTGTAAAGTTAAATTCTCCGGTTACCATTACATTTGATGAAAACGTTGTTGCGGCTACATCGAATATAACTGTTAAATATTGGAATTCTGCCTTAGCTACTCCAGCTTGGGTCACTTTGACTGCCGGAGTTAATTATACCTTTGCTTTTGATGGTCTTAAAACTATTACGATCACAGGTACTGACGGAGCCAATGGCGCTGCCTGGAAAAGTTCAGGAAATTACCAGGTTAATATCAACAATAACCAAATCAGCGATGTAATTACCGGAACCGGAACACCAAATATGGTATCTGGAATGGTTTATTCATTTACCGCTGAGGACTATACAGGCCCTGTTGCCGTATTTAAAGGCACAGTCTTAAATAATATCGTTGGTGTAGCTACTACATCTAATGTAGTAATTGATTTGGGCGAAGCATGTACCCGTGCCGATGGATCAGCTATTGATTACAATAATGTATTCTTTAGAGATTTAGCTACAGGTAATATTGTTCCTTCAACAATTACAGTAACCGGCGGACAATTTATTACGATTGCTCCACAGACTGCTCTTTTGGATGGCAATACAGGACACAACTATTCAATTGAAATAACTTCTTCGATTGTTGATTTATCGGGAAATCCTCTTGGATATTATAAAGGTGGTGTTACATTGATCGGTGGCGCAAGTCCACAGATGCTGTCTTTCACTACAGCTGACGAACAAAGACCAGTTCTGACATTCGTACCTGCTGACGGTACAACTGGTTTGGATAAAAACGCCAATGGATTGAAAGTTAATGTAACTATCAATGAAACTGTTAAGAAAGCCAATGGTGATGTTTTAACTGCCAGTGACGCTAATTATCTTCGTTCAATTGTTACTGTTGTTAGAGTTTCGGATAATTCACCGATTAACTTTGATATTACAGGCAATACAGCAACGACTTTTGCTGTTGATCTGAATAATTTCATGTCGGCCTATAACGCCAATGAATCCTATAAGGTAACTGTAACTGGTTTATTCGATATCGCCGGTAATGCTATTACTGCAAACAGTACAACATTCAGCATTCGCGATTATGGCAAACCTACAATTACTTCTTTTACACCAGCTGATGGTGCAACACTTGTTGGTGCTACTGATCCTATTAAAATTACCTTCAGCGAACCAGTTGTAGGTATAGCCGGACAATTAATTACGCTGACAAGAGATGATGTTGCTTCTACAGTGACTTTTGATGCTGTTACTGGTACATCTATCAGTGGTAACGTTGTTACTTTAACTGGTGTTCCTGCTTTTGCTGAACTTGGCGCTTATCATGTTACATTTGCTGCCGGCGCTTTTAAGGATTTGGTTGGCAACGTAACTGATGCTGCTGTTACTACAGCTACAGCCTGGAATTGGAGTGCATTTGATGTTACAAAACCAACTTTAGCAACTTTGGTTCCTGCTGATGATGCTACACCTGCCATTGCCCCAATAGCTAAACCTTCAAGTTTGGTAATGACATTTACCGAAGCTTCAGGTAAGGTGTTTGCCGGACCAGGAAGTATTTATATTCGTGAAATGGGTAATACAGGTATTCCTAATTTTACCATTCCAGCACAATCAACTGCAGTTACTATTGTAAATAATGTAGTTACAATTGCTGTTAATGCTGCTTCGTTCAAATACAATTCAGATTATTGGGTTGAAGTGGATGCCAGTGCATTCAGAGATGCTGCCAATAATTACTTTTTGGGTCTGGTGAATAACAACACCTTATGGAATTTCAAAATCCAGGCTGATCCAAAACCATTCTATGTTATCGGATCAAGCGTTCCTCTTGATAATGCCAACAATGTAGCATTGAACGCTACTGTTACACTGAAATTTTCAGAACCAGTATGGATTACAAGCCCGGTAGGTAAATATCTGACTTTCAGAAATTCTTCGGATGGAACTGCACATTCAACTGTATATTTTGATTCTCCAACTATAAGCTGGTCATGGAATCTTGCTCATGATGCATTGACTGTTCAACATCCTGATTTCCTGGCTGATCGTTCATATTATGTGAATGTTACTACAGGTACATTCTCCGATGCTGCAAATCAGTTTATTGATCCAGCCGGAGTTGCTCCAGGCGATTTGGATGATGGTAGCAAGTGGAATTTTACTACTGCCGATTTAACTGCTCCTGTTGTTTCAGCGATTACAGTTAATGGTACAGATGTAAATTCTGGTTTATCAACAACTCCAACCGGTATTGCAAAAGATGGTAAGATTGTTGTTGCTTTCTCTGAACCGGTAACGATAGCTACTCCTGCTTCTGCAGTAATGTTGAATGGTGGTGCAATTACTTATACTGCAACCTTTGCAGCTAATGTACTTACTATTACTCCTTCATCTGCTTTAGCTTCCGGTATTACTGTAACAGTAGATGTTGTTGCAAATCAGATTTTTGATAAATCAACCGCAGTTGTTGGTGGTAATCCATTAGCAGCTGGTACAGTTGGTAAATTCACAGTTCTTGACTATATAAATCCAAATTGGGATCAAGTACCAACAAGCGCTAATGTTACTCCAGGTAACAATAAATTTGATGTTGCCAATATCTCTATTAACGAAGACGGAAAGATTTATTTCTATGCCGTTGCTAAGGGAACATTTGCTACAACTCCAAGTGCTATTGCTGTAAAACAGAATGCTACAGGCTCAATTGCTGTACTTGCTGCTGACAATTCATTGTCAATTACAGGTCTCCTTGGTGATGCACATTATGATCTTTATTTCGTTGCTGAAGATAAAGTTCCAAATTTAATGGATGGAACTTCTGCAGGTCAAACTGTTGTTTCTATATTGGATGTTAAAACTGCGGATAATGTTGCTCCATTGCTTTTAACTTCATTCAATACAGCTCCTTTCACAGCTGGTTTATCACCAGCTAATGGCACCGGTTGTGTTGCTACCGCTACAACATTGAAATTGAAATTTAATGAAGCTATTGGAACTATTGATCCATCAAAGTTCTGGGTGCGTAAATTTTCAGATAATCATTCAGTTAGTATTGCTTCAGTGACGGTTGCTACCGATGTTGTTACAATTGCTTTAACTGCTTCTCTTGCTGAAGTTACTCAATATTATGTAGAGATTGACCCTAGCGCAATTAAGGATCTTGCCGGTAATAGCTGGGCTGATTATTTCTACGGAAATGCACGTTGGAATTTCACTACAGCCGATGAAACTCATCCTACGGTTGCTACCTTCACTCCTGCCATTGGTGCGGTGGATGTTGCACTTGCAGCTCCCGGAACATTGACTATGGTATTCAGCGAACCGGTTGCTAAAAACACAACGGATAATGTATTCATTGATATTTACCGTACTGGTTCTACAAGTCCACAGGAAAGAATTAATGTATTAAGTTCTGCTGTTACTGTTTCCGGTAAAACGGTTACTATAAACAGAAGTAATATTTATGCAAGTGAATTGACTTACTATGTTGTAGTTCCTGCTAATGCATTCACTGATTTGGCTTGTACTCCAAACAATTTTGCGGGTATCTTACCAAATGTATGGACATTTACTACAACTGATGTTACTTCGCCAACTGTAGCCTGGAGTGTTGTAAACAATGCAGTTCAACAGTCAACAAGTGTTGCTGTAACAGCTAAGTTTGTTAATCCACGTCAGACTGAAATAACAGGATCGACTCAATATGACGCTCTTTATTTGGGTGGTGTAGCTGTTGCAAATGCAACTGATGAAAAAGGTTTGTTTACTGTTACTGCTAACGGAACTGCCGTAACACTGGCAAGCGCCCCATATACTACAGCTGCTCCTGCAATGATCACCCTTAATGTTAGCGGTGGTTTAAAAGCAAATACTACTTATGTAGTTACATTTACTGCACCTGCTACATTAGCTGATCAGAAAGGTAATGCTGTTCCTTCTTCTTCGTTGACATTCTCAACTATGGATAGCAGTTCACCAGTGATTACATTTGCTCCTGCAAATAATGCTGTTAACTTAAGTGTTGCCAGTGTAGTTAATATTAAATTCAGCAAGAAGATTTATAACTATAATGACGGTCTTGCCGGAGTTAATCATATTAACTTCACACCTACTGCAAGTGAATTGACGAATGCTGCTTATGTAACGTTCAAGGATCTTACTTCTGCAACCAATGTGGCATTTACTGTAACTGTCGTTACTCCGGGACTTGAATATAACCTGGTTCCAACAGCTCCTTTAGCAAGTACTCATCAGTTTGAAGTAGTTTGGACTGCAAATCAGGCAACTAATCCAGCTGGACAGCTTGTTTATGATATGCTTTATTTGAATAACAATATTCTTAACGTACCTACTGCTTATGCTACAACCGGTGGTGATAAGATTAAGTTCACAAGTGAAGATGTTGTTAGTCCTTCAGTTACTGCGCTTAGTCCAACAAATGGTCTTTCTCCTGTAACCACAACTGTTCCATTAATAATGACTTTTGATGAAAAAGTTGTTGCAGGAACAGGTAACATTCAAATCAGAAGAGGTAACGGCCAGATTTTCCTTGAAGTTCCTGCAAATGATCCTACAGTTGTATATTCTACTACTGCACCATTTACAGTAACTATTGGTCACCCTGCGTTTGAGAAATTTACGACGTATTATGTGATTATTCCTAACGGCGCAATTACTGATGCTTCAAGTAATGCAAACAAATTTGCTGGTTTTGCTGACAACACCAAGTGGGCCTTTGGTACTGATGATGGTACTCCTCCTTACGTGTTATCTTATTCACCTGAAAATGGTGCTGTGAATATTCCTGTGTTCTCCACTCTTATTCTGCATTTTTCAAAAAATGTCATTTTAACAGCGGGTAAGAATGTTGCAATTTATTATAACAACGGCGATCCAGGTAATGATGGAAATGCAATTGAAATCATTCCAATTACAAGTCCTAATCCTAAAGTTGTGGTTAGCGGATCAAGTATTCCTCAGGGATTTACCTCCGATATTATCACTATCGTTCCTAGTGTTACATTTGATAAGTTGGGAACCTATTATGTCAGAATTGACAATGGTGCTGTAAAAGATGGTTCAGGTAATGATTATGCCGGTATTAACAACAATACCACTTGGGCATTTACCATTACAGATAATACCAAGCCTTCTTTAGTAAGTAAAATGCCGGTTAATAATGCAATCGGTATTGGTCCTAACCCGGTTCTTTCCATGACTTTCGACAGAAATGTAATGGCTGGAACAGGTAACGTTAAGGTTCTGGAATATAGTTATAATCCAACAACATTCGCTTACGAAGAAAAACTGATCGAATCGATGCCAGCTGCTTCTTCTCAGGTAGTGATCAATGGTGCAGTAGTTACTGTAACTCCTAGCGTTAAACTGGGTGATAATCTTGTTTACTATGTATTGATTGACAATACTGCATTTACAAACACTGCAAGTTCAAAAGATCCTTGGGCCGGTATTTCTGATCCATTCTTCTGGAGATTTACAACTGGTAACAATACAGCTCCTACTGTTGCAGCTAATCCTGCAACTGGAACTACCATGTTGAATACATTTGATGTAACTCTTACATTTACTGACAGCCAAGCTGTTACAGGAGTAGATACAACTAATGTCACTATAACTGGTGGAACAATGGTTTTATCAACAATAACTGCAGGTTCAGTTTACAAAGCTACAATCACGGCTCCTGATTATGCTACTATTGTACTTTCACTGTCAAACGGTATAAAAGATGCTTCTGGTAATGTATTTGTTGCTCAAAGCTTTACTTATACAATTGGTGACAATACAGCTCCTACTTTAATAGCCACTCCAGGTGCTTCAACCCTTACACAAAATGTGTTCACTGTTAATCTTGACTTTAACAAAGTAGTTACCGGTGTAGCTGCTGCTTCTGTTACTGTTGATAATGGTGCAACTGTTACTGTAACCGGTTCTGGAAAAGCTTATGTGGCTTCTATTAAGGCTAAAGCAAATTCTACTGTAAATCTTAAGGTTTCAAATGCCGTTAAGGATCTAGCTTTACATCCATTTGCCGGTGCAACGTTTGCCTATGTTACAGGTGACAATACACCTCCTGTTGTAACTATTACAGGACCTCCTGCACCAATAGCAACATCATTCCTTGTAACCTTTACTTTTGACAAAGAAGTTACAGGTTTCAAAGCCGGTTTGACTGTTGATAATGGTACTATAGGTCAGGTTCTCGGTTCGGGTAAGGTTTATGTTGTTTCAGTTACTGCTGCTGAAAAAGCAGGTGTGATATTTACTTTGGCAAATACAATTAAAGATTTGCTTGGTAATGCATTTGCAGGTAAGACTACAACATTTACTGTTGGTGACTTCACCGGACCTACTTTAGTTGTTACTCCTCCTGCAACTCCTGTTTCTACATTATTTACTGTTGATTTACTATTCAACGAACCGGTAACTGGTGTATTGAATGGTGTGACTGTAACAGGTGGTACATTGAAAAGTGTTGTTGGTATCTTAACCAGTGGTGGAACTGAATATACACTTACTGTTTCGGCAAAAGAGCAAACTCTTGTTTCAATTGTACTTGCTAATACAATTACTGATATTTCTCCAAATACCAATGCTTTTGCTGGTCAGACTTTGACTTATACAACAGGTGACTTCACTCCACCAACATTGGTATCAATGAGTCCTTCTGCAGGTGTAACTTTAGCTGATAATTGGCCAACATTTAAGATGACATTTAGTGAAAATGTTAAGTTAGGCGCTGGTGGATCATTGACGGTCTATAAAGTAAATACGACTGTTCCTGCTATTCCTGCTATTCCAATTACAGCGGATATGATTAGTGGTAATGTTGTTACTGTAAGCTATGCTCTTACCCAAAACGGTCTTAACAAAGACACTAGATACTACGTTTTGGTTGATGGTTTAGCTCTTGAAGATAATGCTGGTAATGCATTTGCTGGTGTGGTTGATCAAGCAGCCTGGACTTTCAAAACTGGTCCTGTGTTTGCAACTGGTGTTTCTACACTCGTAAATGGTTCTCTCGAGTTTAAGGTTTATCCAAACCCATTTGTTGATTTTGTTAATGTTGATAATGCTTCTATGCTATCTAAGGTTGTTGTTACAAACATCGCCGGTCAGGTTGTTAAAGAAGTTGTTAACCCAACAAAAACAATTCAGTTAAACGAACTACGCAGTGGTATTTACTTTGTCTCTATGTACAATATGGATAATGTGATTGCACAAACTGCTAAGATTGTTAAAAGGTAATACCGAATTGATTGATTAAAAAGGGGAAGCTTGCGGGCTTCCCTTTTTTTTTGATTAAGTTTTCGGTAAATGCATAAAATCACATTATATGGAATTCAATGTCGTTTAGTTAAGG
>DIZL01000069.1 GCA_002429385.1 Prolixibacteraceae bacterium UBA6029 | reverse complement strand
AAGTCAAAAGAACAATTTAAACGTCAGGACGTCAGAAAGTTAATTTAAAGCAGTCAACCTATAATCCTTTGTTTCGGTCCTGGATTGAAATTCCAGGTTTTAATACCGCTTCTATTGTAACTATTTGGATCCATCCGGTTTTTCAGCAGACCCTATGTACACTCAATGTATACTTAAATACCGGCACAGGTATGGTATGGGGGCAAGGCAAAAAAGGTTTTATGATTTTGGGGATATGGGAAGGCTAAGTTCAGAGAATAAAATAATGTCACATTACCAATATTGTGTCACCCCGAGTACTCGGGGCTAGTTTTAGACTCTCTGTACTTTTGCTACCATACTGACAGTGCTACGCACCTAAATAATAGCCCCGAGTACTCGGGGTGAAAGTATGGTAGTAGTAAATTGAACGAGAAAAATAAAAGCCGCGTAGCGGTGAAAGATTGTTTCCGTATTCACTCGCAAATAAAATACGACATTAAAATGTTTCTATTATTTAAATCCTGATGCCTTCTTTTGAAACGTTTAAGAATAGTGGTGAAACGGCTTGTTTCCCAATCCATTCAGTTTTAGAGTAAACTAGTAATGAGATAACTTCTCCTGAATCAAGTTCAATATCTACAATCGGATCTCTTAACTCAGATTCATAATCAAACGTAATCCTTTTTTCAGGAGTAATGACAAGAATATCCCAATCCGAATCATTTCGGTTGTCACCACGGGCTCTTGATCCGTATAAATAGATTTCTGCTTCGGGTTCTTGTTTGGTTATCCCATTTCTGATCCTTTTAAGTATTTCAGACCGTTCCATAAAACAAAGATATTCAAAAAACTGATTTGTCCGATTTGATTTGTATATTGCTTTACTTAGTTTATTCAACAACCTGGAGACAAAGACTGCAAAAGACAACATTCCGCTTGCTATAGAGTGTGCCGGATTAATTGACTGCAATTTGTATCAGCAAAAAGGTCGCCTGATTTTGCATTTTGTTAACCTGACCAGCGCCGGGACCTGGCGACAGCCCGTTGACGAATATATTCCAATCAGACCGGTAAAGGTTCGTGTTAAATTGTCGGAAAATGTGCGTGGCAGAAGAGTTCAGTTGCTGGTTGCAGATCAGAAAATTTCAGGTGAGGTAGAGAAAGGATGGGTTCAGTTTACGGTAAATTCAATTTTGGATCATGAGGTGGTGGTTATAACTTATTAAATGTCAATGATTTTCTGAGTTTATCATTTTTTTATTTTATCTTTATAGCAAAATCAGAATTTTGTGTTGTAGTATTTATATAGAGCAACCATACTGTAACTATTTAATAATTAATTTGTTTCAATAAAAGCCCAACGATACCATATAAGAAATATATTTTTTTATGAAAAATAAAATAATCCTTACTTGGAATTGGTTAAAAGAAAACAATGGACAACTT
The DNA here is from genome assembly GCA_002429385.1 of Prolixibacteraceae bacterium UBA6029. GTDB lineage: Bacteria > Bacteroidota > Bacteroidia > Bacteroidales > Prolixibacteraceae > Aquipluma. The sequence continues at coordinate 12,188 of DIZL01000069.1, read as the reverse complement.
ATGTTTATTACAACTTTTGTATTAGTTGTAATAACTTTTATTTATGTCCTTTATACAAAAGATTTAGTTGAAACAGCACAAAAACAACTTCAACTTCAACTTTCTCAGTATCAATTTGATAACAGACCAAGTGTTTTTATCTCTGGTTGGGGGGAATTCCAGAAATTTAAGGATATAAAAACTATTCGGTTCACTTTAAAAAATGTTGGAAAGCTACCTGCAAAATTCTCTACAATTCAATATAAAATAATTGTTGGTGATAAAACATATGACATTGATTCGAAAGATTTTTCTAAACCTACCGTAATATTTCCAAGTCAAGAAAATATGCACATTGATTTACCTGTTCCGCTTATACTAATGCCAATTATTAAAAATAATCTTGGATTTAATATAACATTGCGAATGACATATTACTCTATAAATGATATTAAAAAGGGGAATCAATTTTCTTATTCAGTAAAATATTTGCTTCTTATGAACAATCCAAACTCAGAAACTATAGATGAATATATTTTACAAGAGATTGATGCAAAATAAATATTTATAAATGCAATCGCGCTCATTCGCTCAAACTAACCGGATGAGCGCGATTGCATTTTGTTTGGTTTGCGTAGTTTCAGTGAATATTTGAAAATAAGGTGTATGAACTTAGTTCGTTTAGTACAATTTGAAAGTTATCATTACGGCAGTTTAGCCGCCTCCATAATCCATCCAATCAGTTTTTTTTCTATAAAAAAACAGGACATTACGTTATGTCCCTAGATACCACTCGTTTGTAACAAGTGCTTAGCTGTTTTGAGTTTGCAACTCTTTATTAAACTGGTGCAGCCAATTTCCAGATTGACCTTTCGGACCAAGTCAGGGGGGTGTATTTATTAAAAATCAACAACGATAACCGGCAATCTGTCAGCAAAATAGTAGTGTCAAAGCAAAATTAAGAAGGCAGATGCAAAAGACAAAACAAACAGGTTATGAGTATTTTAGGTGAAATCAAGTAAGCTTTTGCAATTAACTCATTTGATTACACATCTAATTACTTATCTTTGGATATGAAATTTTGAATTATGGAAACTTTACGTATCGAAATAGTAAATCCAAAAGCTAAAAGGCTTTTAAAAGATTTGGCAGATTTAAATTTAATAACAATTAGCAAATCATTCGACTCTAAAGTTGAGTTTAGAGAGGTATTATCAAAGCTACGCTCCAATGCAGGTTCGGCACCTTCCTTAGATGAGATAACTTTAGAAGTTGAAAATGTAAGAGCTTCGCGCTATGCAATTAAAACAAAGCAAGATAGTCATTGACACAAATCTTTGGATCAGCTATTTGATTACCAAAGGGTTTAAACGACTTGACAAACTAATCTATAGCGACAAAGCCCGGTTAATTTTTAGTCAGGAATTGATTGATGAATTTCTAGAGGTTGCCAAACGCCCCAAGTTCAGAAAGTATTTCAGTTCAAATGATGTTGCGAAACTTCTTGAGATATTTGACACTTATGGTGAACTTATAATAGTTAAAAGCAATATCATGGTTTGCAGAGACTTAAAAGATAATTTTCTGTTGTCATTATCGGTTGATAGTCAGGCTGATTTTCTGATTACAGGTGATAACGATTTATTAGAAATAAAGAAATTTGGCAAAACAAACATATTGACTATTACCGATTTTGAATTGCTTTCATGATGCATTGACGTTGCAAAACCCTCCTGGTAACAAGATCATTGGATAATATGTTTTTTAAAAGGTGTTCCGTCCGGTCCTGTCGACAGGGTTGGAGGGGATAAACTTTGTCATGATTGACAAAAATCACAGGATAAACGAAATATCCTGTGTTTCTTTGTACACAATAAAACTTCCTCACTATGATCTTTATACCAAACGATAAGATTTTCAGCCTGAAGTGGTTTCGTGATTACAGCATGATCGTGATCGGTTCATTTATCCTGGCAGTCGGTTTTGTGTATTTCATTTCGCCACACCGGATTGTACCTGGCGGAGTGTATGGTATTGCCATCATAGTGCATTACATGACCCAAGGCATGTTTTCGTTCTGGCCTGAAGGTATTCCGATTGGTTTATTAGGTTTGGTGTTGAATATTCCGCTCACCATGATAGGCATAAAAATTCTTGGCCCTCGCTTCGGCATTAAAACCATCGTTGGATTTGTTCTTTCATCGGTTTTTATGGACCTGATTACCTACTTGCGGGTGGATGGGGATGCACCGCTCGTTCCTGACGTACTTCTTTCGTGCGTGTTTGGCGGGGTACTTATTGGATTCGGTCTGGGATTGATTTTCAGGGCCCGTGCCACTTCAGGAGGCTCGGACATTATTGCCATGATTATTGCAAAGTATACGCGCATGCAATTGGGTCAGCTGATGATTTATGTCGATTCGACAATCGTTTTGCTCAGTTTGGTGGCGTTTAAAGATTGGCAGATTCCGCTATACTCCTGGGTAGTGATATACATTACCGGCCGTGCCATCGATTTGGTATTGGAAGGGGGAGACTACAATAAGGCTTTGCTTATTATTTCAGAAATGCATGAAGAGATCAGACATAAAATCATTGTTGATCTGGAGCGCGGTGGAACCTATCTAAAGGGTACCGGTATGTATTCGGACAAGGATAAACATATCATTTATACGGTGGTCAGTCGTCGTGAAGTCGCTATACTGGAAGAGTATATCAGTGAAATTGATCCGGATGCATTCATTACCATAATGGATACCCATGAGATTCTGGGTGAAGGATTCCATTCGCTAAAACATAAGGTAAACCAATAAAAGTTTAGATCATGCTAAAAGTTAACGAATATTTTGGTGGGACAGTTAAGTCAATTGCACTTGAAAACTCAGAGGGTAATGCTACTGTTGGGGTCATGGAAGCCGGAGAATATGAATTCGGAACCGGAACGATTGAACACATGACTATTTCAAGTGGGGTTCTCGATGTGATGCTGCCGGGAGAATCAGTTTGGACTGCCTACCGGAAAGGTGAGACCTTTATCGTTGCCAAAGATGTCCGGTTTAAGGTAAAAGCAGTTGGTCAGGTGGCCTACTATTGCCTGTATATTTAATTGTTGAATTACCGAAAAATGAAATAATTTAATAATTGTTCAGATTCAGGTAGGGTATATTTGATTTCGATAGTAATACAGTCAAATCAATCAATTCAGTCAAAGAATAAGTTCTTCGATTCGGTATTCATAAAAAGCAGCTGTACAATCACATCTGCTTTTTTTTGTTTTATGTCAGGTAAGGACTCAAAATATCTTCCAACGCTTCAATCCAGGGCGCAGAATCGTTCAGGCTTTCCACCATCTGGAGATTTTGTCCTCCGTTTTCAAGAAATAATTCTTTGTATTCCAATCCTATTTCAACGTTTGTTTCCAGGCAATCAGTCACAAATGACGGGGCTACAATCAATATATTTTTGATTCCACCATTTGCACGGTTAATTAGATTTTTATCCGTAAAAGGAGTCAACCACTTATTCGATAGACGGGACTGAAACGAAACAGAGTATTGTCCGGGTTGTAAATTTAACCGGCTGACCAACTCCCGCGTAGTCTGGTAACAAGTGGCTTTGTAACAATACCTGCCAAATTCGGGTAAGGTGTTTTCGCAATTGCAGGTGTGAATCGATTCTTTGGGGTGATTTTTCTCCAGATGACGAATGGGCAAACCATGATAGGTGAAAACAATATGATCATATTTCTCCGGATTGTATGACTTAATCCGATCTGCAAATGCATCTAAAAATGCGGGATGGTCATAAAACTGATTGATGACATGAAGCTCTGGAATCGTATTCCAGGTCTGAACCTGATTGATCACTGCCTGAATTGCTGTTCCGCAGGTAGAAGACGCATATTGCGGGAACATAGGCAGTATGATTATTCGTCCGTAATTTCCTTCCTTAATCATAACCAAAACTTTACTAAGATTTGGATTTCCATAGGCCATAGACATAAATACATCGGCCCTGGATGCAAGTTTTTGCTGAAGCTTTTCCTGAACCCGCTCCGAATAATGCAACAACGGTGAACCCTTGTCTGTCCATAAACGTTGATATAATTTGGTTGATTTGGGAGCTCTAAATGGGACAATAATGAGGTTGACCAGTAGTTTCTGCCAAACAAGCGGAATATCGATCACCCTGCGATCATTCAGAAATTCAAAAAGATAGCGGCGTACTGCCTTTACTGTAGGTTCGTCCGGGGTTCCAACATTAATCAGGATTACCGCTGTTTTTTTCATCTTCATGCTGTAATTTATTTGAGCCAAATATAAGTTTGTTGATTCAATATAACAATTCATTCAACAAATTGATCATTCGGAAGGGAAATTACTTGTTACAAATTCATTCTAATTAATGTTAAGGCTAACTTTTATCCCTGCAGACCTGAATTTTCCAACTTCAAATCCGGCAACAGCTTCAATATTGAGCAATAAGAACAAGTTGCTTATACCGTATCCTGTTTCGACATAGTTTTTCAGTTCAGGAGTACTGAGGACATTAATAAACATATTTTCAGAAACCAAAGAGTTCCTTATTATCGGCAATTGTTTCAGAATCAGTCGACGTGTTTGCCAGTTGGCGTGTAAATCAAGAAACTGATTACTGGTCGAATACCGATAAAATGGTAATAACCGGAAGCTATTTTCATAGGATGAAAACATGAACCCAGTGGGTTTGGTATTGAAATGCTGGAAATCTTCAAAATACACCTGATTACTGTTCAGAAATTTCCCTGCATTGACTGAATATGAGAAATGATCATCGATACCAAAATTGATCTTCTGACGAATGCTAAAGTCTATCAGATCAAAGCGTGCATCGCTTTGAAAAACATTGGCAAATGCACCCTTATATTCCAGTGTAAAAGTAGGAAATTTACTTTCTGCATAGACTTTGGTCATATTCTTGATACAATATCTTAGCCTGGGCGTATACTCCAATATCATATGGCTTATAAAGGATTGATGATTTCCAAGCTGCCATGGCTTCAACGTATTATTCACCGAATCGTTTGGCTGAATTTCCTTATCCTTGTATTTGATGAATGAAAAACCGGAATGATTGATTAATTGTATGTTATCATTATAATTCACTGTGACATTCAGATTCAATCCATTGACCAGGTCACGGCTGACACTAAACTCCAGAAAATCGCGACGGTAAAACCGCTTATAGTTTTCTTCCAGCCAAAGGGTGTAAAAATCATTAGTCATAGCCGATAAGCCCGAAATGTGATTGAAATCCTCGGTAGTTGTCCCTAAACTGAGCGAAATCCAGCTATTCATCATTCCATTCAACCGCTCTTTGAATGAAAAAGTCGCATCCAGTTTCCTGCGGGCAAAGGCATATGCAAAATGCGGTTCAAGTTGCAGCAAATGGCCGGTACTATCTGAAAGGTTATAGCTGAAAGGTAATTCTAAACGCAAACCGTCAACTGAATTGAAAGATAGTGTTGTGGGGTCTGTTAGTTTAGGGATCGAAAATCGTTCCACTTTACGGATTGAATCAATTGAATAATCATAGGTTTTCCCAAAGACCAAATGTTTGAGTTTGAATTTGCGCTTTGAATTGTGCACCGAATCCTTGAATTCAGGCCTTGAAGATATCTGTAAAAATGAATCTTTTTGAATGAAACTCTTCTTTTCTGCCAGCGTAAGTGGAATTGGCCTTAAAGTCGACCAGTAGGCCGAATCGTTGTTTACCTGCTTTTGACTAACCTTTACACTTGACTTTATTTCAAGGGGCTCCGGTGGACTATTCCGCCTGGATTCATTCTCAATCAGCCTGTTGAGCTTTAGTGTCTCCCTGTTGCTTAATTTAGGTTGAAGTAAAAGTACATTGATTCGTTTTTGTGACTTAGACTGATCACTTTGGGGTTGTCCTTTTTGTTTATTTTCGCTAATAATCTGATCAAATGCCTGTTGATCCCGAATCTGCTGATCTTTCAGCTTATTGAGAAACGAATGATCAAGTGCCGGATTTAAGGTAGTCTGATATTCACTGACTGATGCAACATATTTGTACTTCATTTTCAGGCCAAATCCCGAAACATCCACATCAAAGTCGAAACTTACCGGCATCCAGGTATTCTTATTCACCTCCGCATAGAGTTGATGAATCTTAATGTCGGTCATCGGAATATGCATGTTCAGGTCGGCTGAATGAATATTCCAATACAAATCGGCAATGTAAATGAATCCAGAAAAGACATCACTCCCATTGATCTTTGGAATCACAAGAATCTTATTGATGGTTCGTCCCTGATCATCAAATACACCGGCAAGTATAAAGCGATATACTTTCAGGGCATTTCTGCCAACAGGTGAAACAATTCCATACTTATCGGAATCATACAAATTATTGGTAATCATGCCCATCGGCGAGGTATTGTTTTCCTTTCCTGACGATCTCATGGCCAGAACCTGTTGTTTGACCTGATCAGGCAACTCAAAATCTATTTTACTCAGCGTTTCCATTACAAAAGGTTCATCTTCCTTCATACCCCCTTTTTTCATTTGCTTCTTTAGAAGAAATGGAATCTTTTCAAATACTCCCGAGCCTTTCAGGTATACTTTACACGAATATTTCGAAACCTGTTGCCTGTAATATGGAGCCATTGCGATCGCCCTTCGCATGATGTAATAGGCAGGATCTTCACCCGAAGCCATCACTTTTATTTCTGGTATCTGGTAACTCTGAGGAATAAGCCGGATATTGAACTCCTGAGATGTGCCTCCAATAGTAAGTTCTATAGTTTGGGTCTGATAACCCAGGTACTGAAATAAAACCTTGTATTTACCCTCAGGAAGTTTCAGTTCATAATTCCCCTCTATGTTTGAAGTGGTTCCTTTTGATAATTGTGGAATGTAAATATTGGCAAATGGGACTGGCTTATCCTGAATATTGGTTATACGTCCACGAATGCCCTGAGCCAATGATGGAACAAATGAAATGCAGCAAAACAGGATTGGAAGTAAAATGCGGAAGATCATGTACAATTGGGTTTTTAGGTCTATGTACCAAGCATATAGGATTTAGGTCTTCTTTTATTGCAATATCTTTGAATTATATCTTATGAACTTTCTATCCCCTGATATTATGTGGTAATTGCCCGGGGATTTCATAGGACAGTTCAACCACTCCCCTGAATTCACCGTTTTCTATCCAGGGAGTTTGGTGGATCATTTTATGGATACCTTTTTTCTCGATGGTATATGAATTCGGAGATGGATCGGCAAGCATCTTTTTCAGAAGACTCCGTGCCGGCTCAGGATGACATTCAATCAGGCTTTTTCCTACCACCAGGCCTTCGTCACTCTTGGCAAATTGCATTTTTGACCGTTCGTTCATGTAAACCACAATCCCTTCCCGGTCACAAACGGTAATCGCTCCTGTAAATTCGTCCGTCCAATTCATGTGTATATTATTTTCTATTCCTAACAATAAAACCACATAGACACATAGAACACAATAGGAACATCAATAATTTAGTATAAAGTATCAATCTATGTGAACTATGTACCTAATTGGTTTTGGTATTTAAAATATTATTCTTTTGCAGGCTGATAAAAACGTACCCAATCAATTTCAAACCTGTGAGGTAAACTGTCCGTTGGCTCAGTAACGACAATGGAGGCTGCATTCAGGTGCATTTGAAAGGCAGGTACGTTGTGATTCACCGTCAGCATTAAACGTTCATTGATTGTCCAAACCAGCGAATGAGCCGTCCATTCTAACCTGAAGATATAGAATTCACCGGTTTTTAGTCCGTTAATACTCTCACAGTCTTCGTGAATTCCGGAATCCGATTTAGAAAGTATTCCCATCCTGTTTTTCACACCCATTTCCACAAGGTTGATCTGTGGAGAACTCTCTTCCCCCAATAAATAAAGGGCGTCCACTAAATGAACAGAAGGTGAATACTTCACTTTGGCTTCCAGGATTCCATGTTTCCACCATTCCAGGCCGGCAGTAGACACAATACCCGAAGTATAATCAAATTCCTGCTCAACAAAACCAAATGGTATCCGCCATTGCATTCCTTTTGCCTTTTCTTTCCGAACCTCAATTTTCAGTGATTTACCATCTACTGCAATGTTTTTCCCATCGGTAAAGGCATGTAAATCGCCCACCTGTGAGAAATTCTGCCCCAATGTCTTACCGGCCCAATGCGATTGAGTGATCCATTTCTGGTTGTCTAACTTGCCTGTATCAAAACGATCTTCAAATACCAAATCCCATTTCCTGAAAAAGTCAAAGGCATTCGAATGTTTATATTTCAGGAAATTGATCACCTGTGGCATCTTCTGCATGTCGGCAAATCGTTTTTCTTTTACCCATTCTTCAGTCTTTTCCCATTTCTGTTTGTCTTCCAGGTAGGCAACCCTGGCTTTAAACTCATCCGTAATAGTTATTTTCTGAAGTTCTTCCAACCGTTTATGTTCAGGCGATTCACCCATCAACTCATAGTTTCTATAGGCTGCCGAACTTCGGTAATGATTAAAAAATTGAATATCTTCAGAACGCTTTAACTTCTCAAATTCAAGATACAGTAAAAATTCTTTGGAGTCTTTTGCCATCTTTTTGATCGCTGTATACGAATGAATTTCAACAGCGGCCTTAATCTCCTTGTAATGAGCCAAGGCTGAGGATGCTGAGATTTTCACAAACCTTTTCAGGTCCTCTGATTTCTGTACCGAATAGAACTGGTTAAGACGCCTGTTACGTTTTAACTTACCAAGTTCTTTCAGCTGGGCATCTTCCTTGCTACCTTTTAGGGCCAGGCGCTGCAGTTCCTTTTTCAACTGTTTAAATGTCGGCGAATTTACCAATACTTCCAGTTCATGGTATTCCTTATGCTCACCGGATTTCTCAAACCCGGTGAACATTCGGTAATCAGCCAGTAAGGCTTCGTGGGCAGTTTCAATTTTTGCGGTTGACTTTATCAATCCGAACGTACTGGCAAAAAGGAGTTTAAACGACATAGTTGATTTTTTTGAGTCTGAAATTCGAAGTTTTAAAAATAGTAAATAAAACAATCATCACCACTTTTTTCGTTCTTAGGATAAAAAACGTTATTTTCATGTCATTATTTTACTGAAGACCAAAAACCTGAGGAAATGAAAAACTACGGAAGGCTCATTCTGACCATACTTTTAACCGCTTTACTAAATGCAGGTTTTGCACAGAATTTCCTGGAAACTGAATATAAATCAGGAAAGACCTATGTGTTACTGGCACATCCTACTGTTCAGAATATTGAAACCATCCATTTTCTGACGAATAACAATATACTGCAACTTACTGATGCTGAATTTGTGGGTGTTTATTCTTCTGAAGAAGGTTACGATTACAATCAATCCATCGCATTAATCAAGACTCCTGACTGGAATAAGTTTCATTTACAGAAGGTTACCGGAAAAGAAGATACGGCCAGCATTTACCGTCAAAATCAATGGACGATCACATTTAAAAGCCTCTTCGACAAATCAGTGGGTATTTTCTTTTTTGGGGGTCCGGATATACAACCAGAAGCCTATGGCCAGAAAAATATCTATTCGGAAGTTACTGATCCCAACCGTCATCTGTTTGAACTCAGTTTCATCTTTCATCTTTTAGGCGGTAAACAAAATGCAGGTTTTGTGCCTTTCCTGAAAACAAAACCCAACTACATGGTGACAGGTTTTTGTCTCGGATTACAAAGCATGAATGTGGCAACTGGCGGATCGTTGACTCAGGATATCCCGGCTCAAACGTATAATATGAAGACCCCCCAGGAAACACTGAAACTCAGGAAAGACCAATTGCACCGAAATTACTGGCCAGATATCTCAAAGGACACCCTGCTGATGGGAATAAATTTTCATCACATTAAATACACGGCACATCCCTTCTTCCCGGACAGAGTAAATGCTGAAAAAGATTTCTTTCCACTGGTATTGAGCAGCCATCATCAGTCGATCTACGAATTGGGCAAAGACCTGATTGTAACAGCAACCTCAATGGACGACCAGATCATTGAAGGAATCCAGCACCGCCTCTACCCCAATGTGTTTGCCGTCCAGTTCCATCCTGAAGTCCCTGACCTATACCGGGAAGGTAAAAAGCTGAAATTTGCACCCGAGGACACACCTAAATCTTTCTACGATATAATTGGTGATCAAAGCCGCGAATTCCACCGAAAATACTGGATCACCATCTCAAAGGCCATCAAATCTTCCATCAGGTTGCAAAAGATGAAGTGAGCCCAAGAGCAGGGGGCAGGGAGAACGGAGAACGAAGAACGGAGAACGGAGAAGGGAGAAAGGAAAATGGAAATTCATAATCTCAGCGATTTTCCTTGCTCCTTGCTCCTTGCTCCCTGCTCCCTGCCTGCTCCGTTCTCCTTGCTCCCTGCTCCTTGCTCCTTGCTCCATGCTCCCTGCCACCATTTCTGCACATTCAATCATTCAATCTATCCCTCTGTAGATTTGTGTCAGATAAAGTCCTATTTTTGCAGCTTCAAAAATAAGGATTAGATGAGTAATCAGACAGAAATACGCCGTAGAAGAACCTTTGCCATTGTGAGTCACCCTGATGCAGGAAAAACTACCCTAACCGAAAAGCTGTTGCTGTTCGGGGGAGCTATCCGTGTGGCAGGTGCCGTAAAGAGTAACAAGATCAAGAAGGGGGCCACTTCCGACTTTATGGAAATCGAGCGGCAGCGTGGTATTTCAGTAGCTACTTCGGTTATGGGTTTCGAGTATGATGGCTATAAGGTGAACATTCTGGATACTCCCGGTCACCAGGACTTTCAGGAAGACACCTTCCGCACCCTGACTGCCGTTGACAGTGTAATCATTGTGATCGATGCCGCCAAGGGTGTTGAGCCACAAACCGAAAAACTGATGAATGTTTGCCGGATGCGTAAAACTCCTGTGATCGTTTTCATCAATAAGCTTGACCGTCCCACTCAGGATACCTTTGAATTGCTCGACGATATCGAACGACAACTTCAGATCCGCATCAATCCCTTGAGCTGGCCAATCAACAATGGTCCCGATTTCAAGGGTGTTTACAACATCTATACCAAAAGCCTTAACCTGTTTGAGGCCAGTGTTCAGGCTATAGAGCCCGGAATCTCCTTTACCGATATCAACAGTCCAGAACTGGAGAAACTGATCCGTAAAGATGCCAAAAAGCTTCGTGACGATCTTGAACTGGTGTATGGTGTTTACCCACCATTCAACCATGAGGAATATTTGGCCGGAGAACTGGCTCCTGTATTCTTCGGAAGCGCCTTATATAACTTCGGTGTTCAGGAATTGTTGGATGCCTTTGTGAAGATTGCCCCATGGCCTCGTTCAGTGCAAACCGAAGAACGCTTAATTAATCCTGAAGACGATAAATTCAGTGGTTTCGTATTTAAGATCCATGCCAACATTGATCCCAACCACCGCAGTCGTATTGCTTTTGTAAAGGTTTGCGCCGGAAAGTTTGAGCGTAACAACATCTACAAAAACGTCCGTACAGGCAAAACGTTCAGGATTTCCACTCCAACTGCCTTCATGGCCTCCCAGAAAGAGATCATTGAGGAAGCGTTTCCCGGCGATATTGTAGGCGTGCCTGATAACGGAACATTCATCATCGGCGACACGCTTACCGAAGGAGAAAACATCCATTACAAAGGATTGCCAAGCTTCTCTCCCGAATTGTTCAAGTTCATTGAGAATGCCGATCCCATGCGCACCAAACAGCTGAATAAGGGAATCGATCAGTTGATGGACGAAGGTGTTGCCCAGTTGTTTACCAGCCAGTTTAACGGGCGGAAAATCATTGGCACCGTCGGGCAGCTCCAGCTCGAAGTCATACAATACCGGCTGGAACACGAGTACAATGCCAAATGTCGTTTCGAGCCCATGCAAATGTTCAAAGCCTGTTGGATTTCGAGCGAAAACCCTAAAGCCCTGATTGAGTTTAAGAACCGTAAACATCAGAGAATGGCAACCGACAAGCGTGGCCGTGATGTTTTTATGGCTGACTCACAATTTATCCTGGATATGGCTCAGGGAGAATTTAAGGATATCCGATTCCATTTTACTTCTGAATTTTAACCAGGGAAGTTAATTTGCATCTGTAAATGGCATCAAATAATCACTGCTGGTGCAGAGTGTGTCCTG
>DIZL01000049.1 GCA_002429385.1 Prolixibacteraceae bacterium UBA6029 | reverse complement strand
CTTAACTAAACGACATTGAATTAGTATATCAAATTTATTCTCATTATTTAATTTACTACTGGACAATTATCGAAAAATTAGAATTTATTTCTTATTTCAGAAATAATAGGCCAAATGGAAAGAATTTTTATTGTCATTGTGAAACACTTTTCAAAAAAATCATTAAAGAAAGAGATAAAGAAATGATTGAAGATAATAATCTTCTGAAATTCTGTGCTGAAGAAGAAGGCAATTTGGTCATTGAAAAATGAGTTATTATGACAACAAATAAAGGATTCGAATGAAAATTATTACTGCTGCCAATAAAAGGACTTCATGTGCACGCAGTTCCCAGCATGAAGTCTGGGTTGCACTATTCATTCACCTTTAGGAGGAAATAAAAGAGGTAGGCCATTACCCGACTACCTCTCTATTTATTTAGCGACTGTCAATCAGGCAAGGTCGAATCGATCAAGGTTCATCACCTTGTTCCACGCACTCACAAAGTACTTTACAAACTTCTCCTGCGAATCCTCACATGCATAAACTTCAGCGAGAGCCCTGAGCTCTGAGTTTGAATCGAAGATGAGATCTACACGTGTGCCCGTCCACTTGAGTTCACCTGTTGCACGATCATGACTCTCAAACACTTCTTTGGAATCTGATGAGGCTTTCCAGCTAGTTCCCATATCTAGCAGATTGACAAAGAAGGGAAAAAAGGCAAACGTGCGGAACGTGCGGAACGTGCGGAAGTTGCGGAAACGATTGAAATCAGCATGAAGCGGAAATGGAGGAATGGAGAGTCATTATCGTACCAGTATAATATCCTGCTAAGCAAAACATATCATCTGAATGCAAAATTCACTACTGTCTTGTTTTATAGTGATTTCCTCTTTACATTTATGAAATAAATGTCGAATATATGAAAAGGGTTTTATTGTTACTGGCAGATGGATTTGAGACCTTTGAAGCCAGTGCATTCATTGATGTAATTGGATGGAACCTTGTCTACCGAGATGGTTCGACTGAGTTATTTACCTGTGGTTTACGGAAGGAAATTAAGGCTTCATTTAATCAAAGGTTAATTGTTGATTATCTGGTTAGTGAAATTGAAATTGATTTATTTGATGCATTGGCAATTCCTGGCGGATTTGAGGAATTTGACTATTACGCTGATGCTTATGATGAGCAGTTTCTTGATTTGATTCGGGGATTTAAGGCTAAAGAAAAGATTATTGCTTCAATTTGCATGGCAGCATTGCCCTTGGGAAAGAGCGGTGTTTTAAAGGATAAAAAAGGCACAACCTACAATAAACAGGCTATCAGGCAGGAAACCTTGAGCGGATTTGGTGTTCATGTAATGAATGAACCTATTGTCATGGATGATAATATTATTACATCATGGAATCCTTCAACGGCAATAGATGTCGCATTGTTATTGCTGGAATTATTAACTTCAAAAACGAACGCAGAATTTATACGGCAGATCATGGGATTTGGCAATAAATAATTGAATAAAATGACCGATCTTTTACTGTCAATTGAGTTCCGTTTCACAAAATAGATTCCAATGAAATTATTGGGATTAAAGCATTAACTTTGCTTCACCAACCAATTAGTCTGTTTTATAAAAACAATCTTAAATATCAATCTGTATGTCGGGACATAGTAAATGGTCGACCATTAAGCGTAAAAAAGGAAGCATAGATTCGAAACGATCGAAGGTGTTCTCAAAAATTGTCAAGGAAATCACTGTTGCAGTCAAGGAAGGTGGCACAGATCCTGAAAATAATCCGAGGCTAAGGGTAGCCGTCGCGAATGCCAAAGGAGTAAGTATGCCAAAGGACAATATCCAGCGGGCTATCAATAAAGGAGCGGATAAGAATTCGGCTTCATTTATCGAATGTACCTATGAAGGTTATGGCCCGGGAGGAATTGCCATATTCATCGAAGCCACTACCGATAACCAGCTACGGACTGTCTCAAATGTGCGGATGTATTTCAATAAGAACAACGGTAACCTTGGGACAAATGGCTCATTGAGTTTTATATTCGAACGTAAGGGTATTTTTATCATTCCGAAAGGTACCCTCGATGCAGATGAATTTGAAATGGAAATGATTGAAGCCGGAGCAGAAGATATGCAATTCGAAGAGGGCTATTTTACCGTTACCACTGCGATGGAGAACTTTGGTTCGATGATGAAGAAACTGGAAGCGCTGAAAATAGAACCTGAAAGTGCACAATTGCAGCGTGTCCCAAAAGAAACCACAGTACTCGAGCTTGATAGTGCCAAAAAAGTCATGAGGCTCATCGACCTGTTTGAAGAAGACGATGATGTACAGGCCGTCTATCACAACCTGGAGATTACTGATGAACTGATGGAATCGCTTTAGGAAAGAGAGCCAACTTATAACAGTTGATCATTGCTTAAGCTATAAAACAAAGATTCCGGATTCCAGGTTAAGCTAACCTTGAATCCGGAATTATTAATTAGAGTCCGCCTGTTGGCAGATTAGTTTCTTCTACGTCTTGGGCGATCGCCACGGTCGTTAAATCCACCTTCACGGCGTCCTTCACGGCGTCCTCCATCATAACCTCCGCCACCATTACGTTCCCTGCCGTATGATCCGCCGCCTTCGCTGGTTGCCTGCTGTCCTGCAGTTGACTCTACCTTGCCAATATTAATGACATGGCCTTCAATCACCGCGTTGTTCATCGCATTAACCAGGTCTTTTTCGTAGTTGCTGTCTACCTCGAAAAAGGAAAATTTACGCTGAATATCAATCTTTCCGATTTCAATACTGCGACGGTTTGAATATTCGTTGATCAATCCAATCAGGCCCGATGCATTCAGGTTTTGTTTCTTCCCGGCGTTAATGAACAGTTTGGTGAATCTCAATCGGTCACCTCCACGTTCAGCATCACGATCGTTGCGTGAGAATGAATCGCGCTGAATTTCAGTCTTTACGTTCAGATCACGTGCATTTTTATAATAGTCGAGCAACTGGTTGAATTCGAGGGATACAAAGTGTTTTACGATATCCCCTTTCGACATGTCTTCGAATTTCTCGAGAATCTGCGGTACGTATTTATCTATGTGCCCGTTGTTAATTTCAACATTTAATACCCGGTCGATCAGGTGAAACAGTTGTTTCTCACAGATTTCGTCACCACCCGGAACCATCTTACGTTCAAATTTCTTGCGTGCCAGCTTTTCAATCTGTTTCAAACGTCCGGTTTCTTTCAGGTGAACGATTGAAACCGAAATACCACTTTTCCCTGCTCTTCCGGTACGTCCGCTGCGGTGAATATAGATCTCAGGATCATCTGGCAATGAATAATTGATGACATGAGTTAGTTCAGTTACATCTAAACCGCGTGCTGCAACGTCGGTTGCAATCAGCATTTGCAGTTGCTTGCTGCGGAAGCGGGCCATTACCTGGTCGCGCTGTGCCTGCGAAAGGTCACCGTGCAAAGCATCGGCATTATACCCGTCAGCCATAAACTGTTCTGCTACCTCGCGTGTTTCCATACGGGTACGGCAGAATACAATGGCATAACAGTCAGGGTAATTGTCGGCAATACGTTTCAGTGTAGCATATTTATCTCTGGCCTGAACCACATAGTAATGATGTTCCACGTTTTCGGCACCTGCATTTCGCTTTCCAACAGAAATTTCTGATGCATTATTCAGGTATTTCGATTTTATTTCTGAAATACCTAAGGGCATGGTGGCTGAAAACAACAAGGTTTGTTTTTCAGCAGGAGTAGTAGCCAGAATGGCATCCAGTTCTTCCTTGAATCCCATGGTAAGCATTTCGTCCGCTTCATCCAGAATCAGCCAGCGAATGGCCGATATGTTGAGCAATTTCCTGCGAATCAGGTCATGAACACGTCCGGGAGTACCAACAACAACTTGTCCGCCGGCTTTCAGTTCCCTGATTTGTTTGGTAATATCAGCCCCACCGTAAACAGGGATGGTTTTGAACCCAGGAATGTACTTCGAGTACTTATCCATGTCGCGGGTGATTTGTAAACACAACTCGCGGGTTGGGCATAGGATTAGAGACTGTACCTCTTTGACCTGCATTGAGATATTGTTAATTACAGGGAGCCCGAACGCGGCAGTTTTGCCTGTACCGGTCTGAGCTAAAGCTACTAAATCCTGGGTTGATGTGATCAGGTGTGATATAGTTACCTCCTGAATAGGCGTAGGATTTTCAAATCCCATCTCTGCGATCGCCTTCAAAATTTCCGGTTTGAGGCCGGTTTCTTCAAATGTCATAAATGTCCTTTAAAATTGTGAATCAGTAACACACTGATCCTTGCCAATGGAAGGAGACGGGTAGATGCTCCTGCCTTAAACCAGGCAAAAAGGAAATCCGACCCCTAAAATCTGGGCGCAAAGGTAATTTTATTTTCTGATCGAAAGTGCTTTGGATATTAAATTCCTGAAATTGAAGATGTTTTAACAATAAGAATACATTGAATTTGACTGAAAACTCCCCATGAACGGAAAGGATATGTGCGATTTCCGCTTATCTTTGAGGCCCAAATGGAAGCAAGAAATAACACATCGGAAATCTCAGTTCACAGGCTTCTGAGAACATTTTTTATACTCATGATTTTCTCAGGGATAATATCCTGCGGCAATCGTTCTGAAAACGAGAAAAATCAATCAATATCAAAGAGTCCGGAAGTACTGCCCGAAGAGAGAAATAAGGACGACCATTCACAAGCTGTAGTCGCAGTGTTGGTTTCACCACAGAATCCCCGTCCAGGGCAGGTATTCCATGTGATGGCAACCGGAGGAAAGGGTATCCTGAAGTCGGAAATTGAGATTAACAGTCCTTCAGGATCAATCAAGCTTGAGAAAAGCAGAAGTGGGGACGGATTGCCGTTCTGGCGTATTGATGAGTTTAAGGCCGGAATCGCCGGGAAGTATCATATTTCAGTTTCCGATGGAAGTAATAAGGCCAGCTTTGAATTATCGGTGACTGACAAACCTTCACCGTCTTCGTCCAACACGGAATGGAAATCAAAGCAGGGATGGGATATCAAAATGGAAGCGCTTTACTCGGCCTGGATCAATGCTCTTTTTTATGATGCCGATGAACGCTCGTCATGGAAAGCACTGCACGAAGTAACCCAGATTCAGGAAAGGAATATTCTTTACAATTACCTTTCGTTAGGCGAAGATGATCCGGCAGGGAAAAACAAAGTAATCATGCAACCCGATTGTGCCGATAATCCGTTTTTCCTGAGGGCTTATTTTTCCTGGAAACTTGGACTGCCCTTTGGCTTTCACCTGAACGACCGTGGAGGCCTTGGACGTGATTCGAAAAACGGGCAATGGATCACCCTTGAGACCTCATCTGCCAATCCTCAGTCGGTTTCTAATTTCAATTCTTTTCTTCGACGGGTGGCCAATGGGGTCCATTCAGGAACAGCCCGTACCGCACTAAATGATGAAAATTCTGATTATTACCCGGTTCCTCTTACCCAGGAAAGCTTACGTCCCGGGGTAGTCTTTGCCGATCCATATGGCCATACCCTGATTCTGGTGCACTGGGTCCCCCAAACCGATGACACCCCCGGAGTGCTTCTTTCGGTGGACGCCCAGCCTGACGGTACGGTCGGGATCAAGCGTTTCTGGAAGGGAAACTTTCTGTTTAATACCAACAAGACTGAGGTGATTGGGGATCCGGGATTCAAGGCATTTCGTCCGATCGTTGAGAGTAAGGGTAAGTTTCGTTTATTGAAATCAAATGAGATCAATTCAAAATCGGCATCAATTCCTTGGTCTCTGCAACAAAAGGCAATGGCAAGTGATGCTTTCTATCACACCATGGAACGAGTAATTAACCCTAAGCAGCTTGATCCGGAGGCTGCACTGCTTGACCTGATCCAGGCGCTGTATGAACAACTCACAGTTCGGATTACCTCAGTTTCAAATGGCGAAGCTTATATGAAATCTCATCCCGGTGCAGTGATCCCTATGCCGGGCGGTACTTCAGGGGTATTTCAGGCCGGCGGGCAATGGGAGGACTTTTCAACGCCCAACCGTGATCTGCGCCTTTTAATTGCCATGGATGCGATACTCGATTTCCCCAATAAAGTCATGCGCTCACCAGAAGACTTCAAAATGTCCAGACTTCATTCTACCGAACATGTCAAAAAAGATCTGGAAGACCTTTTAACAAAGAAATTATCCGAACTATCGATCACCTATGATCGAACCAACGGAGCAAAACAAACACTTACGCTGACAGAAATACTAAAGAGAAAAGACGCGTTCGAAATGGCTTATAATCCGAACGATTGTATAGAAGTCCGATGGGGAGCGACCGAAAAGAGCGAAGAATGTTCTGCCTGCCGTCGCCATGTCCCGGCCAGTCAACTGGAAAAGATGCGCTCTGTTCGCAAGTGGTTCCAGAAGAGACTGCATCCCCCGACTTAACAGATCGCCTTAACGGCATTATCCACCTTTATCCCTTTGCTTTGTTATACAACCAACTGCTTTTGCTCTGGTTATGGGTTTGTCATGCACTAATTCAATCTTTTCCTGCCTCCTCCCTCCTATCCGCCTCTTATTTTATACTTATCTCGTACTTATC
>DIZL01000072.1:141030-159540 GCA_002429385.1 Prolixibacteraceae bacterium UBA6029 | reverse complement strand
ACGCAAATCTGTCATTGGTAGGCACGAAGCAATCCTATCCTGTTGATAATCTATATGTTGAGATTGCTTCACTTCGTTCGCAATGACGTGCTATGTAGCTTTTCGGAGCGGACTCATCCCTGATTTTCTTTTCGTGTAATGACCGTTTCGTAGATCTTTTGATCATCAACCGTAATGATTCTTGCAGGGAATTTGCGGATCAGGGGATAATCGTGGGTAGCCACCACCACCGTTTTGCCTTTATCATTGAGGTCTTTAAAGATTTGCATAAGCTCAATGGAGGTGTGTGGATCGAGATTGCCGGTTGGTTCGTCGGCCAGAATAATTTCAGGATTGTTCAGTATAGCCCTTGCAATAACAACCCTTTGCTGTTCACCGCCTGATAATTGATGGGGCATCGATCCTGATTTGTGGGTCATGGCTACCATTTCGAGAACCGTATTCACGCGGTCTTTAATTTCCTGCTCATTGGTCCAGTCGGTAGCTTTGAGTACAAAAGACAGGTTGTCGTAAACCGTACGGTCATTCAGCAGTCTGAAGTCCTGGAAGACTACCCCTAATTTGCGCCGGAGAAAGGGGATTTCGCGGGGTTTAATTTCTGCCAGGTTAAAGCCGGCCACAGTACCCATCCCCTTTTCGAGGGGCAATTCAGCATTCAGTGTTTTAATCAGGGATGTTTTTCCAGTTCCTACTTTACCGATGAAGTAAACAAATTCACCGGTCTTGATTTCGAGGCTGATGTCTGACAATACCAGATGATCGCGCTGAACGATATCGGCATTAACAAGTTCGATGATGTTTGCTTCTGACATAGTGAATTGAATTGGAGTGTATGCAAAACTAATTTTTTTTATCCATCCAAATACTAATAAAGCTTAATTATCAGTTTTTGTTTATAATTCAAACAGATATTGATGCAGGAGCCGGATGGAATAATTAAATTTACCTTTGCAACCCTGATCAGTAAATGATGTCATTAAATCAGTCAGCATACAACAGGTATATCAGTCATTAAGATTATTACATGTACACAACCCGAAACAACATATCCAAACCATATATGAATACAAGCCGATTCGTAATATTACTGCTTCTGTTTGCTTTCATTCCGTGCCTCAGTCATGCTCAGCAAACGATGTATTATCAGTCGTCAAGTCCTGATATTCAAAAGGCCAAAGAATTGTATATCAACAGGGATTATATCTCTGCCTTGAATCAGTTTGAACGGATTGCCTCCATGGCGGAGGACAATTCGGACATTAAGGCCGAAGCCATGTTTTACAAGGCTTTATGCGGATTGAAACTGAACAATGCCAATGGAGAAGAACAGATTGCCGATTTTATAATTAAGTTTCCTGAAAGCACATTCAGGAACAGGGCCATGTTTGAGCAGGCCGTTTATCAGTTTGATAAGAAGAAATATGCGGCGGTACTGAAAACGCTGGATCAGCTTCGGAAGGTAGATCTGAACAAGGATGATCTGACCTGGTTCTATTATCTGAGAGGGTATTCGAATTTTGAAGGGGATAAGATGGAAGCTGCCCTGGCCGACTTTACCCAAATCAAGGACGGCAACTCGATCTATGCAGCACCTGCCCAATACTACTGGGGGCATATTCAATACCTGAAAGGCAATTATGAATCGGCCCTTCAGGAATTTCTTAAGCTGAAAAAGAATCCCGTATTTGAGAAGGTTATCCCGTTTTACATCAGCCAGATTTATTACAAGCAAGCCAAATACCAGGAAGTGGTTGATTATACTGCTCCTTTGATAAATACGGTATCAGTCGATCAGCAACCTGAGCTGGCACGTATTCTGGGCGATTCTTATTTTCACTTGCGTCAGTTCAAGGATGCCGTCCAATTTCTGGAGTTTTATCTCAAGGACAAAAACAACAAGGGACGTGAAGAGAACTATATGCTGGGCTATTGCTACTACCTGAACAGTGAAGACGCAAAGGCCATACCTCATCTCGAGATAGCCTCGAAGGGTAAAGATGAGCTTGCTCAGAATGCCTGCTATCACCTGGCTGCCTGTTACGTGGATATCAAGGATAAGAATAAAGCCCGCCAGGCCTTTGAGGCTGCTTCGGGATTTGATTTTGATCCAAAGATTAAGGAAGACGCATTGTTCAATTATGCCAAGATTACCTATGAATTATCGTTTTCGCCGTTTAACGAGACCATCAAGGCCTTCGATAAATACATTACCCTATACCCGAATGCCGAACGGAACGAGGTAGCCTACGATTACCTGGTTAAAGTTTACATGAGTACAAGTAATTACCGCGATGCCATGGCCTCAATCGAAAACATCAAGGTAAAGAGTCCGGCAGTTAAAAAAGCCTATCAGCGGGTGAGCTATTACAGGGCATTGGAATGTTTCAATAATCCTGATTATACGGCAGCGGTCGAGAACTTCGATAAATCAATCGGGGCAGGTGATTTTAACAAAAGCTACCTGGCTCTTTCCCAATTCTGGAAAGCAGAAGCCCTGTTCCGACTGAATGATTACAATAAGGCCATATCGGGCTATACTATTTTTCTGAAATCGCCAGGTGTGTTTTCACTCCCTGAATACAAAACTGCGCACTATAACCTGGCTTATGCCTATTTCCAATTGAAGGACTATCAGGGTGCAGCCGACTATTTCAAAAAGTACCTGAATCTTGAAACAGATTTAAGAAGTGAAAAAGTAGCCGATACATATAACCGGTTGGGCGATTGCAGTTTTCTCAACCGTGACTATACCCAGGCCATATCATATTACGATAAAGCCTTGATGATGAATCTGTATGATGCTGATTACGCCTTGTCACAGAAAGCTTTCTGTATGGGCCTGCAGCGTAATAACCAGGGGAAAATAAGTACTTTGCAATCGCTGATTCAGAATTATCCGAAATCGTCATATCAGGATGTTGCATTGTATGAACTTGGACGTACGTATGAGCGGATGAATCAGCCCCAGATGGCTATCAGCAATTACAAGGAACTGATCAGCAAATATCCGCAAAGCAGTTATCTGAATAAAGCGATGGTCCAGTTGGGATTGGTTTATTTCAACGCGAACGATTTCAAGACCTCCATTGAGTATTATAAAAAGGTCGTCGACCGCACGCCAAACAGTCCTGAGACACAGGCTGCCCTGGCTGGAATGAAGAACAGTTATATCGAAATGAACGATGTTGACTCGTACTTTAACTATACCGGCAAGTTGGGTTCCGGCGTTCAGGTTTCGGTTAATGAGCAGGATTCATTATCCTATCAGGCAGCTGAAAAATTATATATGGCTCATGACCAAAAGGCCAGGGCACAGTTTGAACGATACCTTACACAATTTCCAACAGGTAGCTTTCTGGTGAATACTCACTTTTACCTGGCTGAACTCTTGTATGGCGATGGAGAATTTGAAAAGGCGCTTGCTGAATATGAACTTGTGATTGCACAACCCGACAATTACTTTACCGAGGTTGCCCTGTCAAAGGCTGCCGGGTTACATTACAACGCAAAAAACTATAAACAGGCGCTTACCTATTTCGAACGCTGTTCAAAGATTTCCAGTACGGCAGGCAATCAACTTGATGCCCGAACGGGGATAATGCGCTGTCAGTTCCAGTTGGCCAATTACCAGGCCTGTATGGAGCAAGCCAACCTGGTTGTAGGCTCTGAAAAAGTCTCGGACATCCTGAAACGGGAGTCCAACTACATGCTGGCCGTATCACTGTACAAACTGGGTAACCAGGACAAAGCTTACCCGATCTTAAAGACACTTTCGGCAGAAACCAATTCGGCGGAAGGGGCTGAATCGAAATTCCTGGTAGCCGAGATTCTTTGCGAAAGGCAGAAACTCAAGGAAGCTGAAAATGAAATTATGGATTTCATTGATAAGAATTCGCCGCATCAATATTGGCTTGCTAAAAGCTTTATCCTCCTGTCAGATATTTACCTTAAGAACGGTGACGAATTTCAGGCAAAACATACTCTGAAAAGTATCGTGGAGAATTACCCTGATCAAAATGATGGTATTATGGAAATTACCAAACAGAAGTTACAGGTGATGGAAGCTGCTGAAGCCAGTCAGACGAAAAATGAAAGCAAACCCCTTGAAATCAATATTGGCGGCAAGAAAAAATAGATATTCCTGAAAAAATCAGACCAATGAGAAAACGACTATATTCAGCTGTAAGCCTTTTATTCCTTGCCCTTTTACTGGGAGCAGGTCAGGTGAGTGCACAAAAGGATTCCACGAAGTTAAAACAGGAAGTTGAGGTAACCAAAGCCTACCAGCCTGTGATCAATACCGCTGTAAAGATCAATGATATTCCCCTGATTAAAGCTGAACCAACGGAGACGCCTATATTCGATTATTCGATCTTTAGCAAACCGGTATTTTCGACATTTGATGTTACACCAGTGACTGCTGCTAAAATGGTTGGCGACCCCAGGCCTGAAATGCAAAAGGGACTGCTTAAACTGGGGTTTGGGAATTACCTGACCCCTTACGGAGAGCTTTTTTACAATGCTCAGCCTGATAAGAAATCAAACTTTGGGATGCACTTCAGAAGTCTTTCATCATTTGGAAAGCTCAATCTTCTGAATCTGGATAATGTGAAGGCTCCTGAATCAACAAATGATGCTGAGATATTTGGCAAACGGTTTTTTCACCAGTCAACCTTGTCGGGGAGTCTGGCCTTTGACCGTAAATCGTTCACTTATTACGGTTATACCGGTCCAATACTCACCGATGTATCCAAAGAACAAATAATCCCTGATTTTGGGAATAAACAGTACTTTTCGAAAGGGACAATGAATGTTCATTTGAAAAGTGAAACGATGCAAGCGTATGATCTGAATTACGATTTTGGAATCAACTATCATTATCTGGTCAGCAAAACAGGGCAATCAGAAAATGAAACCCTTCTTTCGGGCGATGTCAGTAAAAAGTTCGGGAACACCATCGGTATTCTGAATGCCTCTATCACCTATTACAATGCGGACAGCATAAGGAGCAGATTTTCGAACAGTATCGGTCCGAAGCATCAGCTGCTCATGAAAGCAGACCCATCGGTTAAGTGGGCGACTAAAAATGCCAGTTTGCAGGCCGGGTTGAATTATACAATCTTTTTTGACGAGGATACCAGTCCCTCTGTTCATATTTGGCCAAAGGTAAAGGCTGAGTGGTCACCTGTTGATCGGATCCTTACTTTATTTGCCGGAGCAGATGGTTATTTGCAGCACAATACCTACTCGTCCATTTCAACAGAGAATCCCTATGTTGATCCGTATCATGATGCAAGAAACTCCAATTACAAATATATTCTTTCAGGAGGATTAAAAGGCAAATTGAGTTCAAATACCAATTACGTTGCGCAGGCTTCGTATTCGAAGGTAAAAGACCAGCATTTTTATGTCCTTCACAGTGTGAATCTTTATGATCCAACAGCCTCATTCCGAAGTCTTGAGAATACCTTTAGCCTGGTGTATGATAATGTGAAGATGCTGAAATTATCAGCTGAGGTTCTGCATGCTGTTTCGGATAACTTCTCTCTCCATTTACAGGGTAATTACTATTCGTATGAAATGCAGAATCAGACCAAAGCCTGGCAGATGCCTGATTTTGATCTTACGATTTCAGGAATATACAAGCCTACTGAACAGATAAAATTCACTACGGATATTTATTTTATTGGCAGCCGAACAGGTGTTGTATTCGAGCCTGATCAGGAGAATCTATTGAATGGATTTGAAGTCAATCATCAGCAATTGGAGATTGCTATGGATCCAATTATCGACCTGAACGTAGGGGCCGAATATCAGTTCTCGAATAAAGTGAGCTTCTTTGCAAAGCTCAATAATTTTGGTTTCCAGAAATACGAACAATGGCTTGGATACACTTCAAGGGGATTAAACTGGCTGGCCGGAATTAGTTATTCTTTCTGAGAATGGAACCTGTTTTCAGAACCTGTGCAGCATACTTTCGATTCCATACCAGACTGGCTATAATTCATTGATCTTCAGAAATCAAAAAGTTCATAAATTGTTAAAAAGTTTAACCTTTTGATAGCATTAAAAGCTTTCGGAGGTAACGACATTTTTACTATATTTGCGTCTTAGTTGTTGAAGGTTTTTTATTGTGAAGAATTTACCAATAATCAAATATCTGGTTTTATTACCCAATCCGGCAATTTTTGAAAAAGCAGAAGAACAGACCTTTTCTGTATCTGGTCTTGACTCATCATTTTGGGTTGAGTGGGTATATTCTGGATAATTAAATATATTGATCGATGAGAGAAATTGAAGAAACCCAGGATTGGGGAACACAGAATGAAAATGGTGGTTATGATGCTGACAGTATTCAGGTACTGGAAGGTCTTGAGGCGGTTCGTAAACGTCCTGCCATGTATATTGGCGATGTGAATGAAAAAGGTTTGCACCATTTGGTATATGAGGTTGTCGATAACTCGATTGACGAAGCGCTCGCCGGTTATTGCACAAATATTGATGTAATCATTAATGAAGACAATTCGGTTACCGTTATTGACAATGGACGTGGTATTCCAACCGAACTTCATACCAAGGAAAACCGTTCGGCACTCGAAGTAGTAATGACCGTTTTGCATGCCGGTGGTAAATTTGACAAGGGTAGCTATAAAGTATCCGGTGGTTTGCATGGGGTAGGAGTTTCATGTGTAAATGCACTCTCTATCCTGCTTACCGTTCAGGTCCATCGTGACGGAAAGATCTGGCAACAGGAATATAGCAAGGGTAAGCCACTGTATGATGTAAAAGAAG
Organism: Prolixibacteraceae bacterium UBA6029; assembly: GCA_002429385.1. Lineage (GTDB taxonomy): Bacteria > Bacteroidota > Bacteroidia > Bacteroidales > Prolixibacteraceae > Aquipluma. The sequence goes on along the minus strand of DIZL01000072.1, from coordinate 152,748 downwards.
TTGGTGTAAGTGATCATACCGGTACAACCGTTACGTTTAAACCTGATGATTCCATTTTTCTTGTTACTGAATACAAGTTCGAAATAATAGCAGCCCGTTTGCGTGAACTCGCTTTCCTGAATGCTGGTTTACAATTGAACATTACAGACAGAAGGGTTAAGATCGAAGGCGAAGAATATAAATATAAGCATGAAGAATTCTTCTCTAAAGAGGGACTGAAAGAGTTTGTTGAGTATCTAGATAATACACGTGAACGCCTTATCGACGAAACCATTCATATCACCTCTGAAAAAGCAGGTGTGCCCGTTGAAATAGCGCTTCATTACAATACCTCATTTACTGAAAATATCCATTCATACGTTAACAATATCAACACCATTGAAGGAGGTACCCATCTTACGGGATTCCGTCGTGGCTTGACTCGTACCCTGAAGTCGTATGCTGAAAGCAGCGGTATGCTGTCCAAAGTAAAATTCGAAATCAGTGGTGATGACTTCCGTGAAGGATTGACAGCCGTGGTTTCGGTTAAGGTGGCTGAACCTCAGTTTGAGGGACAGACCAAAACCAAGCTGGGGAACTCAGAAATCAGTTTGCCTGTTGATCAGGCTGTCAGTGAGATGCTGGCAAATTACCTGGAAGAAAATCCACGGTCGGCCCGTGCTATTGTAAACAAGGTTATCCTTGCAGCAACGGCCCGTCATGCTGCACGCAAGGCCAGGGAACTGGTACAGCGTAAGAATGTCCTTTCAGGAGCAGGTTTGCCGGGGAAACTTGCCGACTGCTCTGAAAAAGATGCTTCACTTTGCGAATTGTTCCTCGTGGAGGGAGATTCAGCAGGTGGTACAGCCAAGCAGGGGCGGAATCGCCATTTTCAGGCTATTTTACCACTCAGGGGAAAGATACTGAATGTCGAGAAGGCGATGGCTCACAGGGTCTACGACAGTGAAGAAATCAGGAATATCTATACTGCGTTGGGAGTCACCATCGGGACAGAAGAAGATACTTTAGCAATTAATCTCGAAAAACTACGATACCACAAGATTGTAATCATGACCGATGCTGACGTTGACGGTAGTCATATCGCAACGCTGATTATGACTTTCTTTTTCCGTTTTATGCAGGAACTGATACAGCGCGGTCACCTTTACATTGCCACTCCTCCGCTCTATCTGGTAAAGAAAGGGAAACGGGAAGAATACTGCTGGACCGAGCAACAACGCCTACGTATTATTGACGAATGGGGCGAAGGAAAAGAGGCAGGAATTCATGTCCAGCGTTACAAAGGTCTTGGTGAAATGAATGCAGAACAACTGTGGTCGACCACCATGAATCCGGAGATGAGAACTCTCAGGCAGGTGACTATTGAGAATGCCGCTGAAGCCGATCATATCTTCAGTATGCTCATGGGTGATGAAGTTCCGCCACGTAGGCAGTTCATAGAAGACCATGCAGTATATGCAAATATTGATGCCTAACAAGATTTACCATTTGTTTATTTGCGATTTACTATTTTGGCTTCAGACTTTGCCAAAATAGTATGTCGTAAATGTTTTAATTGTAAATATATATTTCATGAACATCTGTGTCTATTCCTCTTCCAGCAATGCTGTTGCTGATGTTTACGTGAATGAGGCCATTGATCTGGCCCGGCTGATTGGTCAGTCAAATTTCTGTCTGGTTAACGGCGGATCAAATGTTGGACTGATGGATGTAATAACCCGTGAAGCCGGTATAAGCGGAGCAAGAACTATTGGTGTTATTCCTGAAAAGCTGAGGGATTTTAATCTTGCATCAGTCCATGCCCACGAAATGATTGTTTCGGGTGATATGATGCAGCGAAAGGACAAGATGAGAGAATTGTCCGATGCATTTATTGCACTGGCAGGTGGTTTCGGCACTCTTGAGGAAATTCTGGAAGTTATTACATTAAAACAACTGGGCTATCACAACAAAGCAGTTGTGTTCATCAATACCAATGGCTTTTATGACGATCTCTTCAGGCAGTTTGAGAAATCGTATGAAGAAAAGTTTGCTAAGGAAAATTACAGAAAATTATTCTTTATTGCCGGGAATTCTGCCCAGGCGATGGATTATATCCTGAATTACAAACCCGAGGAATCCGTTAATAAATGGTTTGATGTTCCGACCCGTTAAGTGGCCGTAATGTCAAAACAAAAGGCAGATCCCTTTCCGGGTTCTGATTCCACATGAATACTCCCCCAAGCAATTCAATAAGATTCTTTGAAATTGCCAAACCCAAACCGGTTCCTCTGTATGCCAAATTAGGGGGGTGAAAAAACGCCATAAATACAGCTTAAGAAAAATATTTTCCTGAAATGATGTCATTTTTTCCTGTCCATCGTATAAAATCAAAATATCATCCTTTGGTATTTAATTTGTGGGATATATAGCAATTCAGTTCCTGTTAAATTCTGTTAAACATTTGAAACGAACTGGAATTTACAAAACACAAAGTTTTACTATGCGTTATCTTTAATAATCAATTAAATACTCATGAATGTCTAATGACAAAAGTAAAATGCGATGAAAAATTTAAAAAGTGGATTATTCACATTGCTTGTGGCATTGATTGGTGGTTTCGTTGCTTTATGGGCCTATACCCGTTATTTTGAAGAACCAAAGGTGATAATGGTCCAACAGGGTCAGACCATGCGCTATGCAAGTTTGCCGGCCAGCGATTCGGGCGAATTGCCAGATCTGACATTTGCTGCTGAAAATTCGGTTCATGCTGTGGTTCACATCATGGTCACCCAGAAGGGGTCGTATTACAGTCAAAATCCATTATTTGACTGGTTTTTCGGTGAAAGAGGAAGCAGTCAGCAGCGTATGCCCGTCCGGCAGGGATTTGGATCGGGAGTTATCCTTACTGCCAACGGTACTATCGTTACAAATAACCACGTGATTGAAGAAGCTGATGAAATTAAAGTAATCCTGAATGACAAACGTGAGTTTAAAGCCAAATTGATCGGAACTGATCCTCAAACGGACATTGCCGTGCTTAAAATTGATGCCAAAGACCTCCCATTCCTTCGTTATGGAAATTCTGATGATTTAAAACTGGGCCAGTGGGTGTTGGCCGTTGGAAATCCATTTAACCTGACCTCCACAGTAACGGCAGGTATCATCAGCGCAAAGGGAAGAAATATAGGAATTAACCAAAATATTTCAGGAATAGAATCATTCATCCAGACAGATGCTGCTGTGAATCCCGGCAACAGCGGTGGTGCCCTGGTCAACACAAGAGGCGAATTAATTGGCATTAATACAGCCATTGCCTCCCAGACGGGCTCTTACACAGGATATTCATTCGCCATTCCTGTTGGCATAGTGAAGAAAGTTGTTGCCGATATGCTTGAATACGGTGAGGTACAAAGGGCCTTACTCGGGGTTGAAATCAGAGATGTAACCGATTCGATAGCCAGAAGGATGCATCTGGATAAAATTGAAGGAGTTTATATTTCAAAGGCTCAATCGGGAGGCTCCGCTAATCTGGCCGGAATCAAAGATAATGATGTCATAACCAGCGTTGATGGAGTTGATGTAAACTCTTCTTCCGAGCTTCAGGAACAAATTAATAAACACCGTCCGGGAGATAAAGTCATGTTGGTGATAAAAAGAGATAATAAAAAGCAACCATTTAACGTAACGCTTCGTAACAAGCATGGAGATACGGAAATTGTCAAAGGTGATAATGATCATGAAGATATTTTTGGTGCGAAATTTGTTGCACTTTCCGACCGCGATAAACAGGAATTGGGAATTCGCTATGGGGTCAAGATCGCTGAACTTGGAAATGGTAAATTTAAAGATGCAGGAATAAAAAGAGGATTTATCATTACCCAGGTGAACAAGAATGCCGTTTCTGAAGTTGATGAGTTAACACGTATTATTAAGAAATCAAGGGGTGGAATATTAGTTGAAGGAATATATCCAAATGGAGAAGTAGCCTATTATGTTTTTGGGATCGATACCAAATAAAAATCACTTATGCGGTGTACAGATTTGTATGCAAAAACCTTATTTTAATTTCCATTTGAATTATTGACCTCAAAAGCCTATATTTGCACGCTATTTTTTTGAAGGGTATATGAGACAATTAAAGATTACGAAATCGATTACCAACCGCGAGAGCGCTTCTTTAGACAAGTATTTGCAGGAAATTGGAAAAGAGGAGCTTATTACTGTTGAAGAGGAAGTGGAGTTGGCACAGCGGATTAAAAAAGGTGATCAGGCCGCATTAGAGAAATTAACCAGAGCAAATCTTCGTTTTGTGGTTTCTGTGGCTAAACAGTACCAGAACCAGGGTTTAAGTTTACCTGACCTTATTAATGAGGGTAATCTTGGATTGATAAAAGCCGCTGAAAAGTTCGATGAAACCCGTGGTTTCAAGTTCATTTCCTATGCCGTTTGGTGGATTCGCCAATCCATCCTGCAGGCTTTGGCCGAACAATCCAGAATTGTTCGCCTTCCTTTGAATCAGGTGGGTTCGTTGAATAAAATCAACAAAGCCTTCTCAAAGTTTGAACAGGAAAACGAACGCAAACCTTCTCCTGAAGAGCTTGCTGATGCATTGGAACTACCTGCCGATAAAGTCGCAGATACCCTTCGTGTATCAGGCCGCCACATTTCGGTGGATGCTCCTTTTGTTGAAGGCGAGGACAACAGTTTGCTCGACGTACTGATCAACAATGACTCGCCAAATGCCGACCGTGCTTTGATGATGGAATCGTTGGCCAAGGAGATCGAACGGGCCCTGGCTACCTTAACTGAACGCGAGAGTGACATTATCCGTATGTTCTTCGGAATCGGCTGTCAGGAAATGACGCTCGAAGAAATCGGTGAACGTTTTGGCTTGACACGTGAACGTGTCCGGCAGATTAAAGAAAAAGCCATCCGTCGCCTAAGGCACACCTCAAGAAGTAAATTACTGAAAACATATTTGGGATAATTCTCCTGAAAAAACCGCTCTAAAGGCGGTTTTTTTATGTCTGAAATATTTTTTCTCAGTTCTATGACTGATTATGTGGGTAGTCCACTCACGAAATCAATACATGCAAAATTCCTGTGCCTTTGGGCACAAAATAGTTATAGAAAGTCATCTCGCCGATACACGGCGTGCCTTTAGGTACGCGACACGAGCCCACACAGTAGTGATCACATGACATTGGTGTGGGTAAGTGGTTTCAAAACCAATATTCAGGTATGTTTCTTTTTTAAGAATCTTACTTTTTTGAAAGAATCTTAGTAACTTAGATCAACCTTCGCAGCTTTAATCTTATCTATCTTATGAAAATAGAATTCAATGATCTTTATACCCATTTTGTTTTCATCATTCATTTATAAGATAGATAAGATTGGGCTCTGGGGGTCATTGCCGGGTTACTAAAATTGAATTAAAAAAAGTAAGATTCTTAAAAATTCACCATTGACTTTGCTCTCCCCACAATATTGTAATGTGATCTGATAGTAGCTAACGTACTGAATGTAAATATTCTGTACCTAACGACACAGAGGAGGTTGACGTGATTTGACCTTTTCTGTAAATATGCTGTCCCTGACGGGACAAAGAGAAATAGGATGTCTCTGAAATGCAATTATTTAATCCTGCAAACCGTCAGACAACCTTCGTTTCGATCCATTTGAAGAAACTGGAATTACTTTAGTTTGATAACTTCGCTTCCTGCCAGAAGAAATGCACCCGTTCCATAGACTTCCCACGATTCAGCAGAAAAGTTCTTCTTCGGATCAGCGCCGATGGGCTGACACCATCCCACATGACCATCGGCCTGAATCAGATTGTTCATCCCCTTCCAGGCCTTACGAACTACCGGAAAGAATTTCTCCCGGTTAAGCAACCCATTATTGATCCCCCAGGCCATAGCGTAGGTGTAAAATCCCGAACCGCTCGCTTCTCCCCCCGGATAGGATGCCGGATCAAGCAGACTGGCCCTCCAGAGACCGTCTTCCTGTTGAAGACTTGCAATTTTTTCAGCCATCTCCCTGAAAAGGGTTTCATAAAATGCACGTTCTTTATAATCTTTTGGCAGTTCACTTAACACCAGGGCAAGTCCCCCCATCACCCAACCGTTCCCCCTCGACCAGAATATTTTCTTTCCATTGGCCTCACGGCGGTCATTCGCATCGCCCTTAATTACATAACCCAGGTCCCGTGAAAAAAGGTGTTCCTCCTTGTCGTAAAGCAAATTATAACATTCATGATACAACTGGTCGCTTTTTTCCATATACCTTTTATCGCCGGTAGTCACCGACAGTTTGACAAAGGCAGGAGGCGCCATAAATAGGGCGTCACACCACCACCAAGTGATTTGTTCAATACCTTTAACTGGAAATGGAGTCTTCAGAAAATCTTCCATTTTATCAATAAATGGCTGTATCATAGCCTGGTCTTCTTTTATTCGGAACAGGTCTACGTAAGTCTGACAGATCGCGTAATCATCTGCATGAAACAGACGGGGACCGCCTCTCCACTTGTTGGCCTCACCCATTTTCATCATGCCGTCCAATAAATTTTGGTTGCCGGTAGTCTTATAAGCCATCGAAAGACCCGCATAAAAGGCCCCGTTCGTCCAATCATACAATTCATGTTTTGGATGGGCCAACTGCCATTCGGCAGCCTTATTCATTGCCTTCTTAATTTCTTTTGGCCTGAAGCATTTATCCGCCTTATTTCTGGCAGATATGTTCATGCTTAACAATCCGGCTAGGATAAGAATTGAAAATATTGTTTTCATGGTTTGTTGATTTGGAATAAAACTTGCAATCGATTGTACAAACATACAAATTCATTTTTATCTTCAGTCAGGATAAAGGAATGAACAAAAAAATATCAGGCCTTTCATTCCGGTGTTTTCTCTTGCTGTTCCCGATATGAATACTTCTCTTCACTATCATACCACTATCATACCACTGTCATACCTCTTTCAGTACAAATTCGAATATAATTCGAGACAAATTCGTAACAAATTCGTAGCTGGTCGAATTTGTTACGAATTTGTCTCGAATTATATTCGAATTTGTTACGAATTTGTACTGAAAGAGGTATGAAAGAGGTATGAAAGTGGTATGAAACATTCATAAGGGGATAGTAAGGAATTTCCCTCCGAAGAGTATAGTCAGGTCCTCCGTATTGAAATCGGAACGGCTTTTATCGATTAAATATTAATAAAACGTAAAGTACGTAAAACTGTAATTTGAAAACTTGTTTTAGTTTCAGATTATAACTATAATTGCAGCATTATAATACGAAAAGATGAAAAATTCATTTAAACATTACGGCCACCATCATGTAACTCTATTAGCAGGTAGGCAGTAATTGTTTTGAAGTTTTTATAAAGATATTAACCCAAAAGAAGGCTTACCATACAGGTAGGCCTTTTTTGATTTAAACCCGATGTTGATTATGGAAGGACTCTTAAAAATTGCGGTACAGACCAAAGGACGATTAAACGAAGATTCGTTGAAACTGATTGATGAGGCTGGCATAAAGCTGCCATTGAGCTCGAGAAAACTGATTTCGACGGCAAGCAATTTCCCGCTGGAAGCCTTGTTCTTGCGTGATGACGATATCCCCCAGGCTGTAGCCATGGGAGTAGCCGACATTGGTGTGGTTGGTGAAAATGAAATGCTTGAGAAAAACGAAAATGTTGTTGTGGTTAAACAACTTGGATTCAGTAAATGCAGGTTGTCGTTAGCCATTCCCCAATCGGATGAGTACACCGGGTTGGAGTATTTCAACGGGAAAAAGATTGCCACTTCATATCCTGAAATCCTGAAAGACTATTTCCTGAAAAATGGGGTCAGCGCCGAGATTCATGTCATCACCGGTTCGGTTGAAATAGCACCTGGGATCGGATTGGCCGACGCGATATTCGATATCGTTAGTTCGGGCAGTACGTTGGTCAGTAACCGCCTGAAAGAGGTAGAAGTGGTCATTAAGTCGGAAGCTGTGCTGATTGCGAATCCTAATTTATCGGAGGTGAAGAAGGCTATCCTGGAGGAATTGATCTTCAGGATGGAATCAGTTCAGCGTGCCGAAAAGAAGAAGTACATCCTGCTGAATGCTCCTAACGATAAGCTGGCCGAAATCGAATCCTATTTGCCGGGGATGAAAAGCCCGACGGTAATGCCCCTGGCCGAAAAGGACTGGAGTTCGGTACATTCAGTGATTGACGAAAAAGACTTCTGGGTGATCATCGGTAAGCTGAAAGCTGCCGGGGCAACGGGAATTCTGGTCATTCCGATAGAAAAGATGATTTATTAATCCGTAACATGAAACTCAGACAACTCATCTATTTCATTGTTCCCTGTTTCATCTGGGGATCCACATGGTTTGCCATCAAGTTTCAGTTGGGGCATGTCGATCCGCTGGTGTCGGTCGTGTATCGCTTTCTGATTGCCGGTATGCTGTTAATGGCTTACAGTGCGATCCGAAAACTAAACCTACGGTACACTTTTCGTGAACATTTGCTGATGATTCTTCAGGGAATGATTTTGTTTGGGTTTAATTACTGGATGGTATATATGGCCGAAACAAGCCTTGCAAGCGGGGTGGTGGCGATAATCTTTTCATTCTCAATATTCACCAACATATTCTTCAATTATCTGCTACTAAAGGGGAAGATCAGGAAAGAGGTCATGGCGGGTGCGGTTTTGGGAATCGCAGGTACATTGCTGATATTCAGTCACGAACTGAAGACCTCCGAAGAATTGGTGATAGGTTATCAGGCTTTGCTGTTTTGTTTAGGCTCGATTGTATTGGCTTCATTGGGAAATATTCTATCGAAATACAACCAGACACGTAAGTTGCCTGTTATTCAAACAAATGCATTCAGTATGACCTATGGTAGTCTGGCGATGATGATGATGGTACCGCTTTCAGGCAGAAGCTTTTCATTCGAGGCTTCATTGCCCTATATCTCCTCATTGCTTTATCTTTCAATATTTGGATCGATTGTAGCTTTTACTTTATACCTGAAGTTGGTGGGTGACATTGGACCTGACCGCGCAGGATACACGACCCTTATTGCTCCGGTAATTGCATTAATCATATCCTCATTCTTCGAAAATTACCAATGGGGACTGGCAGCCGTGGCAGGTATCCTGTTGCTTTTTGCAGGCAATGCTCTGGCCTTAAAACTCATACCCTTAAAACTATTTCGCTCATGATCACATATACTAATCCTCCCAAAAGCAGTTGGAACGAAATCCTCCAACGTCCCTTATTTGATGTTAGTGAGCTTGAAAGTCAGGTAAGCTTAATTCTGAATGATATAAAGACTGGTGGAGTTGATGTCCTCCGTAAGTACACTGAGAAATTCGACGGGGTGATCATCCGCGATTTCGCCGTTCAGGAGCAGGAGTTTGCTGAAGCTATTGATTTGGTTGACGAATCATTGAAAGAAGCTATACTGATAGCCGCAGGGAATATTCAGAAATTTCATGCGTCACAACTTCCTGAAGTCAGGAGAGTTGAGACAAGCGCCGGAGTGTTTTGCTGGCAGAAACCAGTCGGCATTGAGAAAGTGGGTTTATATATTCCGGGAGGCTCTGCTCCGTTGTTTTCAACAGTACTCATGCTGGCTATTCCGGCTAAGATTGCAGGATGTAAGGAAATCATCCTTTGTACTCCTCCTGATAAAGAGGGTAAGATTCATCCTGCCATTTTATATGCCGCACATTTGGTTGGAGTGACTAAACTGTTTAAGGTTGGCGGTGTTCAGGCCATTGGAGCAATGGCTTACGGGGTGGATTGTATCCCGAAGGTTAATAAAATATTTGGGCCGGGCAATCAATACGTGATGGCAGCCAAACAACTGATCAGCAGAGGCGATGTGGCCATCGATATGCCGGCAGGACCTTCGGAGGTAGCCGTTATGGCTGATCACACGGCGAACGCTTCATTCATTGCTGCCGATCTGCTCTCCCAGGCCGAACATGGCCCTGATAGCCAGGTGGTGTTGGTGACTAATTCGCATGACCTGGTGGTGAAGGTTGAATCAGAAATTGAAAAGCAACTTGCTCAGTTGCCTCGAAAGGCCATTGCAGCAAGGGCTTTGGCAAACAGTCAGGCCATTGTATTAGATTCGATAGAGGAAATGATTGACTTGATTAATGGTTATGCCCCTGAGCACCTGATCATTTCGATGGAGAATTATCACCAGGTAGCGGAAAGGATCATTAACGCTGGATCAGTTTTCCTTGGAAATTATACACCTGAAAGCGCCGGAGATTATGCTTCAGGAACAAATCATACCTTGCCTACCAATGGCTGGGCACGGTCATACAGTGGAGTGAATATCGACAGTTTCATACGAAAAATAACCTTTCAGGAAATTACCGCTGAAGGAATAAAGAATCTGGGCCCCGTTATTGAAACGATGGCCGAAGCGGAAGAACTTCATGGGCATAAGAATGCGGTAACGCTAAGGTTGGATGAAATTAGAAATAAGGAATAGGGAATAGGGAAAAAGGAAAAAGGAAAAGAAAATAACCAATATTCAATATTCAATATCCAATATCAAAAAAGAAAAAAGGAAAACGAAAGATGAATATAGATAAACTAATTCGTAATAATATAAAGGCGCTGAAGGCTTATTCTTCGGCAAGGGATGAGTTTACTGGTCAGGCAGAGGTCTATCTGGATGCCAATGAGAACCCTTTCAATGCACCCTATAACCGCTATCCCGATCCATTGCAGTGGGATTTGAAAAAGAAAATAGCAAGTCTTAAGGATGTTGCACCTGAGAAGATATTTCTGGGCAATGGAAGTGATGAGCCGATTGATATCATCTTCAGGGCTTTTTGTGAGCCGGGAGTCGACAACATGGTTACCATTGACCCGACCTATGGCATGTACCAGGTTGCTGCTGATATCAACAATGTGGAAGTCCGAAAGGTGAAACTGAATGAGGATTTTGGATTCAGCGCCCAGAAGTTACTGGATACTTCAAATTTATATACCAAGGTTATTTTTGTATGTTCGCCCAATAACCCTACCGCAAACCTGTTGGATAAAGCCGAAATCGTAAAGCTGCTGATGGGTTTTGATGGCCTGGTTGTTGTGGATGAAGCCTATATTGATTTTTCGCCTGAGCATAGCATGCTTCCTGAACTGGACAAGTACGAGAACCTGGTTATTTTACAGACGCTATCCAAAGCATGGGGAATGGCTGGTATCCGACTGGGAATGGCATTTGCCCAACCTGAAATTATTCGTATATTTAATAAGATAAAATACCCTTACAACATCAATATGCTGACCCAGCAAAAGGCGATGGAGTTGTTGGAGAATTTGCAGGAGAAGGAGGAATGGGTAAAAACCATTGTTGATGAACGGGCTAAAATGGTGAAAAAACTGTTCAGTTTGCCGTTTGTTCAGGTGATCTATCCCTCGGATGCTAATTTTATCCTGGTGAAGATGCATGATGCAAGGTGCATTTACGAACATCTGACTGAATATGGAATCATTGTACGTGATCGCTCAAAGATTGCGCTTTGTGATGATTGTCTAAGGATTACCATTGGCTCGCCTACTGAAAATAAGAAGCTGAGAAAAGCGTTGAAGGAATTGATTTAAAGAGGAAAAAGGAAAGAGAAAAGAGGAATATGGAATATGGAACAAGAAACAAGTAATAAAGAATGAGTCTACTCCGAAAAGCGACATAGCACGTCATTGCG
>DIZL01000072.1:105929-140928 GCA_002429385.1 Prolixibacteraceae bacterium UBA6029 | reverse complement strand
GGAGTGAATTTGCTACTTTAGCCAAAATATTGAAATACCTAAATATAAACATGTTACGCAAATCTGTCATTGGTAGGCACGAAGCAATCCCATTATATTGATAATCTATGTGTTGAGATTGCTTCACTTCGTTCGCAATGACGGAAACCCACTTTTCGGAGCGGCCTCAAGAATAAAATCAGAAATGTGGAACGTACACTTCCTCATTCCTAATTATATAAATAATTATGAAGAAAGCACTATTTATTGACCGTGACGGAACCTTGATAAAAGAACCGGCAGACGAGCAGATCGATTCACTCGAAAAGCTTGAATATCTGCCCAAGGTCTTCCGTAACATGCATCTGATTGCTAAAAACCTGTCGTATGAACTGGTAATGGTGACCAATCAGGATGGATTGGGTACTGCCAGTTTTCCGGAGGATACCTTTTGGCCTGCGCACCAGATGATGCTGAAGGCGTTTGAAAACGAGGGTGTTTTGTTTGATGATATCCTTATCGACCGAAGTTTTCCTGCTGATAATGCTCCCACCCGTAAACCCCGAACGGGTTTGCTGGGAAAGTATACGAACGGAAGTTACGATCTGGCCAACAGTTTCGTAATAGGTGATCGGGTGGCTGATATCCAGTTGGCCAAAAACCTTGGGGCAAAAGGTATCCTTATCAATGACGGCTCACTGTCAAGCGAACTTCAGGAAAAGGGATTGGCGGAATACTGCGTGCTTATTACTACTGATTGGGACGAAATATATTCTAAAGTTGCAGCTCCTGATCGCACGGCCCTGGTTGTCCGCAATACCAAAGAAACAAAAATACGGGTTGAGCTTAATCTGGATGGAACGGGTAAAACAGAAATTTCAACTGGTCTGGGATTCTTCGATCATATGCTTGACCAGATAGGCCGTCACTCAGGATGCGATCTGAAAATCAAGGTGGATGGTGATCTGGAGGTGGATGAACACCACACCATTGAAGATACGGCCCTTGCATTGGGAGAGGCCTTTAGACTGGCTCTTGGAGACAAACGCGGAGTGGAACGATATGGCTATTGTTTGCCTATGGATGATTGTATGGCTCAGGTAGCCCTCGATTTTGGAGGTCGTCCGTGGATTGTATGGAAAGCTGAATTTCTGAGAGAGAAGGTGGGAGAAATGCCCACGGAGATGTTCTTTCATTTCTTTAAATCGTTTTCTGATACGGCTTTGGCAAACCTGAATATTCAGGCTGAAGGGACTAACGAGCATCATAAAATTGAAGCTATCTTTAAGGGCCTGGCCCGTGCCATCAAAATGGCTATCCGAAAAGACGTTTTCAATTCTGAATTACCATCAACGAAAGGAACATTATAATTATGAAGAGCATCAAACCTTTACGTGAAAAGAAGAACACTGCTATTCTGCTGATTCACTGCCCAGACAAGCAAGGTATATTGGCTACTGTTACCGAGTTTCTGAACAGGAACAACGGGAATATCATTTACCTTGATCAGTATGTTGACCGTGCAGAAAAGATCTTTTACATGCGAGTGGAATGGGAACTGGAAGGTTTTGCCATTCCTACCGACAGGATCAGTGAATATTTCCATACGCTCATCGCCGATAAACTGTGCATGGATTACACTTTGCATTTTTCGGCGCAAATTCCACGGATGGCTATTTTTGTATCGAAGATGTCACATTGTCTGTTTGATATGCTTTCACGATACACAGCAGGGGAATGGGATGTTGAGATTCCTGTCATCATCAGCAATCACATGGATTTAGAGCCTGTTGCCCGACGCTTTGATATTGATTTCCAGTATATCCCTATGACAAGTGAAAATAAAGCCGAGCAGGAAAAAAAGGAAATAGAACTGTTAATCAGGAATAAGGTTGATTTTATGGTGCTTGCACGTTATATGCAAGTTCTGTCACCTGAATTTGTAGCAAAGTTCCCGAATAAGATCATTAATATTCACCATTCGTTCTTGCCTGCCTTTGCAGGGGCAAAACCTTATCATGCCGCTTACGAGCGTGGGGTTAAAATCATCGGCGCCACCAGTCATTACGTGACCAGTGACCTGGATGGTGGCCCGATTATTGAACAGGATGTTACCCGATGTAATCACACCGATACTGTTGAGCGACTGGTGAGAAAGGGGCGTGATCTGGAGAAGATCGTTCTTTCACATGCCGTTTTTAAACACCTGCAGCGAAAGGTGCTGATCTATAAAAATAAAACGGTGGTGTTTAATTAGTTCAAAGTTCTTTAAACATTGGGTGAATCATATTGAGTGTTTAAAATTTAAATTATTGATTATGAAATATCTAACATTTATTATCATGCTATTAGCCGTTAATGTTCAAGCCCAGACACCGGTAAAGGAAATTCCTGCGGATTACGGGTATGTGGTGAAAATCGGGCAACAGATTCCTGAGTTTTCAATAACGACCACAGATGGTAAATCCATCAAAATGTCTGACTTGAAAGGGAAGATAGTGATGCTTCAGTTCACTGCCAGCTGGTGTTCGGTTTGCCGTAAAGAGATGCCGCACATCGAATCAGACATCTGGGAAAAATACAAGAGCAATCCAAACATTGCTTTGTATGGTGTTGACCTGGACGAACCAAAAGATATAGTCGATAAATTTGCAAAAGAGATTAAGGTGACCTATCCGTTAACCCTTGATCCCAAAGGGGGCATTTTTTATCAGTTTGCTGAAAAAGGCGCTGGTGTGACCCACAATGTCATTGTCGATAAAACCGGAAAGATTGTCTTTATGACCAGGCTTTATAAGGATGAAGAGTTTCAGGAAATGAAAAAAGTGATTGCAGGTTTATTGAAATAAAGAACTGAGTAGCGCGTAGCAGAATCGAACTGCCATCTCCGGATTGAGAAACCGGTTTCCTAACCGTTAGAAGAACGCGCCATAAGAAAGACTTAACCTTGGCAAAAATAAGAATATTATATTTCGTTGTCATTATAAAAGTAATAAATAAGCCCGAATAAAAGAAAAATGCAGTGTACTTAATTCAACAGGAAAGATAGAAGATGAACATTGTCATAATCAAATACAATGCGGGGAATATCGAATCGGTAAATAACGCTCTGAAGAGGCTAGGTGTGAGTGCCGAGATTACGGGTGACTTTGATAAAATAGAAGCTGCCGATAAGGTCATCTTTCCCGGAGTGGGAGAGGCAAGCACTACAATGGCTTATCTGAAGAAGGAAAGACTCGATCAGCTGATTCCACAATTGACCCAACCGGTCCTGGGAATATGCCTTGGTTTGCAACTCATGTGCAGTTACTCTGAAGAAAATGATACTCCCTGCCTTGGTATTTTTGAAGAACAGGTTAAACGCTTTATACCTGAACCGGGGATGGAGTTTATCACCAAAGTGCCTCATATGGGCTGGAACAGCATTTGTGATTTGAAAAGCGGCATATTTGATTCCTCGCTCGAACAGAAGTATGTCTATTTCGTGCATTCGTATTATGCAGCAGTTGGTGAGCATACGGCTGCCGTTTGTAATTACATCACTCCGTTCAGTGCTGCACTTCATCGTGATAACTTTTACGCTACACAGTTTCACCCGGAGAAAAGCGGGACAGTTGGAGCAAGGATATTGGAAAATTTCCTCAAAATTTAAGATATATAGCTATTCTGTATGCCAACTTGTGATTATATAAACTAATGATTCCAAAATAGATAATTCAAATAAATGTATTAAATTTACACTTTAATGAACCAATAAGTGTGTTTAAATAGCATTAAATGGAACGAAAGATAGATAAACGACTTATTTTCTGGAAGCAAACAATTGGTAGAATGCCCCTAATTGTTTCAGGAGCAAGGCAGGTAGGTAAAACATATACCATTTTGTCTTTCGGGAAAGTACATTATCGGAATGTTGCATATTTCAATTTCGAGAGTAATTCAGAATTACGTCAGATTTTCGAAAGAGATCTCTCCCCGGCCAGGATCATTCGTGAGCTTTCAGCAATATCAGGAGAAAGTCTCTTAGAAGGTGAAACCCTCATCTTTTTTGATGAAATACAGACCTGTGAAAGAGCATTGACCTCGTTAAAATATTTCTGTGAGGAAGCGCCGTCGTTTCATATTATTGCTGCAGGTAGTTTGCTTGGAGTTACACTCAATCGAACCCAATTTTCATTTCCGGTAGGTAAGGTTGATCGAATGAATCTTTTCCCATTAGATTTTGAAGAATTTTTATGGGCATTAAGCCTGAAATCAGGAGGTGAATTAATTCGGGAACACTATGAAAGGAATGAGCAGTTTTCTTTACATGAAACCTATCTTGATTACTATAAGACATTCTTGCTAATTGGAGGAATGCCTCAGGTCGTGAACGAATACATCAGTCAAAGAGATTTCAATTTTGTCCTTGCTTTGCAAAAAAACATCAATGATGCCTATGTTGCTGACATGGCCAAATATGCAACTCCTGCCGAGACTGCTAAAATCATGGGGGCATTCAATAGTATTCCTGCCCAATTGTCCAAAGAAAATCGCAAGTTTCAATATAAATTAATTAAAAGCGGAGCTCGTGCATACGATTTTGAAACACCATTGGATTGGCTTCAGGCAGCTGGGATAATCCATAAATGTACAAAGATCAATGAAGGTAAATTCCCGTTATCCTTGTATGCCATTTCTGAATCAATTAAAGTGTATCTTTCGGATAGCGGGTTACTCTGTTCTAAATACGGCATCGCACCCAATTTCCTGCTTTCAGGATCATTGGGATTCGACAACATCAAAGGCGCTTTAGCAGAAAACTATGTTATGGCTTCGCTTATTATAAACGGTTATATCCCATATTATTGGGAATCACAGGGACAAGCTGAACTTGACTTTGTGATTCAACAAACCAATGGGGATATTATACCAATAGAGGTGAAATCTTCAGAAAATGTCAGATCAAAAAGTCTGAACCAATTTGTCTTAAAATATAAGCCCCACTATTCCATTAGAATATCAACAAAAAACTTTGGTTACGAAAATGGTATCAAATCAATTCCTCTCTATGCTACATTTTGTATTTAATTAATAAAAGATGATTACAATTATACCAGCAATCGACCTTATTGACGCCAAATGCGTTCGTTTGGCACAAGGAGATTACAACCAGAAAACGGTTTACAATGAGAATCCGCTTGAAGTGGCAAAGATGTTCGAAGATGCAGGAATCACCCGCCTACATCTGGTCGATCTGGATGGCGCCAAAGCAAAGCACATTGTCAATTATAAAGTGCTTGAGCTCCTTTCTGCAAGAACGGAACTGATTATAGATTTTGGCGGTGGATTGAAAACCGACGAAGATCTGCGTATTGCCTTTGAGTGCGGTGCACAAATGGTAACCGGAGGGAGTATTGCAGTAAAGGACCGTGAAATATTCCTATCCTGGATTGAAAAGTATGGTCCTGAGAAAATCATTCTGGGTGCGGATGCCAAAGATAAAATGATTGCCGTTAGCGGCTGGCAGGAAGTCTCAGAATTGTCCATTCTCGATTTCATAGAAAGTTACATCATCAAGGGTATACAGCAGGTGATTTCGACTGACATTGCCCGCGACGGCATGCTTACCGGCCCAAGTATAGACTTATACAAAGAAATCATTGCTAAGTTCCCTAAACTGGAACTCATTGCCAGTGGCGGAATAGCTACAATGAAAGACATCTACGATCTGGATGAAATGGGCATTCCGGGAGTCATTACCGGGAAAGCTATATATGAGAACCGGATCAGTTTGGCTGAAATAAGTAAGTTCATCTGTGCTTAAGCAATTTTAAATCTTTAATCAGAAATAAGGAATAAGGAAAAAGGAAATAGGGAAGTTGGGTGCACATATATTCGCAACAATGACTTGAAACTTGGAACCTGAAACTTGGAACTTGAAACTAAAAAGAATGCTTGCAAAACGAATCATACCATGCCTGGACATCAAAGACGGGCAGACCGTAAAGGGTATCAACTTTATCAATATTCAGAATGTTGGTGACCCGGTTGAACTGGGTGCGTTGTATGCCGAACAGGGAGCCGATGAACTGGTATTCCTTGACATCACTGCCACGCATGAAGGCCGTAAAACCTTTGTGGAGCTGGTTAGGCGTATTGCCAGAGAAATCAATATTCCCTTTACAGTCGGGGGAGGTATAAGCGAATTGAAAGATGCTGATGCACTGTTGAGTGCCGGTGCTGATAAAATAAGTATTAACTCATCGGCAGTTCGTAATCCAAAGCTGATTGACGATCTGGCAAAGAATTTCGGTAGCCAGTTTGTGGTTTTAGCAATCGATGCGCGTGGCGAAAATGATTACTGGACCGTGACTGTCAATGGGGGACGTATTCCTACGGATAAAGAACTGTTTTCTTGGGCCAGGGAAGGTGAAAGCAGAGGTGCAGGTGAAATCCTGTTTACCTCCATGAACCATGACGGTACTAAAAACGGTTTTGCCAACAAGGAACTGGCAAAGATGGCTGATATGCTGCGTATTCCTATCATTGCCTCCGGGGGAGCAGGCAATATGGATCATTTTGTGGAAGTATTTACCGAAGGGAAAGCTGATGCAGGATTAGCTGCCAGTATTTTTCATTACAAGGAAATTGCCATTCCGGATTTGAAAGCCTATCTGAAAGGTAAGGGAATTGTCATACGATAAAACTTTTTGCACCTTTGCATAACTTTATTTCCTCCTGTGATTAATCATTTGTCCGGAATAGTACAATACGAATTCAGAATATTATAAGAAACTAAAATGGAAAGCACTCAACTCGATTTCACAAAACTAAATGGCCTTATACCGGCCATTATTCAGGATAATACCACCAATGTTGTATTGATGTTGGGATTTATGAACGAAGAAGCTGTAACTAAGACCGAAGAAACCGGCCAGGTAACTTTCTTTAGCCGTACCAAGAAACGGCTTTGGACCAAAGGCGAAGAATCAGGCAATTACCTGAATGTCGTTTCAATTGCTCCCGATTGTGACAATGATACCCTTCTGATTAAGGTAAATCCGGTAGGACCGGTCTGCCATACGGGTGACGATACCTGCTGGGGGGAAGATAATGAAGAAAGCGATCTGCAGTTCCTGGAATATTTGCAGGACTTTATCGATCAGCGCAAGATTGAAATGCCTGAAGGTTCATACACTACATCCTTATTTCAGAAAGGCACCCGTACCATTGCTCAGAAGGTGGGAGAGGAAGCAGTTGAAACCATTATAGGTGCCATGGCCAATGACGATGAAAACTTTTTATACGAAGGAGCCGATCTATTGTATCACCTGATTGTTTTACTTTCTCATAAAGGTTACCGGATAGAAGATTTGGCACGTGAATTAAAGAAACGTCACAAATAATAACTGTCGCTTAATAATTTCAAGATCATCAAAGCGGAGGATTCTGGTCAAAGAGTCCTCCGCTTTGTGTTTTTAATGTGCCTAAATTGTTAAAAGAGGTGTATTTACAAAAACTTAACTGTACACTTACCGTAAAAGCAATTTTGATTGGATTAATCGGCTATCTTTGCGCCTTCATTTTTGAACCCTATGCAGAAGATTAGAAACATTGCTATTATTGCCCACGTCGACCACGGTAAAACAACACTGGTTGACAAGATGATTTACTATTGTAATATCATGAAAGAACACGAGAAGAAACAGGAGTTGATTCTCGACAGTAACGATTTGGAGCGTGAGAGAGGTATTACAATTCTTGCAAAGAACGTATCAGTAATCTATAAAGATGTTAAGATCAATATCATTGATACTCCCGGGCATGCTGATTTTGGCGGGGAAGTTGAAAGGGTTTTAAACATGGCCGATGGAGTTTTGCTATTGGTTGATGCCTTTGAAGGGACTATGCCACAAACCCGTTTTGTATTGTCAAAAGCGCTTGCGTTAGGGCTTAAACCTATTGTAGTCGTCAATAAAGTTGACAAACCCAATTGTCGTCCGGATGAGGTGCATGAACAGGTATTCGACCTGATGTATAGCCTGAATGCAACTGAAGACCAGTTGAATTTTCCGACAATTTACGGATCAGCCAAACAAGGCTGGATGTCGGATGACGTGAATAAGCCAACGGATAACATTACCGCTTTGCTTGACGCAATTATAAAATATATTCCCGGTCCTGTACCCAATCCCGGAACACCGCAGGTATTGATTACATCTCTGGACTATTCATCTTATGTTGGTCGTATTGCCATTGGCCGTATTCATCGTGGAGAAATCTTCGAAGGAATGAACGTGTCATTGGTGAAGCGTGATGGCTCAGTGAAACGCAGCAAAATCAAGGAACTACATACCTTTACTGGTCTGGGACGCCAAAAGGTTGATAAGATGATTTCAGGTGATATTTGTGCAATGGTCGGAATTGAAGGTTTCGATATTGGTGACACGGTCTGTGATTATGAAAATCCGGAACCATTGGAACCGATTGCTGTTGATGAGCCTACGATGAGTATGTTGTTCATGATCAACAATTCGCCTTTCTACGGAAAAGAAGGAAAATATGTGACTTCGCGTCATCTGAAGGAACGTTTGGAAAAAGAGCTGGAGAAAAACCTCGCATTGCGTGTACTTCCTACTGATTCAGCGGATTCATATACAGTTTACGGACGTGGCGTGCTTCATTTATCCATTCTGATTGAAACCATGCGTCGCGAAGGTTACGAACTTCAGGTAGGTCAGCCTCAGGTATTGTTTAAAGAAATTGCAGGTGAAAAGTGTGAACCTATCGAAGAATTGCACGTGGATGTTCCCGATGAATATTCAGGGAAAGTGGTTGAAATGGCTTCGATGCGAAAAGGTGAAATGCAAACCATGGAACGTAAAGGCGACCGTATCCATCTCGAATTCCTGATCCCATCACGTGGTATTATCGGGATGCGTACAAACATGCTGACAGCCACTGCAGGAGAAGCAGTCATCAACCATCGTTTTGTTGAATACCAGCCCTATAAAGGACCTATTGACATTCGAAATAACGGCTCTCTGGTTGCTCTTGAAACTGGTGCATCATTTGCCTATTCCATTAGTAAACTTTCAGATCGTGGTTCTTTCTTTATTGATCCGGGTCAGGAAGTATATGAAGGACAGGTTATTGGAGAAAGTTCCCGTGGTGATGATTTAACCATCAATATCACCAAGCCGAAAAAACTCACCAACATGAGGGCTTCGGGAACTGATGAAAAAATGAGGTTGGTTACTCCAATTAAATTCAGTCTTGAGGAAGCTTTGGAATACATTAAAAGCGATGAACTCGTTGAGGTTACTCCTATGGCCATTCGAATGCGGAAAATCAACCTGAAGGAACATGAGCGCAAAAGACTTGCAAAAAACAGTTAAGATTTTCAAAACGATTAACTGAAAATATAGCGAACCCCTGATCTTTAACTTTGAAGATCAGGGGTTCTTTTTGTGAAAAAGAAACTGATTACACAGGAGAAACGCGTTAAAGTAACTGCTGAATTACCCGATCAAGTCCATATTCATCCCGAAAGGTGTTGATTTGTTGATATTGTTTTCTACAACATAATCCCGATAATACCAACATTTGATATAGCATATGACTTTTATAATTCGTATATTTTACTCGTAAATTCTAATATTTTAAATATGCGATTATGAATGTCATATCAACTTGCCTAACCGGAACTGCAACCATTTTGACGTGCAGAAAGATCGCTCAATCATTCAGCGAGAACATCTATGAACTCTCTTCAATCAGACGCAACTGGTCGCCTGATTATGCTGTTAATCTGAAGGATAGAATTGACAGAATTATGAATCAATATTTTACCCAGGAATCGCTCATGGAGCATCTCGAAACACATGGGCAATTCTATGAACTGATGATTGCTGCTTTAAAAGACATCAGTGTGTTCCGTGCCCAACTTAAAGTTGATTTCAGTCATGACAAGGAATTCCTGAAGGAAACTTTTGAAACGCTGGGATTTGTCGATTATTACAGCGATGCAAAGAATGGGGATCATTTCAGCCTGTATAAACTGATGGCCACATTCAAACGTAACATGACCATTGAACTGCAGCAGGTCATCCAGGCCCGCGGCATTGACAAAAACCTGCTCAACCGCTTACTGGCTTATAAAGAAAAGCTTGCTGAATTAAAGAACTGTTTTGATATCTCTCATGGCAACGATCAGCTGGGAGCTGATCTGAAAAGGGAAATCAATGCGATCTACTCTGAGGTGAAAGACATCTGTCGTATTGCCAACTCTAATTATGAATTTGACCCCGTTCAACGCGATCGGTTTAACTTCTACAAGGTCATGATTAATCTGAAGAAAACTGCCTTTGAAATAGTTTAATCCTGTCCGTATAAATCAGGAAGTAAACTGATCTTATTAAATCATTGCCGGTTGTTACCATGCTTAATCCTCAGGAACAAACGGCAATGATTTTTTACACCAATAGATAAAAGATTTCCTGTCAGGAATTAACGGACAAACCTATTTCTGATCGTCCGATTCATCTTCATCGGCAAATTCTTCATCTTCATCGTCATCAGCCGAATAGACTATATCAAGGTCTTCATCTTCAAAAACCTGTGGCTTTGTAACCTGTGACAATGGTTTCAGGTTAGACGGGATTTTCTTATCCACCACATCTTCAAAATAAGGAAATACATCAATGATGTTGCAAATCGCCAGTGAAGTGGTCTGATAAGGAACCAGGATGTATGAAAGTCCTTCCTCCAGTCGTTGCAGAGCCTGCTTGATATCGTCGGCTGCCACCAGGAAATAGTTGTTGATCTTCTTTTCTTTACCTGCCTTTTCATCAATGGTTACAATACCAATGCGGGCTTTGTACCACCATTCACCATCATCGTGAGGGTATATTTCAACGATATTCGATTTCTTGATGTTATCGACGATGAATTCGCCACGGACCATTGTTCCCATTTGCTGAATGATGCGTGTTTCAGCATCGGTAAAGGTGACGGCATCCACCAGGTACACTTCGCTTACCTTATGCTCGCGTCCGTCATCGTCAATTTTTACATATTTTACTTTACACTCAAACCAGGTTTGCATAAATCTATAATTTTAGCTTGCAAAGATATTTCCAAAGCCGGAAATTCTCCTATAATAGGTGATAATTTATTCACAAAATCCGTATAGAATTGCCGCATTGTAAATTGTCAAATTGCTGGAAGGATTAATTGTTGTACTAACAAATCTATCAGATTTATAATCACCTGATTGCTGTATGGTTCACCTTTCCTTTTTCCCTTTTCCTTTCTCCTTTTTTCTTTTTCTCAGATCAGGAGTTTATCGACCATGGCATTCGCCAGTTCAATACATTGTCCGAACTTCTCAGCCTTAAGCGTTCCCTTTTCTTCAACCGGACTGTAAACCAATTCCCATTTAATGGTTTCTGCAAATTTCTGCAGATTTTTAACTCCTCCTCCATTCCATCCATACGAACCAAAGATGCCGAGCAGGTGATTTTTAATGCCCATGTGCTCAATTTTAGTCACCAGGCTTTCAACGGCGGGAAAGAGTTCATTGTTGTATGCTGCGCTTCCGATAATAAATGCTTTGTATTTAAAGATATCGCTGATGATATATGAGGCATGGGTCTTTGATGCGTCGTAGACCCGAATATTTTTCACTCCCCTGACCGCCAGCTGGCGTGCGATCACATCGGCCATTTTTGCTGTATTTCCATACATCGAACCATAAACAATCACAGCGCCGGGATCGGTCGTGTAGGTACTCCATTTTTCGTACCGGTCAAGAATGTATTTAAGGTTCGATCTCCAAACCGGGCCATGGGTAGGGGCCAGGACTCTCAGGTCGAGGGTTTGGATCTTTTTCAGCGCCCGTTGCGTATGCGGACAGTATTTGCCTACAATGTTCGAAAAATACCGCAACAGTTCCTCTTCGTAATGAGCGATATTCAATTCATCATTAAAGATGCCTCCGTCCAGGGTTCCGAACGACCCGAAGGCATCACCCGAAAAGAGGATCTTTTCTGTGATCTCGAAGGTCACCATGGTTTCAGGCCAGTGAACCATAGGGATCGGGGCAAACGTAAGGCGGTGTTTCCCTAAAGGCAGTTCCGAGTCATCATACACTTCAAGCTGATTTTCGCTAACCTGATAGTAGTTGGCAACCAGGTCGAAGGTCTTTTTATTCCCGACCAGGGTAATATTCGGATATCTGGCCACTACCGCTTTCAATGCACCCGAATGATCAGGCTCCATGTGATTAATCACCAGGTAATCGACATCCCTTCCCTGGGTCAAACTATCAATCTGTTCCAGGTAATCATCAATAAATGTACGCTCAACAGTATCAATCAATGCAATTTTCTCATCAACAATTAAATACGAATTATAGGATACGCCATACGGAATAGGCCAGAAATTCTCGAAAAGATGAGTTCTGCGGTCATTGAACCCCAGATAATAGATGTCTTCAGCTAAATTAACCTGATGCATAGTGAATAGTTTTGAGTGCATGTGTAATCAGAAGCGAAAATAAGCAAATTCATCCAAACCAAACAGGGTTGGCCCCTGATGTTTCATCTTTCGGATTAGGTACTTTAAATGAAATGACTATTTTTATGCCAAAAATTAAGCTCAATGGATATAATCAAGAAGCACAGGCTTATGCTGTTTCCAAGATTGAACAAATGGATTGTTATCTGTACAGTACTCATACTCACAGCCGTCGGATTTAGAGGTCTTCAGCTCTATCACTACCTCTTTAATCCCAATATTCATACTCCCGGAAGTATCATTATTCCGCTGAATGCCACCTACGAACAGGTTGTCGACAGTTTGAAAAGGCACAAGATCCTGATCAGTTACGAAGCTTTCGATTGGGTGGCCGGTCGTAAGAAATATGCCGGTTCGATTAAGCCCGGAAAGTACTTGCTGGATAAAGGCCTGAATACAAACCAAATACTGAATATGTTGAAGTCGGGTAATCAGGAACCCGTTCAGGTAACCTTTAATAACCTGCGTTTTATAGAAGAACTCGCGGGAGCTGTTTCGAAATACATTGAACCCGATTCTCTCGAGTTAATTACTAAGTTCAAAGATCCGGCTGTTCAGGAAAAGTTCGGGTTTACCGAAAATACCTTTCATTGTATGTTCATCCCCAATACGTATGAATTTTACTGGACCACCACTGCCGATCAATTCCTTGAACGCATGTGGATGGAATATAAGCGGTTCTGGAACGAAGATCGCCGCACTAAAGCCACTGCTCTGGGGCTTACTCCTGAAGAGGTGATGACTGTCGCCTCCATCGTTCAGGAAGAGAGCAATAAAAAGGATGAAAAGCCTATTATAGCAGGTTTATACCTGAACCGGATACGGCGGGGAATGCTTTTACAGGCCGATCCTACGGTCAAGTTCGCCTTAGGTAATTTCAGAATCAAACGGGTTCTGAGGAGCCACCTGATGGTTGATTCGCCCTACAACACATACATGTATACCGGATTACCTCCCGGTCCCATTAATTTCCCTGAAATATCGAGCATCGAGTCGGTTTTAAATGCAAAGAAGACTCCCTACATCTATATGTGTGCCCGGCAGGATTTTTCAGGCTATCACAATTTTGCGGTAAGTCTTTCTGCTCACAATGAGAATGCACGTAAATACAAGGCAGCCCTCGATTCGCTGGAGATCTTTCAGTAAACAACACTAATAAAAAAGCTACCGGAAAAATCATACTTCATGATTCTTCCGGTAGCTTTTTTTATTGTGAAATTTACTAATCAAATATATCCCTCATTTTTTCAAACAGATTCTTATCCCCCTGGTCCGGTCCTTCAGTAAAATTAGGAGACGTCTGTAGTTTTTCAAGCAGTTTGCGTTCTTCCGCATTCACCTTTTTCGGTATCCACACGTGCACCCTGACCAGCAAATCACCCTTGCCGTAACCATTCACATCAGGTAAGCCCTTACCCCTCAACCGAAGGATTTTTTCGGGTTGCGTGCCTGGTTCTATCTTAACTTTTACTTTACTGTCAACGGTTGGAATCTCTTTGGCCACCCCCAGTGTGATTTCAGGGAAAGTTACAAATAGATTATAAATCAGGTTATTGCCATCCCTGATTAGCTCAGGGTGTTCATCCTCCTGGATCACCACAAACAGATCGCCATTGATGCCGCTCCGGCGTCCGGCATTTCCCTTACCGGCCACGTTCAGCTGCATCCCTTCGCCAACTCCGGCAGGAATACGGATGCTGATTACTTCTTCTTCGCGGACTACCCCTTCACCCGTGCAGTGTATACATTTATTGGTAATAATCTGGCCTTCGCCTCCGCAGGTAGGACAAGGAGCAGTGGTCTGCATTTGTCCAAGCAGGGTATTCTGGATGCGGGTCACATGACCCGACCCTTTGCAGGTCGAACAGTTCGTATAGGATGATCCGCCCTGGGCGCCCGTACCATGACAATGGGTACAGGGAACGTATTTCTTCACCTTGATTTTTTTCTCGACGCCATTTAAAACTTCACTCAGATTCAGGTTGACTTTTACCCGAAGATCGGATCCCCGCTGCTGACGGGGTCCACGGCTGCGCTGTCCACCTCCGAATCCTCCGAATCCCCCAAATCCCTGTCCTCCGAAAATGTCACCGAACATCGAAAAGATGTCGTCCATCGACATGTCGTGTCCGCCGTAATTCATATTATTGCCCATTCCGGCATGACCAAACTGGTCGTATTTCTGGCGTTTCTCCGGACTGCTCAGTATCTCATAGGCCTCAGCAGCTTCCTTGAACTTTTCCTCCGCCTCTTTATTGCCAGGGTTTTTGTCCGGATGGAACTGTATGGCTTTTTGCCGGTAGGCCTTCTTTATCTCATCAGCTGTCGCAGTTTTGCTGACACCAAGAATCTCGTAAAAATCGCGTTTTGTCATTGGATTCAAATAAATAGATCAGGCTTATTCGCCTATAATAACTTTAGAAAAACGTATTACCTTATCGTTCAGATAATAACCCTTTTGAACCACGTCAACGATCTTTCCTTTCAACTCCTTCGATGGGGCAGGTATAGTGGTTATGGCTTCATGCAGATCGGTATTGAAACTCTGGCCGATGGCTTCGATTTCCTTTACCCCGTTCTGCTTCAGAAATTCCTGAAACTTACTGTATATTAATTTCATCCCATCGACAATATGACTGTCTTCGCCCACCATATCAAGTGTTTGCATGGCACGGTCAAAATCATCAATCACGGGTAAAATACCCATCAAAACACTCTCGCCGGCAGTTTTTAGCAATTCCATGCGCTCTTTAAGCGTACGTTTACGGTAGTTGTCAAAATCAGCCTGTAGCCGGATGTGTTTATCCTTCAAATCGATGATTTCGTTTTCTATGGTTTCAAGCTCTTCTTCTGTTTTTGAGTGCCTGTGCCCTTTTTCCTTCTTCGCTTCTTTCATGTGTTCTGCTGACTCTTCCTCTCTTATGGTTGAATCGCTTGTCATATCATCAGTTTGATCATTAACTTCGTTTTTGTCTTTATTATCTGCCATTTTACCTGAATTTTATAATTACTCTTTTGAAGATGCAAATATACTGCCATAGGGTTTACGATTGACAAATTGGCATCTTAAATATTTGCTGACTGACACTCTGTTGATATTGTTACCTGATTTACCTTTTAAAGACAGGAAAATGTCATTAGTCATTTGAAAAAAGTTTAACGCTATTTTTCGAATGACTTATGACAGTTTCACAATCATAAAAAGCCAGATATATGCCTGGCCTCATCCGATTTAAATGTAGATCATCGGTTCATCATTCATCAATGATTTGTCGGATATCTCCTGCTACACGCCTGCTATTCCCCTCGTATATCATACTTCATCTATACTAAATTCATACTTATTTCATACTTATCTCGTACGTTTTGAGAAGTACGATATAAGTACAAGAGAAGTACGAGATAAGTACGAGTGAAGTATGATATACGAGGGGAATAGCAGGCGTGTAGCAGGAGATCATTGAGTTTAGGCAGGATTACTGAGCGGGTGACTCGAAGTCACCCGCTCAGAATCACAAAAAAAAGGTGTGTGCAGGACGAACCCGGCACACACCTTTTGTATTATTTGCTCTGACCCGAACTTTTTGTCGGATCGGCTTAGCTGATATATTCTATTTCAGCAGTGCGGAGATGGCCTGTTCGAGGGCCGGACCGCGCAGTTTTTTGTTGACAATGATGCCATTGCCGTCGATCAGGAAGTTGGCAGGAATGCTGTTCACCCCATAGACACCGGCAAATTTTGAGTACCAGCCCTGTAGGTCGCTGACATGATTTTCCCAGATCAGCTTATCGGCTTTGATAGCCGTTTCCCATGCGGTGCGGTCTTTGTCGAGCGAAACGCTGAATACGGTGAAACCCTTGGCATTCTTGAATTTTGAATTCTTAAACTTTTCG
Source organism: Prolixibacteraceae bacterium UBA6029 (assembly GCA_002429385.1). Taxonomy (GTDB): domain Bacteria; phylum Bacteroidota; class Bacteroidia; order Bacteroidales; family Prolixibacteraceae; genus Aquipluma. The sequence goes on along the minus strand of DIZL01000072.1, from coordinate 124,494 downwards.
TAAGCAGCCACCACTGTCGGATTTTCCTGGCGGCAAGGGCCGCACCAGGAAGCCCAAAAGTCGATCAGTACCACTTTGCCCGAAAGCGACGATAGCCTAAGTTCCTTACCGCTCAGTGTTTTTTCATTGATTTCAGGAGCGATATTCCCAATCTCCAAACCAATTGTAGCCTCTTTCCCTCCGGCGCTTGTTTTGGGAGCACTTGCATAGGTTGCCGAAGCATACAGCAGGGCAAAAACCAGTATCATTTTTATCTTCATAGCGTTGTTTTCTTTTTTTAATGTTGAACGTACAGACAAAAATAACAATTTTAAAGTATCAATTCTACATTCCTTCTATCTATTTCTCAACTTGCGAGAAATGGGGTAGGGTGTTTTATCCGACTTTTTTTTATTATCTTTACCTTGTGTATTTTAATACACAAACAAGATTAACAGAGGTTTAAAGAAGTACCATGAAGACAAAAGACAAAATATTACACCTTCCTATCCTCATCGAACAAGACGAAGACAATGTTTACATCGTTAGTTGTCCAGTTTTCAAAGGTTGTCACTCTTATGGCAAAACTATTGATGAAGCTTTGGGAAATATCAAAGAGGTTATTGATATCTGTGTGGATGAAGAAAAGGAGAATGTTTCTGAAATAAACCGTTTTGTAGGTTTTAGGGAAATGCAGGTGTCAATTAAAACCGCAATTGCTTAAAGTTTAAGATATGTCTAAACTTGTTGGGGCATTAAAGAAAACAACAAATACCTGTTGACTAAAACAAATATAATAATGGATTTCCGCCTTGCTTAGTCGAGGCGGGTAATGCTTGCACCGATGGCATTCAAACGCTGATCGATGATTTCGTATCCACGGTCGATCTGTTCGATGTTGGAGATTTTGCTCGTTCCCTGTGCCGATAGCGCGGCGATGAGCAGGGCTACCCCTGCACGGATATCGGGAGAACTCATGTTGGTTGCACGGAGTTGGTATTTGTGGTCGAGCCCGATGACGGTTGCACGGTGCGGATCGCAAAGAATAATCTGGGCCCCCATGTCGATCAGCTTATCTACGAAAAACAGGCGGCTTTCGAACATCTTCTGGTGAATCAGCACACTTCCCTTGGCCTGGGTGGCGATAACCAGGAAGATGCTGAGCAGATCGGGGGTCAGTCCCGGCCAGGGTGCGTCGGCAATGTTCATGATCGAACCATCGATGAAGGTTTCAATCTCGAAGTGCTCCTGGGCAGGAATAAACAGGTCATCGTCTTGTTCGATGACCGTAATGCCCATACGCTTAAATTGCTCAGGAATGATGCCCAGATGTTTAATACCTGCGTTACGGATGGTTATTTCGGAACTGGTCATCGCAGCCAGCCCAATGAAACTTCCGACTTCGATCATGTCGGGCAGTATCTGGTGAGTGCATCCGCGCAGTGAAGTTACGCCCGTTATTGTAAGCAGGTTGGAGCCAATGCCGCCGATTACGGCACCCATAAAAACGAGCATCCTGCAGAGTTGCTGAACGTAAGGTTCGCAGGCAGCATTATAGATTGTAGTGGTTCCTTCGGCCATCGAGGCAGCCATCACGATGTTGGCCGTACCGGTCACTGAAGCCTCGTCGAGAAGCATGTAGCTTCCCTTAAGTTTTGTGGCTTCCACACTGAAAAAATGTTCGTTGGGATTGTAGGTGAAGGTAGCGCCAAGTTTCTGGAGACCGGTAAAATGGGTGTCCAGGCGTCGTCGGCCTATTTTGTCCCCTCCCGGCTGAGGGATATATCCGATTCCGAAACGGGCCAAAAGCGGTCCAAGGATCATGATCGAGCCACGAAGACTGGAGGCATGACGGGCAAAGTTTTCGGTTTTGAGGTAATCGAGATGAATCTCATCGGCCTGGAAAATGTAATTTCCCTTAGCGACCCTTTCAGTCTTTACACCCAGGTCACCTAAGATCTTAATCAGCTTGATGACATCACTTATTTCAGGAATATTGGTGATCTGAATCTTCTCAGGGGTCAGCAGTACGGCACAAATGACCTGGAGAGCCTCGTTCTTGGCCCCCTGGGGATATAAATCGCCGTGTAACTGTTTGCCGCCTTCGATTTTAAATGTTGCCATCCGGAAAGGAGATACGGTGTTTACTGGATATTAAATAATTCGCAGCATACTAACGCTGCTTTTTACGGTCATCAGGTTTAATGAATTTCCTTGGGGGATTGTTGTTTCCCGATACAGGTTTTTTCTGATTGCGGAAGATGATATCCTTGGTTTCGGTAAGGGTCAGCTCGTTGGGCTTAATCCGCCCCTTCGAGAGTTCTTCGATATCCAGGAAGATCTTGTCATCGGTAATTGAGTCCTTGTTCCACATGACATAACTCTTTTTCATGTGGTTGGCAATCAGTTTGATCAGCAGATCACGTTCCTTTTCATCTTCATGAACAGCCGCTTTATCGATCAGCAATTCGATTGTTTTCCCGTAATGACGGTAACGGATGGTGTTAATGCAATACGGAATACGACGCGGCGGAGAGTTAAAGAATTCAGGAGAAGGCGGGGTATACGGGTAATCGATGTCCAGTTGAAAATTGGACATGATGGCCAGATGGTCCCAAAGCTTATGTTTGAAATCGTTGATGTCTCTCAGATACGGGTACATGGTACCCATGATGTCAATAATTGTACGGGCTGCCCTGTTGCGTTCATTGCGGTCTTCAATGGTCATGATGTGATTGACCATATTTTGTAAGTTTCTTCCATACTCAGGGAGAGCCAGCTTACTGCGATCAGAATTATAATCCATGGATATAAATAATGTTTTTCTTAAATAATCAGGCTGTTATCTCAAAAAGGATATGATATTGGATAAGCAGGATGAAGCGAATATGTTGCAAAGTAAAGCAAAATAGTTTGGTGCACAAAATAAAGCGTCAAAAACTATCGCGTGTTGGATTTACACTGCAAAACTAACTAATTATACGGAGTTTTGCGAATTTTAGGAGAAGTTGTTTTTTTCCTGCATTCTGAAAGAAGACTGTAGCCTGAATATCTGGCATTTTCCCTTCCATCTGGAGCACTTTCCCGCGTCCAAAGCGCTGATGTTCAACCATCATTCCGGCCTGTATATCCACCGGATTGCTGTATTCGAAGGCATCAGCCTCCTTCTTTGTTTCGCGAAGCCTGGATAATTTGTTCTGCAAATCGGGCTGACTGACCGCCATGGGTCTGAATCCGGGAACCGATAAGCCCGGGTTGCGGAGTTTGGGAGCCGAATAGGGCAGATCGGGGCTGTCACTAAAAAAGACAGGATCTTTTTCGACGGGCATATTCAGGTACTGGGGATCAATCTCATCGATAAAGCGGCTCTTGTTGCAAAATTCGAGCTTGCCCCATTTGTAGCGTTGACGGGCATAAGTGATGTAGGCATTTTGTTCGGCGCGGGTGAGGGCCACATAAAACAGGCGGCGTTCTTCTTCGAAATCCTCCAGCGTCTTTTGCCCGTTCTGGTTCGAGGGGAAAAGATTTTCTTCCACCCCGACGATAAAAACGTTTTTGAATTCGAGCCCTTTGGCCGAATGTATGGTCATCATAGTTACCCGGTCGGTGTCTTCGGGCTTTTCGTTATCCTGATCGGTCAGCAGGGCCACATCCTCCATGTAGTTGTTCAGCTGTCCCGGGGTGCCTTCTTCGCGGGCCGAGATGGAAAACTCTTGTATACCGTTTAGCAATTCCTGTATGTTTTCGTAGCGGCTTACCCCTTCAGGAGACTGATCCTTGTAGAGATCTTTCATGATCTCGGTGCCTGTGGCAATTTCGGTAGCCAGTTCAAAGGCGGTGAGCGTTTCGAGCTTTTCCCTAAATACTTCGATCAGACTGGTGAATTCATGGATCTTGGCCGCCGTTCCCTTGTTAAATTCGCTCAGCAGTAAAGGGATGTTGGTGGCAAATTCCCAGATGCATAGGTTGTTATGCCCTGCAAACTGTTCGAGTTTGGTGAGGCTGGTCTGACCGATGCCCCTTGCAGGATAGTTGACGATGCGTTTAAAGGCCTCATTGTCCTTTGGATTGATCACCATACGGAAATAGCTGAGCAGATCCTTGATTTCTTTTCGCTGGTAAAAGGAAAGACCCCCGTATATTTTGTACGGAATGTTCCTTTTACGCAGAGATTCTTCAAAGATACGTGACTGGGCATTGGTACGGTACAGGATGGCATAATCCGAGAACTGGAAATGTTCGCGCATCCGGGTATCGATGATCTCGTTCGAGACCAGGTAGCCTTCTTCGTTATCAGTGATGGCGCTGATGACTTTGATCAGGGTCCCTTTCTCTTTCTCTGAAAATACATTCTTTCGGATCTGCCGTTTGTTTTTGGCAATGATGCTGTTGGCCGCATCCACGATGTTTTGGGTCGAGCGGTAGTTCTGTTCGAGCTTGAACACCTTGTGCGTAGGATAATCGTTCTGGAAATTCAGTATATTTTCGATGCGTGCCCCGCGGAAGGAATAGATGCTCTGGGCATCGTCGCCCACCACGCAAATGTTATTGTGTTTGGCAGCCAACTTTTTGATGATCATGTACTGCGAATGGTTCGTATCCTGGTACTCATCGACCAGGATGTATTCGAAGATACGCTGGTACTTGTCCAGAATATCGGGACGATTGCGGAACAGGGCATTGGTTTTCATCAGCAGATCGTCGAAATCCATGGCTCCTGCCAGGAAGCAACGTTTCGCGTATTCCTTGTAGATCAGGCTGATAAGCGGCATTTTGATGCTCTGGTCGTATTCGGTGATTTCTGCCAGGGTGGAGTACACTTCGGAAGAAACCAGGTTGTTTTTGGCTGAAGAAATCCTGGACGAGACTACGCCGGGTTTATAGGTTTTATCGTCGAGGTTTAGTTCCTTGATGATGCTTTTGATCAGGTTCTTGGAATCGGCCGAATCATAAATGGTGAAGTTTGAAGGGTAGCCTAAAGTTTCGGACTCGATGCGTAAAATCCGGGCAAAGATGGAATGAAAGGTACCCATCCACAGGTATTTGGCGGTGTTCGCTCCAACCATGGTGGCAATACGGTTTTTCATTTCACGGGCAGCCTTATTGGTAAAGGTCAGGGCCAGGATTGCCCCGGGCCTGACGCCGCTTTTCAATAAATGGGCCACACGCAGGGTCAGTACACGTGTCTTGCCGGAGCCGGCACCAGCAATAATCAGGGAGGCGCCGTGTATGTTTTCTACTGCCAGCCTCTGGGCCTCATTCAATCCTTCTAAATAATTCTGCACGCTGTTTGCTATTCTAAATTGGACTTCAAAAGTAAAACTAAATATTGTAATGGAAAATTTCAGGCCTGACAAAAGATAAATCAATTTTTAGCGTTAATATTGTGAACTGTTAAAGAAGTTAAAGAATGAATAGGAATCTATTGCCTGGTAAGTTACTTATATTAATCGCTGTATTGTTCTTTCCCTTTGCGGGTTACACGCAAATCACCTCTAATGCTTCTGCGGTTGTTCCCACCGAATATTCGAGCGGGGCACAGGATAACATTCATGTTTTTTGCGGTAACAAGGGAGATCTGAACGCTACGTTAACAGCCACATTGCCTGCAGGACAGACCGGAACCTTCGAATGGCAGAAATATAATGCCATAACAAGAACTTTCGATTTCTACTCCAGCGATGTCTCAGGAAATACGACCTCCCCAATTTCAAATCTTGCCGATGGTGGCTACCGCGTGAAAGAGACCACCGCAACAGGTGATTTATTCTTTACAGCATGGGCGTTTAATAACTATATCACTGCAACTGCAGAGATTCCGGAGTCGGATTGTAACTCTTTTACCCTAAAAGGGACTTTTGATACCCCAACATTTACCTATGTTGATCTGCCCACCGGGCAAACGAAAGAAGTGATCAAGAATATACAGGTCAAATGGATGCAGGGAACTACGCTGGTCAGCAGCATCATTACGGCACAAGTTTATACCCCGCCCACCAAAGACACCAATTACAGCCTGGAAGTTTCCGATAGGTTTGGTTGCACAGCCAAGGCAGATGTTCTTTATACTTCCATAGTGACCAAGGCTGCTTTTTCAGCAACCTTTGGTGATCAAACCGCATCACCTTATGATGCGCCGGTACAAGTTACGTTCAAAAATGAATCGGAAAATGGGGATCCGGGTAAATTTGAATGGTTCATCTTTAAGGATCTCGATGTCATTAAGAGGGAGTCCGCCCACAATCCTCCAGGTACGGTCATTGACAGTATAATGACCAAACTTTATAACGACAACCCGATCTATACGTTCGAGAATTCAGGCTCGTATAAGGTGAAACTGGTATCCAAAAAGATCAGTCAATTTACGACTTGCTACGATACGGTTTATTATCCGGGCTTTATCGTTGCTGATACTTCGTTTGTTGATGCTCCCAATGTATTTGTCACCCATGGCAGTTACCCTAATTTCATTATCTATTTCAAATCGATGAAGTCATTAAAGATTTCGATTTTCAACCGGTGGGGTAAACTGCTTCATGTCTGGGAAAGCGGCAATGTGGTTAATTTCGATAACACGGTTAAATCTATTCCGCATTCGGTATGGGACGGAAAAGTCGGTGGAAAATACTGCACCCCGGGAGTTTATTATTATGCGGTGGAGGGCATTGGAAGGGATGACCGACGAAGGAAAAAGGCCGGATTTTTCCATCTGTTCAATAGTAATTAGAATGATGAGAAAATCGTTGATCTTCAATAATTCATATTCCATCTTAATTGTTGAACAACTCCTTTGGATTAATCTTTAAGAATTCTTCATAATGTATTCCACCTGTTCCGACCAATAATAACTTCTCCGGATGAAATTTCTCTGCAAAGGCACTCATCCCTGTATTCTCACCTCTTTTTCCACTTTTAACCTCCAATGCAATTATCTTTCCATTCTTTTCAAGAACAAAATCAACTTCCTTATTGACCTCTCTCCAATAATAAAGATGATAGCGTTCTAATACAGAATGATTAATTAAATGGGCGCCGATAGAGGATTCTACCAATCGACCCCATTCTTGAGGGTTGACATCTATTTCAGAGAACTTAGAATCACCTTGTGCTGTTAATAAGGCATTATTATATACTTGAAATTTAGGACTTGATGAACGTTTTCTGATGATATTCCCAGCGTATTTTTCCAATCCTCCCAAAAGTCCGCAATCAGAAAGTAAATCCAAATAGTGTGAAAGTGTAGTCGTATTTCCGGCATCCTGCAATTCACCTATCAGCTTTGTATATGAAAGAATTTGACCGGAATACAAAGATCCTAACTCAAAAAGGCGTTTAAGTAATGCGGGTTTATCTACTCGTGTAAGCATCAAAATATCTTTCGAGATGCTGGTCTCAATTAAAGAATCTTTTATATAGTTTTTCCAACGTTCTTCATCTTCAATTAGGGATGCAGAACCCGGATAACCTCCGAAATATATGTATTGTTTAATGTTCCAGCCAAAAGCGTTTTGCATTTCAGTGAAAGACCAATGGCCCAATGAATAGGTTTCAAACCGACCTGCCAGCGACTCTGTCAATCCCTTTTGCATGAGCAAACTGGAAGAGCCCAAAAGTACCACTTTAATGTTTATTCCTTCTCTGGTATCCTTGTCCCATTGTTGTTTTACTATTTCACTCCAATTCTCTACTTTTTGTATTTCATCCACAACCAGTAGATATTCTGTAGCGCCGGAAGTTTTCATTTTTATCCTGGTGGTTTCCCAAATCTGTTGGATCCATATAGTATTTGAGTTCGATACAGCATCTGCTGATTCAAAAACAAACAACATGGATAGTTTTTGCAAGAGTTGTGTTATCAATGTCGTTTTTCCAACTTGACGAGGCCCCATTACAACTTGAATGAACCTTCGTTGTTCATTTATTCTTTCTTTAAGTGTGTCTAAATAAGCTCGTTCAAACATGGCTAAATAATTTACTCAGTACAATGAGTAAATTTACTCAATATATTGAGTAAAGAAACAAAATAGGGTTAAAGTTTCAATTCAAAAACAAGAAAAACCCGGGTGGCATTCCCGGGTCTTTACGTTTTAATTTCTACAATATCGTTAAGTCAGTATCGCAATCTGTTTGGGATGGGAAAGTCGGAGGAAAATACTGCATACCGGGAGTTTATTATTATGCGGTGGAGGGCATCGGGAGGGATGACCATCGAAGGAAAAAGGCCGGATTTTTCCATCTGTTCAATAGTAATTAGAACGGGTGGATAGATAATTTCGCCTTTCTCTATTATTTCAGGCCAGATACGGTTCAAATGACTTTGTTGTGGGGAAAGCAAAGTCAATGGTGAGCTTTAAAAATCTTACTTTTTAATTCAATCTTAGTAACTTAGATCAGCCCTCGAAACCATAATCTTATGTATCTTATGAAAATAGTCCTGATAGTTATCGGGATCAATAATCTTTAATCCCATTTTGTTTTCATCACTTATTTAATGGTTATCAGGCCAATTATAAGATAGATAAGATTGGAATCTGGGGGTATTGCGTGGTTACTAAGATTTTATAAAAAAGTAAGATTTAAAAAAAGGACATATCTGAATACTGGTATTGATCCCGAGTACTCGGGACCCCAAAACAATGTCGGTGATCGCCTTTCTCCACCAATATTGTTAAATCCATATGTTTCATATAGCACTGAGTTATATCCGTAGTATAAAGTTATGAATTGTAGAATAATCCTTCAGTTCAGGTTTTCTTTTTTTTGATCGGTGATTCATGATCAAACAGGAGATTTAAGGCAAATAATAAAATATGCCACCAAAACACCAGGACACTAAATTTCACCAAAGTATGCCAGCCAGATATCTAAATGGCTTTTTTGGTGAGATTTAGAGTTTTCATGTTTTGGTGGCAGGAAAAACAGTTTTAGGTGAGCGCTAATAATCGTTTTAAAGGGTTCTGTTTTTACATGTTCATAAACATAAACTATTTGTTGGGGTTATTGTATAATTTATATTAACTTTCGAACAGTATTGTGCTGACCCCTTTCCTTGTTTCAATGGTATTTAAGAAAACCCGCCAGTTCATCATCTTTTACTGATTTTAATTAACATCCTAAAGTCATGAAAACAATCCCCCTGATATTCTTATTCATATTTATTTTACTTCATTGTCAAGGTCAAAATCTCCTTCAGGAAGGTAAATTGTGGAGCAATACAAGTATGGCACAATGCCTGGCAGTACCTACAGCAGTTACTTCATCAAATTCACGGGGGATACGACAATCAATGGGTTGGGATATAAAAAGATCATGAAATCGGATGATGAATTGCATGCCAAATGGACTTTCAATGGATGTATCCGGGAAGAACAAGACACGAAAAGAGTCTATATTTTCAATAAATTTACCGGGAAGGATATGTTGCTCTATGACTTCGGTCTGGAAACGGGTGATAGCATTCCGATAGATAATGGGCAATTATTCGCCAAGGTTACCAAGGTAAATTATGCGCCATTTGGTAATTCAACAGTTATACGAAAGCAAATCTGTTTTTTTTAAACAAGCGTTCCCCTATGGATTGAAGGCATTGGCAGTATATGGGGTGTTTTGGAAGGGCCAAACAGTTTTTATGCAACCGGAGCAGATCTAAAGTTGGTATGCTACTCTGAAAACGAACAGCCGGTATACCATGATCCTAAACTGAATAGTTGTTTCCCGAAGGGTCTGGCTGCATCTTCCCAAACAGAGTTTGCACCCATAGGAGCTGAATGGTATTATACCCAGTCCGAGAGTTATAACCCTCCGCAATATAACTATTTGAAACATACCTGTATCAAAGATTCAACTATTGCCGGGAAAAGGGTGAAGGTGATACAGAAGACAAAATTTAAGTTTGGAGGCGTAACCGTTCCTATGGGATATGAATATCTTTACCAGCATGGGGACACCATCTCCTACTGGAAAAGCGGTGAGTTCCATGTTTTGTATAACTTCTCCCTTTCGAAAGGAGATTCCATCCTGCTTTATTCGGAAATGCCCAATCAATGCGAAGCCAAAACTCCTTATGGCTGGAGTAGTATAGATTCGGTTTATTCCGCTACAATAAACAACCATCAGCTTAAAGCCTACTATTCAAACCATATGAAAGGGTCAATATGGGGCTTCGATTCATTTCCAATTATCGAAAAGATTGGTAGTATGCAATATCTTCTTCCTCAAAATGCTTTTTGTGGTATTATGGATGGGGAACCGCAGATTGGTGTTTTGAGGTGTTACTCCGATCCTGAAATTGGGTTTTACCAATTTGAAAATATACCCTGTGACAAGATTTTAAGCTGGCCGGATGGTTTCACCTCCTTAAATAAAAGTTCCGGGTTTACGGTGTTTCCGAATCCTGTATCGGCTGAACTGTTTGTTAAGTCCAGCGGTGGTTTCGAAGAAGATTATACACTAGAATTGTTTTCGGTAAAAGGGGAATTGGTAAAAACTGAATGCCTTGAAGGTGGAAATAGTCTTAACCGCATTGATGTAAGTTCGCTTAAAAGTGGAGTTTATGTGGTTCGGCTGATCTCAGCTTCGGGGAGGTACTTTGAAGAAATGATTATTAAGGAATAATAAGAACCGCGAAGGGATTCCATCTTTCAAAAAGAGATGGAATCCCTCGTTCGCTCAAATTCTTAACTATGAAAACGCTCTATCTATTCTTATTGCTTTTGACCATCGTAGTTTTAAAAGCCCCGGCACACGATTATCAAACGGTGTATGCCCACCGGGTTGCCCTTTTTGGTAATACAGAGGACAGGATTAAAGGACTAAGGGTCGATTCGGTGAAAGCAGCTTCAGATACTATTTTATATCCGTTTGCTACTATTCAGGAAGTATCGGCGTATTGCTTTTCTCCTTACAAGGCTTCGTGGATTGGAGAGAAAGTGGTTTTAAAGGCTGATGGCGCTAACCTGTTTTTCAACAGGGAAGGTGGTGTGGTTACCCTAAAAACCCGGGCCAGGTTAAACGAATCGTGGATTGCTTTTCAACGTACGGACACCTTTAGGGTCGAGGCCAGTGTGCAAGCTGTTGAGTTAGGAAATGTTCTGGGCTTAATCGATTCTGTGAAAACAATTGCCTTCCGGGTGCTTGACCAACAGGGAAACCTGGTGGACCATGCTTTGAATAAACTAAAGGTAAAAATAAGCAAAACCTATGGCTTTGTTGAAACGCTCAACTTTTATCTTTTCCCCGATATTGTCGTTAGAGATCCGTACGACAGCCTTGATTCGTATACTCTTGTAGGGCTTATCAATCCTGAAGCTGGCGTTCAGAACCTGAGTTGGTTCGATGTCAATGGTTTTAATCCGGGGGATGAACTGCACGTGCAGGAACACAACTTTGGGGATGGATATTTTCTTTCTCCCATACGTGAATATGACAACAGGTGTATATATAAATACCTGGAACGGACCGATTATGCCGACTCCATTGTTTATCGTTATGTACGCACCCAAAGCATTGAAACCATTTACACCGACAGCGCCACATTGAAGACAACCAACGACACCTTAAAATCGGTGGTTTTAGCCAACCCTGCTTTCGATAAGCTGCCCGGTGAGCCAATCATCGAATCTAATTCTGCACACCAAATGTATATGCGCAACGATGAATTCCTGATGAAGATTGATCCGAGTATGACAGAACTCTACATAGGTAATGGATCTTGTCTGGGCACCATCATTGGAGAGGGCTGTCTGTATGAGAAGCGATATCTCAAGGGCCTCGGGGGGCCGTATTACTCTTGTTCAGGGTATGCAGGTGACTCGGAAGAGCGGAAATTGGTTTATTACAAGAAAGGAGAAACGGAATGGGGCAATCGATTGGTAATTACAGGTGTTTCAAATATTAAAACCGATGACCGATTAAAGGTATTTCCTAATCCAGCCCGCGATGGGGTTACTTTTCAGTTGAATGATGATGCCGTAATACATGAGGTAAAGATTTACAGTCCGACCGGGACCCTGGTTAAATCAGTACAATTCGAGGGTTCTTCACGCATCATTCATTTAACGGGTTTAAAAAGTGGCATCTATTTGTATAAGCTTACTTCGTCCAATTCATTGATTTATGCAGGTAAATTGGTTGTGGAATAAGGGGCAGGGAGCGGGGAGCATGGAGCAAGGAGCAAGGAGGAAGCCAATTCCGTTGAGATTAAAGTTAATTGAATTATTTTTTAAAATAAGGAAAATGAAAAACACATCAATTTTGAAATGTTTAGTTGGTATACTCTTTTTTATTTCATTAAGTGGGTTTACACAACCGATCACATTCAGTAAAATTTACAATTTCGGTATTGCCTCCAGTTTATTGTCTGTTCAACAAACATCAGATGGTGGTTATATTGCCTGTGGCGGTATTGGTCAAAATTTTGAAGATGCCTATATCATCAAGCTAAATCAAATGGGCGATACCATTTGGACCAGATCGTACGGGTATTCTTACAGAGACTGGGCTTCAGAGATCCAACCAACTTCTGACGGAGGTTTTATTGTTGCAGGCAGAAAAAATTATCATATTGATATGGAACGGATGAGTATGTATGGTGATATTTGGATATTAAAATTAGATGCCAGTGGCGATACCCTCTGGACAAAAACCTACGGAGGGCTATACAATGACTATGCAAATTCAATTAAGCAAACTTCAGATGGTGGCTACATTGTTGCCGGAACAAAAAACTATGTGTCTATAAACGCTTCAAGGGATATATGGATACTTAAGCTGGATCAACATTGTGACACACTTTGGACAAAAACAATCCATAATTGGCCCATATCAGAGGCAAGTTCGATTATTCAAACTTCAAGTGGTGATTTCGTTTTTACAGGTGGGGTAGGTGTTTGCAAACTCAGTAATTTAGGGGATAGTATTTGGTATAAAAAACTTAACTCATTTGTAGGGAAGGAAATCATTCAAACAAGTGATGCAAATTTTATTGCTGTTGGGTTTTTCAATAATTCAGAGGATAAAATAATTAAATTAGACACCCATGGTAATACGATTTGGGAAAAACTGTATCCTCCATCTAATGGATATTACTTTCATTCAAACTCCCTGGCTGTAAATGAAACCGGAGATATAATATCCGTTGGACAAAGAATAAATACAAATGATGTTGGCAGTACCTCTGATGATTTATGGATAAAAAAGAATCTGTCATATGGCAATAGAGTTTGGACAAAGCTTCTGGATCTTTCAATCCATGATATTGGAAATTCTGTAAAGGCGACCAATGATAATGGTTTTATCATTGCGGGAGTAACAAATCATAGCGGATGGTTGCTAAAGTTGGATCAGAATTGTGAGTTTGCGTTAAACGTAGATTCCGTGTACAATTTAATCAGTGGAGATTGGTATAAAGTTATAGAATGTATGGGATTTACAGGCAAATGTGACTCAGTGTATTCAGATGACTTAAATCAGATTGAACGAATAGCCGGAACTGATAGTATTACCTGGAAAGTATTTCAAAATGACAAATTGGTTAATCAGTCAAAATATAAAATATCATATACTTATTCATACTTCTCTCAATCTTATAAATGGATGCTTACCGGGTGGCCAGGAAAGATTATCTATTCTTCTCAAAACAGTTTTTCCGTTGGTATTGATGCTGCAAATGGCGGAGGAACTGGATACTCCCGAACTAAATCAACGACTGGAATTAGTAGTACTGCAAATGATCATTCGGAGCTGTTGTTTTTCCCAAATCCGGTTAGATTTGGATTTTCAGTTAAAGGAGTCGGAACTATTGAATCTATCCAGGTATTTGATTTAAATGGCAAATCAGTAGAAAGCAAAGTTAACATACCTACAGCGTTTGTTGATATTTCGAAACTTCCACAAGGGATCTATTTTGTTCATGTTATTACAAAAAATAAAACCTACGTTGGAAAGATTATTAAAGAATGAAAAGATTAAGCATAGCTGCATTAAAGTCGGCAAAGGGATTCTATCTTTCAAAAAGAGATGGAACACTTAATACAAACAAAAGAAATGATCATGAAAAAAACAATGACACTCATTTTTGCATTACTAACCTCAATCCTTATTCAGGCACAGGTTGTTAATATTCCTGATTCAAGTTTTAAGAAATTACTAATCGAATTGAAAGTTGACCGGAATAGTGATGGAGAAATTGATTATTCAGAAGCTCAATCTGTCGATACTTTAATTCTGCTTTCCTGGTCAGCCCCAATATCCGATTTGACAGGTATTGAAGCATTTACAAATCTTAAGTATTTAGCCTGTAGTGAAAATAGTTTTCGTTCATTGGATTTATCATCAAATACCTTATTGAAAACTCTTTACTGTTCGGGTACCAACATAACCACTTTAAATATTTCAAAGTGCGTCTTGCTTGAGAATTTATCTTGCGATCACAATCAGCTAAACACCATAGATGTTTCATCGCTAAAGCTATTAAAAGAAATAAATTGCGGTAGCAATGCCTTGACAACTTTAGATTTACTAAATAATACACAAATTGAAAGAATCTATTGCGACAATAATTCTATCTCAAAAATAGACTTATCTGCAAATCTCCAATTAAAAAAACTGACATGTAATAATAATTTATTGACAGATATGAATTTAGTCAATAATGACTCCCTGGAGTATTTAAATTGCAATCACAACCGATTGGTTTCTTTAAACCTGGCTGCAAATACAATGCTGAGTGAACTATGGACTAATGAAAATCAACTATCGGAATTACAGTTGCCGGCAAGTAAAAGTCTGATATGGATTTATTGTGATAATAATCAATTAGCAACCCTTGATGTCTCGATGGTAAAATCGTTAGAGCGTCTATCCTGTCAGCAGAATTTAATTTCTGATTTGAATTTATCCAGTAATGAGCGAATGAAAGATTTAATCTGCTCAGCCAATAAATTAGTTCGTCTTGATTTGACTAAAAATGCAAATCTAAGATCCATTGGTTGTACGATGAACAATATTTCTGAGCTTGATCTTTCCGGTAATCCAATATTGGAAACTCTGTATACTCATTCAAATCCTTTGTCAAAACTGGATGTTTCCCATAATCCAATCTTAAAAACGCTGGGCTGCGACAGTAACGGGATGAGCTATTTAGATTTGACTGGCAATCCGAATTTGACGTTTTTACAATGTGGATCGAATCCATTTGCCAAACTGGATTTGTCACAAAACACAAAACTGACCTATATCGAGATAAGACTATGTTATAATCTTAAAGAGATTTGTGTCTGGCAGCTTCCATTTCCACCTGCCGGGGTTACATTGAGCGCTTATGGGATTAATCCGCTAAATATTAAATTTCTAAATTGTTCTTCGGGTATACCGGAAAGTCATTTATCAAGTCCAGGTGAAGTGGATATTTATCCAAATCCAACAAACGCCATCTTTTCAATTAATGGCAAGAATATTCAGAAGGCAGAAATTTATAGTCCCTCGGGTGAATTGATACAAACAAGCGATATGATGCAAGGCAAATTTGATCTGTCGCGTTTTCCCAAAGGGATCTATATCATTAAGATCTTTGAAAATAAGAATGTTTTTACTAAAAAACTTGTTTTGCAATAATAATTGATTGAACACTTAATAAGTTTAAAGAATTTGGAGTGATTCAATCCGCAAGTTTTCCAACTGAAAGCATTGGCTATGCAATTGACGGAAATGTTGTGATTAAGATCAGGAAAAAATAAGGGTATTCAATGTGTCTTTTCCTTGAATAGACTTATAGATAAAGTAAAACCTATTTCAGGACAAAACCTACTGAACCTTAATGAGAAAAACCCGGGTGGCATTCCCGGGTCTTTCGTTTTAGTAAAAGAAATCTAAAGAAAGATTTGGTATTTATTCGTCTTTTTCTTCAGCGGCATAAGCGGCCAATAGTTCATCCTGTACTTCCTGTGGCACTTTTTCGTAAGCCGCAAATTTCATATTGAAAACGCCACGTCCGCCGGTTAAGGAGCTTAATGAAGTGGAGTATTTGTTCATTTCCTTCAATGGAACACGCGCGCTGATTTTTTCATAGCCTCTTTCGTTGCCCATACCCATAATCAATGCACGGCGTCCTTGCAGGTCGCTCATTACATCACCCATGCGTTCGGCCTGTACCCATACATCGAGTTCGTAGATTGGTTCAAGGATTTTGGCGCCTGCGTTTTTAAAGGCAATGCTGAAGGCATTACGTCCGGCCAGGCGGAAAGAGATTTCGTTTGAATCAACAGGGTGCATCTTACCGTCGTATATGTAAACACGGATATCGCGGGCGTAAGAACCAGTAAGCGGACCTTCTTCCATTTTTTCCATGATCCCTTTCAGGATAGCAGGAAGGAAGCGGAGGTCGATTGAACCTCCAACTATACAGTTATGGAAGACAAGTTTCCCACCCCATGGCAGAGGCGTCTCCTGAGTATCGCGAACAGAAATCTTCTGTTCCTTGCCATTCATGATGAACATGTTTTTAGGCTGTGAGCCTTCTTCAAAAGGTTCGATGATCATATGAACCTCACCAAACTGACCTGAACCACCGGATTGCTTTTTATGACGGTAATCGCCCTCGGCAGATTTGGTAATGGTTTCGCGGTATGGGATTTTAGGCGTTTTAAATTCAATGTCGATTTTATGCGTGTGATCGAAGTACCATTTTAAGGTGTTCAGGTGGTATTCACCCTGTCCTTCAACGATCAGCTGTTTGAGTTCTTTCAGGTAATTCACGATATAGGTTGGATCTTCCTCCTTCACTTTGTGAAGAATCTCACCCACTTTTTCATCATCGGTTTCGGATACTGCTTTAATTGCAATCCTGAATTTTGGATCAGGGAAAACGATTGGGGCAAACTTCAGGTCTAATTCCTTGTCGCAAAGAGTCTGGTTGAATTTGGTATCTTTCAGTTTTACGGTGCAACCAATATCACCGGCAACCAGTTCAGGAACGCTGGTACGGTTCTTTCCGGCGGTAACAAAGAGTTGCGAGATTCTTTCCTTGCCATTGTTAAACGTATTATAAAGGTCTTTACCTTCGGTGACTTTTCCTGACATCACCTTGAAATAAGTTACTTCTCCCACGTGTGGTTCGAGCGCTGTCTTAAATACAAACAAAGAGGTAGGTGCTGTTTCGCTCATCACAACGGGTTTCCCCTGGATGATTTCACGCATAGGTACCTGGGAAGGAGCGGGGGCGATGTTACAGACAAATTCGAGTAAACGGCCAACTCCCATATTCTTTTTAGCCGAGATGCAGAAAACAGGAAACAAATCACGTTTGGTCATCCCTATTCTCATTCCGCGGCGCATATCTTCCTGTGATAATGAACCCTGCTCAAAGTACAATTCCATGAGGGATTCTTCATTTTCGGCTGCCATTTCAGCCAGGTCATTGTGTAATTTATCGGCACGAGTCTTTTCTGAGGCAGGAATATCGAGAATCTCGGGTTTTCCTCCGTCAGGACCGTACTTATACATTTTCATCATCAATACATCAACAATAGAGTTAAAGCCTGCGCCAGTCTCAACAGGATACTGCACAACAGTTACTTTATTGCCGAATTTGCTTTTTAAATTATCGACATCCTGGTCATAATTTGCATTCTCATTATCCAGGTGGTTCAATACAAAAATCAGTTTATTATTTGCTGCTTCGGCATGACGGAAAGCGGATTCTGTTCCGGCGCCAATGCCTGTTGAAGCATCGATTACCATCAGGGCAAGGGGCGCTACCTGAAGGGAAGAAACAACTCCACCGCAAAAATCATCCATTCCGGGGGTATCCAGAATATTAATCTTTTTGCCGTTCACTTCTGTATACATGAGCGAGGAAAATACCGAATTGCCGTATTCCTGCTCAATCAGGTGATAGTCAGATACAGTATTCTTAGTACTGACATCACCTCTGCGGTTTATGACTCCACCCTCGAAAAGCATAGCTTCTGCAAGGGTGGTTTTCCCACTGCCAGCATTACCAATTAAAGTAATGTTGCGAATTTCTTCAGTTTTATAGACTTTCATATTTAGATAGTTATTTGGGTTTTTATTCCTTCATTATCAGCTGTCTCAGGCTGTAATCAAGAGAGTGGATCAAAATTAGTAATAATTACTTAACAACCAAGATGCAGAAAGATTACCTGAATTTGTTACCGGACCCTGAATTGTGAGCTTTGTCTAAAGATTAAGAGAATCAATGGATTGTATTATTTAAGGAATATTAACCTTTGTGTTCAACCATCAGAAATACAGTTTAATAGGTAGAGAATATGTTGTTTAATATTTTTTTTGGATTGCTCAAAGAATAGTTCCCCTAAACCGAAACAGGATTTAGCGATTGAGGTAAAGTTAAGCATATGACTGGGAGCAAAATACACGGTATTTGAATTATTTCCATACCAACCGCCTTATTCCCAACCTTTTCCTAAAGGAATGCTTCTATTCCCTGTCGTACCATTGTCATACCAGTGTCATACCACTTTCAGTACAAATTCGTAACAAATTCGAATCAAATACGTAACAAATTCGTAACAAATTCGTACCGCTTCGAATTTGTTTCGAATTTGTT
>DIZL01000072.1:0-105774 GCA_002429385.1 Prolixibacteraceae bacterium UBA6029 | reverse complement strand
ATTTGATTCGAATTTGTTACGAATTTGTACTGAAAGTGGTATGAAAGAGGTATGACAGTGGTATGACAGTGGTAGATTAGAATCAAATAGCAATACTAAACCAATACATAACCTGAACAGGAGAAAAAAGAGAAGAATTGATCTGTGAACGGGCTAATAACAAGTATAAAAGGATATTTGGCTTCTTACCACATACATAAATTATAATAGTTTTGAAATTAGAAATTAGTAGTTTCATATAATTCTTCTATTTTTGAGCAACAATGTGTATGTATGTCTAAATTCCCCTTCTTTAAACAATATGATGCCATGGATTGCGGACCTTCCTGTCTCCGCATGATTGCTGCATTTTATGGAAGGACCTATTCGCTTCAGAAACTAAGGGAGCTGTCACATATTTCACGTGAGGGGGTTTCACTGCTTGGTCTTAGTGATGCAGCAGAATCAATCGGTTTTCGTACTATTGGTGCAAGGATTACAATTGAACAGTTGATGGAGGCTCCCAAACCCTGTGTTGTTCATTGGGATCAGGACCATTTTGTGGTTGTGTACAAGTACCACAAAGGAAAAGTTTATGTGGCTGATCCTGCATTCGGACTTGTAGAATATCCGGAGGCGGAATTTAAGAAACATTGGCTGGCAACAGTCCGACAGGGTGAACTGAAAGGTATCTGCCTATTGTTTGAGCCCACTCCTAAATTCTTTGAACAGGAAGGCGAAAAGGTGAACCGCAGTAATTTCAGATTTCTGCTCAAATACCTTAAGCCTCACCGAAAACTGGTTGTTCAGCTTATCCTGGGATTCCTGGTCGGAAGCCTGATACAGCTTATTTTTCCTTTCCTGACCCAGAGTATCGTCGACGTTGGTATTAATACACAGGACATTAATTTTATTTACCTGATTCTGGCAGCCCAGATGATGCTTTTCATCAGCCGTATGACAGTTGATTTCATACGGTCGTGGATTCTGCTTCACATCAGCACACGAATTAATATCAGCATCATATCCGATTTCCTGATCAAGCTGATGAAAATGCCTATCGGCTTTTTCGATACCAAAATGATTGGGGATTTGCTTCAACGTATCGGAGATCACCATCGGATAGAACGGTTCCTGACTTC
Organism: Prolixibacteraceae bacterium UBA6029; assembly: GCA_002429385.1. Taxonomy (GTDB): domain Bacteria; phylum Bacteroidota; class Bacteroidia; order Bacteroidales; family Prolixibacteraceae; genus Aquipluma. Next base: position 104,653 of record DIZL01000072.1, on the reverse strand, counting down.
CCAATCACTCAACGTGATATTTTCAGTTTTCAATATTGTCATCTTCAGTATTGTATTGGTGATTTATAACCTGGGTATTTTCCTTGTATTTCTCTTTGGCTCGGTTTTGTACATTGGCTGGATCTTCCTGTTTCTCCGGAAGCGTCGTGAGCTGGATTATAAACGCTTTGCACAACTGTCGGATAATCAAAGCAAACTGATTCAGCTGATCAACGGGATGCAGGAAATAAAACTGAACAACTATGAGCGCCAGAAAAGATGGGAGTGGGAACGGATTCAGGCACGATTATTCAAAGTGAATGTCAATGGACTTTCGTTGCAGCAATATCAACAGGCAGGTTCGGTGTTCATAAACGAAACCAAGAATATTGTGATTACTGTTCTGGCCGCCACATCGGTTGTTCATGGAAACATGACGCTTGGTATGATGCTGGCAGTGCAATACATCATAGGTCAGATGAACAGCCCGCTGGACCAGATGATTGAATTCATGCAGGTATCGCAGGATGCCAAGATCAGCCTTGAACGTTTGGCAGAGATTCACGGCAGCAAAGATGAAGAGCAGTATCAGGAAGGAAAACTCACCAGCTTACCTGCTTCGGCCGATATACGAATCTCGGATTTGGTCTTTCAGTATGAAGGACCACATTCGCCCAAAGTGCTCAATGCTATTAACCTGGTAATTCCCCAGGGGAAAGTTACTGCCATTGTAGGCACAAGCGGAAGTGGTAAAACAACACTGGTGAAACTGATTCTTGGATTCTATCCGCCTGTTTCAGGTTCTATAAAGATAGGTGATGCCGAATTGTCAGCCTATGAACAACATTGGTGGCGGGCTAAATGTGGAGCTGTGATGCAGGATGGTTTTATATTTTCGGATACCATCGCCAATAATATTGCCGTTGGGGATGAAGAGCCTGACAAGGATCGACTGGGTTACGCGGTGAGAATGGCCAATATTCAGGAGTTTATTGAGACGCTGCCTTTGAATTACAATACCAAGATCGGACCCGAAGGAGTCGGATTAAGCCAGGGACAGAAACAGCGCATACTAATTGCCCGGGCTATCTATAAAAATCCTGAATATATATTCTTCGATGAAGCTACCAACTCATTGGACGCGAATAATGAAAAGGTAATTCTGGAGAACCTGGATGAATTCTTTAACGGGAAAACGGTTGTCGTGGTAGCCCATCGCTTAAGCACTGTCAGAAATGCCCATCAGATTGTAGTCATTGAGAAAGGAAATATTGTAGAAATTGGTACCCACGAGGAATTGACCAGCAAAAAGGGGGCTTACTATCAATTAGTGAAGAATCAGCTGGAGCTGGGGAATTGAAATACAGGAGCAGGGAGCAAGGAGCAGGGAGCAAGGAGCAAGGAGCAGGGAGACAGGAATAAGAATTTAGGAATTAGAAAAGGAATACAGGAATAAGAAATAAGGAAACAGGGAAATAGCACACATGCATACATTCCTTTTTCCTCTTTACTTAAAGGTTATGGAAAAGGAAAAGAAACGGTTTGAAATTGAACTCAGAAGTGATGAATTCCAGGAGATCATTCAGCAATCTCCGCGGTGGATGATTCGTTCGGGCGTTTACCTTATCTTTGGGGTACTCATTCTTTTACTGGCGGGAAGTTACTTCTTTCGTTATCCGGATGTCATTAAAGCTGACATTGTGGTTCTCGCTGAGAATATCTCTTCACAGATTGATTCGGTAATGAATCCGGACAAGTACAAAGTTTACAAAAAACAATCACAAATTATTGGCAGGATCAGCCTGAAATATAAAGATGCCAGAAAGGTTGCCATCGGGCAGAAAGTTAACATTCGGTTCGAGAATTTTCCGTACATGGAATTCGGCTATCTAAAAGGTAAAGTCAAAAATATATCACTGATGCCGAGCAACGAAAATTATAGTATTGAAGTTGAATTGCCACAGGATATGAAGACTAATTATGACATTCCGTTAAATTTCAGACAGGAGATGAAAGGGTCAGCCGAAATAATTACCGAAGATATGCGTTTAATTCAACGGTTCTTTAATCCTATAAAATCGCTGCTCAAACATCGGGTTTCCTCACCTGAATAAGACCTCCGGTCAGTCGTTTACCCCCGTACGTTAAGATTAATCGAAAAAAGATCAAATATTTTCTTGGTTTTATTGGGTTTTCTATTGGTAATTAGTACTTTTGCGAGCCGTTTTAAAGGGAAAAACCCTTGAATCGGAATGTAAAGTGTTGTAATTGTGGAAAATTACGATACCTTTGCAGACCAAATTTTTGCGTAAGTAATATTAAAATTAAGAGTAGCTATATGCCAACGATTCAGCAGTTAGTTAGAAAAGGTAGACAAAGCAATGCGGAGAAAAGTAAATCTCCGGCATTAGATTCTTGTCCACAGAGACGTGGAGTATGTGTTCGTGTATACACAACCACTCCCAAGAAACCAAACTCAGCTATGCGTAAAGTAGCCAGGGTACGTTTAACAAATGGCAAGGAAGTGAACGCTTACATTCCGGGAGAAGGACACAACCTTCAGGAACACTCTATTGTTTTGGTGCGTGGCGGAAGAGTAAAAGATCTTCCCGGAGTTCGTTACCATTTAATTCGTGGCGCTTTGGATACCGCCGGTGTTGAAGGTCGTACACAAAGACGGTCGAAATACGGTACCAAGAGGCCAAAAGTGAAAAAATAATTTTCACAAGTTATTATTAATTGACGTTCTAGCTTAGTGGTTTGAGTTGAGTAAAGAAGCCTGAGAGCCTATTGAAGCCTACAAACGACAGCGAATTTAATTAACACTAAAGCATTACATAATGAGAAAATCGAAACCAAAGAAGAGGATCATTCTGCCCGATCCAAAGTTCAACGACATTCTGGTTACCCGCTTCGTCAACGATTTGATGTATGACGGAAAGAAATCTATCGCTTATCAAATTTTCTACGATGCGATGGATATCGTTGCAGCAAAAATGAAGGACAACGAAGTTAGTCCTGTCGACGTGTTTAAAAAAGCACTCGAAAAAATTACCCCCCATGTTGAAGTAAAGAGCAGACGAGTTGGAGGAGCCACATTCCAGGTTCCAATGGAAATCCGCCCTGAAAGAAAAACTTCTATATCAGTAAAAAACTTAATCTTATATTCCCGCAAACGTTCAGGCCGTTCAATGGCTGAGAAACTTGCAGGAGAAATCGTTGCAGCTTATAACGAAGAAGGTGGAGCTTTCAAAAAGAAAGAAGACACCCACCGCATGGCTGAAGCAAACCGCGCATTTGCACATTTCCGTTTTTAGTTGGTAGAAGAGGTTAGAGGAAGATTTGATAGCGTATTAGTAAAAGGAAAGATATTGGTAAAAAATGGCAAAAGATTTAAGATATACTAGAAACATTGGCATCATGGCTCACATTGATGCCGGCAAAACGACCACCTCGGAGCGGATCCTGTATTATACAGGAATTACTCACCGAATTGGCGAAGTTCACGATGGAGCGGCCACAATGGACTGGATGGAACAGGAGCAGGAACGTGGTATTACAATCACATCGGCGGCTACAACAACTTTCTGGACATATCAAGATATAGAACATAAAATTAACATCATAGATACACCCGGACACGTTGACTTTACAGTTGAAGTAGAGCGTTCGTTAAGGGTTTTGGATGGGGCTGTTGCTCTTTTTTGTGCTGTAGGCGGTGTTGAAGCTCAGTCGGAAACCGTTTGGCGTCAGGCTGAAAAATATGGTGTTCCACGAATCGGGTTTGTTAATAAAATGGACCGTTCAGGTGCTGATTTTTTCAATGTAGTTTCTGAAGTAAAGGAAAAATTGGGTGCAAACGCTGTTCCAATTACTATTCCTATTGGTGCTGAAGAAAAATTTGAAGGCGTGGTTGATTTGATTGAAATGAAAGCCATTCGCTGGAAAGATGATGCTACATTGGGAACTACCTATTATCTGGAAGAAATTCCGGCTGATATGATTGAATTAGCCAATGAATATCGTGCTAAACTGGTTGAATCGGTTGCCGAATTTGATGATGAGCTTCTTGAACGTTTCTTTGAAGATCCGGAATCAATTACAGTCGATCAAATGTTGCCGGTAATCCGTAAAGCAACAATCAGTGGTGCAATTATCCCGATGTTGTGTGGCTCTGCATTTAAAAACAAAGGTATACAGCATTTGTTGGACGCCGTTTGTGCATTCCTTCCATGTCCGCTTGATAAAGGTGAAATTGTGGGAATTGAGTATAATGGTGATGAAGAAGTTATTCGTCATGCCGATGTAAAAGAGCCTCTTGCTGCTCTTGCATTTAAAATTGCTACCGACCCTTATGTTGGTCGTTTGTGTTTCATTCGTGTTTATTCAGGAAAAATTACTGCCGGTGATTCGGTATTTAATTCACGTACCGGTAAAAAGGAACGTATTTCCCGTATTTACCAGATGCACTCAAACAAGCAAAATGCAATTGATGTCATCGAAGCAGGTGATATTTGTGCAGCTGTTGGTTTTAAAGATATCCGCACAGGCGACACTTTATCGGATCTCAATCACCCTATTGTTCTCGAAAGCATGGACTTTCCTGAACCGGTTATCGGGATCGCCATTGAGCCTAAAACTCAAAAGGATCTGGATAAGCTGAATATGGGCTTATACAAGCTTGCTGAAGAAGATCCAACATTTAAAGTAAATACTGATCCTGATTCAGGACAGACTGTTATCCGCGGTATGGGTGAGCTTCACCTTGAAATTATTGTGGATCGTCTTCGTCGTGAATTTAAGGTAGAATGTAACCAGGGAGCTCCCCAGGTTGCCTATAAAGAATGTATCACCAAGATGGTTGAACTTCGTGAAGTATTCAAGAAGCAATCCGGAGGTCGTGGTAAATATGCTGATATCAGTGTTCGTGTTGAACCAGCTGACGAAGGCAAACTGGGACTTACATTTGTTGATGCAGTAAAAGGAGGAAACATTCCACGTGAATATATCCCTTCTGTACAGAAAGGCTTTGAATCAGCATTGTTAAACGGTCCTTTGGCCGGATTCAATATTGATAGTCTGAAAGTAACTTTACTCGATGGTAGCTACCATGCGGTTGACTCCGACGCACTGTCATTTGAGATTTGTGCGCGTCAGGCGTTCAAAAATGCTGCCGGGAAAGCAGGTCCAAGATTACTTGAACCGATCATGAAATGCGAGATCGTGACTCCTGAAGAATATATGGGAGACATTATCGGTGACCTTAACCGTCGTCGCGGGCATATTGAAGGTATGGAAGAAAAGGCCGGAGCACGTGTTATTAAGGCCCTGGTACCGCTTTCAGAATTATTCGGATATGTTACAACACTTAGAACTTTATCGTCAGGTCGTGCAACTTCATCAATGGAATTCTCCAAATATGTGGAGTTGCCTAAATTACTTGCAATAAAAGTTCTTGAAGATCTTAAAGGAAGAACAGACTTATTATAATTATAAACTGTATTATTATTTCTCATTATGAGTCAAAAGATCAGAATTAAGCTGAAATCGTATGATCACAACTTAGTGGACAAGTCGGCCGAGAAGATCGTAAAAACAGTTAAATCTACTGGTGCAATAGTAAGCGGACCAATTCCGCTCCCTACTCACAAACGTATTTTTACTGTATTACGCTCAACCTTTGTGAATAAAAAATCAAGGGAACAATTCGAGCTGTCTTCATACAAACGTTTGATCGACATTTACAGTTCAACAGCAAAAACCATTGACGCCTTAATGAAGCTTGAATTACCAAGTGGCGTTGAAGTAGAAATTAAAGTTTGATAACCTGTAAAAAACAAAAAAATGGCAGGATTAATCGGTAAAAAAATCGGAATGACTTCCGTATTCAGTGTTGAGGGGAAAAACATCCCATGCACTGTGATTCAAGCCGGTCCTTGTGTTGTTACACAAGTGAAATCGGTGGGGACTGACGGCTATGATTCCATTCAGCTGGGCTTTCAAGACAAAAAGGAAAAGCACGCAAACAGAGCTGAATTGGGACATGTTAAAAAAGCTGATACAGAACCCAAAAGAAAAATTCTTGAGTTCAAAGAACTCGAAGGAGAATTTAAGCTTGGTGACACGATTACAGTTGATTCAATCGATGAAGAAGGTTGGGTTGACATTCAGGGTGTAACCAAAGGTAAAGGATTCCAGGGTGTTGTTAAACGTCACGGCTTCCGTGGGGTAGGTGACAGTACACACGGTCAGCACAACCGACTGAGAGCTCCTGGTTCCGTAGGCGCATCTTCTTATCCATCCCGTGTATTCAAAGGGATGCGTATGGCTGGTAACGATGGCAATGACAATATTACGATTCAGAACCTTAAAGTTTTGAAAGTAATTCCAGAGTCAAATTTATTGGTAGTTAAAGGATCAGTTCCTGGTTGTAAAGGTTCATACGTAATTATTTATCAGTAATGGAAATTAAAGTATTAAACACAGCAGGACAAGAAACCGGAAGAACTGTTACGTTAGACGAACAGATTTTCGGTATTGAGCCAAATGACCACGCCATTTATCTGGATGTTAAACAAATCCTGGCCAACAAACGACAAGGAACTTCCTGTTCGAAAGAACGTGCGGATGTTTCCGGAAGTACCCGGAAGATTAAAAAACAAAAAGGTACCGGTACGGCAAGGGCAGGTAGTATTAAATCACCTGTTTTCCGTGGTGGTGGACGCGTCTTTGGTCCTCGTCCAAGAAACTATGACTTTAAATTAAATAAGAAAGTTAAGTCTCTTGCACGTAAATCTGCATTGACCTATAAAGCCCTTGAGGAAGCAATTCTGGTAGTTGAAGATTTCTCTTTTGAGTCTCCGAAAACACGCGAAATGGTGCAAATCAGTAATAATCTGAAAATTAATGATAAAAAGTCACTTTTCGTTTTACCGGAAGAAAATAAAAATATATATTTGTCCTCCAGAAATTTAGAGGCAGTTTCAGTTATAACAGCTTCAGAATTAAATACTTATCAGATATTAAACGCTAAGAAAGTAATCGTTCTGGAAAGTTCAGTAAGTAAAATTGAAGAATTCTTTAAGATATAAAAGGCTTGAAAATGGAAATTTTAATTAAACCAATCGTTACCGAAAAGATTACAGGACAGGCCGAAAGTCTTAACCGCTACGGTTTTATCGTAAATCGGAACGCCAATAAATTGCAGATTAAAAAAGCCGTTGAAAGTTTATACAATGTTTCAGTGGAATCTGTCAATACGTTAATCAACGGTGGTAAAAGAAAATCTCGCTTTACCAAAGCCGGAGTTATTTCCGGAAGTACAGGAATGAGCAAAAAAGCTATTATAACAATAGCTAAAGGAGAATCTATTGATTTTTATAGTAATATTTAATAATTAGAAATGGCAGTAAGAAAATTAAATCCAGTTACTCCGGGTCAAAGGCACAAGATTGCTGGTACCTTTGAGTCCATTACTGCATCAACACCTGAAAAATCATTGTTGAAGCCCATGACGAGCTCTGGTGGTCGAAACAGCCAGGGTCGCATGACAATGAGGTATATAGGTGGTGGCCACAAACGAAAATATCGCTTTATCGATTTTAAACGAGATAAAGATGGTATTGTCGCTGTTGTAGAATCTATTCAATATGATCCAAACCGTACCGCTCGAATTGCACTACTGGTTTTTCCAGATGGTGAAAAAAGGTACATGCTGGCACCCAACGGATTAAAAGTTGGCCAGAAAGTAGAGAGCGGAACCGGTGTGGCACCTGAAATAGGTAATACACTACCACTAGCTGAAATACCTTTAGGAACCTTGGTTCACAACATTGAACTTCATCCCAGTCAGGGAGGTGTGATGGCTCGTAGTGCCGGAACGTACGCTCAGTTAACTTCGAGAGAAGGAAAGTATGCAATCGTGAAATTGCCTTCGGGCGAATCTAGAATGGTGCTCGTAACTTGTCGTGCTACAGTAGGTATTGTTGGAAATACAGAACACAATTTGGAACGTTCGGGGAAAGCCGGTCGCTCACGTTGGTTAGGTAGAAGACCTCGCGTAAGAGGTGTGGCTATGAACCCTGTCGATCACCCAATGGGTGGTGGAGAAGGTCGTTCTTCAGGTGGACATCCTCGTTCACGTAAAGGCTTGTTAGCAAAAGGCTTCAAAACCCGTTCGCTCAAGAAAGCTTCCAACAGGTATATTGTAGAAAAACGCAAGAAATAATTAAAAGGAGACAATATGAGTCGTTCATTAAAGAAAGGGCCTTTTATCGATTTCAAGCTCGAACGCAGAGTTCTAGCTATGGTTGAGACCAATAAAAAGTCGGTGATCAAAACATGGGCCAGAGCATCAGTAATTTCTCCTGACTTTGTAGGGCAGACCATTGCAGTTCACAACGGGAATAAATTTATTCCGGTTTATGTAACTGAAAATATGGTTGGTCATAAATTTGGTGAATTTGCACCTACAAGAACTTTCAGGGGACATGCCAAAGGAAGGAAATAAGGCATGAGATTCTCATTAACTATTAAAAGAATTCACGATGGGTGCTAGAAAAAGAAATAGTGCAACCGAACTAAAGGAAGCTAAGAAACAGCAGTATTTTGCAGTTTTGAAGAATTGTCCTACTTCACCGCGAAAAATGAGGCTTGTAGCCGATATGGTCCGTGGAATGGAAGTGAACAGAGCTCTTGATGTACTAAAGTTTTCATCCAAGGAGTCTTCGCGCAGACTTGAAAAATTAGTCATGTCAGCCATTGCAAACTGGCAGGCCAAAAACGAAGGAAGTCGTTTGGAAGAAAGCAATTTGTATGTGAAAACTATCGCTGTTGATTCAGGAAGAATATTGAAAAGACTAATGCCTGCACCGCAGGGACGTGCTCACCGTATCAAAAAGAGATCGAATCACGTGACGGTTAGCCTTGGTAGTTTAATTCAAGTAAAAGAAACAGAATAAATAATAATACATGGGACAAAAAGTTAATCCAATCGCTAATCGTTTAGGAATCATCAAAGGATGGGATTCCAATTGGTTCGGTGGAAACAACTATGGCGATAAGCTCGTGGAAGATTTTAAAATCAGGGAATATCTGAATGCCCGTTTGGCTAAAGCCAGTATTTCCAAGATTATCATTGAACGAACACTAAAGCTTATTACTATCACTGTTCACACCTCTAGGCCCGGTATTATTATTGGCAAAGGTGGTCAGGAAGTTGATAAACTGAAAGAAGAGTTAAAGAAGATCACCAATAAGGAAGTTCAGATCAATATTTTTGAAATCAAACGTCCGGAATTAGATGCTAAAATTGTAGCTGTTAACATTGCACGTCAGATTGAAGGTAAGATTGCTTACCGTCGTGCCACCAAAATGGCTATTGCTTCAACCATGAGAATGGGAGCACAGGGTATCAAGATTCAGGTTTCAGGCCGTTTAAATGGCGCTGAAATGGCACGTTCAGAAATGTATAAAGATGGTCGTACTCCTTTGCACACTCTGAGAGCTGATATAGATTATGCTCTTGCAGAAGCCCTGACAAAAACCGGATTACTCGGTGTTAAAGTCTGGATCTGTAAAGGCGAGATTTATGGAAAGCGTGACCTTTCACCAAATGTTGGACAGAAACCAGGTAGTACTGGACGTCCAAACGAAGGTGGCCCAAAAGGTGGCGGATTTAAGAAAAGAAAAAAATAATTTGTAAACCTTTCAGAATTAAAGAAGGATGTTACAACCGAAAAAGACAAAATACAGAAGAGTACAAAAGGGAAAGATGAAAGGACTGGCGCAACGCGGCAACCAGTTGGCATTCGGATCTTTTGGTATTAAATCGTTGGAAGAGACATGGCTTACCGGTCGTCAGATTGAGGCTGCCCGTGTTGCCGTTACTCGTCATATGCAACGTCAGGGTCAAATTTGGATCCGAGTTTTCCCCGACAAGCCGATTACTAAAAAACCTGCAGAGGTACGTATGGGTAAAGGTAAAGGTGCCCCGGAAGCATTTGTTGCTCCGATTACACCAGGTAGAATATTAATTGAAGCAGAAGGAGTTCCTTTTGAGGTTGCAAAGGAAGCACTTCGTCTTGCTGCACAAAAACTACCGGTAACTACCAAGTTTATTGTTAGACGTGATTATGTTGAATCTGAAATTGCAGAATAATGAAGACATCAGAAATTAAAGAATTATCCAAGGCTGAGATTCTGGAAAGAGTTCAGACGGAGCAGGATTCCTTATTACGGATGAAGATGAACCATGCAATTTCACCTCTTGACAATCCAAAAGTGATTGTGATTGCCAGGAGAAATATTGCACGCCTAAAAACCATTCTACATCAAAGGGAAATTAACGCAAAACAGAGTTAGTAATGGAAGAAAGAAATCTAAGAAAGGAGCGTGTTGGAGTTGTTGTGAGTAACAAAATGGAATGCACCATCGTTGTGGCTGAAAAGCGCAAGGAAAAACATCCCATTTATGGAAAATTCGTCAACAAAACTTCCAAGTTCTACGCCCACGATGAAAAGAACAGCTGCAACATCGGCGATACTGTGAAGATCATGGAAACACGACCAATCAGTAAACAGAAATGTTGGAGATTAGTGGAAATCATAGAAAGAGCTAAGTAATCATGATACAACAGGAATCAAGATGTACCGTTGCCGATAATAGTGGGGCAAAAGAAGTGCTTTGTATTCGCGTATTAGGCGGAACAAGAAAGCGCTATGCTTCATTAGGCGATACCATTGTAGTAACAGTTAAAAGTGCTATAGCGGGAAGTGACATGAAAAAAGGAGCCGTTTCTAAAGCAATTATTGTTCGTACGACCAAAGAAGTTCGTCGTCCTGATGGATCATATATCCGTTTTGATGATAACGCTGTAGTTTTACTGAACAACACTGGTGAAATGCGCGGAACTCGTATATTCGGACCCGTGGCAAGAGAACTTCGTGATCAAAACATGAAGATTATTTCACTTGCTCCTGAAGTACTTTAATGCATAAAATCAAAGAGATGCAGAAAAAATTACACATAAAAAAAGGCGACGCTGTTTTTGTAATTGCCGGCAATTACAAAGGACGGGAAGGTAAAGTGCTTGAAGTAATCAGAGCTACCGAGAAAGCTATTGTGGAAGGTGTTAATATGGTTAAAAAACACACAAAACCGAACGCGGCTCATCCGCAGGGAGGTATTGTGGAGAAGGAAGCACCCATCCACATTTCTAACCTTATGAACAAGGATCCTAAAACTGGGAAACCTACTCGTATTGGAAGGAAGCTGAATGATAAAGGTAAATTAGTTCGTTATTCTATTAAATCAGGAGAGGAGATTAAGTAATGGCTTACGTACCAACACTTAAGAAAAAATACAAAGACGAAGTTGTACCCGCATTGGTGAAGGAATTTTCCTACAAAAACCACATGCAGGCACCAAAGTTAGATAAGATTGTCATCAACCAGGGAGTTGGAGCTGCTATCGCCGATAAAAAGTTAATCGAAGTCGCAACAGATGAGATTACAAATATCGCCGGTCAAAAGGCAGTCCAAACCAAATCTAAGAAGGACATTTCTAACTTCAAACTAAGGAAAAAGATGCCTATTGGGGTTCGTGTTACCCTACGCAGAGAACGCATGTATGAATTCCTTGATCGTTTAATCAGTGTGTCTCTTCCCCGAATCCGTGATTTCAAAGGAATAGAAGGTAAAATGGATGGAAGGGGTAATTATACTCTGGGAATTCCTGAACAGATTATCTTCCCTGAAATCGTAATGGATAAAGTTACCCGTATTAACGGAATGAATATTACTTTCGTTACTTCAGCTGAATCAGATGAAGAAGGCTACGCATTATTGAAAGAGTTAGGTTTACCGTTTAAAAATGCTAAAAAGATTTAAGTTATGGCTAAGGAATCAATGAAAGCTCGTGAAGTAAAAAGAGCAAAACTTGTTGAAAAATATGCCGAAAAAAGGGCCAAGCTTAAGGCAGAAGGTGATTCTGTCGGTCTGCAGAAGTTGCCTAAGAACTCTTCCCGTATTCGTATGCATAACAGATGCAAATTAACCGGGCGTCCGAAAGGATATATGCGTCAATTCGGTGTCAGCAGGATCAATTTCAGAGAAATGGCTTCTTCTGGTCTCATTCCGGGTGTTAAAAAAGCAAGTTGGTAATATCTAATTAAGAAGTAATGAGCAAAATTACAGATCCAATAGCAGATTATCTGACACGAATCAGAAATGCCCAAAAGGCAAAACATCGTGTTGTTGATATTCCTGCATCCAATATCAAGAAAGAAATTACCAAAATTTTGAAAGATAAAGGATATATCCTCAACTATAAGTTTGAGGAAGAAGTGAACTTTCAGGGCAACATAAAAATTGCGTTGAAATATAATCCAGAGACACGCATTCCTGCTATCAAGGCAATCAAAAGAATAAGTAAACCTGGTTTACGTAAATATTGCCACACCGATAGTATACCACGTGTACTCAACGGTTTGGGAATTGCAGTAATTTCAACATCCAAAGGTGTAATTACCGACAAAGAAGCTCGGGAATTAGGCATTGGCGGTGAAGTCTTATGTTACGTTTATTAATCTAGGAGGAATAAGAATGTCAAGGATAGGTAAACTACCCATTGAAATACCAGCTGGAGTGAAATTTACGGTAACCGATTCAAATCTGGTTACGGTAAAGGGACCACTTGGTGAACTTACACAACAGGTTGATCCTGAAATCACTTTCACTCTTGAAGGGAACACCTTAACGGTTATTCGTCCTTCAGATGAAAAGAAACACCGTGCCATTCATGGCCTTTACCGTTCGCTGATCAACAACATGGTGATTGGTGTTTCAAAAGGTTACGAATTAAAACTTGAATTGGTGGGTGTTGGTTATCGTGCTGAAAACGATGGTCAGGTTCTCGATTTGGTTTTAGGTTATTCACATCATACTTACCTGCAGCTTCCTTCAGAAGTAACAGTTGAGGCAAAAAGTGATAAACGTAGTAACCCGATTGTAACTCTGAAGAGCTGTGATAAACAACTAATTGGACACATTGCGGCTAAAATCAGATCCTTCAGGAAACCTGAGCCTTACAAAGGAAAAGGTGTTAAATTTGTTGGTGAAGTTATTAGGCGCAAAGCCGGTAAATCAGCAGGTGCTAAATAGTAAAATTTTAAAACCATGGCTTTAACGAAGCAAGAAAGAAGATATAGAATTAAGAAGAGAATCCGTAAAATTGTTAACGGAACTGCCGAAAGACCACGTTTGAATGTTTTCAGAAGCAACAAGCAGATTTATGCTCAGTTGATTGATGACCTTACAGGAAAAACTCTGATGGCGGTATCTTCACTTACTAAAGATTTCGCAGGTGCCGAGGGTACCAAAACCGAAATGGCTGAAAAAGTTGGTAAAGCAATTGCTGCAAAAGCAGTTGCTGCCGGAATATCCGCTGTTGTATTCGATCGGAATGGTTATTTATATCACGGAAGAATTAAACAATTAGCTGATGCTGCCCGTGAAGGTGGCCTTAAATTTTAATCGTTATGACAGGAGATATCAGAAAAGTAAAAACCAGTGATCTGGAACTGAAAGACCGGTTAGTAGCTATTAACCGTGTTACTAAAGTAACCAAAGGAGGTAGAACATTTAGCTTCTCAGCTATCGTGGTTGTTGGTAACGAAGATGGCATCGTAGGCTGGGGCCTCGGTAAAGCCAGCGAAGTAACCACCGCAATTTCGAAAGGTGTTGATGCAGCGAAAAAGAACCTGGTAAAGGTTCCGGTTCATAACGGTACAATACCTCACGAACAGGAAGCTAAATTTGGTGGTGCCCGTGTATTTTTAAAACCAGCCACATCAGGTACCGGTGTAAAAGCCGGTGGTGCTATGCGCTCAGTACTCGAAAGTGTTGGTATTCATAACATCCTTGCCAAATCAAAAGGATCATCAAACCCACACAACCTGGTAAAAGCAACCATGGCTGCGCTTCTCGAACTTCGCGATGCACATACTGTTGCTGAACACCGTGGTGTAACTTTGGATAAAGTATTTAATGGATAAGACATTATGGCTAAGATAAAAATTACACAAATAAAAAGTCAGATTGGTTCTGATAAAACGCAGAAAGCTACACTTATTGCGTTGGGAATCAAAAAACTTAACCATTCAGTGGTACACGAAGTAACTCCACAAATTATGGGGATGGTGAATAAATTGCACCATCTCGTAATTTTTGAAGAAGTTTAAACTTATTAAGATCAAGAAATATGGATTTAAGTAATCTTAAACCTGCTGAAGGTTCAACAAAGAGCGTAAAGCGAATTGGCCGAGGACAGGGTTCCGGTCATGGAGGCACTTCTACCAAAGGGAACAAGGGAGCCAAATCGAGATCAGGCTATAAAAGCCGTCGTGGTTTCGAAGGTGGTCAGATGCCTTTACAGCGTGCTGTGCCTAAATTTGGTTTTAAAAATATCAACAGAAAAGAGTTTAAAGCAATCAATCTTGATACAATTCAGGAATTGGCTGAGACATTAAACCTGACTACTATTGATACTAATACTTTAGTCGAAGCTGGTATGGCTTCAAAAAGGGATAAAGTGAAGATTCTGGGAGATGGAGTATTGACCCTTAAATTGGAAGTTAAAGCTCATGCTTTTTCTAAAAGAGCTAAAGAGACCATTGAAAAATTAGAAGGAACCACTGAAATACTCTTAAACTGATGAAAAAGTTTATTGAAACCCTAAAGAATATATATAAAATTGAAGACCTGAGATCCCGGTTGGGGATCACTTTGTTCTTAATTTTAATCTATCGTTTAGGTTCGTATGTTTCATTGCCAGGAGTTGATCCAGCTCAGCTGACTCAACTTAAAAATCAAACTTCCGGCGGGTTGCTCGGATTGTTGGATATGTTCTCAGGGGGTGCATTCTCTAAAGCTTCTGTTTTTGCTTTAGGGATAATGCCTTATATATCGGCCTCAATTGTAATTCAGTTGTTAGGTATTGCGGTACCTTATTTCCAGCGGTTACAAAAAGAGGGTGAATCAGGAACCCGTAAAATAAACCAGCTAACCCGTTATCTGACAGTTGTTATCCTGTTATTTCAGGCACCTGCTTATTTGGTTAATCTACATGCACAATTACCTGCAACAGCTTTTGCGATTACCGGAGTCGCCTTTACATTTACTTCAACCGTCATATTAACTGCCGGTTCGATGTTCGTGATGTGGCTCGGTGAACGTATTACTGATAAAGGGATTGGAAATGGTATTTCACTGATAATCATGATCGGTATTATTGCCCGTTTACCTCATTCTGTTGTGGCTGAATTTATTTCGCGTATCGAACAGCAAGGTGGAGGAATGGTAATGTTTCTGTTAGAGTTTGTTGTATTGATCGTAGTATTTATGGCTGCAATTTTACTTGTTCAGGGAACACGTAAAATACCGGTACAATATGCTAAACGTATTGTAGGGAACAAACAATATGGTGGAGTTCGTCAGTATATTCCTTTGAAAGTGAATGCTGCCGGAGTTATGCCTATTATTTTTGCTCAGGCAATCATGTTTATTCCAATTACCTTAGTTGGTTTTGCCAAGTCGGATAGTTTAAGTGGTTTTGCTGCTGCATTTACTAATCACTTGGGAATATGGTATAATCTTACTCAGTTTTTGCTTGTAATCATTTTTACCTATTTCTACACCGCAATTACGGTAAATCCATTGCAGATGGCAGAAGATATGAAGAAAAATGGTGGATTTATTCCTGGCGTAAAACCAGGGAAAAAGACAGTTGAATTTCTTGATACCGTCATGTCCAGAATCACTCTTCCCGGATCTGTATTTTTGGGGATAATTACGATTCTGCCTACATTTGCTATGATTGCCGGGATTAATCAACAGTTCGCTTATTTCTTTGGGGGAACATCTTTGTTGATTCTTGTTGGAGTTGTATTGGATACATTACAGCAAATTGAGAGTCATCTCTTGATGCGTCATTATGATGGTTTGATGAAATCAGGCCGGATCAAAGGTCGTACCGGAGGTGGAGCTGCAGCATATTAATTACCAGGCATTTTTGTCTTGGTTGATGAAAGTTCTAAACTTGTTGAATTTAATTCATAAATAAGTGAATAAATCAGGCAATTCTTGTAGTTTTGCCAGCTTTATCAGAAAAAAATTAGTTAATATATCGTTCCGGTGTTTAGACCTGAATCGTATTTAGAATATAAACACCAAATTACTAGATAATTAGACTATATTTATGGCAAAACAGTCTTCAATAGAACAAGACGGAACAATCATTGAATCATTATCGAATGCAATGTTCAGGGTTGAATTGGAAAATGGGCATATCATTACAGCACATATTTCGGGTAAAATGCGGATGCATTACATCAAAATTTTACCAGGTGATAAAGTGAAAGTTGAAATGTCGCCATACGACTTGACAAAAGGAAGAATTTCTTTTAGATATAAAAACTAAAGCACAAAATAATGAAAGTAAGAGCATCCATTAAAAAACGTAGCGCCGACTGCAAAATAGTACGCAGGAAAGGCCGTTTGTATGTGATTAACAAAAAAAATCCTAAGTACAAACAACGTCAGGGATAATTAATTAACTTTGTAAAAAATTTATTTTATGGCTCGTATAAGTGGTGTTGACATCCCCAACAATAAGAGAGGTGAGATAGCATTAACCTATATTTACGGTATTGGTCGCAATCTTTCTGTAACCCTCCTCGAAAAAGCCGGCGTTGACAAAAACATCAAAGTTCAGGATTGGACTGATGATCATCTGGCTGCGATTCGTGCAGCTATCAGTGGAAGCATCAAGGTTGAAGGAGAATTACGTTCTGAAACTCAGATGAATATTAAACGTTTGATGGATATCGGTTGCTACCGTGGAATTCGTCATCGTGTTGGATTACCTGTTCGTGGACAGAGCACTAAAAATAATGCCCGTACACGTAAAGGAAAGAGAAAAACAGTTGCTAATAAGAAAAAAGCCACTAAATAATTGATATTTGAATTATGGCAAAAAAGACTGGTTCTACAAAGAAACGAGTTGTAATCGTTGAAGCAATCGGACAGGCACACATTCACTCTTCATTCAATAACATCATTGTGTCGTTGACCAATGGTAATGGTGAAGTTATTTCGTGGTCGTCTGCCGGTAAAAAAGGATTCAGAGGTTCAAAAAAGAACACTCCCTACGCTGCTCAGGTGGCTTCTGAAGAATGTGCCAAGACTGCATATGATCTTGGATTACGGAAAGTGAAAGTATATGTAAAAGGTCCGGGCAATGGTCGTGAATCTGCTATTCGCGCCATCAGCAGCGTTGGCATTCAGGTAAGTGAAATTGTTGACGTTACCCCACTACCACACAATGGCTGTCGTCCTGCTAAAAGGAGACGTGTTTAATCTAATTAATTAAGACAGAAATGGCAAGATATAGAGGACCACAATCCAGAATCGCCCGGAAATTTGGTGAACCAATTTTCGGACCTGACAAAGTACTTGAAAAGAAGAATTTTCCACCAGGAGTTCACGGTTTAGCTAGCCGCAGACGTAAAAAGTCTGAATACGGTACACAATTAAAAGAGAAACAAAAAGCAAAATACATGTATGGTATTTTGGAAAGACAATTCTCTAATTTGTTTAAAAAAGCATCTGCCTCTAAGGGCGTAACCGGTGAAGTTCTGTTACAACTGCTCGAAGCGCGTTTGGATAATGTGGTATTCCGTTTAGGAATTGCTCCTACCCGCTCTGCTGCCCGTCAGTTGGTTTCTCACAAACACATGACAGTAAATGGCGAAGTAGTTAATATTCCATCATATCATTTACGTCCTGGTGACGTTGTTGGTGTTCGTGAAAAATCAAAATCACTGGAAGTAATTACAGCTTCGCTAAACTCGCGTCGTTATAGTAAATTTGCATGGTTGGAATGGGATAATTCTCAATTGGTAGGTAAATATTTAAACCGTCCTGAAAGAGCAGAAATTCCTGAAAACATTAAAGAACAACTTATTGTAGAGTTGTATTCTAAATAATCAATTACTCAGTATTATTATGGCAATATTAGCGTTCCAGAAACCCGACAAAGTTATAATGGTTGAAACCGATGAGAAGTACGGTAAATTTGAATTCCGTCCATTGGAACCAGGTTACGGTATTACGATTGGTAATGCCCTACGAAGAATTCTGTTATCCTCTTTGGAAGGTTATGCAATCACAACTGTCAAAATTGATAAAGTTGACCATGAATTTGCTACTGTTAAAGGCGTGATGGAAGATGTTACTGAAATCATCCTTAACCTGAAGCAGATACGGTTTAAACGTGAAGTTGAAGATTTTGATAACGAGAAAGTTTCAATTTCAATAACAGGGCAGGATACATTTACTGCGGGTGATATTAATAAATTTATGACCGGCTTCCGTGTTTTAAATCCGGAATTAATAATTTGCCGGATGGAGCATGAAGTGAAATTAGTGATGGATATTACCATCAATAAAGGTCGCGGTTATGTCCCAAGCGGTGAAAACAAGCCGATTGATGCTGAGTTTGGAGTCATTCCGATCGATTCAATTTTCACGCCTATCAAAAATGTGAAATATGCAATCGAGAATTATCGTGTCGAGCAAAAAACAGACTACGAAAAGTTAGTTTTCGAAATCACTACCGATGGTTCAATTCATCCCAAAGATGCATTGAAAGAAGCTGCAAAAATTCTGATTTATCACTTCATGCTCTTCTCTGACGAAAAAATAACCATTGATTCGGATGAGAAATTTGCAAACGAAGAGTTTGATGAGGAAGTTCTGCATATGCGCCAGCTCTTGAAAACCAAACTGGTCGACATGGATCTTTCAGTTCGTGCTTTGAACTGCCTGAAGGCTGCCGATGTTGAAACGTTGGGTGAACTGGTTACATACAATCGTAACGATTTGCTCAAATTCCGTAATTTCGGTAAAAAATCACTCACCGAACTCGACGATTTATTGGTGAGTTTGAATTTGACGTTCGGGATGGATATCAGTAAATATAAACTTGATAAGGAATAAGTAAAAAATGAGACATAATAAAAAATTCAACCATTTAGGAAGAACAAGCGCTCATCGGAAAGCAATGTTGTCAAATATGGCCAATTCATTGATTTTTCACAAACGTATTACAACAACTTTAGCCAAAGCTAAAGCTTTAAGAATATATGTTGAGCCACTTATTACCAAGGCGAAAGACGATTCGACCCATTCACGAAGAATCGTATTTGAATACTTGAAAAGCAAAACAGCTGTTGCGATGTTATTCAGAGACATTGCGGAAAAAGTTGCTGATCGTCCGGGAGGTTATACCCGGATTCTTAAAACGGGAAACAGGCTTGGTGATAACGCAGAAATGTGTTTCATTGAGTTAGTTGATTACAACGAAAACATGTTGGTTGATAAAGACAGCAAGGCAAAACCAGTTCGTTCACGTCGTGGAGGTAAGAAGAAAGTTGAAGCACCAAAAACTGGTGCCTCTAAAGTCGCAGCACCTAAAACAAAGGTTGTTCAGGCGGAAGTTGCAGCTCCTGAAGAAAAGACTGAAGAATAAAGAGAATTTAAATATTAAAAAAGGCTGATTATTCATCAGCCTTTTTTTTTACCCTTTTTTGAATTTCAATAACCAGTAGAATTGGGATTTTGATGGTATTTATATTTCGCATTAAATTAAAACATTTCTTGCTTCTGATCGATATGAAAGATAATTGTAGATAATAATTCATCTACATCTATTGGCTTTATCAAATAAGCATCACCTCCATTTTCGATACATCGAACCCGATCATGTTCGAAGTCATTGGTGGTAACAAAAATGATTGGAATATGCTTATTCCTAAAGCTTAACGATTCACGTATTTGTAGAGTGGCATCAGCACCATCCATTATAGGCATAGATAAATCCATTAAGACGACATCAAAATATTTCTCTTCAAGAACCTTAACCGCTTCCTGACCGTTATTAGCAGTTTCTATCTCATAATATTTTTTGAGAGAGTAGAAAAGGAATTTCTGATTTATAGGATTATCATCAACTATTAATAGTTTCACTTTTGCTTATTTTGAATGACTTTATTTCTTAAGGTTAAAAGTAATGAATTAGGTAATTAAAAAGAACTATTTTTGATAACTCAAATCCTCATTTGGATAATTGAACTGGTACCTTTGATATAAATCCCTTAAAAATGTATAAATATGGCCGACGATAAAAAGATAATCTTCTCGATGTATCGGGTGAATAAAACCTACCCACCACAAAAACAAGTTTTGAAAGATATTTCATTATCTTTTTTCCTTGGAGCGAAAATTGGAATCATTGGATTAAATGGTTCAGGAAAATCAACATTGCTAAAAATAATTGCAGGGACTGAAAGTTCCTTTCTGGGCGATGTCGTTTTTTCACCTGGATATACTGTTGGTTACCTTGAACAGGACCCACAGTTGGATGAATCTAAGACAGTAAAAGAGATTGTTCAGGAAGGAGCTCAGGAGATTGTTGATGTCCTGAAAGCTTTTGAAGATATCAATCTTAAATTTGGTGATCCTGAAGTTTATGAAAATCCCGATCTGATGGATAAAATGATTGCTGAGCAGGCAATTCTTCAGGATAAGATCGACCACTTTGACGCCTGGAACCTCGATGCCAAATTAGAACGTGCAATGGACGCATTACAATGTCCACCTGATGACCAGCCTGTCGGCGAACTGTCAGGAGGTGAACGTCGTAGGGTCGCTTTATGCCGTTTACTTTTAAAGGAGCCTGATATTCTGTTGCTTGATGAGCCAACTAACCATTTGGATGCCGAATCTATTCAGTGGCTCGAAATGCACCTCCAGCAATACAAGGGAACTGTGATTTGTATTACTCACGACCGTTATTTTCTGGACAATGTGGCCGGATGGATTCTTGAACTGGATCGTGGTGAAGGTATTCCCTGGAAAGGTAACTATACTTCATGGCTGGAGCAAAAATCCAAACGGATGGAGCAGGAAGAGAAAGTGGCCTCAAAACGACGTAAATCACTTGAACGGGAGCTTGACTGGATAAGAATGGCTCCCAAAGCCCGTCAGGCAAAATCAAAAGCCCGCCTGGGAGCTTACGACCGATTGATCAACGAAGATGTTAAACAGAAGGAAGAAAAATTGGAAATCTTTATTCCGAATGGTCCGAGGTTGGGTGAAAGGGTTATTTCAGCAACTGAAGTGGCCAAAGGTTACGGCGACCGCCTGTTGTTTGAAGACCTTAACTTTGTATTGCCACCAAATGGTATAGTTGGTGTTATCGGACCAAATGGGGCAGGTAAAACTACCTTGTTTAAGCTAATTATGGGTTTGGAACAAGCTGACAAAGGAACATTTGAAGTTGGCGAAACAGTTAAACTTGCCTATGTCGATCAAACTCACAAAGCAATTGATCCGGAGAAAACCGTATACCAGGTTATAACCGGAGGAAGTGACCTTATTTCAGTTGGCGGAAGGCAATTGAATGCACGGGCTTATGTTTCGCGTTTCAATTTTGGAGGTGCTGATCAGGAAAAGAAATGCGGATACCTTTCCGGTGGTGAAAAGAACAGGCTACATCTGGCATTGGCCTTGAAAGAAGAAGGAAATGTATTGTTACTGGATGAACCAACCAACGACATTGACATTAATACATTGCGGGCGCTTGAAGAAGGATTGGATAACTTTGCCGGTTGTGCTGTGGTTATTTCGCACGATCGTTGGTTCCTCGACCGCATAGCCACTCATATTCTGGCATTCGAAGGAGATTCGAAAGTGGTGTTCTTCGAAGGCGGTTTTACTGACTACGAAGAAAACAGAAAAAAGCGCATGGGGGATGCCGGACCTCAACGTGTCAAATATAAAAAGCTGGTAAAAGATTAATTCAAATCTGAAAAATAGTTTTGAAAGTCCGAAGTGGTTATCACTTCAGACTTTTCTGTTAATCTTATTAATTAATTCCTGAGTTTTTCTTAAATTCAGGAATTATTATATCCCCATATACATGCAAAAAATTGTCTCTCCCAAATTATTAAATGAACTCAGTCAGAAAGCAGTCTCTATTCCGCGAATGAGGTTAAACCATAACTTTCATGATGATTTGGCTGATCCAATCAACCGGATGCTTAACGCTTTGGAACCGGGAACATATCTACAGCCTCATAAACATGAAAATCCCGACAAACGGGAAGTTTTTATCGTTTTGCGTGGAAGTCTGGCAGTGGTTTTCTTTGATGATACAGGAAATCCTACTGAGTTTGTTTTGCTTGATACGCAAAAAGGAAACTATGCCGTTGAAATTCCTGTAGGCGCGTGGCATACCCTGATCGCTCTTGAAACTGGTTCGGTTGTGTACGAAGTCAAAGATGGACCGTATTTTCCTCTCTCTGATAAAAATTTTGCCAGTTGGGCTCCAAATGAAGGGACTTTGGAATGTGATATATACCTCAGAAAACTAACTGACCTATATTATAAGCGATAAAAGCTTTCTCTGTAGTCGGTTTATCCCGAATTTCCTTAATTTTGCGCCTTCAGAAAATAAGCAAAATGGCACAGAAACCTTCAATCCCAAAGGGAACACGCGACTTTTCCCCGGTAGAAATGACCAACCGGAATTATATCTTCGATACAATTAGAAGTATTTTCCGTTTGTATGGATTTCAACCCATTGAGACTCCTGCAATGGAAAACTTATCGACTCTGATGGGTAAATATGGAGAAGAAGGCGATAAACTATTGTTTAAAATCCTGAATTCCGGTGATTTTGCCTCTGCTCCTTCAGACCAGGAATTGCTGGAACGCAATAGTATCCGATTGACAAATAAAATCTCCGAAAAAGGTCTCCGTTACGATCTTACGGTGCCCTTTGCACGTTATGTGGTGCAATACCGTAACGACATTTCATTTCCTTTTAAAAGATACCAAATTCAGCCTGTTTGGCGTGCCGATAGGCCACAGAAAGGTCGCTATCGTGAATTTTATCAATGCGATGTTGATATTGTAGGGAGCGACTCCCTTCTCAATGAAATGGAATTGGTACAAATTGTTGATCAGGTTTTCTCAAAACTGAAGATTAATACGGTAGTCAAAATAAATAACCGCAAAATACTGGCTGGAATCGCTGAAGTGATTGGCGAAAAAGACCGCATCATCGATATCACAGTTGCAATTGATAAGCTGGACAAAATCGGATTGGAAAAAGTGAATGAAGAATTGCTCGATAAAGGAATACCAATGTCTGCCGTTGAAAAACTTCAACCAATTCTGCATTTGTCGGGTACAGTTTCTGAAAAACTGGCTCAATTAAATACAGCTATTGGTCATTCAGAAATAGGGTCGATGGGAATTTCCGAAGTGAGAACCTTGTTCGCTTATCTTGATTCGCTCAGTTTAAATACCGAAGTTGAACTTGATTTGACGCTTGCACGCGGATTGAACTATTACACTGGTGCCATTTTTGAAGTAAAAGCTAAAGATGCTGCAATGGGTAGTATTTGCGGTGGTGGGAGGTACGATGATCTTACCGGGATCTTTGGAATGCCTGGCGTGTCTGGGGTGGGTATTTCATTTGGAGCCGACCGCATTTACGATGTGCTGACTCAATTGCAATTATTCCCATCGGCTACAGTTGATTCGACCAGGCTGATGTTTGTGAATTTCGGCCCTGCTGAAGAGGCTTTTTGTTTACCGGTTCTGGCAGCTGTGCGCAAAGCAGGAATCAATGCTGAAATCTTTCCCGATAAGAGTAAAATGGCCAAACAAATGACCTGGGCAAACAATAAAAAAATCCCATTTGTCGCCATCGTAGGCGAAAATGAATTGCTCCAGGGGAAGATTAATCTCAAAAATATGCTTTCAGGCGAACAACAATTGGTAGACCCGGAAGAACTGATAAAAATCCTTTCTTTATAATATTGGTTTGAGTTACTTCAAGCAAAAATTCAGTGAATGATTGTTTTGCTTAAAGAATATAGGTTTTCAATATCCAGAGGGGGCGACATTCGTTGTCCCTGAATCTTACTTTCCATTTTTAAGTGCCAGATTCCGGGTTTCCATTCATACCAAGGTAAGTAAGGTCATAGATAAGCTTCCAGCGTGTGTTACCCTGATTTTGATCCTTTTCTTATTCCTTTTTTCTGAATATTCAGTATTGGATATTGGTTGTTGGAAATTGAATATCCAATAACCAATAAAGAATATCCAATATTCAAATTACTTCATTTTCATTCAAAAACTAAATCGTATGCAAAGAGAAATTCATTATATATCACCCGAAAAACTTACTTACCCAATTATTGAAGAGATTCTGGAGCACAGGAAGATGCTTTCATTATCGGAGGAATCGATTGCTTTAATCCAAAAGAGCAAAACTTACCTCGACCGTAAAATTAACGAAACTCATGGCCCGATGTATGGAATTAATACCGGCTTTGGGGCTTTATGTAATATTGAAGTGTCAAAAGATGACCTGAGCAAGTTACAGGAAAACCTGGTCATTTCACATGCCTGCAATCTGGGACCTGAGATTCCTTCGGATGTTGTTCGTTTGATGCTATTGCTAAAGGCTCATGCGCTATCCAGGGGAAATTCCGCAGTACAGTTAATAACCGTTCAGCGTATTCTCGATTTATACAATAACGATATTCTATCAATAGTTTGTGAACAGGGATCACTTGGGGCGAGCGGAGACCTTGCTCCTTTGGGTAAGCTCTTTCTGCCATTAATCGGCATGGGCGAAGTGTATCATCATGGAATCAGGAAAGCTTCGTCCGATGTTTTGAAGGAGATGGGGTGGGAGCCTATTAAATTGCAGGCCAAGGAAGGATTGGCTTTGCTGAACGGAACTCAGTTTATGAGCGCACATGCTGTGTTTACTTTGCTGAAAGCTTTCCGTCTGCTGGATTATGCCGATATTATCGGAGCTTTGTCGATGGATAGTTTTGATGGATTGATTGAGCCTTTTATGTCCCAGGTTCAGGAAATAAGACCTCACTCAGGACAAATCAAGACTGCCGCCAACTTCAGAAAATTACTCGCGGGAAGCGAATTAATCAGTCGGAAGAAGGATCATGTTCAGGATCCGTATTCGTTTCGTTGTATTCCCCAGGTTCATGGTGCCGTGAGAGATGCTGTAAGTTACGTGGCTGGAGTTGTTGAAGTCGAAATTAACTCTGTAACCGATAATCCTACTGTGTTCCCTGATGATGATCTGATAATTTCAGGTGGTAATTTTCATGGTGAACCACTTGCTTTGTCTCTCGATTTTTTGGCTATCGCTCTATCCGAAATAGGCAGTATTTCTGAACGTCGCACCTATCGGTTGATTTCAGGCGACAGGCACCTTCCTGAGTTTTTAGTTGCCAACCCGGGATTGAATTCAGGATTCATGATCCCACAGTATGCGGCAGCCTCAATTGTTAGTCAGAATAAACAGCTAAGTACCCCTGCTTCAGTTGATTCAATTCCATCGTCAAACGAGCAGGAAGACCATGTAAGCATGGGTGGAAATGCGGCCACAAAAGCTCTGAAGGTAGCAACGAATATCTACAGCATCCTGGCCATAGAGCTTTACAATGCGGCTCAGGCCATGGAATTCAGGCGTCCCGCAAGAACATCGGATTACCTGGAGGGTTTCTGGAGTGATTACCGCAAGCAAGTCTCATTTGTAAGTGAAGATACCCTGATGTATGTTGGGATCAATAAAACCATTGAGTTTCTCGAAAAGGGGAAATATTCATTATTATAAAAACAGCTTTGATTGCAGGAAATTATTTTGGTCTTCTTCTCAATGGAAACTTTTTTAATCTTTTAGTGTCAAGCTTTTATAGTGAAATGCTTATATTTGTTGAAGGTCAAAAAAAAGAAAGGAAAAGATGAAAACAATGGTGATCAAAATAAAAGATGAAGCAGAATTATCGCTTCTGTCCGGGATGTTAAAAAAGATGCGGATTCAATCTAAAATATTGACCGAAGATGAGTTGGAAGATATTGGAATGGGTGAATTGATGTTGAAAGTTGATCGTTCAGAGAAAGTATCCAGAGAACTGGTGATGAGTAAACTGGAACGGGAATGAAAACAGAATTCCTAAAGCAATTCTATAAGGATCTTGACAGAATTCCATCACAAAGTGTACGAAAGGATATAAAGGATTCAATTATTAATGTGGAAGAAGCTTTTTTGCTGCGTGATATTATAAACCTTAAAAAACTGACTGGTTATAAAAATGCTTACCGTATTAAAATCGGGAATTACCGAATTGGAGTGTATATAGAACATTCAATAGTTGAGTTTGCACGTGTGCTTCATCGCAAAGATATTTACCGTGTTTTTCCATAACACAAAAAAAGGCTGTATCACCAGCCTTTTTTATTAATCTTTCTTTTTGTCTTTTCGATATTCCCGGATCAGATGACCCTTGAATTCATTTTCAGTCCGGTACAAGGTCAATACTTTCTTCTTTGGCAATATTTTCAGGAACATTGTGTTGTATTCTTTTAGCAATTGTGCCTCTTTCCCGAATGAACTTATATAGTTGTCGGTCAGCTTTTCCACTTCAGCATCCGATAAACTGGCAAATTTTTCATCGGGCATGTGTTCAAATTCGTGGATCTCACGCTGAATTTCAAACTTCTTCTTTCCAAATTCATTGTAAACAGGCCAGAATGTTTGTGCTTCGGAAGGAGTAAGATTCATTTTGGCAGATAAAAATGAGATCTTTTCGGCTTTTATTTTCTCAAACATTTCATCATTCATCTCTCTCTTTTCCTGAGCAATGAGGTTTGCTAAGGAGAAAACAATTAAAATGACCAGTAGGAATAACTTCTTCATGACTTTTTAATTTTGAATTTCAGAATAAATTTCAACTTCGTTCATTCTGGAAGATAGATAGGCAAGCATATCTTCCGGATTAATTTGAGAAACAGGGCTTATCTCATCTGAAGAAATTGCATTTATAATTGTATTATCATCAATTGATGAAAAACTTAGTGTTGAATCATAGTCCGATGAAACAGCAGTGGTAACATCTGCCTGAGAATTAATTGTTCCTTTCAGCAGAAAATGGTTGATCGGGTTGGATATTAATATATAGACCAGAGTAATGCTCGCTGCCAATCCTAAAACAGGTTTAAGCAATCTGATTACTTTGGTCGAAGTCGTTTTGCTTTTGGCAGGATGTCTGATTTCTCCCATGATCCTGTCCCCGAGTGAATCGAAGTAACGATCTGGTGTTCGAAACGGATTCGTTTTATCCCGTTTCATGAATTCTGGTTCTATATTTTCTTCTTCGTACATGATCTTTAAATCTATGGCTTTGACAACTTTAATTTCAAATAGTTTAATTTCCTGAACTTTTTATTTTAAATGAATGTACTTATCAAATTCATTCCTTATCGTACTGACTTTTTTCCCTTTTCCTTTTTCCCTTCTCCCTTTTCCTGATTATGGATCTATCCTTGTTTCGTGCGATTTAACGTATTCTTCCACTTTTTTTACTGCATGATGATACGAAGCTTTCAGCGCTCCAACTGATGTTCCCAGTATTTCTGACATTTCCTCATACTTGATCTCATCAAAATATTTCATATTAAATACCAGTCGTTGTTTTTCGGGCAATATCGCAATGGCTTTCTGTAGAAGCATTTGCCATTCATCTCCGTCAAAATAGGTATCACTTTCCAGGTTCTCAATAAGGTACTCATTTTCATCGGTCAGACTTGACATCATTTTACGTTTCCGCTGATTGAGAAAAGTGATTGATTCGTTGGTGGCGATGCGGTAGAGCCAGGTAAACAAACTCGATTCGCCCCGGAATGAATCAATTCCATTCCAGATTTTAATGAATGAGTTTTGCAGAACGTCATCAGTATCGTCATGGTTCATTACAATTTTCCGTATATGCCAGTATAACCTTTCCTTATAAGTGGAAATCAGATGCCTGAAAGCAAGTTCCTTTGTCGAAGGATCTTTCAGACTATCCAGTATCTGCTGGTCATTGGTCATATTTGAAACAATCGTTTGTATTCTGACACGAATTATTGAGAATGGTTTAATCAGACAATTTGTCGAATAAACATATTTGTAATTAGTACCGTTACCGGTCTGTCTTATTATTCAATCCTGAAATTTAAACCTTCCATTTTCAGCCTTTCGTATACCTGGATGTCGAACTGATAATATTTTGCGGCCCGGTGTGCAACGTTTTGCTGTTTCTCTCCGTAATCAATCAGTAATTCCATTTTTGCAAGCTTCTTTCTGAAGTTACGGGTGTCCATTTTTTTGTTGAGTATGACCTCATAGAGTGACTGTATCTCAGTAAGCGTGAACTTTTCAGGCAATAGATGAAATCCAACCGGGTGGTACATCACTTCCTGCCTCAGTTTAGTAAGCGCCTTACGAATAATTAGATCATGATCGAAACAAAGGAGTGGTAATTCGTTCAGATTAAACCATTGCAACGATTTGGCCAGGTTTGATTGTTTCAGATCGTAATAATCCGGATTAATCAAGGCATAATAACCGACGGTGATTACCCTGGTATAAGGTACACGATGGAGCGAACCAAAGGCATTGATTTGTTGAAGGAAAACATCATTCAGCCCGGTGGCCTGAAAAAGCAGATCTTTTGCAAATTCATCCAGATCCCGTTCTTCCGGCACATGTCCGCCAAACAGGCTCCAGTAATTATCGCCGGTTAAAACCGGATGCCTTTCATAAATCTGTTTAATCTGATCTGAACTGGCCTGATCAGGCAGTGAGCGTATAAGCGCTTCTTTGTCAATCTGATTGAGCAAAACACGCAACCCGGATTTGTCAAATCCAAAGATCACGCAATCGACAGAGACTGAATTTAAAATCATAAAGCAATTTCTTTGAATGCAAAAGTAATCATCCCGACTTCATTATTTCTATTTGTAAGCTAAAAAATGGTACAATGTTCTATTATTCAGGAAATATGACCTTAAATCTTTGCCGAAACATATATTCCTGTTTTATTGATGAATTATAGTGGTATGACAGAGAATAGCAGAATTCCTTTCTGGAAAGAGAGGGAATAAGGGCCAGGTTATTAAAATGAAATATTTTCGTATTTTTAGATCACTCGTATTAAAGCCCAGGGAAATCGCTTTTAAAAAAGGAGAACAATTTGCGAAAGGACCATGCTTTTACAGGATTGATCGGAGCAATGCCATGATAGGCAAAGCCGATTTTGGATTCGTAATCGGGAAGGGATTGGGAAGGGATTGAGAGGGTATTCCTTGGGTATATCTGTACTATGACTGATCTATAACTGTACTAAAATCTGGATCTTTGTACAGTTGCAAATCAATCATAGATTAATTTATCCGAAGGGAACCCCAGTCAATCCCTATTAGAGTACCTTCCGAGTAGGTCGGAAGCAGGTTCATTGCTATTCACAAGAATATTTGAATGGCTGGAAAAGTGTTGTTCGGAGTCAGGGAGTTCATTTCTGAATCTTAACTGGATAATATTTGCAGATAAAAAATTCAGGAATGTTAAAATCGATTTCCCTGAAGTATAAACTTTTAATTGCTGCATAGTTGTACGAATCGATTATCTTTGCGTCAAAATTAAAAAGAGATAAAGGCATGGCTTTAAAGTGTGGTATTGTAGGACTTCCCAATGTAGGAAAGTCAACTTTGTTTAATTGTTTGTCGAGTGCCAAAGCACAATCAGCAAACTATCCTTTTTGTACGATTGAACCCAATATAGGCGTAATTACTGTTCCCGACAAACGATTAATTGAATTACAGCGGATTGACAATCCCAAGAAAGTTGTTCCGACTACCATCGAAATAGTTGACATCGCCGGTTTGGTCAAAGGTGCAAGTAAGGGCGAAGGACTTGGAAATCAGTTTCTTGCCACTATACGTGAAACTGATGCGATTATCCATGTTTTGCGTTGTTTCGACAATGATAACATTACGCATGTGGACGGTTCAATTAATCCCGTTCGCGATAAGGAAATCATCGACATCGAATTACAGTTGAAAGATCTCGAAACAGTTGAAGCGCGTATTTCGAAATGGGAAAAAGTGGCAAAACATGGTATTGATATTACTGCCAAAAAGATCGTGGAAGTAAGTCAACGCTATCGTGAGGCTCTTATTCAGGGCAAATCGGCACGTACCGTTGAACTTACAGCTGAAGAGAAGAAGCTTACCTATGATTTCTACCTGTTAACGAATAAACCGGTCTTATATGCCTGTAATGTGGATGAGGCGTCGGCTAAGAACGGGAACAAGTACGTTGAAATGGTTAAGGAAGCGATAAAGGATGAAAATGCTGAACTTCTGATTATAGCAGCAGCAACTGAATCGGATATTGCCGAGCTGGAATCTTATGAAGAGAAACAAATGTTTCTGGAAGAACTGGGGTTAACAGAGCCCGGAGTAAATATGTTGATTCATGCAGCCTATAAGTTGCTTAATCTTGAAACCTATTTTACTACCGGTGCCGACGAAAGCCGTGCATGGACCTATGTCCAAGGAATAAAAGCTCCCCAGGCTGCCGGAATCATACACTCCGACTTTGAACGGGGATTTATTCGTGCTGAAGTGATTAAATACAATGACTATCTACGATTGGCATCAGAGTCTGCCTGTCGTGAAGCTGGTAAAATTGGCATCGAAGGGAAGGAATATATAGTTCAGGATGGCGATATCATGCATTTTAGATTTAATGTATAACTTCTTTGTTTTTTGAAATTTATAAGGATTCCATCTCTTTTTCGAAAGATGGAATCCCTTTGTCTTGCAGGGTGAAACAAAAAACCTGCTCATTGCATGTTAACCGGAATTATTTTTAATTTTGTTTCATGGAAAATGACAAAAGACACGAAGAATGGTATTTTCAATCTGATTATGATTTGGAAACTGCATTTGATATGTTTAAATCAGGAAGATTTATCTATTGCATCTTCATGTGTCATTTGAGCTTGGAAAAAGCATTAAAAGGATTATTGGTCAAGTCTAAAGAAGAGTTTCCTTCAAAATCGCATAGTTTAATCTATTTTGTTGAAAAGCTTGAATTAAAGATGGAGGATTCAAACTATGAGTTTTTGTTTTCCTTAAACAAAATTTCCGTACCAACCCGATATCCCGAAGATCTTCGGAAACTTGTTACGGCCTATTCGAAAGAGCGCACAGAAAATATTTTAAATCGAACAAAAGAAATACAGCTATGGATAAAGCAACAATAGACGATATTATACAATATCTTAAGGTTCATTTGATTCAGAGTGGATTAAATGTAGATTCAATTGCTTTATTTGGATCTGCGATGACCGGTGAAATGCATGAGGATAGCGATATTGATTTAATCATTATCTCGTCAGATTTTAGAAATAAGGACATATTTGAACGAACACAGATGACCATGAAACCTGAAATAGCCACTTTGAAAAAATACAAATTTTCAATGGATATCCTAAATCTTTCGCCCGAAGAATATGATGACTCCAAACTTAAGATGTACTACGATAGTAAAATAGTTGCCTGATTTTAAGAAAAAATGCAAGAGAAGTAAGGATTCCATCTCTTTCTCGAAAGATGGAATCCCTGAACTGCTTCACCAACTTTGAGACAGTTTTTCTACTTCGTCTTGCGAATAAACTTCTCCATTTGAGATATTGGCATCCGAAATCTTTGCCCGGTTCTCTAATTCTTGTTTTGTAAACCTTTTGAATTGAGGTTTCTGAAACGATGAATGAACCAACTCTTCAACTTGTTTAAAAACCTCTTCATCATTCAAAACTATCAACTGTTCAATGAGATTGAGTTTCCGCTCCTGAATATTCAATTGTTTCATATCCTCTTTTTTTCAAAGTTAAGGCTTTTTAGGATTAGTGCAAGGGACAGTTTTACTTAAATATGTAACGAAATTTTTTACAGATGAAATTGCCGTGGTTATATGGTTTAGGATTCCATCTCTTTCTCGAACGGCGATTTAGTGTTAATGCCTCATGGAAAACCAGGTATCGAAGATGCAGAAATGTATAATCAGGAGGCATTGAAAATAAAAGAACAAGTTGAATCATTTCTAACAAACAAATAACCGAAAAATTATTCCTGAACGATCCGGAAGCCAACGCAATGACCAAAGCTACTTACCGCGCATCGTGGTCGTTGCCGAAAGTATAGTAGCTTTTATTTTACTGACGGGGTGGCTAAAATTCACCCCGCCAATAGGATGAAAGATTTAATTTTTTAAGTACAGATATTTTATCTTACATATTCAATGATTTTGTCTGCCAGGGAGGATGAAAGTTTCCTTGCCACTATATTTACTCGTTCTTCGTCCATTGGGGCATTTTGCTCCGGACCTCTTGGAACATTATAGTCTATAGCATCTGGATTCCCAATATAAGTTGACCAAATTGAAAGAAACGTATAATCTTCTTTAAATGAATCGGTTTTAATGATTTTAGCTGTTTTTATGTCTATAATTTTATAACTACCGCTCATGGAAGCACCTGCTTCTTTCCTGTATTCTTGTATCATGGCACTTATAACATAATTGCCTTCTTTTGCATATATTTGTCTCTTATTTTCGTATTTTTTTGTAGTAACAGTAGGCTCTGCTGACGCTATTTGAGTTATTTGTCCAACAATTATTTCTGACACACCAAGAATTTTCCCAACTTGCATGGCAGTACTTTCATTAATAATTCCACTTGAACCTAAATTCTGTTCATTCATGACTTGTTGAAGTTGATCCCTTGTGATTATCTCGACAAATTCAACCGCAGCCTGGTTGTTGAGTATGGATGAAATGATTTCATCGGTAATCGTCTCATTAATTGCTCCATACTGGCCTTTACCACTTTTATTTTCGAATGGGATTAAGGCAATCCTTTTTATGGCAAGTTTCCTTGCCTGATCGTACATGGAGGAAGCGTCTTTATAATCAGGCATGTATTTTAACGCCTTTTTGAACTCCTTGGCAGCCAATTTGCTTTTTTCGATATTGTTTTGTTTTAATAAATCTTGCCCAAGTTGGTAATGCTTTTCTGCTGCTAATTCTTGATTTTTCAACAGTTCTTCTTTGGCTTGTCGAAGGTCGGCCCCATAATTTTTGATGTCGAATTTTATTGGGGCGCCCCTTTTTAATTTGATGACAGGTAAATTCATCAGTTTATCGCTAATTGCCATTAGTTTACTGTAACGGGTCACTATTTCTTGGCATTCTTCTACGGTATAATCTCCTGTAAATTTCGCCGAAGATTCTTTTAGCTGTGTAATTTTATTCTCATTGCTCCTGATTGAAGCCGGCAAGGATTGTTGGAGCGCTTCTATGGCCCTTTCCCATGACGGTTCTTTCATAAGTGCAGAAATAGCTGATGTAACCGCATCATCAAACTGCTGTGCTGCAAATTTAGATTCTGAATCCTTTGCTAATTCCCTTGCTGATTGAGCAAAAATAAAATTTCCAGAAATAAGAAAAAAGCTAGAGAATAATATTCCGATTAACGTAATAGACTTATACATATATTTTTATTTTTTCATTCGTCCTAGTCGTAAGGCTTTTCGGTATCGCCCCGTTTTTAAAGTGGTTTCTGGTCTCCACTTGTAGGTTTGGATAAATTTTATTAAACTATTGAATTCGCCATCCATCATCATAAAGTGAAAAGTGAGCTGATTTATTACTTATGTTGTTTTTATCACTAAAGATCAAACCAAATGGAGTTATACCCTTATTTGAAATGGTATAATCAACTTGAGCCAACTTTTGTTCCGGCATTTCTTTAATACCAGTTATCTCATTAACATCTGTTTCCCACAGCATAACTGAATACAAATTGTTATCTTCGTTTATCAGGTACTTCCTGCCCATTTCAGTCAGTTCAACCTTGACAGAAATCCAAGTCCTTACCGTAGTGCCTAAAAGCCAAACTGTAGTTTCTTCGCGATGGGGCGTTTCCATTAGTTTCAATAGTCCGATGGACATGAATTGCTTGATGGTATTTTCTTCTTTTTTAGTGTCATCTTCACCTAAAACTACCGTAACACCACGACCTTCCGTATTCATATCCTTAACGTATGCCTTGGTTATTTTATAGCTTTGCTTGATCGGGTAGTTTTTATTCTCAACGA
The DNA here is from genome assembly GCA_002429385.1 of Prolixibacteraceae bacterium UBA6029. Classification (GTDB taxonomy): domain Bacteria; phylum Bacteroidota; class Bacteroidia; order Bacteroidales; family Prolixibacteraceae; genus Aquipluma. The sequence continues at coordinate 70,526 of DIZL01000072.1, read as the reverse complement.
TCATCCGTTTCGCATCAACCCTGTCCAAATGCTTTTGGCATGAAGTAGCGATTAAGAATAACATAAGTAAAAGGAAAATAGATTTATTCATCTTATTTATATTTAGAAGCTGTAAAATATCTTAAATTCCAACCCATCAGGATTATATGGATTTTTGTCAGTTCTGTATCCATCAACATAGAATCCAACATTTTTTGCGGTCAAATATTCAATTTCAGAGGCCTGATTCCCGTCTTGATCAGTGCCGTTAAAAGATAAAAAACCTACTTTGTAGGATATCTGGTAGTTTACGCCCAAACCGATCTCCCTTTCTACCCCGGCAGGAAACACAAAGCTAATCCCCGGTTTAAGCCCGATATATGCGTTCCGTAACGCCACCGAAACATTGGTGTAATCCTGAAATTTTGTGTTATTGACTTGGATATATACATCATTGTTTTCTATTTCACCTAAACCTTTTGAGCAATACCCAAGCACAGCCCCTATTTCAGGCTGGATCCTTATTTTTCCCTTACTTGTGCCACAGTATGCATATCCCCCGTTAAAAGCTAGTCCCATAATGCCTCCCACATAACCTTGGCCTTCAAGGAACAGACGAAAGGGCTTATCAGTGGTATTGTCGGTCCATCTTACATTTAGATTTAGTGCATATTTGCCGATTGGATCAATATCCTTGTAAATATTATCCCTTGATGGTGATTCATCGACATACCATAAGGTCATTTTATTCGATTCGGCACCAATCTGTTTAACTCCGCCAGAAATAGTAATGTTTTTCTGAGCGTTTGCCACTTGCATTGTTGTTGCAAATAGCGCAATAAGTAACATTATTCTTTTCATAGTATGGTTTTTTTTTCCTACTCGTCTGGCTTTTCGGTAACGCCCCGTTTTTAATGGTTTCTGGACTCCACTTTAATTTTTTATGACTATAAGCGTTGATAGGTAGAATGTTATCCAAAATGACGAATCTTTCGACATGTCTAAATCTGTGTTTTCGTCGAACCCACAAATACTGCATGCCATCTATGTCTCAGTTTTATCTTTCACCATTTAAAATTAGGTTAAGTAATTCATCACTTGATTTATTCTGATTTGTTTGTAATTGCCAGCCGTTATCAAATTTCTTAAATACAAATTCGCCCTGAATTGGATTATCCAAGCTATAATTAATGTATTTCCTTCCACTAAACCCAGCATTTGTTTGAGCAAAAGCTCGACCGGCCAGAGTAACATTGGTCGCTTTGACTGTGAATCTGACAATGGCTGTTTGGTCTGTCTGATTGACCGAAACCCCAATAATCTGATCGAAATCTACATCGTTTGTTTTAAACTTGAATCCGTTTGAATCTTCTCCCAAATAACATGATTTCCCTATATCCGTCAATTCAAAACTTACAGGGTAACTGGCATCAAGGCGATAACCTGTTATCAGTCCCGCATCTTTCAACCCATCAAGCTCAAATCCTGAACCCATTGATGGCCTTTTGTTCACGTCATATCTGAATCTTTGTGGAAGATTGAGTGTTTTGACAATTAAGTCTTTTGCTTCATTTTCAGACAGTTTAGTTTCTACACAGCTGAAGAAGCACATCAGCATTACAATCGCTGCTAAATTTTGTTTTAGTTTGCTCGTCATAGCTATAATAATATATTTCCCCTACTCGTAAGGCTTTTCGGTTACGCCCCGTTTAAAGTGGTTTCTGGACTCCACTTTTATTTTTTTAGCTTACCACTTATGGGGTGACTTCAAGGTCACCCCATAAGTAGAAAAACTTTAACTCTCTATTTTTTAATGATTTTCTTGAATTCAAACGTCTTGCCTGATTCAAGTTTTATTAGGTAAACACCCGGAGTAAAGGATGATGTTTGTACAATAGTCTTTTCTACCATGTTACCAGAAAAGACAACCTGACCAATTGAGTTTAATACCTCAAAATCAGTCTTGACAGTATTGCCCTCAATTTCAATAACTAATTCATTGGTCACAGGATTGGGATATACTTTAACTGATCTGGTTGATTCGGTTGGGCTAATTCCGGTAGGAATGAAAGACATTATATTTGAAGAATTGGATGAGCAACCATTGACTGAAACAACAACGTAATAATCTCCGCTTGATTTTGGAGTATAATCCTGAGTAGTTGCACCAACAATTTCACCATCTTTATTATACCACTGATTACCAGTTGTTGCACTCGAATTTAAAATTTTAATGTTATTTAGTGTATCTTGTGTGACTGTTGGCGTTGCAGGAGTTTGATTAACTACAACTGGTAAGGTAGAAATGGCGCCATCTCCACATGAATTGCTCCCTTTCACGGTAATATTCCCTGAAACAGCCGATGTTCCATAATTTACAATAATGGTCTTTGTTGAACTTGTACCGGTTGCACCATTTGGCAATGTCCAGATATATGAAGTTGCATTGGCAATAGTCGGAGCAGCATAGAGTACTGAATTTTGTCCCTGACAAATGGTTGTAGTTCCTGAAATTGTGCCTGCGTTAGCTGGTAAAGGATTTACAGTAATTGCAAGAGTTGAAGAAGCCCCATCGCCACATGAAAAATGTCCTTTAACTGTTATGTCTCCGGAAACAGCCGATGATCCATAATTTACGGTGATGCTTTTTGTTGTACTTGTTCCTGTTGCACCTGCTGGCAATATCCATATATACGACAACGCATTAGCAATTGTTGGTACAGAATAAGTTATTGAACTTTGCCCCTGACAAACGGTTGCAGTTCCTGTAATTGTCCCTGCTCCAGTAGGTGAGGGATTTACTGTAACTGCAATTATCGATGCATTACCATCGCCACAGGTGCTGTGCCCATATACTTCAATACCACCGGAAACAGCAGACTGGCCAAAATTTACATTAATAGTATTTGTTGTGCTTGTCCCAGTTGCACCATCTGGTAGGGTCCATACGTATGAAGTAGCATTCGCAATTGCAGGAACGGTATAGCTTACTGCGTTTTGTCCCTGACATACAGTTGTATTCCCAGTAATTGTTCCGGCATTTGCAGGTACACTGTTTACAGTAATGGCAAGTGTTGACGAAGTTCCATCACCGCATGAATTATGTCCTTTTACAGTAATATTACCCGAAACAGAAGAATTACCATAAATTACAGAAATGCTATTTGTAGTACTCGTACCAATTACACCAGTTGGTAATGTCCAAATATATGAAGTTGCATTCTCAATTGACGGAACTGTATAGGTTACCGAATTTGAACCCTGACATACAATTGCATTGCCTGTAATTGTTCCGGCACTGGCAGATAAAGGATTTACAGTAATTGCAAGTGCAGAGGATGCACCATCGGCACAATCATTATGCCCTTTTACTGTAATGTTGCCTGAAATTGCTGATATGGAGTAATTCACGGAGATGCTGTTTGTAGTACTTGAGCCAGTTGCTCCAGTAGGCAATGTCCAAATATATGATGTTGCATTCTCAATTTCAGGTACAGTATAGGTTACTAAATTTTGACCCTGACAAACAGTTGCTGATCCTTCAATAACTCCTACTGTAGCTGCTGGATTACAATACATTAATGTGATCATATTCTGGCTTTGTGTTGCCGTGTTCTGTATTCCATTGATAATTATTTTTTGGCTTGCATCAACAATAATATTGTAGGCTTTTTCATCACCATTTCCAGAATCATAATTTGCCGAAAATAGTTCAGCCCCATTGGTTTTGTTATACTTTACAAAAGTTATATCATTGTTGGTACCTATATTATTGGTTACACCAACCACGACCGGATTTTGAAATTCATCAAAAGCAATATCATTAGGAATGTCGTTCCCATTGCCCGTCCCATTTTTAGTTTTGCGCCATTGAAAATCGCCGGAACTATTGTACTTGATGACAAACCAATCCAAATTACCGCTACTGTTTTTTTCATAACCTGCGGCATACACGTTTCCATTCGAGTCAGCTTTTATCGCATTAACTCTTAAATTTTTATAACTGGCATTACTTCCTGTTTTCCTCTCCCAATCGACACATCCAGAGTTATTGATTTTGGAAATACCAATGTTGTATCCCGTACCAGCACCATAAATAGTATCATTCAAATAAGCTAGGTAAACATTATTAGAATTATCTAAATCCATTGCATTAAAATAGTTGAAGTCATCAGGTGCCTTCATGGCTTGTTGTGGAAAAGAAGTAAAACCACTATTTGAGCAATTAAAGCTGTAGTACTTGGATAAGCCTGCAGTAAAACCACGTGCAAAAACAAAAGAATAACCATTGTTTGAATTACCATACATACATTCGCCTGTGACAAAAACTTCCCCGTTATTACTAACTTTTGCATCTTTAACTAAATCAATACTATTGTCTCCATAATACCACAATATATTATCTTTACTATAATTTGTCAAATTCCCTATTGAATTATAATCTAAAACAAGTAAATCTTCAAAATAATTAGTCCCATCATAGGTAGATGCTGTCACAAAGATTCTTCCATTATAGTCTATTCCAATAGCCTTCGGAATGTCATCACCATGATAATTGGTGTTATCCCACCGATTGGCCCAGCCTAAAGTGCCATCAGATGAATATTTAAGAGTTACAATATCATAACCGGTACTAATCCCCATACTTTTACCAGTAACATAAACATCGCCGGTAGTTTGGTTAATTTCCATATCAACAGCCTGATCATCAGCATTGGCTGGCCCGTTGTAATGGCGGGTCCAAAGGGTGTCGCCGGTAGCAAAATCGCGTTTTATTAAAACAATGTCATTAGCTGTTCCATAGGCATCAGAGGTTCCGGCGATGTATATAGACTTGTCAAGAATATACATCTTCATTACCGATGTAGAATCAGTTGATGCACTCTTGCCGTTAAAAGACTTTGCCCAATTTAACTGTGGAGCTTGGGCATTGGCATTTACAAAAAGTATAATGCCAATCAATAAAGTAAAAAGCTTCTTCATAGGATTGATTTTTGGTTTTTTATATATGTGTATTTCAAATTGTCAGTTATTTCAATTTGGTTATTCCACCATAAACTCCATCATCTCCTAACCCATCGTTCTTATATTTTCACAAAAAAACAGCGTGGCCAAATTGCCCACGCTGTATCTAAGGTCCGACCAAGAACCCACTCCACAACATAAAAGCAACGACCACGCTTTACCGTGGCGTTATTGCTTTTTCTGTGGAGTATCTCAAATTTTGGTCGGTTTTAGATACAGAACTCAGCTAAACGCTATATTTTATAATTCCTATTTTCTTCTTGTTCTACATTTCTTTATTATCTCGTTTTACTAATATGTTCATTTCTAAGATCAAAAGTAATGATTATAAATAATAATGCAAAGATATATGGTGTTTAATATGTTTTCTTTCGGTTTTTTCCAAGATGAAGGGATTCCATCCTTTAAAACAGGGATGGAATCCTTTCTGCCACAAATAGAAAGGTAGTCAGTTTGGATTACATGATCTTGTTGCGGGAAAGCAAAGTTAATGGTGAGTTTTAAGAAATCTTACTTCTTTTATTTCAAACGTATTAACCTCAGTAGAAAAAGTATATGGCCACCAGTATCAAACCTTATTACCTTCCCGAGTACTCGGGATGAAAGTTGAATACAACTATCAGGAGTTATCAGTCTATCAACCCCAAATAAGGTAATAAGGTTATTGACTGCGTGTTTGGATTTTTCTACTAAGTTACCAATAAAAATGAGGTTTTAAAAAATGGCCATCCATGTTATTTGGATACAGGGTTCGAAAAAGAATTCTATTTTCATAAGATAGATAAGATTAAGGTTTTTGGGGCTGATCCCCCGAGTACTCGGGGCTAAGATCATTTCAAAAAAGTAAGATTATTTCAAAAAAACAGTCCTGAATATTGGTTTTGATCCCGGTAACTACCGGGATCCCTCAACAATGTCATGTGATCCGTCAGTTTTTGACTGCATTTTTGCTTTTCAGGAATATAATGTAAAGAAATTCTTTTCTTCAGGCATATTCTGAAAAAACACTGTAATTTTGTTTGTTGTTGTTTCGGAAAAAGGGGGTCATGAATGAAATGGTATATTTTTAATGCAAGGGTGGATTGAAAAAGAGTAGTGTGCCGTAAAAATGAAATATTCAATGGTTCACCAAAAGGGGTGAATGTTGACTTATGTGACGGTAAATGAGGTATAAAAGAGAAATATGTCAGAAAATCTTTCTGTAATCAATCAGAATGACTATTTTTGACAACTGTATAATTTTATTGGATGTAAATATTTATAAACAGGAAATGATATGTGTGGATTTGTAGGTGTATTTGATTTGAAGGTGCCCGCAATGGAATTACGCCCTCAGGTTTTAAAGATGTCAAAAAAGATCAGGCATCGTGGTCCCGATTGGTCAGGTATTTTTTCATGTGATAAAGCAATTCTTTCGCACGAACGACTGTCAATTGTTGACCCTGAATCAGGTGGCCAGCCTTTGTATAGTAAAGATAGGAAACTGGTATTGGCCGTAAATGGCGAAATATATAATCACCAGGAAATCCGAAACCGGATTGGTGATTCGTATGAATTTCTTACTCATTCTGATTGTGAAGTTATTCTGGCTTTGTATCGGGAAAAGGGAATTGATTTTCTGGAAGATCTGAACGGTATTTTTGCATTTGCCTTATACGATATAGAAAAGGATGTTTATCTTATTGCACGCGATCACATTGGTATTATTCCTCTATACCAGGGTTGGGATAAATCAGGAAATTACTTCGTGGCCTCAGAGTTGAAAGCGCTTGAAGGATATTGTAACAAAATAGAAGAATTTTTGCCAGGGAAATACCTGTATAGCCCTGACGGCGAGGTAAAAACCTGGTACGAACGTGAATGGGAATCGTATGATGCCGTGAAGGACAATGGCTTTGATATTGATGTTTTACGAAAGGCCCTTGAAGATGCAGTTCACCGCCAGTTAATGTCGGACGTTCCATACGGAGTATTGCTTTCGGGTGGACTTGACTCATCGGTTATTTCAGCGATCGCTAAAAAATATGCAGCTTATCGGATCGAGTCTCAGAATTCTGAGACAGCCTACTGGCCACAATTGCATTCGTTTGCCGTTGGTTTGATCGGGTCGCCAGATTTGGCTGCCGCTCAAAAGGTTGCAGATCACATCGGAACGGTTCATCATCAGATTCATTTCACTGTTCAGGAAGGCCTGGATGCCATACGTGATGTGATTTATCACCTTGAAACCTATGATGTGACTACTATTCGTGCATCGACACCCATGTACCTTCTGTCTCGTGTCATCAAGTCAATGGGTGTGAAGATGGTTCTTTCGGGTGAAGGTGCCGATGAAATATTCGGGGGTTACCTCTACTTCCATAAAGCGCCTAATGCCCGTGCATTTCATGAAGAGACTGTTCGTAAGTTAAGCAAACTGCATTTGTATGATTGTTTACGTGCCAACAAATCATTGGCAGCCTGGGGTGTTGAAGGCCGTGTTCCATTCCTGGATAAAGAGTTCCTGGATGTAGCTATGCGGATCAATCCCGAAGAGAAAATGGCCAAGAATGGCAGGATGGAAAAATGGGTCGTTCGCAAGGCATTCGAGGATTACTTGCCTGAAAGTGTTGTATGGCGACAAAAAGAACAATTCTCCGATGGAGTTGGCTACAATTGGATCGACTCATTGAAAGCTATGGTTGCGGAAAAAGTAACTGATGAGCAAATGAATACCGCGAAATACAGGTTCCCAATCAATACGCCTCCATCAAAAGAAGAGTATTTCTACCGCTCCATTTTTACTGAATATTTCCCGTCTGATTCTGCAGCAAGCTGCGTTCCTTCAGTACCTTCAATTGCCTGCAGTACGCCAATTGCCCTGGAATGGGATGCCAGTTTCAAGAATAATGCCGATCCATCAGGACGATCAGTAATGAGTGTTCATCTGGAAGGCTATGAAAAGAAATAGATTGATTAGTTGTCAGATATCAAGATAGATATCGAATTAAATTATACGAGAAGAACCGGGCAATCTGTCCCGGTTTTTTTGTTGAAGAAAGCAGTATTTTTTTGATTTATTTCTTTTAATTTGCATCTGCATGTTAAACTTACTAATTATACAAAATACAACGATGAGAAATCTGTTACTAATTGCGGTTATGTTTGGCTTTTTTGCCTGTAACCATGAACCTTCCTACAAAATCATAGTGAAGTTAACTTCAGGTGAAGGGAAAGCTTACCTGAGCCATAGAATCAAAGGTGAATTTATACGGTTGGATTCAACTGATCTTAAATATGGTGAATGCAAGTTCAGAGGGCCGTTTAAATTTCCTGAAGTCTATTATTTGAGCGTCAGCACGAGGAAAGAGAAACTGCCATTCTTTATTGAAAATGCTGAGATTAATATTACCGGTTCAATAGATTCATTGACAACCGCCAAAGTTACCGGTTCAAAGGATCAGGATGAATTTCAGGCTGTACAAAGTAAACTTGACCTTCTTGACAAGCAGGGAACGGTTTATTTCAGACAATCCAAAGATGCTGAAAAGGCTGGTGAAAAAGTGAAGGCTGACAGTTTAATGTCATTGTCTGAAGATGTTTTTGATAAAATCGACCTTGAACAAAAGAATTTCATCAAAGCAAATCCCGAATCATATGTTTCACCATACCTGCTTAGCCGGGTTTATTACGACATGGAAGCCGATGTTCTGGAAGGTTATCTAAAAGGCTTAAGTCCAAAACTGGATATAGTACCTACCATTTTGACCTTGAAAGAGCGTGTAGCTAAACTGAAATCGGTTGCAGTGGGACAAATGGCTCCCGATTTCACAATGAACGATCTTATGGGAAATCCTGTAAAACTAAGTGATATCTACTCGAAGAATGAATACACACTAATCGATTTCTGGGCTTCATGGTGTGGCCCCTGCAGACGGGAAAATCCGAATGTTGTTTCGACATATAATAAATACCATACCAAGGGTTTTGGCGTATTTGGAGTTTCGTTGGATAGCGATAAGACCAAATGGGCAAAAGCCATTGCTGACGATCAGCTTACCTGGCCGCACGTTTCGGATTTGAAAGGCTGGAAAAACCAGGCTGCTGCATTGTATTCGGTGAATTCAATTCCTGCCAACCTGTTGGTTGACAAAACAGGTAAAATTATTGCACGCAATATCCGTGAAGGTAAACTGCGCGATACAATGGCCGGATTGCTGAAATAATAAAAGAAGTTCGAAGTGCCTAAAGGTTGGAGTGCATAAAGTTTTTCATTCCAATTTTAGGCACTTTAGCTCACTTTAAATACTTTAGGCACTTTTTTTATGGAACAGTTAACTCTTACCACACCCGCATTATTGTTTTCGGCTATTTCCTTGATTTTACTGGCCTATACCAATCGATTTCTGGCCTATGCCCAGGTTGTGCGCAGCTTACATACCTCGTTTAAGGAAAATCCAAATTCACTGCTTCTTGGTCAGATACAGAATCTGAGAAAACGGTTACAATTAACCAAAACGATGCAGATTTTAGGCATTTCCAGTCTTCTGCTTTGTGTGATTTGTATGTTCCTGATTTACGTCAACTTTCATATTTGGGCAGAAGCGCTTTTTGGAATTGCTTTGGTTCTTTTGATTCTATCACTTGCCATTTCAATCCGCGAAATTCAGATTTCGGTAAAAGCGCTTGATCTTCATCTAAATGATATGGAATAAAGTGCTTTAAATTTACCATTTATAGATTTATTATTTACCCGGTTTGACTCTGGTTTCTGCAATGAAATCGTAAATTGTATATAGTATAATGGTAAATCCTTATTTCAATTCAAGTTCACTTTAGGACTTCTTTACTTATCTTCGTGCCTTCTTTTAATAAATAATATGGCTCATTACACTGGCGAAATCGCCGCTCTCTTAACCGCCGTATTCTGGATGGTGACCAGTATGTCCTTTGAATCTGCCGGCAAAAAGATTGGATCCCTTCAGGTTAATTTGATTCGTTTAGTGTTCGCATTTTTCATCTACGGAGTCGTTAATTATTTCCGCAGAGGCATGATTTTACCGATGGATGCAAGCGCGGAACAATGGGCCTGGCTGGCCTTGTCAGGTATCGTAGGTTTTGTGATTGGCGATTTACTTCTTTTCCAATCCTACGTAGTGATTGGAGCCAGAATAGCCATGCTGATTATGGCATTGGCGCCACCTATCACAGCATTTGTAAGTTGGATAATATTGGGAGAGGTTCTGAGCCTCATGAACTGGGTGGGTATGGCTGTTACTCTAACCGGAATTTCCATAGTCATTCTGAAACGTGAAAAAAATGAAGACATCACGAGGAAGAGCCATAAAATTACCACCAATTACAGCATTAAAGGAATCCTGCTTGCTTTTGGAGGAGCGGTGGGACAGGGAGTAGGACTGGTATTGAGTAAAAAAGGAATGGGTAACTATGATGCATTTGCCGCTTCGCATATCCGCGTTATCACAGGCATGATTGGTTTCGCGATTATTATTTTATTCACCAAACGATACGATAAAGTTTGGAAAGCTTTACAACATAAACCAGCCATGAAGCGAGTTGCTTTAGGATCTGTATTTGGGCCATTTTTAGGCGTTTCCTTCTCACTTCTGGCAATTCAGAATACCCAGGCCGGAGTTGCAGCTTCGATCATGTCAATAGTCCCTGTGCTGATCATTCCGCCAGCTATCTTCTTATTTCATGAAAAGGTTAACTGGAAGGAAATTATAGGCGCTGTAATTACAGTGGGCGGTGTTGCAATCTTCTTCCTGTAAATTTCCTTCCAGGCTTCCTAATCAATTAATCTACCAATGAGAATTATTGTTTGGTCTTCAGAGGATTTTCCGATTTGTCGAAGAATTCCTTTTGAAGAGCAGGAACAACTTCATCTTTTTTCACAGCCTGAATCATTTTCACCAATTGATCGACCGTTGAATTAATCAGCAATTCGCCGGCTTTTGCGTTTGCCTTTGTACCATCGCCACCATAATGATTGGGAAATTTTGCATACCACCAGATCCCCGTATAAGCATTCTGCAGGCTTTTCAGTCGTTCCTGATCACTTCCTGATTGTAATCCGCCACGTTCGGGATGGGTCAAATCGGGTTGGATGGCTTTCATTTCTGATGATTCCTCATTACCGGCATGAGCGTTCAGGGGATCATGCTGAGTCAATTCCTCCACTTTTTTCGCAACCTCCGGATCATGTGTTGGTTGAAACAGATAAAGACTGTAAGCACGCCGTTCTGACAGTTGTGCCATTCCGAAGAAATTCAGGAAAGCATTGTTTCCGCCATGACCGTTTACAATGATGATTTTATCAAAGCCATTGCGGGCCAGTTCGTCGAGTGTCTCCTGAAGAGCTTTCCATATCAGTTCAGGACTGTAGGAGATAGTTCCCGGCTGATGCCTGGCCTCGTTAATCTGACTGAAGTAATACCACGGAAACACAACAGTATATTCCTTTTCGGCAGCACGAAGGGCATATTCACGGGCACGGAACAAATCGGTTCCGATTGGAAGATGTGGTCCATGCTTTTCCATTACTCCAATGGGCAGTATGCAGGTCTTTGATGATTTTTCAACTGCTTTGACATAGTCAGGAGCTGTTAATTCTTCGAGCCTGAATGGAAGTTGCTGGGCCTGGACGGAAAATGTAGCGACCAAAACCAGTGTAATAGCGAATAGTTTTTTCATTAGGTTAGTTTTTGGTTAGGAAATAAAAATAGCAAATTTTACTTTAACAACCTATAGCTTATCCAGGATCACATGATATTATTGTGGGGAAAGCAAAGTCAATGGTAAGTTTTTAAAAATCTTACTTTTTTTAATTCAATTTTAGTAACCAGATAATGCCCCCAAATCCCAATCTTCTTATCTTATAATCACTGGTTGTCTTATATGTGTGATGAAAACAGAATGAGTGTAAAGATTATTGATCCCGTTCCCGATAGCTAACGGGACTTTCGGGTCTATTTTCATAAGATAGATAAGATTTAGGTTGCGGGGGCTGATCTAAGTTACTAAGATTTTTTCAGAAAAGTAAGATTTTTTCAGAAAAAGCATACCTAAATATTGGTTTTGATCCCGGTACCTACCGGGACCCATCAACTATGCCATGTGATCCCTTATCCAGCAAGATGAAAAATATTAAATGACTATCCGTAATTTTACTAAAGGTCATTTCTCAGTCATTCAATAGTCATTTGTTGGTCATTAAGTGGTCATTCGATGGTCATTAAGTTGCCTTGAAACGATAAATGACAATCAAATGACAATTAAATGACTATCCAATGACCCCTTAGGTAATTACGGACATCCATATTAATTTATAACCAGCTTGGAATTAATTGTATGACCTCCCTTGAGTGCCAACTTTACCAGGTAAAAGCCATGAGAAAGCCCTGAAACATTTACCTGTGTTGAATATTTTGCTTTCCCGTCAGTTGTCAGTACACAGGTTCCGTCACTGCTGTATATCTGGATGTTTTGAATTTCGGATGATGATTCAAGATAAAGGATCTCATGAGTTGGATTTGGAAAGATCCGATAGCTAAATTCTTTTTCAGGATTTTCAGCAGAAGTAAAGTTGCCCACCATGTGTCCGTCCAGCCAGTTGAGCCGGGTTTGAATCCAGTCTTTGAATTTTGTTATCTGTCCTTCATAGGTCGCAGGCTGAGGGTCTACCTCTAGAGTTCCCACCGAAGCGGATAAGATGTTCCATTTGGCATAATGCCTTACCTCGGCCTCCCTGGCCTGATTCTGAATCGAATCGATGAAGCTGTTCATATATTGTGAACTCAGGTATGATTTTCGCATTTCGAAGTATCTGGCGTTCACTGCATCAGCAAAGGCCTGATCCTGAAGCAAACGTACTATCCAGCCATTCGAGTTTGTTTTATTGGTGGTACAATCATTGATTTTATAGCTCCATCCTGAACCGTCCGTAGCTTTGTATGGATCACAATCAACAATGTTCTTCCAGGCTGAGTCAAAATCCCATACCGGGCCTGAATGAATTTTAGTATCATTGCTGTCTTTATTCTTAAAATAGTAACAGTTTTTTCTGTAAGCATTTATATTTCTGGAGACCTCACTGACGATGAAATAGTCCATAAACGAATTCATCTTTATCCATGCCGGATATCCTATTGTCTGATCAGCAAAGCCAGAACTGTAGAGTACAGACTCAAAAGAGTTAACAACTGTTTTCAGGTAGGTTTTCTGCTGAGAAACCAATTTGGATGGATCAGGACTTTCATAGACGTAATGAACAGCTTTTTCAGGATGATCAATCGGCGTGTAATTGCTTAACCAACTGTTTGTTGCGTCGTAGGTGTCTATTTTGAAGATATACCCGCCTGTCAGATTATCTCCCGAAATATCTGTATTGGTTAGTTTGGCAATATCAACGCGACCATTGTCCTGCTTGATTTTTTCGGCCAGGAGATAAATTCCCTGGTAGGTATTATTGATTATAACTTCAACCATTTGTGTACGGGGCGCATAGTGGCTCATCTTACGGAATAACTGAAAAGCCAAAGTGTTGCGCATAAATGTTTTGTCATCGTAGTTGGCCAGCAGAACCCAGTCATTTTCTTCGGGCATTCCCAATAAAGACACATTTAGGTTGGCCCCGGCAGCATCTCTGGTTTCAAAGTTGTAAGGATTTTGTACACCGGAATTTAAAGTCCCCCGATATTCGATTCCAACATTTCCATCGAAGTTATTTCCCGGATCAGAGGGCATATTTACTTTGCCAACGCCATTATTAATCACTTTCATCTTTGCAGCTATTTTTCCTGCTTCCTGTATTGTTTGTCCATTGGTGTTAATTACTATCAGTGGTAAATTGGAGGAGGTTATCCCGGGAACCTGCGAAAAAATGGAAGGAGTAAATAAGAGAAGAAATGAAATTAAGTAAAGGAATCTGGTTTTCATGATTTAGGATGGAGGTCGGTTTAGTTGAAATGGATTCCCAATTTTCAGCATTTTCGGATAATGGAATCCGTAAAAGCGATTAATTTATTTGAGGAAGCAGCAGTGATTCATTCAAGATTCAAAACTGCTTCCTAAATCTTATTATTTTAATCCTGAACTTTTAATCTTAACAGGATTGATATACATATCTGTTGCAAATGGTTTGAGGTCGTGACTACCCATAACTTTCTTCATTCCAATTTGACCGGATTTAAAAGTCTGTGCGGTTATAGGTATACCGGATATGTCGGCAAGAACGTACTTTAACAGTTTTTCATTTGGATCGCCGAACGGCAAAATACCAGTCAATTCATCTGCAGTAATTCCTGTTTGAGAGAATTCACTTGCCACAATGTCAGGCGTTAAGCCATTAATAAAATCAGTTACCCCATCTTTATTGGCAAATTTAACTACAATTGGCTGCATGGCATAAGGATCTTTAGGATTCACAGTTCCATTGTTATCTATCCAATCCTCAATGGTCATTGAGCCTACATATTTACCAACCGTATTAATGCCGACGACCTTCACATTCATATATGGCCTAAGACCGTTAATCAGCAACTCACTTGCAGAGGCTGTGTTGTCGGAAACTATGATATATATTTTTTGAAGATTGAGTGTGTTTATTGGAGCAGAGGAAGTAGTAGCTGTTGCTATAATAGTATTTGCAAAATAGTAATTTAGTGAAGCTGAACCACTTTGTTCAGCAATTGCTGCCTGAAAACCTGCATTGTATTGCGAACTGGCAAACACTTTGGTTACATCGGTCCCATAAAGCATACTGGCAAGATAAGTGCTGCTCTGGACAGATCCTCCTCCATTGTAGCGCAAATCAAGCACCATTTGGTCGATATTTGCATCCTTAAAGGTTTTGATGACATTGTTTAGCTGAAGGTCAAAGTCAGAGTTAAATCCGTTGTAAACGAGGTAGCCTATCTTTTGATTGTTATATACAAAAATGGTGTCCTTATTAATCGGATCTTCCTGCATTTCAATCGGTGTCAAGGTTGCTGAAAGATTGTTGGCTGCAATTGTACCATTTGTAATATTGGCAAACCCCAGTTTGTAGGTATCTGTTATTGCTAATAAAGTCTGGTAGTTGGATATTGTTAATGATTGATCATTCACTTTCAGAAATAGGTTGCCACGTTTTAAACCTGCCTTTTCTGCAGGTGAATTTTTATATACATACCGTATAAATCCAATAAGATTTCCTGCCTGATCAATTCGGGCAAGCATATAATCATACCCCGCCGTTTTAGAAGTCCCGCTGATCCAGTCGGTAATGGTCTGTGAGTTATCAACCATAAATGACCATTTGTCAATGGTATTGTATTGATAAAGCAAACTGGTGAATAAGACCTGAGGATCAGTAAACCTATTCAGCAACAGGTTTAAAGTGTCTTTCTCCCCGAATTTTGGCTCTGACAAATTGGGTATCTGGCTGCTCCATAAATAATAATCATGCATTCCATTCCAGATGAATTTATTGACTACTGAAGCATCAGGGATAACCACGGGTGGTGCCTGCACTTTATCTTTTTTACATCCCGTAAATATCAGACTTGAAAAGATAATGAGTGAAATGATATTACGATAATTTCCTGTTTTCATGATCGTTTGTTTATAATTCGTTTCTTGTGAAATTTCAACTGCTAAAGTAAATAAAAGAGAATTGACAAAAGTACCCCGGCACCAATAAGTACTGCAAAATTAAAAAATATACGCTTACGGAGACTTTTATTGCTTAATGATATTGCATATATCATTTTTAAGAGGTTATTACTATTGGTGGCATTTATTATTGCCAATACAATTGTAATCTGTTCAATTCCTGTCTTATGTTGAAGGAGATTTAATAAAAACGGATCGATATCCGTTACTCCGACCACATAGGCCAGGCTTGTTATCCCGCCGCTGCCGTATCTTTTCAATACAAAATCTGTCAGTAATGCAAATACTACAAATAGTCCTCCAAAAATAGCAGCCGTTCTGAATTCAAGTGGATTCTTATTCGCTTCAACATTCATCACAGGATCTTGTTCAGACGATTGATCCTGAATTTTTGACATTGAGATTTTCGAAAGAAGTAAAGTCACCAGGAACATCCCAACAAAAGGGATTGTCAACTGTAATGCTACCTGGGGGTTGAATATGAATGATAAAAACAGAATGCGCAAATACATCATTCCGTTGGCAATCATGATGGCTGAAATTGCATGAGGACCAGCTTCTCCCAGTTTTTCTTTGCGGGCAATAATAACGGTAGTTGCAGTACTGCTGTATAAACCGCCCAATATTCCTGTGAGCATGACTCCTGAATCGGGGAAAACAAATTTCTTCAGCAGATAGCTGCAATAGGAGATACCCGAAACAACCACTATGGCCAGCCAAAGATGGTATGGTGATATTGGTATTTGAGGGGATATATTTCCATCAGGGAGGAGCGGTAAAATTATACCCGCAAGGGCAATAAACTTTGCCAGCACGATAAACTCCTTTTCTGATGCCTTTTTTGTAAGTGTAATAAGATTGTTTTTAAGTTCGGCTACCAGCAGAAGGGCAACAATAAATGATAAAAGCAGCCATACCGGCTGTGTGAAAACCATGATCGGAATACAATAAGTAAGCAGGGCCAGAATAGTACTCGTTAACCCAAATTTCCCGTTCTGGCTGATTTTATGATGGTATTGAATACCAAGCAGGAGGCCAATCAAAGCAAATCCTGTCAAAAAGGGAATATAGTTTACCGGATCAGCAATAAATAAAACATAGGCCAGCAATCCGATAAAGGTAAATGTACGGTCGGTACCAAACAGAAGATGCTCGTTCTCGTCGATATGGTGACGTCTTTGCTCCAATCCTATAAGCAATGAAAAAATCAATACCAGAATGAATTTTACAAACCCATCCGGCACATATTTCAAGATTTCCATATTTGTTTATTGGTTTTCAAACAAAGATATTATTTCATTCACTGCAAACCAAGAGTCTGTTGGCTGGATAGTTATTTATTCATGGTTTTCAAGGGATAACGTCAACATTCCTCCCTATATTATATTCAAGCTCAGAATAATAAAAATATAAACTGATTTAATGAGTCGATTTTTTGAAAATGACAAACAATCTGTTACTTTTGTCGCCGATTCGGTTTGTAGCTCAGTTGGTAGAGCAGCTGACTCTTAATCAGCGGGCCGAGGGTTCGAATCCCTCCAAACCGACATTTAAAATAAGGCACTTACACATTCAGTTGTGTAGGTGCTTTTTTATTGTGCATAGAATGTGCCTGATTTGTTTTTTCAACGAATTCTTTAATACTAATTTTAAAACTGTTCAAACCTGCTTGAATTCTAATTTGGGCGAATTCGTCCTAATTAAAAATGGAATTGTATAGTTTTTCCCAGATACGTTTTTTAATCCTCTCTATCCTGTAATCACTCTATCCTGTTCCGACATTTTAACCTGTTTCTTGCCGCGATTACAAATCCCATGCTAAAAGGTGCCCCAGTACTCGGGGCAAATCTGCGCAAGAGCCGGGTTTAGAGAGTGTGTTCGTAACCTTTAATATCAATTAACGCAGTGATATATTCAATTTCTTCTCTTTCCATGGTGATGTGGTTTATTCTTTGGGTTTTACAAAGCCGATTGGCTTCCGGGATTGGTTGGGCGATGAAATGTTTTTATGCTTATTGGCCAGCTCTGATAGTGCCAAATAAATTTCATCGAAAGTTTCCTGATTTTCTTCTCCCATATCATTTAAAGCCTTCAAGTTTTCCTCGCTCTGTCCCTCCAAAGCTTTCACATGCTGCCAGAGTTCCTTTATTTCTGCTGAAACAGATGATTGAGCAATAAGATAGCTTCTAACTTTTACAAAGGCCCTCATTATACTGATATTTATCTCAATGGCCTTTTCGCTTCGCAATACACTTGAGAGCATTGCAACACCCTGCTCAGTAAAGGCAAATGGTGTATAACCGGTTGATAGTGACGGGGAGATCACAATTTGTGATCTTAAAAAAGTAAGCTCGTGTTTAGTAAGTTCAAACATGAAATCTTCAGGGAAACGAGTATTGTTTCGTCTTACTGCTTGTTTTAATGCTCTTGTTTCAACCAGGTACATTTCTGCCAGGTCAAAGTCCAGCATTACACGCTGGCCCCGGATTTCATAAATTTTGCTTTGGATCAGTGATAGGTCCATAAAATTATTCTTTTGTTACTTTGCCTTTTACCGCTTCCAGAATCCTTTCAAGATCCTGCACTGACTGGTTCCGCTGATTAAAAAATAGTCTGAACACCCGAGGTATCGGGACAAGTTTTGATTCAACCTGATTTACCAGATTCCACTGATTTATTAACCAAAGATAATCATAGTCAATCATTTAATCTGCTTAATCACAACTTGTCCCGATACCTCGGGAGTTCCAACATTTTTATCTGTTTCTTACCACGATTATAAATCCCATTTTGAAAGGTGCAGATTGCAAATATGCACCAGCGATGTTAAAAAATAGTCTGAACTTTGATTACACCTGATTTACCTGATTCCGCTGATTTCTTAACTAAAGATAATCATAGTCAATCATTTAATCAGCTTAATCACAGTTCAGACATTTTCCATCCCGTAATCATTTCATCCTGTTCCGACATTTTAATCTGTTTCTTGTCACGATTACAAATCCCATGCTAAAAGGTGCCCCGAGTACTCGGGGCATATATGCACCAAAGCTGGTTCAACTTGAAATGATATTTGTGTTAAATGTTTTGTAGCAGGTTTGTTGTATGTTGTCATGTCAATAAAATGATCTAGTTTTGTATTGCTCATCTTTCCTTAATTAGGAAGAAGGAGTTTCGGAGGACGATACATCTTGATATGTACCGTCCTCTGCGGTTTTATAACAGATAGGATAATTTGTTCTTTATTTTCTTCTGTAACATCTTTTCACCATAGGATCGATTCAAATAATAGGCTGAAAGTAAATAGTAATCTTTTCCACTTCGTTGGGGTTCCATCACAATCACATATTTCTGTTTACGATCGTAAATATAGGTCCGAAAGGCGTTTCTGTTATTTACTCGCTCTTCAGTACTAAATACAGTAATTGCTTCTTTAAGATTCTCTTCAATATGAAATTTTATCCAATGTATCCTTTGTGAACGATGGATTTCAAATAGACGCCTTTTATATAATTTACCATTTTCATCTGTTTCTTCAATCTCCTCAGTTGTCAGATGCCGAAATAAAAGTTGCATGGCAGGTTCTTCACTTTTAATTGGCCTTATGACCTTGGTTCGAAATTTCAGATCAGTATTATCTTCGATGTCGCGTTTAAAAACTGCCCTGAGCGATTTGTTCCGATCTGGTTCAGTAAGATGTCCAATTTCAAGGAGCTCGGGGTATCTTTTAAGAAGATTAAAGGGCATATTGCTTATTTTAATTCTATAAAAAAAAGGTTGAACTTCTCAGAGCATTTCGGAGTGGAACAATCCAATGATCTATTGGAATGTCTTTTGATTTTTTCAATGAGCTTCAATTTTGCA
This sequence comes from Prolixibacteraceae bacterium UBA6029, assembly GCA_002429385.1. Lineage (GTDB taxonomy): Bacteria > Bacteroidota > Bacteroidia > Bacteroidales > Prolixibacteraceae > Aquipluma. The sequence goes on along the minus strand of DIZL01000072.1, from coordinate 51,005 downwards.
ATTACTTTCTTCTCTCCCCGCAAATTATAATTAAGTGCACCCATAATTACATCAGCTAATTGTAAAAGCGTGCTTTCGTGCGAATGAATAAACTGTAAGTTGCGTATGTTGCCGTATTGGATGTTCAAGATTTCTCTTAGTTTTTTGATCTTTCTGGAACTACATGTATCTTTTATATCCAGATAAATATTGTAGGTATGCTCCATATCAATCTTGTGATGAAGTAACTGGTAGTACATCCGATAATAAAAATCGTCATAGGTAAATCCCAATTTCTCGTTATCAATTTTTGATTTATTCACAATAACTGCCCTGAAATTGAGGTCAGTGGCAAAGAAATAATCAATTAATTCGGAATAGAATAGATAGTTTGATTCTGAAAGCTTTGACCACTTAATTTCGCCTTTGAAATGATGTTTCTCCCGAAGATGAAAAATGTTCTCTGAATGCAGTTTTATCTGGTTCCATGCAGAGCTGACATAGGCAATAAACATAAACGGAAACCCATCATTTTCGAGATGAGTGCTTTCGTCGCAGTAAAAGTTAAACGTTTTTTGTTGCATCGAGGTCTTCCTTTTATGTGGTTTAATTGTGTACTTCTCTCTTTTTTAATTGTTTTTATGCGCTCGGCTCTGCCGCCATCCTCATCTCCTCTTCCATTTCATTAGTTTTCTAATGATTTAAAAATCAATAATATCCCTCTGTTATATTCGTATTGCTTGCTATTCCCGGTCAGCAAATCAGATAACCTTACACGCAATAAATAAAGATAATAAATCCCTGGCGATAAAGCAATCTCGAACACGATTACCCGATTACTTGATTTACACGAACAGTTCAACCCTGTGCATTTTTAATCCTGTCCATCCAGTAATCATTTAATCCTGTAATCCTTTAATCCTGTTCCAACATTTTTATCTGTTTCTTGCCGTGATTACAAATCCCATTCTATAAGGTGCAGATTACAAATCTGCACCAGCACTGGGTATGCCTGGGCATTGAAGTCAACATTTTGGAGATTAACATTTTGTTTAAGCTTTTCACAAGTGTCATAATTGAGATTACTTAAATAGTTGATAAAGTCCCGCAGCTAAATGAATGGTGTGATTGATTTTTTATAGTTTACTAAACTACTCCATATAGAACAATAATCAATAAGTATATATGTTATGCGTAATACCTAAGAATAAGTGGAGGAAACTCCCCTTAATGTATAAATTCTTGCCTGTATTAATTGGGAATTTCTACTGTCTGGTGAAATAATATGGATTTTCGTCCCATTATTTGTCGTTTTGACAGTGGTTTATGAATGTCATTATCCTTATTTGGTATTTGGAAGAGTAAAATGAAAGGAGCTTCCTTTACCTTCTTCGCTTTCAACCCAAATTCTACCATTATGTTTTTTTAAAAACTCATTACAAAGTACCAACCCAAATCCTGACCCCGTTTCATTTAATGTTCCTTTTTTGGTATAGTTATTTGTATTATCAAATAATTTCGATGAAAAATTCTGAGACATTCCAACTCCAGTATCCGTTACAGAAATATTTATTCCTTCTTCGGTTTCAAAACAAGATAGCTTTATACTACCTCCTAGGTGTGTGAATTTAATGGCATTAGAAATAAGATTGCGTAAAACAGCCTTTAGCATATTGGCATCGGCATAAAGCTCTAGATCAAGCGGTATGTCATTGCTTATCGAAATGCCTTTATTGTTTGCACTTCCCTCAATCGCCATTATAACATCTGACCAAATATCTTTAAAAGGAATCTCACAAGACTGAAAAGGCATTTTTTGTGACTGTGCCCATTTTAACAAATCTTCCAAAAAATTATTGGTGTTATTCGCAGACTCATAGAGCGTTCTGATAAATTCAGCTATCTCCTTAGTTGTATATGATTCAATATTCTCATTTAATATTCCTAAAAGCCCAAGTAGGGATTGGAATGGACTTCTTAAGTCGTGTGCTAAAATAGTTACAAAGCGGTCTTTATCAGCGTTGGCTGCGATTAACTGTTTGGTCTTTAATTCAACTTCCGCTTCCACCTTTTTTCTCTTCGATATGTCACGTGTCACTCCATTTAAACCTATAAATTTACCGTTCTCATCGTGATGGGGTGTCGCTGTGGACTCAACCCAAACCCAGCTACCATCCTTACATTTCTCTTCTAATTCATAACTGGGAGCAATTGCAGTTTTTATACCATCCTTTTCGTCGGCTAAGCGTTTTTGTAAATTAGCGATAAGATGGTCATACGTGCCGGGTTTGAGTATACTAAAAAGGTGCACACCCAGTACCTCTTCTTGAGTATATCCGCGCATTTTTTCATCAGCTAAACTTATGTAATTGCAAATTAAATTTGAATCCACGTGCCATATTACATCGCTTGAGTACTCGGCCATATGGCGAAATTTAGCCTCGCTCTCCTTCAATGCTGTTTCAGTAGCCTTAGCTTCGGTAATATCTTTAAGAAAATTTAATGTTGCTGGTTTGCCCTGCCAATCTATCTTGATGCCATGTAATTCAACCCAGCGAATGGTATTATCGCAGTTTAAAATTCGTATTTCATATTTGGCTTCAAGTGCTTCGCCATTCAACCTTTTTTTGAAATTATTTAAGGTTAGTTCACGATCATCAGGATGTATTAAATCCAGGAAAGGTGTTTTAATAAGTTCATCCATACTTCTGCCACTGATTTCACATACTTTGGGATTTACTAAAACTAAATTCAAACCCTGGGCTACAACAACCCCCTCATCTGCTAAATCAATAATAAGTTGGAGACGTTCTTTACTTTCTCGTAAATCCTTATTTTTAAGAATGATATTCTTCGCTTTACTTTTAATTTGTTCCAGTAACGACATGACTCTTTACAATATTTTCTTCTACATTTCAGATCCAAATTTACTATTATTTATTACAATGGATCAATAAATCATCAACCAGCTAATCGCATTGGCGCAAAAGATTCTCTTGAAAGGCTGGATTAATTTTTTGTAAGCGGTTAAGTTATGCCGTTTATTACAATAATTAGATTATACTACATTAAAATTAGTGATCAACAAAAAAGGTCTATCGCCCTTCCCTTGTTTATTTCTCCGTAATATATCCTCCCTTGTGGGACAATTTCTCATCCGCTATAACAATTTCACTTTTTGTCCCTGATTCTCTCACCATAAACCTACATTTCCTTAAACTCCATCCGGTTGAAAATAATACAGCGGAAAAAGCATTGTGCTAAAAAAGCATTAACTTTGTAACAACAAAAATGTAACAAAATGGAAATCATTACACTGAAAGTTAATACACAGTCGGACAAGGCAAAACAGCTTTTAAGCCTTATTAAAGACCTGGTCAACGATGGAGACGTACAGATTCAAAAATCAACGACCTACACCGAAGTAAAAAGAGGAATCCATGAGATGAAACGAGGTAAGGTTAAACCAATCAATGAGCTTTTTGAATGAATATTTCTATATTTTATACCCACATATTCGAAATAAAATTCAAGCGGTACAAAAAGAAATTCCTGTCCATTGATGCCGATCTAAAACACTTCCTCGAAACATTGCCGCAAATTACCGGAGCAGATATGGGCAATGGCATATACAAATACAGGCTATCCGTAAAATCGAAAAACAAGGGAAAGAGCGGCGGTTTTCGTATTATTAGTTTTGAAGTTCTGATTTCTGAAAATCAAAAAAACGTCACGCTGATAACCATTTACGATAAAAGCGAACAAGCCTCCATATCCAAAAAAGAAATAAATTCAATCCTCAAAGAAGAAGGTTTGTTATAAAACGCCATATCTACCGTTTACATCGCCGAAACCGGTTTCGCAAGCAAATAATACCAACAGTTCCCGTTGGAGTGGATTATTTTATTCTGGAACGATATCTCATATAACTACCGAAAATCAATGCCAACAATAAGACTATGAATATAGTTAATCCTGGTTGAGCTTGGGGGTGCGCCACCATATTCAGATATATTGCCAATCCCTCTATTATAATGATTAGCACAACTGTTAATGCAAGATTAGGTTTCTTTATCATTTTCTTTTTTTTTGAAGCGTATGTTTATAATAGCAGCTAACTTCTGAAGCTACCAGCAGAGGCACATGACGGGCAATATTTCTTATATCCAGTTCAACCCTGTGCTTTTTTTAATCCTGCCCATCCTGTAATCCTTTAATCCTGTTCCAACATTTTTATCTGTTTCTTGCCGGGATTACAAATCCCATTCTATAAGGTGCAGATTACAAATCTGCACCAGCACGGAAACTCCTTTTTTTTGTTTAAAACCACAAACCGCAATAAACAGTGATTTTAAACTTTTACGTCTTTGTCATATCCAATTTGCCAAAAAAACATATCCAGTATTTTCATTATTGGATAATGATTTTTGGTCTTGTTCTTTATTAATTGTTGCGCATTCTCAATTTCAAATCTATTCTTGTCTATGAAATCAAATAATTCAGCTAAAGATGAAGCATTGAATTTGGTATGTGTCATTTTCATTTCTTTTAATCCATCAATGAAATATCTGTCATATGCTGGAACACATCCTAAAGTGCCAAGCATAATTTTACTCAAAAGTGTGTCTGTTGGCGAAATTGGTTTATAATCATCTCCTCCCTTGCTGAAATAGTGACTACTATAATAAGTTGCCAGTTCGCTTTTGACTGCCAATATTTCATCTATGTTATCTTTGGTAACCTCATTGTTTTTGTCGCATTTCAATTTTTGACTTTCTTTAGAAAATAAAATGCTAACTGCGTCATTGTGTATTAAATGATTCTTTTGTAGCAAGCCACTTGAACCTCTGTACATACCCCAACTTGCTAAATAAAAAGCCAATTCCAAAGCATGATTTTCACTTTTACTAGATATATTAAATGCTTGAAAACAATTATCCCAAGATTTGTAACGATGAAATTCATCTGTTATAACATCAGATAAATATATTTCTATTGTGCGAGTGATTTCCACTTGTTCAAGATTTTTAATTGGATTACTTAACAATCATATTTATCCTATATTAATTTATAACACCTTTTTATAATTCTCATTTCTTAAAAATCCTCTCTAATCTGCTCAACACTAATAATCTTTGAGTTTAGCTCTTTTAAATCATCCATTGAATAATCACTCCCTTTAATTTGTTCAATTATTCTAATCATTTTAAGTCTTTCCTGCTCCTTTTCTATTATAATATATTTAATATCCTTTGGCGAAAATTTTATCTTTATATTTTCAATATCTCGGTTGTATCTATTTCTCAATTGCACATTTTCATGGATATCTTTACTAATTACCATATTAGCTCCTAAAGAGTCTAATTCTGCTAGATTTGGGATAAATCGCCATTCTCTCTCATCATAAAAAGTCTTATTCTGTTCAAGTATTCCATTTCTCCACATCCTACCATTATAACTTTTACAAAAAAATAGAAACTGAAAATAATTCATCGAGTTTGATGCAGTGAGTTCATTTTTTATGTTAGAATTTACCTTGTCAAGATTGTAAGAAGCTTTAAATAATTTATTAATCATTTCGTTAGTTAAAGAGCCATAATGAAGATAAAAAACCGGAGAAATTCCATTTGACATTGCCCACTCTTTACTTAATCCTATCGCGTATTCTCCATATGTATTAACATGGTCTTTAATTTGAGATAATGGAATATCACAAAAACAAACCATAGGAATTGCCAAATCTATAGCTTCTTTTGATATATTATCGATATGTTCCAAACAATATCTAGGACTAAAAGTATGAGTCAATATATTTCTCAAATTATCTATTGACTTTGTAAAGTGGAATAAAGTATTTGCACTAATTGTATGGTTGGTCATGTTATTCGTTTATTTAACTATATTTTGCTATAATTTTCTCTCAACGAAGCACTGAAACCCGACTTGCAAGTATTTTGCTGTTATTCACTGCTTTTTTGTTCCTTCGATTTATACAGAGCATTCAAAAAGAAATTATGCCCATCCTCGGTAAATATAAATCTATATGCACTAGCACCTCCTACATCCTTGATTAATTTATACTTGACCAAAAGGTCTAAATCATCTGAAAATCTATCAGTCCCTCTTGCAAGTTTATTACCTATTGCCAAAAGAAAGTCAATTAAATTATCATTCTCATTTTTAGGAGATAGCTTTTCTGATAATAACATTTCAGTAAGCTTCTCAAAACTTAAACCACCATAATAGATCTCATTTGGGCTATTTGATTTTAGCTTTTCTCTTAGTTCATGATTTTCTTTGGTTAACCTAGTTATTTCTTCAGCCAGCGGAACAATATCAACAGTGCTATTTCCACGCACCCATCCAATTAAATCCTTTCTATATGCAAAATCTGATATCGTTTCATGTATGGCTATTTTAATGTCTTTTTTGTCATCCCAAAATTTGACAAGGTTTGAAAGTACCAATAATTTGAAATCATTCAAAAGTTGAGGATTTTTATCTTCTAAAGCGGAACGCCCCATTATTCTCGTTTTTTCATCAATTGCATTTTCTGAAATAACTACTGAAAATAAAGGTTTCTTTTGCGATAATGCATATTCATATTCCAATTGTGTAAAACTTTTCCCGGACTTTGACTCAATACTTCCATATCTACCACCAAGTATTAAAAGATAGATATCGGATTCATCAATCCATCTTTTTATTACTGTCATTTGAGACTCATTACCAGCAGAAAATAACTCCATTCCTGCAGGAATATGTCCTGATGATAAAATCGCTTCAACAGCCGCTTGTCTTTCTTCCTTTAGATCAGAGTAGGTTGAAGAAACAAAGATTTGAAATTTTTTATCTTTCATGAATTTTCAATTTTGGTAGAATCTCAATTTTAAAGTAATGCATAACTATTGTAGGTCGGAAAGTTTATAGTACTTTTTAGATACTTTAATTATTCCCAAACCGTTTTTGCTTTGATCTATGTATTTGATTTTTAAAATTGTGTTAAAATTAGTGGTTATGTTTATAAATCAAAGCAATTACTTGCTTTTTTTTTCTGTCCTTTTAGCTATCAAATTTGTATAGAGGTAATAGGCAGCCTCTCATCAACCCGTCATGCCGTCCCGAGTACTCGGGATTCGGTATCCCCTCGCACTATTGGGGGATCCTGAAACAAGTTCAGGATGACGCTTCGATTATCGTTCAGGATGACGCACTAATCTATGTAATCCGTCCAAATCCGTGTAATTTGCCTTTTCGTGTAATCCGTATTAATTCGTGTAATTCGTATTTTCTCCTAATTCAAAGCAAACACTCTCGGTATAGTCCAATCCATCAGCAGAAGCAAAGAACAAATAGATATGTGTTGCATCAGCTGGCTTAACAGGCAGGGTAAATGTTCCGCTTTGAGCACTTCTCTCAAGTCCGGCAGGACTTAACACTGAATAAATCCCGTTGGCATAGCTTACCATCATGAGTTCATCCTGCAATCGTACCTCTTTTAAATTCGGATCGTTCTCCCAGCTTACCTCAATCGTTGCGCTCCCCTCTGCCTGTCTGGAGGCAACCAAATCAAGCGGTAACCGCAGCTTCCCTGTCGATAGCTGAAGCTCCCGTGGATTTGTCAGGCTGCCATCGGGACCAAAGGCAGGCATGTTAATCTTCATAAAATATATATACCCGTTCATCTCTTGTGTCGCCAGCTTCCAGATTGGTGCAATTTGTGTCGATTTAAGCTGTTCCCATAGCTGAATGACCTTGCTGAAGCGTTGCCTGTGCAACTTTTGCGCCGGAGTCCATGAATTCTTATTCCGCTTCTGTACAGTTCGCACATACTGTTTACCTCTTAACTGATAATAGACTACGGGTCCGACCTTCCCGGAGACCATTGCTTCGATGCTACTTTTTATCTTTCCCATAAAATTTGCTTATAAAGTTTATACTTATTGTGTCCTAAATTCATATCAAAACCACCTTCGATCGTGGAACGCCTGTTACCAACTTCTTATCATCTGACTTCTATCTGTGTTCTATCTGTCTAAATTTACGCATTTATATACAGATAGCAATGAAATAATTATGAAATTATAAGGTTCTGGTAATAGGCGTGTAGCAAGTGAATGAATAACTGAGTCTGGAAATTGAAATTGAACCTAATTTATCATCAGGAAGCAATCAAACGCTTTTCGTTCTGAATGGGACAGGGGTAAAAACAAAAACACCTACACAAATTAATGTGTAAGTGTAATTGATTCTTTTAATACAGATAGAAAACAAATAAGCATCAACTGATTTTACTTTAACGTTACTTCTTTTTTTAGTTTTATATCACCTGCCGAAGCGCCAACCATCAACTCTATTTTGCACAAATCATCATCCCATTTATGGATCTTTTCGTTCCAGAAACGAAGATTTTCAACCGGAATTTCAAGTTTTAAGGTTTTGCTTTCACCTGGATTAAGCGGCACTCTGGAGAATGCCTTTAGTTCTTTTTGCGGCCATTCAACCTTTGGATTAATACGGTGAACATACACCTGAGCGACTTCGTCGGCAGCTATCTTTCCTGTGTTTTTCAATTCAACTGTAAGGATGATCACATCATTTTTTCCATACTTTTCTTTATCGGTTTTCAGATTGGCATACTTAAACGTGGTGTAAGTGAGGCCAGAACCAAACGGATACATCACAGGGACCTTCTTTGTATCGAACCAGCGATAACCTACCAGCGATTCTTCGGAATAAAGAGCGTTATTTGGATCAGCTTTTGGAGTTTCTTCCTTTTTAATTTGGGATTTTACTGCAGGATCAGTTTCTGAAACAAGATTGGCAAAAACGTCAGCATTCTTCTTTCCCTGTGGGTAATTTCCCAGGGCATAAGCAGGTGAATCCTCCAGTTTTACAGGTATTGTAAATGGCAAACGTCCGCTTGGTGAAATATTCCCTACAAGCACATCGGCCAATGCATTTCCACCTTCTGTGCCATTAAACCATGAAATGAGCAGTGCTTTTGAAACTTTGTTCACTACGTTTAGATCATTGGGAGCGCCACTTGTCAGTACTGTTACAATATTCGGATTCACTTCAGCAATTTTACGGATCAATTCATCCTGTCCTGAAGGTAAAAAGATGTCTTTACGATCGCTGCCTTCGGTTTCAACTGAACGGTTATCGCCACCAATAAATAGAATAACCTTGGCTTTTGCAGCTAGTTCAAGGGCTTCGTTTGTTAGTTTTTGAGTAGTCAGTTCCTTTTCCTGTTTTTCTTTTTCAAGTTGTTCGGGTGTCTTTCTTCCCCACCTGGATGTGACAGGTTCGTATCCTTTTGCAAAAATGATTTCAGCTTTATCGCCTATCCTGTTTTTCAGACCCTCCAAAGGAGTGACTTCATATAAGGTTTTCACACCGGCACCCAGTCCACCTGATGCCATTATTTGCGTAGCATTGGCGCCAATAACCGCAATAACAGGTTTGTTTTCCAACTTTAATGGAAGGACTCCTTCGTTTTTTAATAAAACAATAGATTTGGAGGCAACCTCATAGGCTATTTTTTGCTGGGCAGGTTGTGAAGTCATTTCCTTATTTGCCTTCTCTGCAGGAATTGGTTTAATGGCTAACCTGACACGCAAAATCTCACGTACCCGCTGGTTGATTATTTCTTCGGAAACCTTACCTGCTTTTACCGAATCGATCAAAGCCTGTCCAAGATATTTCTGATCAGGCATTTCAACATTGAGTCCGCTTTTAATGGATCCAACAGTACTGTGTGTCCCTCCCCAGTCGGAGATGACCATGCCGCCAAACCCCCATTCCTGACGTAGAATTTTGTGGAGCAACAGGTCGTTTTCGGCACACCAGAAGCCGTTTACCTTATTGTAAGCTGACATAACCCCATAAGCATCGGCTTCCTCAACCGCAGCCCTGAAAGGCGGCAGATATATCTCACGCATGGCACGTTCACCAATGATTACATTAACTGTTCCCCTGTTGTTTTCCTGATTATTCAATGCATAATGTTTCAGGCAAACTGCGGCACCATTATCTTGTACGCCTTTGGTGTAGCCAACCGCCAACCTTGAACTCAGAAACGGGTCTTCGCTCAAATATTCATACGTTCTTCCTCCTGTTGGTATTCGCTGAATATTAATGGCTGGCCCCAGTATCATATCTTTTCCGCGTAAACGGGCTTCACGTGCCATCCCTGTGCCGTATTTATATGCCATTTCAGGACTCCATGTCGCTGCAAGTGCAGATCCTGTCGGGAAAAAGGTGGCTTTGTCGGTTTCCCATCCCAGTCCTGCCCATCCTTTTGGCTGCATTTCCTCACGAATGCCAAAAGGACCGTCGGCATACTTTATATCGGCAATTCCCAAACGCTCAATGCCGTCTGAAACAAACATGAACTTGGCATGAAGCATATTTACTTTTTCATCAAGAGTCATCTGACTGATGATGCCATCAATCTGTTTGTCGTATTGAAGCAGGGTTGACTTGTGACCTTTATCAGCTGCACTTCCTAAAAGAGGGACTAAGACTGCAGCTATGACTAAAATATTTGCTATTCTCATTGGTTTGATCTTATTATTTCAGATTTATTTCAATTATGAAGAAAAAGGGAAAAGTGAGTATCTGATTCAACCGAAATTTACCTATTTTCTCTTTCCTATTTTCTCTTTCCTATTTTTTAATTCAAAATTTAATGTGTTCCTGGTCAAATACAATAGTAGCTTCTCCAAGTGTTACCATCATTGGGTTTTCACTTCCGATGGATACTTTCTGAGGATGCGGAGTTGCCTTGGGGGCAGTTCCGTTGACCAGGGCTTCTGCCAGTTGTCGCATTTCGACGATGTATTGCTTGTTGTAAGCTTTTTTTACGTATGGATAATGGCCACAATAGATTTTGGTAATTCCTTCGTCCATTAGCTTCTCCATCTTCTTACAGGAATTAATGTAGGTTTTCATTGGTGCATAAGGGCGAAGTTGCAGCCATACCTGACCTGATCCGAATGCATCTCCCGAGTAGCAGATTCCCGCCTGTTTATCGAGCAATACAATCGATCCGGGAGTATGTGCAGGCATATGACTTACTTCAATCTTCTTTCCGCCCAGGTCGAACACATCGCCATCTTTTACAAAATGAATGATGCCTTTGTAGGATTTGTCTAGTAGAACTGTATCTGCCGGATGAAGATAAATTTCCTTGAAATAACGGATGTTCCCGTCATGGTCACTATGTGCATGTGTAATGACTACATAGAGTGGTTTTTTTGTGATCTGCCGAATCACTTCATCCAGCTTTTCGCATTTGGTGCCCGTATCAATCAGCATTGCTTTATCTTTTCCTTCGATGATGTACATCGTGGTTTTATCTGTTGTTTCTACCACCCAAACATGATCTTCCAATTTGGAAATTTCCAGATCGGAGTTCTTATAAACAGATTGCGAAGAAGCAGTAATCCAGGTAAACAGGATCAGAAATGTAGTGAATAAGTTAGATTTTAGGTTCATGATATAAGGAATTATTAATTAGTCAATAGGGAAATAAGGAATAAGGAAATAGGAATAAGTAAAGGGGAAAAGGCTGGAATCTGATTCAGCAAAAACTTCCTCTTTTCTCTTTCCTTTTTCCTCTTTTCTACTTAAAAAGTAGTGGTGCAAATTCTGACAAATAAACCCTCCAGTTAGTCCAGGTGTGTCCGCCTTCGCTTTCACGGTAGGTATATTTCATGCCCATGCCATCCAGTTTAGCCCTGTAATCCGATATATTTTTATAAAGGAAATCAGCTTTGCCAACTCCGATCCAATAGAGTTTATAGCCATTTTTTAGTTGTGTTTTTAGTGTACCGTCAATGTTTTCATAAACTTTGGAAGTTGCTTTTTGATCAGGCATAATGGCTGCCGAGAATAATCCCACATAGTCGAAGGTGTTGGGATAATATCTTGAAATATGCAGCGAATGATAGCCGCCCATAGATAAACCTGCAATAGCCCTGTCAGCTTTATCGGCTTTCACGCGGTAGTTGCTTTCAATAAATTTGATGACATCAGGGAACGTTTCTTCAAATTTACCGTCCATGGTATGTTCCATCTGCATGCCTGGTTTAGTGTAACCCAGGCTCGATTCGCCCGGAGCAGCTTCCTGAGCCACGTTCCCGTTGGTCATCACCACAATCATTGGTTTTGCCTTGCCTTGAGCAATCAGGTTGTCGAGGATTTGCGAAGTGCGGCCCAGTGCAATCCATGCTTCTTCATCGCCACCCATTCCGTGCAACAAATACAGAACAGGATATTTCTCTTTGCTGTTTTCATAACCTGCAGGAGTATAAATGGTCATCCGTCGAGCCGTTCCATTCCCGGGTGAATCGTACCAGCGACGGGTTACCGATCCGTGTGGAACCTTAGTTACCTGATATAAATCGCCCTTACCGCCACCAACGATGAATACGTTGAATACCGAAGCAACATCACGAATAAGGTACACATTATTCGGATCGGTCGTTTTGAAACCATCAATGATTACAGTGTATGAATACAAATCTGATCCAAGTGGCTGTGTGGTAAAAGTCCATATTCCTTTATCGTCTTTGGTAAGGTTTGCTTTTCCGGGAACATCCATTACGCCCCACTTGGTTTTCATTTTTGCTGTAGGAAGGAAGTCTCCGGTAATTTGTACTGTATCAGCTGCAGATGCCTGAATTCGAAAAGTTACCGTATGATCAGCCCTTACTTCAGGAGATACTATACTTTGAGCACCCCACAAAGCTTGCTGGGAGAAGGAATTAATGCTTGTCAAAACAAAGAATGCGATGACAAATAGAAGTTGATTTTTCATTCGTATTGGTATTATATTTTGGTTTTTATATTTAATGTGTTTAACAGACACAAGATAGTTATATTCCTTCTGACATCAAAAATGCGGAGATATAATATTTAACTTTTGTTGCAAAACATATTTGCAATCTTCCATCAGTAATCAAAAAAAGAGGTTGGAACTTCCGAACCAACCTCTTTTTAAAAAGAAAAATATCTTTCTTATACGCGTTTTTCTTTGATACGGGCTTTCTTACCTGTAAGTTCGCGTAAATAATACAGTTTTGCTCTGCGTACAATACCTTTTTTGTTCACTTCGATCAGGTCGATAAATGGTGAATAAAGAGGGAAAATTCTTTCTACTCCAATGCTTCCTGACATTTTGCGAACTGTAAACGTTTTTGTTATACCTTCTCCTTTAACCTGGATAACAACCCCACGGTAGTTCTGGATACGCTCTTTGTTACCTTCCCTGATTTTGTAGTGAACGGTAATGGTATCTCCTGCTTTAAATTGCGGATGTTCTTTTGATTCAACAATACACGCGTTTTGTGCTACTTTAATTAAATCCATTTTCTTTAGTTTTAGTGGCAATATTACATCAACTGAATGAGTAAGAGATTGCGGAAATGTGGCGCAAAAGTAATAAAATTATTCAATTCTCCATACCTGACCCTAATAAAATAATCAAGTTGTACCCGAAAAATCAATGACTTGGCTTCCCGATCATTTTCAGATGATCGCCTGTTTCCTTAACAACTTCTTTTTTCCATGATTCAGGATATCCAGGCTGATCAGGCGATGGAGCCATTCCGGTATCTGTACGTTCAAATACGCCGTTTTTCTCCTTCTTGATGTTTCCATCCATGAACTTGACGATCAGAAACTGGGATAACTTTTTCCATTCACTGGTCATTCCATTGGCCTGATTGTCAGAAAAGTCAGTTAAGAACTGCAGCGCTTCGCTCTTCTTACCTGCATTCCACAGGTTAAGTGCAGCTGCATCAACTCCCGGGGTCAAAGCTGCAAACTTATCTTCCAGTCTTTTCTGAACCTTAATCACATCAGGAATCATGGCATCATATCTCAGGTATGTGAAGTTGGATACCGTATTGAAAGTCCAGAATGCTGAGGTTTCAGAGTAGGTAAGCATATCGCCGTTTCCAACTTTAAAACATTCAGGAATTTGTGTAATCCCGCAATACATCGGCACATAGCAGGTACTGTAAGTATCGTCAACACCAAACCAATTGATTCCTCCAATAGGGTTTGGCATCCAGGAGCGTGACTGGGCCACAAACGAAAAGCCTGTCTGCTGGGTTGAGATGGCTCTTTCATTGACATATTCAGCCGAATCCACTTTAAAGGTCAAAGGTCTCCAGCGATAAGGCAGTTTAAACGGTCCGGCGCCAATGTCTTTGGTCATATCCAATGCGGTACCTTCAAAATGATCGCGCATCATTCCCATGACGTCCTGAACGCTGAGTTTCTTGTCAGGTTTCACCCATAATGGCATACGGTTGGACGGGAATTTATTCTCCCCATCGTGTTTTACATTACCAAGAACGTAATCTTCGTATTGTTTCATTCCTGAACAAACTTTATTAAATCCTGCAAATACACGCGCATCACTGAAACGTGCTCCGCTGAAATCAACCGGTGCATAAATATCCGAGAAACTGAAATCTTTATTCTTTCCGTCAAACCATCCTTTTTCACGTGCAAAGGATATCACATCTTTTGCAAACAGGCAGTTTGCTGGATCGCTCATCGGGAAGGTAGTTATGCGTGCCTGGTTGGCATGTCCGCAAATGTATCCGTCAGGAATACGTTGGGCAACCCAAACAGCGCCTTTATCGCCTTCGCCTTTGCCGATCATTTCCAGTATCCAAACTTCGTTGGGATCTGAGATTGAAAACGACTCACCTTCGCTGGCATATCCGTATTTTTCAACCAGGCTTGTCATTACCTCAATGGCTTCCCGGGCTGTTTTGGCACGTTGAAGGGCAACATATATCAGGCTTCCGTAATCCATGATAGCGCCTGATTGTTTTTGAAGTACTTCGCGGCCACCATAGGTCGTTTCACCAATTGCTACCTGGTATTCATTCATATTTCCAACTACACTGTTGGTATGCAGAACCTGAGGTATACGTCCCAGAAATTTACCCGTATCCCATTCAACAATATCGCGCAAAGTACCTTCAGGATAATCCTGTGCAGGCTGGTAATACAATTCTCCGTACAACACATGTGAATCAGCCGCATAAGTAATCATGGTCGAGCCATCGATAGTGGCTCCTTTTGAAATTAGGAAATTGGTGCACCCGAATGTGAGCTGCATCCCCCAAACTACTGCCAATAGCGACAGTATAACAACATGTTGAAGTTTTTTTATCATGACATCTATAGAGTTTTATTTTCTTTCGTCCGACAAATATAATTAATCTCAGGATCTAAACATTATTGTCCTGATTCAGGCCGATAAAGAAGCCTGATTTTAAGGAAACGAAACATGAGAAAGGTCAGGTCTCACAACTAGAAAAGAGGAAAGAGGAATTAGAAAAGGAAACCGGAAAAAGGAAAAGGGGATTAATCAGCGGTCACGGATTGCAAGGATCAGACATACCCAGCCTGCAACAAATGATAAGCCACCAATTGGTGTGATCGCTCCAATCCATTCGAAGCCGCTTAAAGCTAATATATATAGGCTTCCGCAGAAAATTATGATCCCAATGCTGATTAGCGTGCCTGACCATTTGATGTATTTTGATTGAATCTGGAACCCGATCAACCCGATGAGCAATAGTCCCAGGGCATGATAAAACTGGTATTCAATACCCGTTTTATACACCTGCATCATCTCAGGCGAGAGATTTGTTTTCAGTGCATGTGCCCCAAAGGCGCCCAAAAGAACGGCCAAAGCCATGAATATTGCCCCTGATAAAAGTATCATCCGATTATCCATTTTCATGTATTTTAATTGCTAACAGTAACAACCAAAAGGCAGGGTAGTTCTCCAAAACAAGAAATCCTGCCGAAACTTCCGGCAGGATTTCTATGTTCATCTGTAAAATGAAAAGATTTCCCTTTTGCAATTTACAATTTACTCTTCAATATTGTTTAGTTTATTCTTTTTTTATTTAACCACTGTTGGGGTTGTTAACCACCAACTGAGATTTCTGATCGCCCCGACAGTGGTTGACTACCCTGTCGGCGACTTAACTAAACGACATTAATTTACTTTTTACTTTTTACTTTTTCCCTTTTTCCCTTTTCCGGTCTCCCTTCTCCGGTTTCCTAATCCAACTTATGAATAACCAAACCTGATCTTAATTTGGGCTCAAACCAGGTAGTTTTGGGAGGCATGATGTTTCCTGAATCGGCGATGTTGATCAGTTGCTGCATCGACACCGGGAACAAGGCAAAGGCTACTTTCATATCACCGCTGTCGACCCGTTTCTTGAGTTCGCCCAAACCACGGATGCCACCGATAAAGTCAATGCGGGTAGAAGTCCGCAGATCAGCAATTCCCAGTATCTGATCCAGGATCAGGTTGGATAATATAGTCACATCCAAGACCCCAATTGGGTCGTTATCATTAAAGGTTCCCTGTTTGGCGTTCAGTTTGTACCAGTTGCCTGAGAGGTACATGCTGAATTCATGCAATGAGTTGGGTTTGTATATTTCTGCACCGGCAAGCTTCACCTTGAAGTTTTCTTTCAATTTATCAAGCAACTCTGCCTCGGTTAATCCGTTCAGATCCTTTACTGTACGATTGTAATCAATAATCTGCAATTGATTGTCTGGAAAATGTACAGCCATAAAGAAATTGTATTCTTCCTTACCGGTATGATTCGGGTTCTGATTTTTCTTTTCTTCCCCAATACGTGCGGCAGCAGCAGTACGATGATGTCCGTCGGCTACATAGGTCGATGGAACTTTGGTCGCAAAGAGTGTTTCAATTTGCTGGTTTATACCTGCATCGTTGATGACCCAGAAATGGTGACCAAAACCATCTTCAGCAACAAAATCGTATTCCGCTTCCTGGCTTTTTACAATCGATTCAACGATTGCATCTATTTCAGGAACGGCACGATATGAAAAGAATACCGGTTCGATATTGGCATTGAGGTAACGGGTCAGGATCATGCGGTCTTCTTCCTTGTCAGGACGGGTTAACTCGTGTTTCTTGATGATCCCCTGATTGTAATCCTCGCACGAAGCAGCGCCGACGATCCCGTATTGTGTGCGTCCATTCATGGTTTGAGCGTAAATGTAGTATTTCGCCTCCGCGTCCTGATTCAGCCATTCTTCCATTTGGAACCGTTCAAAATTCAATACCGATTTCAGGTAAACTGTTTCCGAATGAACATCGGTTCCGGGAGGACAATCAATCTCTGCGCGGGTGATATGGAGCAACGAACATTCTTTGCCTTCGGCCATCTGAGCGGCCTCGGCGCTGTTCATGACGTCATACGGTAAACAGGCCAGGTCGCTGGCAATAGCTTGTGGTGGACGAAGTCCCTTGAATGGTTTGACAATAGCCATAGATGCTTATTTAATGAATTTGATTTAAATTTGAACTGCCAATTTAAGCGTACAATCTGAAGATAGCAATAGCGGGTCGCTTAAATCTGAACAACAATACTTCTTTATATTAAAGTTGGAAATGGAGATTCGAAATAATCAGCAGATCCGTTTGATCAACAGGCTTAAGCACTCCGCCTAGCCTTCTTTTTTAACGTATTTTTTGTACGCTACATATCCGTAACTCCGGATTTCAACCTTCCTGCCCGATTCTGAATGGGTGGGTCGCGCCCAGGGCATAAGAAGCGCTGCCGCTAAAGCCGCAAGAATTGCTTTTGTCGGATTCATGTGTATGGAAAAGATCCAGACAAAGAGATAAATGATATCGAAAATGATCAGGAATATCATGAAATTGTAAAATATGATTCTAAATTTCAGGTTCATTTCGTTATTATAAATGATATATTAAACTCATTGGCAGGTGTCTACTCAATCTCAATATGGTATTTGGCGAGCAGGCCCGCGATTCCCGAACGCGAGAATTTTGCTTTCCGCATTCTGTTGATTTCAGGATCAATTGAAAAGTTGACTGCCGAACGGAAATCAGCTTTTTCAAGATTGGTGCGATTGAAAACAGCATGTTGCAGATTGCAGTTATGAAAGTCAACCATCGATAAATCGGCGTCCGAAAAGTCAACTTCAATCAGAGAACATTCAGTAAATCTTGTTTTCTTCATCTTTTTGGTCACAAATGAAGCGTAGTCAAGGAAACATTTTTCAAAATTCACGGCAAACAGAAAGTTTGAACATGAATCAAAACCGATTCCTATTAGTTTACAGCCTGTAAACTGAACGTCTTTCAGGCCTGAACCTGAAAGTTTGGCATTCGAAAAGTTACAGTTTTCGAATGAGCATTTAACCAGATCCGTTTCCGACAGGTCTGCGTTTGAAAAATCGCAATTCAGAAAGGTACAGCTATTGAACTCCGTCTGTGTCAGTTTCTCTCCGGAATAGTTGATCCCCTGGTAATGCTGATCGTCGAACCATTTATTAATCATTGGTAATCGGCTTCAGAATTTATTAAGCGGTTACCTTAAACGTTTGGTCGCCTTTTTCGAGGTAGGCCACAATTTGTTCTGCGGCGGCAATACCTGCATTGACATTGGCTTCGGCGGTTTCTGCTCCCTGTTTTTTTGGGGTGGCATAATACCTGAAGCCAAACTTTCCGTCTAAATCGGCGTGACAATCCGGGGCAATATCGGTGACATATTTAAAATCAGGACGTTCCTCCAGCATCTTTTTCAATCCTTCTTCGTCAATGACTTCCTTGCGGGCTGTATTCACTATGGTGGCTCCTTTCGGCATTTTACTCATTAGCTCAAAGTTGATCGACTTTTTAGTCGATGGGTTTGATGGTATATGCAGCGAAACATAGTCGCTTTTTTCAAAAATCTCATTCACAGAATCAGCAACAACGATATCATAGGTATCCATCCCGATTTTGGTAATGCAGGGGTCGAGAGCGATTACTTTCATGCCAAAGCACTGGGCAATTTTTGCAACCCTGCGACCAATATATCCGCAACCATAGATACCAAGCGTTTTTCCCTTCAGCTCCGTACCGGCAACACCTTTATAATTGCCGCGGGCCATAAAAACCATAAAGCCAATGGCTAATTCGGCCACAGCATTCGAATTCTGTCCCGGAGTATTCATAACCACAACGCCATGTTCCTTACAGGCCGCCACATCGATAGTATCGAAACCCGAACCTGCCCTGACAACAACTTTCAGTGCATTGGCCGCATTCAGCACTTCACGGTCGACAACATCGCTCCTGACAATAATCGCCTGGACGTCTTTCACCGCTTCAAGGAGTTCTGCTTTGGAAGCATACTTTTCGAGTAAACGAACCTCATATCCGGCATTGGTCAGAATACCTGCAATCTGTTTGGTGGCGGCAGGGGCAAATGGTTTTTCAGTAGCAATAAGTACACGCTTCATAGATTGATTTTTCAGTTAAAAAGGAAAGCAGAACCTTCATCCTGCTTTCCTTCCTGATTTATTTAAGTTTTGTATTTTCAAATGCTTTCATGGCGTCAACCAATGCGATAACGCTTTCTTTCGGAAGCGCATTGTATGTTGAGGCACGGTATCCTCCAACAGAGCGGTGACCTTCCAATCCGAGCATGCCCAGGGATTTGGTATAGGCAAGAAATTCAGGTTCCCATTCCTTGTATTCGTCATTCATGACGAAACAAATATTCATGAGCGAACGATCATTTACATCAGGAATGTTTGCCTTGAACAATTTGTTGCGTTCGATTTCATCATAAAGCAGACCGGCCTTTTCGATGTTTATTTTTTCCATCACCTTCACTCCGCCCAATGCTTTCAGCCATTTAAGGGTTTGAAGGGCAGCGAAAACAGGCACTACAGGAGGGGTGTTGAACATGGATTCGTTCTCGATATGGGTACGGTAATTCAGGATCGTAGGGATCTTACGGGTTACCTTGCCCAATACATCTTCTTTCACGATGACGAAAGTGACTCCTGCAGGTGCCAGGTTTTTCTGTGCTCCGCCATAGATGATGGCATATTTCGAAACATCAAGCGGACGGCTGAAAATGTCGGATGACATATCGGCAACCAATGGCACTTTGCAATCCAAATCTGTATGCAATTCTGTTCCGTAAATGGTATTGTTGGTGGTGATGTGGAAATAATCTGCGTCTTCAGGGACAGTGAATCCCTTCGGAATATAGTTGTAGGTACTTGCCTTTGAAGAAGCCACTTCAACGACTTCACCAAAAAATTTGGCTTCTTTCAGAGCTTTGTCGGCCCAGGTACCCGTGTTTAAATAAGCTGCTTTTTTCTCCAGTAAATTGTAGGGAACCATCATGAATTGTGTGCTGGCGCCACCACCCAGGAACAATACGTGATATCCTGCAGGGATATCGAGTATTTCCTTGAAAAGTTGCTGTGCTTCGTTGTTAACAGCCACGAATTCCTTGCTCCGGTGTGAAATTTCCATCAGGGAAAGTCCTGTTCCTGCAAAATCAATCAGTGCTTCGGCGGTGTTCTTAATGGTGTACTGCGGCAATATTGAGGGCCCCGCGTAAAAGTTATGTTTCTTCATTTTGAGTTTATTTATGGGTTAATAACTATATCCAATTCATTTTATTGCCGAAATAGATTCAAAATAACCGATTTTCTGTTTCAGGTTTTCTGAGATTAATCAGGCTTAAATTTGCTCCAACAAGTTACAAAACATTCAATAAAATTGCATCAAAAATGGCATAAATAATCGTGCCTAACTATATAATTTAAAATCCTTTTTCACCAAAGATATCAACCAGCCGATCGTTGATAAATGCAGGTACCACATTTGTTTGATCGGCAGTCAGGCAAAATTCAATGCAATCATCGAGGCCTTTCGAAGCCAGGCGCCCTTTCTGGGCCGATTTCTGAATATAGCCGAACAAATCGGGTTTGGCCAGGTTCCATAAATCAACCGAAGCCGTAACGGCATCACATTGCGATTCAAACTTTTCCGATTGAAGGAGCCGTTCAGCCAAAGCTCCCGCAAAGACGGTATCTTCCAGGCTAAACCGATCCTTCCACGACGCACAGAAAATGAGTACGGGAGCATTTTGACGAATGAGCCATTCGGCCAATGCAGAAATATTCAGGAATGAACCAATGACTATGGCTCTGGAATGAGCGGCCATGTGGATGCATCGTGTTCCGTTGGTAGTGGAATAGACAATTTCCTTTCCTTTCACGATTTCAGGAGTAAAATTGAACGGGGAGTTGCCAAAATCGGCGAAGTCGAGCACATATCCATCCCGCTCCGAGGCGACCATATACCCTTGCTTTTTCTTCTCACGGGCTTCATCAACCGTCGCTACCGGCCAGATACATTTTACCCCGTTCTGAATCGCCGCGCATATAGTTGATGTTGCGCGAAGTATATCGACGATAACCACAAGGTTTGCATCATCGGCGTGTTTGTCGTAAATTGCGGGGGACAAACAAACCTCCAGCCGATTTTTGATTTTTTCCATTTTCAGGTTAAAGACACAAAGATAAAGAAAGTACCCAATCGAAGCCTTTTTGCACGAATAGAAAACCGTATTTAAACTTAAGGTAAACTAAGCAATCGGTAAGCACTTTCAGGATTCACTGATTCGGGATTTCTGATCGGTCGGGTTAGCTGGTTTCAGCACCTGGTTTTCATCCTGAAGTGATAAAGCAGACCATCAACTGTTTTGTACAATTGATAATCCATTTAAGAGTCTTTTGCCGAAAAGAAAGATCAAAGCCAATTTACTGTATCCTGAACGGGGAAGGAGTAAGGATCGGGCTATACCAAGGCTTTATAATTTGACTGCTATTTTAATTGCATCTGTGTTAATTCCTGGAAATTAACACAGATAGAACACAGATAGAAGTCAGATAATAAAGCCCTGGTATAGCCCGATCCCTGTCCAGGTGGGATTTCGACAGGTTGCAATGCATTTCTAAAGGATGCCTGAAGGAATATACTGCCTGTTTGGAGTTAAGACTGTATAGAAAAGTGAACCGGCTTAAGAATTGGATCACTGACAAGACACTTAAGATAGCAAATAAACCGATCAATTTATAGGCCAAATTTCATGAATATGAAGAATATAAAGGATTAAAATAAATCGGTTTAATATAATAGAAAGATAAGAAAAGTACTATAACTTTGGTGATATATTCAAATTGTGCAACAACTTAAGGGAACTAATGTCACTGATGCTTGATAATAATTGCGAGATTATCATCAAATATCGCAGTTATTATTTAATTTTGATGAAAACTATTTGTTATGATTGAGCCACCACCAAAATATAAGCAAGATGATTCTACTATTTCTTTACTGGTAGAATTGCAAGTTAACGGAATATTAAAAAATATTCAGGATGATTATTTGTATTGGGATAAGATTAAGTACATATCAAAGGACAACACACCTGAAGACGTTTGGAATGCTGTTAAACTACATCGACGTATAAATAGTAATACTATCAAGTTTGGGAGATACGAATTTAAATTTATGATTACTGACTATATGCAACGAGCTCTTCACTTATTTGACATGCAAATAGGAGGAACATTAGGAAGCAATATAGAAATTGCGGAAACGGATAAAACCAAGTTTATAATTAGCTCAATAATAGAAGAGGCAATTTCAAGTAGTCAAATGGAAGGAGCTAATACTACCAGAAAGAAAGCGAAGGAAATGCTTCAACAAGAGCAAAGGCCAAAGAGCAAGTCAGAGCAAATGATTATGAATAATTTCATAACGATGAAGCATATTGTTGAGCATAACGATGAAGAGATAACGCTTGAAAAAATACTTTATATACATAAACTTATTTCAAATAAGACATTGGATGATTCTAAGGATGAAGGTCAATTTAGAAAGAATGACGATATATTTGTTGTAAATTATATTGATAGTGAAATAGTACATACTCCCCCATTAAAAGAAGAATTAGTTGAACTGGTACACGATTTATGTAATTTTTTCAATAATGAATCAGAAAACTTTATCCACCCAATTATAAAAGGTTGCATTATTCACTTTATGGTTGGCTGGATTCACCCATTTTCAGATGGTAATGGTAGAACTGCAAGAGCTATTTTTTATTGGTATATGCTAAAAAATGGTTATTGGTTAACTGAATACTTATCCATTTCGAGAATAATTAAGGATACAAAAAATCAATATGAGAAATCCTACTTATATTCTGAGATAGATGGAAATGATTTAAGTTATTTCATAACTTATCATATAAAGACAATGGAAAAAGCATATGATGCATTGAAAGTATATATAAGCCGAAAACAAAAGGAGGTCTTTCAGGCAGCAAAGTTTATGAAAATAGCTTTTGTCAATGAAAGAATGGCACAAATACTTAAAATTGTTAACGATGATTCAGATCGAATATTAAATATTAAAGAAATCGAAAAGAGATTTAGTATTTCAAATTTTACGGCAAGGTCAGATTTAAAAACTCTGGTAAGTTTAGGATTTTTAGAGATAATTCAAGTAAATAAGAAGAAACAGGTTTTTATTAAATCAAAAGATTTTGATCAAATTCTGAAAAAGCAGAAAGTTTAGAAAGTAGAAGTCGATAGCACAACAGTAGGATATCCGTAAGCCGGGATTCGTTAACGAGGAATTCATGGTTATATGATTCGGAGGAAATCATCAGTATTTGTTTAAAAACGGTGCTTACGAATATCCGTGTCGGATAATATGGTATTGGGAACGCAGGACGGTCCACCGGGTTTCCTGGTCGTTTCGAAAAACGGAAAAGAAATACTGAAAGAAAGGGTGATTCGGAATGTCAGGAATTAAAAAAATAGTTTATTATACTTTATCATACTAATATTAAAGGTCAATGAATAGAGCCTTAATTCTCATCGATATACAAAATGATTACTTTGATGGTGGAGCTAATCCACTGATAGGTTCTGAACCTGCGGGTTTAAATGCCAAGCTGATCCTGGATAAATTCAGGGCAGATCATACGGAGATTATTCATATTCAGCATATAGCCATACGTTCGGATTCAACTTTCTTTCTGCATGATACCGTAGGTTGCAGGATCCATGATCATATAAAGCCTGTTGAGGGGGAGAAAATCATCGTGAAGCATTATCCCAACAGCTTCAGGGAGACAGAGTTGCTGGATTATCTGAAAAAGAAAGACATATCCGACCTGGTAATCTGCGGTATGATGACTCATATGTGTGTGGATGCCACCACACGTGCCGCAAAAGATTTTGGGTTTAATTGTACCTTAATTGGAGATGCATGCGCCACCAAGAACCTTGAAATAAACGGACGGTTAATTAAGTCAGAGGAAGTACATTATGCATTTTTAGCCGCCTTGAATAATACCTATGCTTCGGTGAAGACGACAATTCAATTTTTAGGGGAAATATAGAAGATCGCTTCCTGTGGCCCATATGAAAAGTCAAAAACTAAAAATGCCACCAAAACACCAAGGCGCTAAATTTCACCAAGGCTTGATATACATGCAGTATTTTGGTGCAATTTAGTGCTTTGGTGATTTGATGGCAAAAAATGTAGCTTTCGGAGTGGGCACTTTCTTTAAACAATAAATAAGTGTAACACGCAATAAAAAAACCTGCCGGGATACTCCAGACAGGTTTCAATTTACTTTAATAATAGGTAATTATACCGGATTGATAAACGGTAACTTAACAATTTTGGCCTTGAGCATTTTGTTGCGCACATTGATGTACACTTCGGTACCGATAGCCGAATAGGCTTTATTCACGTAGCCCATCCCAATGCCTTTATTCAAAACAGGCGACATGGTTCCTGAAGTTACACGGCCTATTACATTTCCGTCCTGGTCGGTCAGTTCATAATCATGGCGGGGAATACCACGGTCAATCATCTCAAATCCTCGTAGTTTGCGATCAACCCCTTCCTGCTTTTGCATGAGGAGGAAATCCTTGTCAATAAACTGATGGCCGTTGAATTTGGTAATCCATCCCAGACCGGCTTCAATAGGGGAGGTGGTGTCGTCGATGTCGTTTCCGTATAGGCAATAGCCCATTTCGAGACGAAGAGTATCGCGGGCTGCCAGGCCAATAGGCTTAATGCCGAATTCAGCTCCGGCTTCAAAGATGACTTTCCATAGGTGTTCGGCATATTCATTCCTGAAATAGAGTTCGAAACCTCCCGAACCAGTATAACCTGTAGCTGAAATGATCACATCGTCGACCCCTCCGATAGCTCCTGTGACGAAGGTGTAATATTTGATTTCGGATAAATCGATCGCAGTCAGTTTCTGCAATGTTACCGTTGCAAGAGGTCCCTGAATGGCCAGCTGACTGATGTCGTTGGATGAGTTTTCAAGAATGGCGCCGTTAGTGTTTTGTGAATTAACCCAGTTCCAGTCTTTTTCAATGTTGGAAGCATTAACCACCAGCATGTATTTCTCAGGAGAGTAGTAATATACCAGCAAATCGTCCACGATTCCGCCTTTTCCATTCGGAAAGCAGGAATACTGTGCCTGGCCGGGAGCTAGTTTTGATATGTCATTTGAAGTTACCCGCTGAACAAGTTCCATTGCTTCCGGACCTTTGATCCAAAATTCACCCATGTGAGAAACATCGAACACCCCAACGGCTTCGCGAACGGTCATGTGTTCGTCTTTGATTCCTGAATATTCAATAGGCATCTCAAATCCGGCAAACTCCACCATCTTGGCGCCCACCTGTTTATGTGTCTGATTTAAAGCTGTAATTTGCATAGTTGTCTTTTCGGTTTTTTAACGAAACAAAAATAGATGATTGCTCTTGTTCAAAGCATGAAATATATCATTCCGCGAAGATAATAGTTTTAATGGTTCGATGTATTTTCAAATATAGGAGTGTTTTACCATATAATTGTTCTTGATTAAAATATTTATATTACGTATTATTGCACGAACAATAACCTATTCATAAAAATGGCTCAAATACGATATACCAATTTGGATTATCTGAAGGAAATCACCGGAGGAGAATCAGAAGTAACGAAAGAATTTATCCAAATGTTTTTTGATCAATTCCCTGAGTTTATCGACGGCTTGAAAAAGAACCTGGCTGAAAAAAAATGGAAGGAATTGGGCGAACTGGCCCACAAAGCCAAATCATCGGTCATGACCTTCGGAATGAATGACCTTGGATACCGGCTCAAAGAATTACAACTGAAAACACAGAAACTGGAAGACATCGAAAGTTATCCAACCTATGTCGATGAATTCATAACCATCATGGCCCAGGCAAAGATAGAACTTACTGAAGAAATGGCTAAATTATAACAGCCTGCAATAAACGTAATTACAGCATTATCAAATAATAATAAAACCCATAAATCCTATCCGACAGGGTTTATGGGTTTTTCTGTCTTTACGCTGTTGCCAAATTGAGATTTCAAGAGTACATTTAATGTTTATCAGAGCACAAAATAGTAGTCCATTTGTTTTGTCATATGGATTTTATTTTGTAGATTCAACCTATGGAACTGAAGTAAACGACAAACTTACAAAACCTATCATGCGATCATTTTTACCGGGTATATTATTCATTCTTCTGGCCTTTTCGGTTGCCGCGCAGCCTTCAGTGCTTGTTTCTGCGGATAAGATCAATCCCGAAATCCTCAATAATCACTGGAAGGCACAGTGGATTAACCATCCAACAGAGTCGGCAGTCGATTACGGAGTGTTTCATTTTCGCAAAAGCTTTGAACTCTCCTCAGTGCCTAAAGAGTTTATCATCCATATATCGGCAGATAACCGTTACAGGCTTTTTGTCAATGGAAAGGCTGTTTGTTTCGGCCCGGCACGTGGTGATCTGGCACACTGGTTTTATGAAAGCATCGACATATCCCAGTACCTGAAAATAGGTAATAACACGCTTGCTGCAATAGTCTGGAACTTTGCAGATGAAAAGCCGTGGGCTCAGTTTTCACTCAAGACGGCACTGATTGTCCAGGGAAACTCGGCGGCTGAACAAATTGTGAATACTGACAACAGTTGGAAGGTGATTAAAAATAAGGCCTATCAATCTACATCGGCTGATGCAAAGGAGTTGCTCGGAGAATTTATAGTCGTTGGTCCCGGCGATCGGATCGATGCCTCACTTTATCCCTGGAACTGGGAGACAGAAGCTTATAACGATCAAAAGTGGAGCAAGGCAAGAATGATGGATGTGGGTCATCCCCGCGGCGTGGGAACCGACATCAACTGGGTATTGACTCCAAGGCGCATTCCGCTAATGGAACAAAAGGAACAGCGTTTCCCTACAATCAGGCGTACTTCAGGGATAAAAGTTCCTGAAGGTTTCCTTCAGGGAAAAGTGAAGTGGAAGATTCCGGCAAACCAGAAGATCACTATTCTATTTGACCAGGGAAACCTTACCACAGGATATCCTGAATTACTGGTTTCGAAAGGGAAGGGAAGCCGGGTTAAACTGATCTATTCCGAATCGTTATTTGATGCAAAAGGCAGCAAAGGTAACCGAAGCGATATTGAAGGCAAGCAAATAAAGGGTTATGCCGATCTGTTTTTACCCGATGGTGGTTCTAACCGGTTGTTTCGTACTTTGTGGTTTCGCACCTGGCGATATCTTCAGCTTGAAATAGAAACCAAAGGCGAATCGCTTGTACTTGACGATTTTAAGAGTGAATTCACAGCCTATCCGCTTCAGGAAAAGGCATCGTTTGATACGGACCAGGCTGAACTTAAACAGATCTGGAATACTGGTTGGCACACAGCACGGCTTTGTGCCAATGAGACCTATTACGATTGTCCGTATTACGAGCAGCTGCAGTATGTAGGGGACACAAGGATACAGGCCCTGATTTCGATGTATGTTTCGGGCGACGATCGTCTGGTGCGCAATGCACTGATGGATTACAATGAATCGCGTTTTTACGAAGGCCTCACCCAGAGCCGCTATCCCTCATCAGGTCCACAGGTTATTCCGCCTTTCTCTCTCTATTGGGTGGATATGGTTCATGATTACTGGACTTTGCGTGACGACCCTGAATTTGTTCAGAGTTTCCTGCCGGGAATTGATCAGGTACTGAATTGGTTCATCAGCAGGATTGATCCAAAGACCGGGCTCCTGGGAAAAGTAGAATACTGGAACTTTGTGGACTGGGCTGATGAATGGCCGTGGATTCCAAAAAACCGTATAGGAGGAGTTCCTCCGGGAGGTCGTGATGATGGACAATCATCCATATTAACCATGCAGCTGGCGTATGCTGTCCACCGTGCTGCAGAGCTGAATAACTATTTTGATCATCCTGTTCAGGCTGAAAAATACAAACAACTAGAGCAATACCTTACTAAATCGGTCTATCAGCGATGCTGGGACTCATCACGGAATTACCTTACAGATACTCCCGACAAGACAGAATTCAGCATGCATGCTCAGATATTTGGTGTGCTGACCAATACGATTCCTGAGAGTGAGCAGAAAGCAATGATCTCACGGATTATGAACGATCCTAAACTGATTCAGCCTACCTTGTATTTTCGTTTTTATCTGACCCAGGCCCTGAAGAAAACAGGTCTGGCCGACAGTTACCTGGTCACCCTGAATCCCTGGAAGGAAATGCTGAAAAGCGGATTAAGTACCTTTGCCGAGAAACAAGATCCGACAAGATCCGATTGCCATGCCTGGAGTGCCAGTCCGAATTACGATTTCCTGGCTACAGTAGCAGGAATAAGGCCAGCCTCACCCGGATTTAAAACGATACGCATGGAACCCGCTTTTGGAGATCTGAAATTCATCAAAGGTCGGATGCCACACCCTTCAGGGATGATAGTTTTTGACCTGAAGCGATCAGGAACAGAAGGTATACAGGGTGAGGTGATTCTTCCTGAAGGATTGACGGGGACTTTCGGTTGGAAAGGGAAAACCATTCAGTTGAAGGGGAAGACCAGTATTGATATGCAGTAAAAAAACAAGGAAACAAGGAAACAAGGAAACAGGAAATAGGAAAGTGATTACCGGGTTTGAAGCAGAATAAATTCAATTTACTTCTGTTGGAGTTAGTCAGATTATCACTTCAAAGTGAAGCCCTGACTTGTTTTAAAAGAAAACATTTAGGGCAAGCGTAAACAAAGTTCTTCGTCGTTGGTTTCAGGGAATAAAGTATTCTGGTAAACATTAAAATTGAATCACGATGAGAAAACTAATAATTCTTTCGCTTTTTATGGGACTTATTCAATCACTTACAGCACAATCCTTGAAGGCTATAAAATATGCCGACGGCGCTCAGGAACTCAATGGACTGGTTACCTCTAATGCAGGTAAAAACTTACCAGGGGTATTAATTCTTCCGGCCTGGATGGGAATAGATGATGAAGCCAAGGCTGCAGCGCTTCAGCTCGAAAAAGAGGGCTATGTTGTTTTTGTTGCCGATATCTATGGAAAAGGAAATATTCCTACAGATTTTGGCAGTGCTGCAAAAATTGCAACACAGTTTAAAACCGATTACCAGCTTTACCAGAAACGCATTTCACTGGCGCTGGCGCAACTGAAAGCTGCCGGGGCACAAAGTAGCAAAATTGCTGTGATTGGCTATTGTTTTGGCGGAACAGGTGCTCTGGAAACCGCACGTGCAGGGTTTGATGTTGCCGGTGTTGTTTCCATCCACGGCGGCCTGGGCAAAGCTTCTGAACGATCTAATGTACCTATTAAAACAAAAGTCCTGGTTGAAAATCCGGCAGAAGATAAAGGCGTAACCAAAGAGATTTACGACCAACTGGTTCAGGAAATGAAGGATGGTAAAGCTGACTGGCAAATCATCACCTACGCCAATTGCGGACATACATTTACCAATCCGACCTCCCAGGAATACAACGAAGTAATGGCCAAACGCGCCTGGAACCATACCCTTCTATTTTTGTCGGAAGTATTGAAATAGCAGGACTGAATAATTACTTAGGATAAATTCATCCGTTTTTAACGCTTATAAAACCAACTGCTTAAAAGTTGATGTTTTTATGAAAACTCTTCTCTGAAATCTAGGTATTTCGGGGAAGAGTTTTTATATTTAGCAGAAGCTTAAGTGTCAGAATTTGGACCTATAAAATTTAGATACATGCTCATAGTTTAAAGAATGAATGGTTTTATCATGCACATTCTTTGCGTATTTTGCTTTACTTTTGAAGAATATACCATCATCATTACACGGCTCTTTCTTGAGCAATAATTGAACCGATGGTTTATTAGTTTTGTGTTAATGACGCATCCTTTAAACCTGACAATTAATTTAATATCATGATTGATAACGACTTGCAGTCAACCAAAAACTTTGTATTATATACCACTCCCAATGGAGAGGTAAAACTTGAGGTGTTTATTCAGGATGAAACACTTTGGCTCACCCAAAAAGCGATTGCCATACTGTTAGGTGTTGAAGTTCCGGCCATCAGCAAGCATTTGTATAATATTTACGATTCTGGCGAATTGGTAAAAGAGGCAACTATTTCCATTTTGGAAACAGTTCAAAATGAAGGTGGCAGGCAAGTGAAACGAAAGGTTGAATATTACAATCTCGATGCCATCATTTCGGTTGGTTATCGGGTAAATTCAACCAAAGCTACTCAGTTTAGGATTTGGGCAACACAAGTCTTGAAAGAATACATTATCAAGGGCTTTGCGATGAATGATGCCCGTTTAAAGCAAGGCGACAAGGCGTTTGGAAAGGATTATTTTCGGGAACTACTCGAACGGGTACGTTCAATCAGAACCAGCGAACGAAGAATATACCAACAGATTACCGATATTTTTGCAGAGTGTAGTATCGATTATGATCCAAATTCTGAAATCACTCATAATTTCTACGCAACAGTTCAAAACAAATTCCACTACGCCATTACAAAACATACCGCTGCAGAACTGATATTTGAAAAAGCAGAACATTCAAAACCATTTATGGGCATGTCAACATGGAAGAATGCTCCTGCTGGTCGTATTTTGCCTTCAGATGTAATCGTTGCAAAAAATTACCTCTCCGAAAAGGAAATCAAGAAGCTGGAACGAACCATTACTGGTTTCTTTGATTATATCGAGAATGTGATTGAGAATGAAAATACCCTGACAATGAATGATATGATCATAAATGTTGATAGCTTTCTGAATTTCAATAAATTTGGGGTGTTAAAGGGGACGGGGAATATTTCAAAGAAAGAAGCAGACGAGAAAGCATTGCGAGAGTATTCTGAATACAATAAAATACAACCCATTGAATCGGATTTCGATAGAATTGTAAAGAGATTAGGCAATAAATAGGAATAACCACCACCGCTCTTTCTATGAAGGCAAGAGGAATTGAGTGACAGTTGTCGTTTATATAGGATTTAATGGCTGAATCAAAGACTTCCTTTGCGCATGGCCATCAGGTTTGCATGCGAGGTGCCAATGGTGATTTCGCAACCGGCAGACAGGATAAACCGTTCATTGCTGTATTTCTCCACAAGTTCACGCGATAAGCGTTCGACTTCTTCCGCAGTAGAATTCTGAACTACCATTGGACTTATATTCCCCATTAAAATCATTTTTTCGCCCATAACCGATCGTGCATGCGAAATGTCGACATCGTAATCCAGATCGAGGATGTCGGTACCTACTTCCTTCAATGAAGGTAAAAGGTGGGTAATGTCGCCGCAAATGTGCAGTTTGGTGCGCGCTCCGCAGGAATGAATGAAGGCAATCAGCTCGCGGTGACGTTCCTTCACAAACGTATCATAGGTAAATGGATCAATTTGGGAACAAATGGCATCGCCGATACCAATCACATCACACCCGGCTTCGATTTGCGCTTTTGCGAAATCCTTGGCCGTTTCAGTACATTTATCGAGCAACAGATTACAGAAGTCAGGATCCATCATCAGCTGGGTCAACATCTGGCTCACCCCTGCCAGGTCGCAGGCTTCGGCCAGGGGGCCTTCAACCCATCCGATAACAGGTACTGTTCCCTGCAATTTTTTCTGAAATAACTCGGCCCCTTTGATGCGGTCGAGTGTTCGGGTACATTTGCACACATTCGGATGCTCCAGGTTATGAATGTCATCCCATGTTTTTACAATCAGCTTCTCACAACGCGGAACCGCTTCAGGAATATAGGTAATTGGCGCACCGAATGCCGAAGTTTCGCGGTATGGATCTGAGATCAGGCTAACCATATCGTAATCAAAATGCTCCATGGTTTTGATGTTGCTGTTGACCAGCACGTTGTGGTCTGACGCAAATTCACCGTAGGTATTTCCCGTGAACCGCGCGGCAAAGTGCATCAGGATAGGTCGAAATAAGGTCCGGTCAATCTTTTTCCCTTCAAGGAAGGCATCAAAAAGCTGTTTCTTATTCATGGCGGCCAGGAGTTTAGTCAATAATTGATCTTTCGGAGATCGGTTCTCAGCAAAAATACAAGATTTCCTTTATTAACTGATATGAATTTCGTGTAGTTTCAGTACCCGGGCCTGAAATATTGATCTTCAACCGAATCTTATCGTAGCAGGATAAAGTTGACTTCCCTTTCTTTAAAATTCAGGCCATAGAATTGCAACTACTTTTTAGCATAAGTATATAACGGCAAGACTATTTTTCCACATGTTTTTCCACTCCTCTTTTAGAAGTGTTTCCCCAGTATCAGGGCGCTATCAACGCTTGTATTTGAGTGTAGAATGAGTATAGAATAAGAGTAGAATAAGTGTACCTTATGTGTTCATGAACACACAAGGTACACACAAGGTACACAGGAGGTACACATAAGGTACACACAATGTGACAGGTTGAACCCAACCGTTTCACAGGGAATCCCGGTCCTTTAAACAGGAGTTTTGGTTTTACTCTTTAGCTTATTCAGGTTCAAAAGGATGAGGAAAGCCGGGTGAGTTTTTTCCATTGGTTGATCAGGAAAAACACTACAATGATGGCTGAACAACTGTCGGAAATCGGCATGGCCAGCCAAATGCCATGAAGGCCCAGGTAATCGGGAAGAATGAATAATAACGGGATCAGAATAATCACCTGGCGAAGCAGGGTGAGCAATACGGCAATTCTGGCTTTTCCCATTGACTGGAAGAAATTTCCTGCAACCACCTGAAATCCCACAAGCGGCAGGGCCATCAGGGCCATTTGAAGTCCTTCACGGCCAAAACCCATCAAACCCTTGTCCGTAGAATTGAAAAGACTTACGATGGATTCTGGTAAAGTTTCAACTAGTAGAAATGAAAGCAGGGCAATTACAGTAGCGGAAATAATGGATATCCGCAGCGTGTCTTTCACCCTTCCATATGAATTGGCGCCATAATTAAAGCTGATGATGGGTTGGGAGGCCATGTTTATCGCTACTATGGCCATGACGATCATGGTGGCTACACTGTTTACGATGCCCATTGCACCAACGGCCAGATCACCGCCAAAGGCGATGAGTTTGGTATTGATCAGGCCCTGAACGAAGCTGTTGGCAATTTGCATGACGAAGGGCGCCATCCCGATAGCCAGGATCTCCAGGAGAATCTTACGGTCGAACCTGATGTTTTCAAGCTTAAGTTTGACGACTGAGTTTGTTCCCCTGAAATGAGCCAAAACCCAAATAGTTAGCACGATCATCGAGATTACAGTGGCTAAAGCAGAGCCTTTTACGCCCCACCCGAAGCCGAAAATAAAGATCGGGTTGAGAATCATATTTGTGCCGGCGCTTATGATCATGGATAACATGGCGATGCGCGCGTTTCCTTCGGCACGGATGATGTTGTTGAGCGAAAAACCGACCACCTGGAATACGGTTCCGGCAAGGATAATGTTCAGGTAATCATTGGCGTATCTGCTGGTTTCGGCGGTGGCGCCAAATAACCGGAGCATGGGTCCTTTGATCGACATCCCGATGACGGTAATCAGTACCGAAACCAGCAACATCAGCAGGAAGCTGCTTCCCAGTACCTTTTCGGCCTTATTCATATTGTGTTTGCCCAGGTTGATCGATACCAGCACCCCGGCCCCGATACCGATGAGCATCCCGAAACCCATCACGATCAACATCACGGGGAAAGTTGCCGAAACACCGCTTAATGCCATAGAACCTACTCCCTGGCCGATAAAAACACGGTCGACAATGTTGTACAGGGCATTAATAAACACTCCGATAAATGCAGGAACAAAAAATTTGAGCATCAATCGGGGAACACTGAGTTCAGCAAGTTCTTTCGTCTTTTTATTCATTATCCTGTGTCAATAGGGGGGCAAAGATAAAATTAAGATCAGATTTCAGCAGTATAGGCTGACCGGGAACCGGTAAATTATTTTTTGTGATAGATGCCGAGGGAAAATATCATGAAAGTAGGAACGACAAATATTATCTTCAAATTATTAAATTTGCCAAACATTAATCGGAACAACAAATGAGCAGTGACCACACGCAAGACGACAATAAAGACTTAATTAAAGAATTCCAATCAGAAGACACCGTTCGGGTATTAGAGACTCTCGAAGAATTAAGGGTTTCAGGAAAAGTAACGGATGTTCCGATGTTGATCGAGCTTCTGCATCAGACTCAAAGCAGGGAGATCAAGTCAAAGATTAACTCTTTGTTTGCCAATCTGAAGGAGAGTAATGCTATTCCAGTGATCATTGATGCCATACAAAATCCGAAATATGCGCCCGAATTGAAGGAATTGCTGGCGTGCTGCTGGGAAAACGGACTCGATTACAGCAACTATCTGAGCCTTTTTGTTGATTTGCTCATCGAAAGCGATTTCGTGATTGCATTTGAGGCCTATACTGTCATTGTCAATATGACTGAAAGGATAGATCAGAAAAAGATTGACACCGGGATCGGACGCCTGGAACAGGCTATTCAGGGGGCAACTGATCAAAAGGTAGAACTGATGCGCGAAGTGGTTGATTTTTTGCCTTCTATCGGACTCTGAAGAACAGGAATCAGGAAAGAGGAAAGGGGAAAATGAAGCGTCATCCTGAACTTGTTTCAGGATCCCCCAATCGGAGGGGGTACAGAAACAAGTTCGGCATGACGGGGAAGGGGGATTTTGATTATTTTACTGCAAAATACTTCATAAACTGGGCTCTTTCGTAGAGCATCGGGTCAGGAATGTTTTTATAAGATAATTTTCCACGGAAATCTTCTATCGTCTTAAAGTTCCATTTCTTCATAAATACATTCAGGTCATTGACCATCCCTGCAATCACCTGCGATCCGTTAATATAGACCGTTGAACAAATCTGTGTCACCTGGGCTCCGGCCAGAAGATGCTTGATGATGGACTCCCCATCATGGATGCCTGTTGATGCAGCAATCTTGA
This sequence comes from Prolixibacteraceae bacterium UBA6029, assembly GCA_002429385.1. Taxonomy (GTDB): domain Bacteria; phylum Bacteroidota; class Bacteroidia; order Bacteroidales; family Prolixibacteraceae; genus Aquipluma. The sequence goes on along the minus strand of DIZL01000072.1, from coordinate 15,798 downwards.
TCTTTGGTAACTGCGATGAGATAAGTCCCGTCCACCGTAGGGAACGACGCATGTCGGAAGGCGAACTGAAGATTTCGGATGATGTTAATTCAAGCTTTTCAATATCAATGTCAGGTTCGTAGAAGCGGTTAAACAATACCAGTGCATCGGCACCGCTTGTGGTGAGCTTACTGGCAAGCGACAAGAGATTGGTGTAGTAATATCCGATTTTAACCGAGATGGGTATGATTGTGCTTCGTTTAACGGAAGACACGATATTCATATAGAGCTGTTCGATCTCTTCGGCGGTTTTCTTCGGATCGGTTGGGACAAAAAACAGGTTGAGTTCCAGTGCATCGGCTCCCGCATTCTCGAAGTCCCTGGCAAATATAGTCCATTCGGATGCCGACATGCAGTTGATGCTGGCAATGACCGGTATCTCGGTTTCCTTTTTTACTTCGCTCAACAGATTCAGGTGACGGGTAATTGAATTGTTTCGGGTATAATTCCAGATAAAATCTTCAGTTTCGGGGTACAGAATCTGGGGATCACGGTTGATCAAATGAAGCACTTCATTATTGATCTGTTCCTCAAAGATGGATTTCAGAACGACTGCACCTGCACCTGCCTGTTCGAGGTCTTTGATTCGTTCAACCGAATTGGTCAGGCCTGAACTGGCTACTATGATGGGATTTTTAAGATTTAATCCCATATATTTGGTTTCAAGGTTTGTCATATCAGATCTATTAGTTCAAGAATGAAGCCTGAATTTCTGTTTATAACAAAGTATTGGATCGTTATGTTCTCAGAGTATAGATTCGTTCACCAAATATTGTACTGCCGATGCGAACCATAGTGCTTCCTTCCTGAACAGCAATGAGGTAATCGCCCGACATACCCATTGAGATCTCCTTGAATTCGGCTTCAAGTGGAAAATACTCTGATTTAAGCCGATCGAAAATGGTTTTCAGATGTGCAAATTCATTCCTGACCAGATTGGTATCATCGGTATAGGTAGCCATTCCCATCACTCCTGAAATTTTAACGTGTTTCAGTGATTTAAATTCGGTTGAATTCAGCATTGCAGTGGTTTCGTCCATTGATAACCCAAATTTGGTTTCTTCTTCGGCAATGTGAAATTGGAGCAGGCAGTGAACGATCCGGCTTACCTGTTCTGCTTCTTTGTCGATAGCTTTCAACAGCTTGAATGAATCTACGCCGTGAATCAAATGAACAAACGGGATGATATATTTGATTTTGTTCGATTGCAGGTGACCGATAAAGTGCCATTCGATATCTTTGGGCAGCGCTTCGTATTTGGATACCAGCTCCTGAACTTTGTTTTCGCCAAACGCCCTTTGTCCGACAGAATAGGCTTCCATCAGAAGATCGACCGGCTTGGTTTTAGACACCGCTACCAGCTTTATAATGGCCGGCAAAGTGGCTTTTATCTCCTTGATTTTTTCTGCTATGCTCATAGTTCAAAATTAATACACAAAAAATGAATTCCCTTATCTTTTTAAGGCATTTTGTGTGATTTATTTTTGACGGTGAGGGTTTGTTATGCAGATACCATACAAAATCACTCATGATGAAACTATTTCATGTTTCAAATTACATATTTTAGTACGTTTACCTGCTATTGTATGCAAATTTGTATAGTCTCTGCTCAATAGAATTATATTACTTTAGTAGGTTTGCAATTGCTAAAAAGGTAAATATATAAAGCTAGATTTGATGGTAGTTCATTACTTTTGGCAGGTTATAAATAAGTTTAAACCTGGAGACAATCACTACAAGACGAAATAACGATGGATAAAATAGAAATAAAGAAGATAGGGCTAAGTGAACTTGAACAATTACAACTGATTGGAAGACAGACTTTCCTTGAAACTTTCGCTGAAGTAAACACGGAAGAAAATATGCAAAAATACCTGGACGAAAGTTTTGCGGTTGACAAGCTAACTGCTGAACTGACAACTCCAGACTCTGAATTTTACTTTGCCAGTCTTAACAATCGTGTAATTGGTTATTTGAAAGTAAATTTCGGACAAGCACAAACAGAACTTAAAGACCCCAAAGGACTTGAATTAGAACGTATCTACGTTTTGAAGGAGTTTCACCGAAAACATGTTGGACAAATCTTATACGAAACAGCGTTTGGTATTGCTAAACGGATTGATGCTGACTATTTGTGGTTAGGAGTTTGGGAAGAAAATCATAGAGCTATAAGTTTTTACAAGAAAAACTGCTTTGTTGAATTTGACAAACATATTTTCAAATTGGGTAATGACGAACAAACAGATATCATGATGAGGTTAAAACTTGACAATCACTAAGAGGCTGTTTGTACAATCTACGTTTATATTACCTGAACGTAAATGATCGAAATTTTCGTGTTCTTTATCTATCTTTGGCACTACAATGAATGAGACACAGAAGAATGCTGTTAGCCGGATGAATGAACTGGGTGCGAAAGGTCAGCCATTTGCATTTGTCATTGATTTCGACTTTAATAAACCCCTGATTTTTGATATTAAGGACTCTTCAGAGTTGCTTTGGAAAACTCCAAACAAGGCCAACTATCTAAACGGTGTGCATCATCAGGCAAAGGATGTGGTATGGAATATACAGTCTATTGAATTTGAACGGTATCTGCAGGCATATAACAAGGTTCAACAGCACATTCATAATGGTGATACTTATTTGCTTAACCTGACCATGCCTACCAGGGTGGAGACGAACCTATTGCCAGAGGAACTCTTCCATTTGAGTGATGCCCCCTTTAAGATCTGGCTTAAAAATCAGTTTGTGTGTTTCTCACCTGAAATATTTGTACGCATAAATGATGGAATTATTACTTCCTATCCGATGAAGGGAACCATTGATGCGAACATTGAAAATGCAGAACAACTATTACTTACCGATGAAAAGGAAGTGGCAGAACACCATACTATTGTTGACCTGATACGGAACGACCTGAGCATGGTGGCCATCGATGTGCAGGTAGATCGATTGATGTATATCGATCGGATCAGTACCAATAAGGGCGATTTATTACAGATGAGTTCGCAGATTTCGGGCAAGCTTCCAAATGATTATCGGCAATCCATTGGGACTATATTGGCCAGACTACTGCCTGCAGGATCGATCTGCGGAGCCCCCAAACAAAAAACTGTTGAAATTATCCATAAGGTCGAAGGATACCAAAGAGGTTACTATACGGGAATATTTGGTATTTTCGATGGTCAAAACCTCGATAGTTGCGTTTTGATCCGTTACATGGAACAGGGAGGTGATCATTCTATTTTTAAAAGCGGTGGCGGGATCACGTTTTTAAGCGACTGTCGATCAGAGTACAATGAACTAATTCAGAAAGTATATGTACCAATTAGTTGAATCACTTAAGCTGAAAGATGGAATTATCCGCAACCTGGACTATCACCAGGGAAGGATGAATTGTTCTCTGGAAGAGCTTTTCCCGGGAACTGAGCACATAGAATTGTCGGATGTACTAACAATTCCTGAAGATTGTCAGTCAGGATTGTATAAAATCCGTGTCATCTATAACCGGATCATTGAAAAGATTGAAATTGAGCCCTACCAATTAAGGATCATTCAAAGCCTGAAAGTAGTTCATCACGAAAGTGTCGATTATCATTTGAAATATACGGACAGGCAAGTCCTTCAGGAGTTATTTGAGCAGCGTGGCACTTGTGATGATGTACTGATTATCAAAAATGGATTTGTAAGTGATTCCTTTACGGCAAACGTATTGTTTTTTGACGGTACCAACTGGTATACTTCCACAACACCATTGCTTAAAGGTACCAAACGACAGTATTTACTCGATGAGGGGATCATCTCTGAATGGGAAATCAGGGAAGAAGATATTCCGGGATATCAAAAGGTCGGGCTAATTAACGCGCTGATTGATTTTGAGGAGATGCCGGTAATTATAGTGGATAGAATATTTTTTTAGCTAACAGGAAAAAGGAAAAAGAGCTTTTGCAGGTTGATTTATTTGATGGGTTATATTCGCTGAAGGAATTGCTCGGCAGTTAATACCAGTATTTTCGATTTCTGGAAATCTTTCAGGTTCCTAGTTATAATTATCTCAATTCCGTTTTCAATTGCTGAATAATATTGTAGTGCATCTTCAAAATCGTTAAAGTCACTGTCATTCAGCGATAGTCCTACAATCTTGTCATCCAGATTAATAACATTAACTATTAATTTCAATTTACGAAGTATGGCTTTGGCTTCTTCCGGCTTTTTCTCCTTTAGTAGAATATAATTCGTATTGGCAAAGGTAAGCGCGGAAACGAAGATTTGGATATTTGATTTGTCAGCCAAAGAAAAGATTTGAGCAGCCTGATTGTAAAAAGGTTCTCTTTTTGCAAGCAAATCAATGATGATATTGGTATCCAGAAATAATCGTTTCATTTATATTTTTCTGCAAGGTAATTCGCATACTCATTCTTCAAATCAAGATTATCATTCAGATGGATTACGCCACTTAGGCTTTCAACCAGGGGAGTGATTTCAATATCATTCTTTGCTTGCTCTGTAATAGATTCAAGATATACTTCTACCATTTTTGAAAGGCTTATTTTATGATTAAAGGCGTATTCTTTTGCTTGATCTATCACCTTCTTTTTTAATCGGATAGTAAGTTTTGTTTCCATAGTTGTCTAATTGCCGTACAAATATAAATAATTTATACGGCATACTTAAATATATCTAAGCAATAAAATCATTGTCATGGAATAATTTATCGCATATAGTCAATAAGTCGTTATTTGTCAGTCACAATAGCTCAGACCGCATACGGGAAACAAGGGACATGATACAAAATATCCACACGAATTGACCAACGGCTTCTTAGGCTTTCAATACCAACCCATCATACGATAGAAATACATTTTCAGGAAGTTCCTGCTGCACCTTATTGTGAAAGCCCATCTGATGCGAAAGATGGGTCAGGTATGCTTTCGTGGGTTTGACTTCGGCAATTACTTCAAGTGCCTGACTTAAATTGTAGTGTGAAATGTGTACTTCCTTTCGCAAGGCATTAATAACCAATACTTCCAATCCGCGTAGCTTATCCATCTCAGCATCTTCCAGACGGTTAACATCGGTAACATAGGCTATTTTGCCAAAGCGGAATCCAAAGACAGGTAATTTGTAATGATAACCACGTATCGGAATGATTTCAAGACCATTGATGGCAAACGGAGTATTCCCGATCAGGTGAAGATGCATTTGCGGAATGCCGGGATACTTAAAGTTGGCAAATACATAATCAAAAATTCTTCGGATAGCAATCTGAACACGTTCTTCGGCATAAATGTCGGTTGCCTGTTTCTGTACCCAGTTGAAAGCACGGATGTCATCCAGACCAAAAATATGATCGACATGCTCGTGGGTGATCAAAATACCGTTTAAGTGACGGACCTGATGCAACAGCATTTGCTGTCTGAAATCGGGTCCTGCATCAATGACAAGACGTAAGTTTTCCGTTTCAATCATGACTGAAGCCCTTAAGCGCTTGTCTTTTGGATTGCCGGATAAACATACCGGACATTGACATGCGACTACCGGTATTCCCTGTGATGTTCCTGTTCCTAAAAAAGTAAGTTTCACAATCGAATTATTTGCGTGTTATTTGGTACACAAAAATAAGGATTGCCCTCTGCTGACCGAAGGTTTTTAACTATTTTTGCAAAAAAATAATAATGGCCAAGCTTTTTCTCATTCCCACCACGTTGGGCGACACTTCCATTGAGCGGGTTTTACCTCCTGATCTGACACAACTGATTTCATCCGTTTCGGTCTTTATCGTTGAAGACCTTCGTACTGCTAGGCGTTTCCTGAAGAAAGTGAATCCATCGATTGTGATTGATGATCTTACATTTTTTGAATTGAACCAACATACCGACAAGAAGGAAATCAGCCGATTTCTGGAACCCAACAGGAATGGATTGGATATTGGAATCATTTCGGAGGCGGGTTGTCCGGGGGTTGCTGATCCGGGAGCAGAGGTTGTAAAGCTTGCACACATCCGAAATATCCAGGTAGTCCCGCTGGTTGGACCATCTTCAATTCTACTGGCCTTGATGGCCTCAGGCATGAGTGGTCAGAATTTTGCTTTTAATGGTTACTTACCCATAAGAAATCCGGAGAAAGCTAATCAGATTAAGATGCTTGAAAACCGTATGCAAACGGAAGGCCAGACACAGCTGTTTATTGAAGCACCATACCGGAATGCACAATTACTTGACGAATTGCTGCGAAACTGTGACCCTCAGACGATGTTGTGCATTGCTGTTGATATTACCCTGGATACAGAATTTATCCGATGCAAGTCGGTTTCCTGGTGGAAAACCAATATTCCCGATATTCAGAAGCGACCTGCAATATTTATGATTGGGAAAGTATAGCGAGAATTGAATTGCAATCGGGCAAGTGTTGTTGTCCTATAAAAGATCTTGTTGAAAAATGTAGTCAATTTGATCTTTTTTAAGACTTAATTGTTTAAAACTGAAACGTTCACTTATAGATTTTCAATAATACAAGTAATTTACTTTCAAATTAATTTTGGGTAATCAAATTAATTTCTACATTTGTCCACATTATACGACAGCAAGAATGAAAAATATAAGTATTATATCCCTAGTCATTGTCAGCGTGGTGGTCCTCCTCCGTGCGGAATGAGAATGGTATAATGTAAGCTAAAAACTTGAAAGCCTTTCTCTACCAAATGAGAAAGGCTTTTTTTATTAAATTATTTTAGACAAAAAGATATGCAAAATCGATTAAGATCAGCCGCTACGACCGAAGGACGTCGTATGGCAGGAGCAAGAAGTCTTTGGCGGGCCAATGGAATGAAAGAAGAACATTTTGGCCGACCAGTAATTGCCATCGTTAATTCATTCACACAGTTTGTTCCCGGTCATGCACATCTTCACGATATCGGACAGTATATCAAAGGGGTCATCGAACAAAAAGGTTGTTTTGCCGCTGAATTTAACACTATTGCTGTTGATGATGGAATTGCAATGGGACACGATGGCATGTTATATTCACTGCCCTCGCGTGATGTAATTGCCGACAGCGTGGAATATATGTGTAATGCCCATAAGGTTGATGCCATGGTTTGCATCTCCAATTGCGATAAAATCACCCCGGGAATGATGATGGCTGCTATGCGTTTAAACATTCCAGCCATTTTCGTATCCGGTGGACCCATGGAAGCCGGGGTAATCGATGGAAAGATGTACGATTTGGTTGATGCCATGGTTATGGCTGCCGATCCATCAGTTTCGGATGAAAAGATTTCAAGAATTGAGCAGGATGCATGTCCGACCTGTGGTTCATGTTCAGGAATGTTTACAGCCAACTCCATGAACTGCCTGGCAGAAGCACTGGGCCTTGCTCTTCCGGGTAACGGATCCATTCTGGCAACCCATGCTAATCGCAAACGCCTGTTTGATGAGGCTGCTATACGAATTGTTGACATGACATACGACTATTATAAAAACGGCAATGAGAACGTCCTGCCAAGAAATATAGCCACTAAAGATGCCTTTAATAATGCCATGAAGCTTGATATCGCTATGGGTGGATCTACAAATACGGTACTCCATATTCTGGCCATTGCTGCTGAAGGCGAAGTTGACTTTAAAATGAAAGATATTGATGAATTGTCACGGGTGACTCCTAATCTTTGTAAAGTGGCTCCCAGTGGGGAATACCACATGCAGGATGTAAACCGTGCCGGTGGAATTCTTGGTATATTAGCAGAACTTGCAAGAGTCAATATGCTTGAATTATCGGTTCCACGTGCTGACGGATATACCCTAGGTGAAGCGATTGCTAAATATGATGTCATGGCTCCAACAGTAATTGAGGATGCTATACGGAGATATAAGTCAGCGCCTGGGGGAGGACGTAACCTGGTTTTGGGTTCGCAGGAAAACTATTATAAGGAATTGGACACCGACCGTGCCAAAGGTTGTATCCGCGATTATGAACATGCCTACAATAAAGACGGCGGGTTGGCTGTTCTTTACGGCAACATTGCACGAAACGGTTGTATTGTTAAAACAGCCGGAGTAGATCCTTCCGTTTATCATTTTAAGGGAACTGCCAGGGTATTCCAATCACAGGATGATGCCTGTAACGGAATCCTTGGCGACAAAGTGCAGGCTGGCGATGTAGTGGTCATTCGATACGAGGGTCCCAAAGGTGGACCAGGGATGCAGGAGATGCTGTATCCAACCTCGTACATCAAATCAATGAAACTTGGCCTGGCCTGTGCCCTAATTACTGACGGTCGTTTTTCAGGAGGTACATCCGGATTGTCAATCGGACATATTTCGCCTGAGGCTGCTGCTGGCGGTGAAATTGCCCTGATACAGGATGGCGATCTGATCGAAATTGACATTTCTACACGCAAGATAAATCTGCTGATAAGCGACGAAGAAATGAATTTAAGAAGAGAAAAGGAAGTCAGAAAAGGAAAAGATGCTTTTACTCCGGTTGGACGCGAACGCAAGATCAGCAAGGCGCTGAAAGCCTATGCCAGTATGGTTTCGTCGGCGGACCAGGGAGCAATCAGATTAATTGATTAAAGAAGAAACGTAAAAAGAATAAATATGGCAACACAGCGTATAAGCGGCTCAGAAGCTGTAATAAAATCCCTTTTGGAAGAAGGGGTAGATACCATTTTCGGGTATCCTGGAGGTGCGATCATGCCCATATATGATGCGCTCTACGATTACGACCAACAAGTAACTCATTACCTCACCCGGCACGAGCAGGGAGCGATCCATGCTGCAGAAGGTTATGCAAAAGTAACCGGGAAAGTCGGAGTTTGCTTTGCTACTTCAGGCCCAGGAGCTACTAACCTGATTACCGGTTTAGCTGATGCTTTGATTGATTCAATTCCACTGGTTTGTATTACAGGTCAGGTTGCTTCAGCATTGCTCGGAACCGATGCTTTTCAGGAATCAGATGTGGTTGGTATTTCGATGCCTGTGACCAAATGGAATTATCAGGTTACTCATGCTGAGGAAATTCCAGAGGCCATTGCCAAGGCTTTCCACATTGCTCTCACTGGCCGTCCGGGGCCGGTATTAATCGATATCGCTAAAGATGCTCAGTTTGCTCAGATCGATTTTGAGTATAAAAAATGCACCAAGATCAGAAGTTATCTGCCTGAATACCCTGTCGATCCGTTTCAGGTTAAAGCTGCTGCCGATATTATTAACGAAGCAAAAAAACCTATTGTTCTGTTTGGTCATGGTGTTGTTCTTGCGCATGCCGAAGCCGAATTGAAGGAATTTATTGAAAAGACCGGAATCCCTGCAGCCTGGACCTTGCTGGGACTTTCTGCACTTCCTAGCGATCATCCTCTGAACGTAGGAATGCTCGGAATGCATGGGAATTACGGTCCGAATATCAAAACCAACGAGGCTGATGTGGTAATAGCCATCGGGATGCGTTTCGACGACCGGGTAACTGGCAAGGTTGCTGCATATGCCCGTCAGGCAAAAATCATACACTTCGAAATCGATCCTGCTGAAATCAATAAAATCATCCATGCCGATGCTCCGGTATTAGGAAATGCAAAGAAATCGCTCCTGATGCTGATCGATAATGTGAATCCAAATTCGCACCAGGAATGGCTGAGTGAATTCAGAGCTTGCGATAAAATTGAATACGAAAAGGTAATTTCTCACGATATTTATCCAAAGAAAGTGGGACTTACTATGGGCGAAGTAGTACGTATTGCATCTGAAAAGACCAATCATGATGCTGTATTGGTTACTGATGTTGGTCAGCAGCAAATGATTGCTTCCCGTTATTTTAAATTCTCGCAATCCAGAAGTAATGTTACTTCAGGAGGTTTGGGAACAATGGGTTATGGATTGCCTGCAGCAATGGGCGCCAAAATTGGTCGTCCTGACCGTATTGTATTTGCTATGGTTGGTGACGGAGGGTTTCAGATGACCATTCAGGAATTGGGTACGATTTCACAATACAATATTGATATAAAAATTATTGTTTTGAATAATAATTTTCTTGGAATGGTGCGCCAGTGGCAGCAATTATTCTTCGAAAAAAGATATTCATTTACCGAAATGAAAAACCCTGATTTTGTGGGTATTGCCAAGGCTTACGGATTGGCCTCTCAAAAAGTAACTTCGCGCGATCAGTTGGAAGTTGCAATTCAGGAAATGATCGATCATAAAGGTCCATATGTGCTTGAAGTAGTTGTTGAACAGGAAGATAATGTTTTTCCGATGATACCAACCGGAGCTTCAATTTCAGATATTATACTAGAACCTTAAATCAAAACTAACATGAAACAAGAATATATCATAACCGTTTTTTCGGAAGACCATATTGGATTATTGAGTAGAATAACGATTGTTTTTACGCGGCGAAAAATCAACATCGACAGTTTAACCGTATCTGAATCTGCCATTGCCGGAGTTTTTAAATTCACCATTGTCATTCGCGAAACTCCTGACAGGGTTGAAAAAGTTGTTGGACAACTGGAAAAGATTGTAGATGTTATGAAAGTTTTTGCGAACACCAACGAAGAAATGATTTATCAGGAAATTGCCCTGTATAAAGTTTCGACCGAGTTTTTGTTCGAATCTGATAAAGTTGAGAAGATTGTACGCAATTCGGGAGCCCGAATTCTTGAGCTCACCCGCGAATATGTGGTTATTGAAAAGACAGGTCATTCAGACGAAACCCAACAGTTGTTTGATGAATTAAATGTTTTTGGTGTCACTCAGTTTATCCGTTCCGGAAGGGTTGCTATAACCCGCAGCAATCTCGAACGGCTTTCAGTATTCCTGAAAGAGCGCGATGCCATGCTCGAGCAGATAGATTAATAATTGATTGACTATTGGACGATTTACAATTTACCATTTGTTTCTGAAATAGAGGATAAATGGTAAATAGTAAATCTGTTGAAAGTAAATCTTCAAAGGAACAGCATCTTATCCACATAAATATCCTGAAAGTTGGAATCGCCCTCCAGATTGATGTGCCTGGTTTTGGATAGTATATCTTCAGTTAGTTCCGTTTCTGAAAACAGGAACAACTTTGCCCCAATCAGTGCCGTATTACCCATTTTATGAATTTTTTTCTCCGGCAATTCAATCATGCCTGTTGCCACCACATTCCCGATGTTGATATAGCTTCCGAAGCCACCGGCAATGTAAATGCTTTCAAGATCAGCGATACTGATAGAAAGGTTCTTTGCAAGGATTGTCAATCCTGCGGCTATGGCAGCTTTTGCAAGCTGAAATTCGTTAATGTCTCTTTGCGAAAGACTTACTTTTTCGGATAGTTGTATCAGCTGTTCTCCTGAATTTATTTCGCCAAACATCCCGATTAAATCCTGTTTCCTCAGAATGGAAACGGCATCAATCAATGCGCTTCCGCAAAGTCCTTTGGCGATAGAATTACCAATCACACTTGCTTCCATTTTCCCATCGATGAGGTTTAACGACGAAATGGCCCCGGTTACCGCTCTCATACCCATCGAAATATTCGCTCCTTCAAAAGCAGGCCCGGCTGCTGTTGAAGCACAGACAATGCGGTGTTTATTACCGATTACAATTTCCCCGTTCGTCCCCAGATCAATCAGTGCAGTGTAATTTTCTTTCTGATGAATACCGGTGGCGGCAATTCCGGCCAGGATATCGCTGCCTACAAAGCTTCCGACCGATGGATAAAACTGTATTTTCCCCTTCACCTGAAAGTTCCATTCCAATTCTTTCGAATTGAACGTCTTCATCCCCAGGTTGTCAGTGTGAAAGGGGTACATGGATAATGGAGAAACATCGCAGTTGCTGAAAATCAGTTGCATTACCGTATTACCAACGATTACGACTTTCTTTATTTCAACGGGATGTTTTTGTAGCAACAGTTCAGTCATTATACCAATGGATGAACGGATACTGCGGGTCATTTCTGCTGCATGTCCGTCCATGCAGCCTTGAATCCGTGAAATCAAATCAGCGCCAAATTTAAGTTGCGGATTTAACAGGGTTTCAACTGCCAGTACTTTTGCTGAGGATAATTCGATCAACTGGGCGACCAGGGTAGTTGTACCCAGATCAACAGCAACTCCGAAACCTTTCTGCGGAATAAACTCATATTCACTTTCGTCGGCCAGGATCAGGTGATTGAACTGTTCGATTTCAAGGGTAATATCACCGGTGCATTGGCTATAACAGGCGAGCCGCCAATCGGATGAAAGTCCCAGTTGCTCAATCTTTTGCCGATGAACCTCTGTGATTTTTATTTCGCCTTGCAGTAGCCTGACTTTGCATTTTCCGCAGGTGCCTTTCCCTCCGCAGGGAAATTCAATTCCGAATTCGTGCAGTACGTCAATCAGCGGAGTCTGATCGTTTACCCGTAACTCTTTTCCCAGTGGTTGAAGGCGAAGGATATGTTTTATCATGTTGGTGCAATATGGCTCTAATTTGTTGGGTAAGGGTATTTATTGTTGTTATCATTTCATATTGTTGTAATATCTTGTTTGTCGGGTATTGAAATGATAGATATCGAAATACAACGATAAATCGGTTACATATTCTAATCTTTTGCAACAAGTCAAACAGTTCAATTGCCCAGGTTTTTGTTCACTCAAATAGTGAGCATAAACTTACAACAATTCTAAAATAAAACTCGATTATTAGACTACGAACAACAAATCATTTCTCTTATAATCCCTGGAACAATCGGTCGGGTAAATGGACATGGCCGGAGTTGTAAGTTCAGGAAGCTCTCACGTAACATTTCATACATTTTTCAGCTACAGAGACCATATTCCACTGCTTTCCCGATAGGATAGCTTCTTATCTCTTTCATACTACTTTCATACTACTTTCATACCACTGTCATACCTCTTTCAGTACAAATTCGAATCAAATACGTAACAAATACGTAACAAATTCGAATGGCTACGAATTTGTATCGAATTTGTATCGAATTATATTCGAATTTGTTACGAATTTGTACTGAAAGTGGTATGACAGTGGTATGACAGTGGTACGATAGTGTTAAAAAGCAGATCACTGCAATTCATTAACCATTCATCATTGGAACAGGAGGAAAAAACAAAATAAACGAATCGCAAACGGGTACCTATTTCCAATTTGTTCCTACTTTCGTAAGCAATATGCAATCTGTAAGTTTTATGAAGCAACCTTCAGAGCAATTACCAATATACAGCCTTGATAATTTCAGTTCTCCTGAACGGAAAAGTCAGCAGTTTCAAGTTGAAGTGTTTGATGCAAACCGACATTTTAGCGTGAAATATCCGCACCGTCACGATTTTTTTGAGGTGCTTTATTTGCTCAACGGTTCAGGATACCATGTGATTGACGGTAATAAATACGAGATCAAACCGCCCTGTGTGTTTTTTATGTCGCCTGGTCAGGCGCATAAGCTTGAACTTTCGAATGATATCGAAGGGTTTATTTTTATCTTCACTTCCGAATTCTATCTGCTAAACCGAAGCAATCAAAACAGTCTGATTGAGTTTCCATTCTTTTACACCATACATCAGGATAATCCTCCTTTGTTGCTCGAAAATAATAGTGATATTTCTTTTCTGGAAAGTCTTTTCAGGCAAAGTATTTCTGAAATAAGTAAGCAGGGTCATTATACCAACGAGTTGTTACGATCATTACTTGATTTGATATTGAATACCTGTGCTTCGCGCTATCCGGTAAACGAAAACATGTTGAATAAGGGGAAAGGACAAATTCTGGTTAAAAGATTCTTCCACCTGGTGGAAGAGAATCATCAGAAAAATCTATCCCTTAGTGATTATTCAGGAATGATTGGAGTTACTCCGAATCATTTAACACAAATCGTAAAATTGCTGACTGGCAAAACATCTTCTCAAATCATTAAAGCAAAACAATTACTTGAAATAAAACGTTTGTTGGTTCATACAAACCTGAGCGTTTCAGAAATTGCCAATCAGCTAAACTTTGAAGATCAATCCTATTTTACCAAGTTCTTCAAACGTGAAACAGGGATGACACCTGTTCAGTATCGTTCGGATTCATTTAAGTGAAGTGTAAAATTACCTAAGTTGAGATGACTGTAACTTGCTGTTTTGTAGTACTAATTTATGCTTGAATAATAAATATTAATTATTAATCCATGAAAAATACCTAAAATACATGTTTTTTTACTCAGTATTTTAAGGAATAATGGTTTGCTTTGTATAAACAATTTTTTAATCGAATATATAAACACTTTAATATCATAAAAAATGGCAAATTATTTCAATTCAATCCCGCTACGTGTTCAATTAGAACAATTAGGGAAATGCGACTTTATGGATCAGTCAGAATTCAGCAACGGTGTTGGAAAACTAAAAGATAAAAAGATCGTTATACTTGGCTGTGGCGCTCAGGGATTTGCTCAAGGGCTGAACATGCGTGATAGTGGTTTGGACATTTCATATGCGTTACGCCAGATCGAAATTGACGAAAAGCAAATATCGTATCTGAATGCCAGTGAAAACGGATTCGAAGTAGGTACTTTCGAGCAAATGATACCAAAAGCTGACCTCGTATTAAACCTCACTCCTGACAAATACCACACTCCTGTAGTAGATGCCGCAATGCCGCTGATGAAAAAAGGCGCTTGTCTTTCGTATTCACACGGATTCAATATTGTGGAAGAAGGAATTCAGATACGCGAAGACCTGACGGTGATTATGGTAGCCCCAAAATCACCTGCTTCGGAAGTTCGTGCCGAATATCTGCGTGGCTTTGGCGTTCCAACCCTGATTGCAGTTCACCGTGAAAATGACCCCAATGGCGATGGCCTTGAAATCGCAAAAGCTTATTGTGTTGGAACTGGCGGCCACAAAGCCGGTGTTTTGCACTCTTCGTTTGTTGCCGAAGTGAAATCTGATCTGATGGGTGAACAAACCATACTTTGTGGAGTATTGCAAACCGGTTCAATCCTTTGTTTCAATAAAATGATTGAAAAGGGAATTAGCCCGGGTTATGCTTCAAAATTGGTACAATACGGATGGGAAACCATTACCGAAGCATTGAAATTAGGAGGAATTACCAATATGATGGACCGCATGAGCAATCCTGCTAAAATTGAAGCTTTTCAGTTGGCTGCCCAATTGAAACACATCATGCGCCCATTATACGAAAAACACATGGACAATATCATGAGCGGCGTTTTCTCGTCAACCATGATGGAAGACTGGAAAGCTGGTGACAAGGATTTATTGAAATGGAGAGCTGAGACTGGTGAAACTGCATTCGAAAAAACTCCGGCTGGTGATATGCAAATCAGCGAACAAGAGTATTTTGACCATGGCACATTGATGGTCGCTTTCATTAAAGCTGGCGTTGAGTTGGCTTTTGAAGTCATGACTGAAACAGGAATTAAACCTGAATCGGCTTATTACGAGTCATTGCACGAAACTCCGCTGATCGCCAATACTATTGCACGAAAGAAATTGTTCGAAATGAACCGTGTAATTTCTGATACTGCCGAATACGGGTGTTATCTTTTCGATCATGCCTGCAAACCACTTTTGGCCGATTTCATGAGTAAAATTCAGACCAATGTTATTGGTGCAAATTTCAACGAAGGAAAGAGTAATCATGTTGATAATCTTGAATTAATTGCCATCAACGAAGAAATCCGTTTTCATGAAGTTGAAATGGTCGGTGAGGAATTGCGCCAGGCCATGGACGCTATGAAAGCGATAATTTAATAACTCACGTTACGCATTCTTTT
>DIZL01000044.1 GCA_002429385.1 Prolixibacteraceae bacterium UBA6029 | reverse complement strand
GCACTTATTTTAAGTTTAATGCAGTCATTTTATTGAAGCACTGAATATTATGAGTTTTTCAGCAGACCCTAAATATTGTCTGGAATATGTTATTTAAACATACAATACTGTTTTTCATCCTTTAGGAGCTTTAGATTTGAACAAACATTGGGTTTTTTTCGTTTAAATAGTAAAAATATGACACTTCTATATCCGGTTAGGTCAGATTAACTTTATTATAAATTCAGAGAACTAAATCAATGTGACCATGAAGAAACTAATTGTAGTGCTGAGTCTTGTCTTGTCGATATCGGTACTTTTTGCTCAAAATATAAAGACGATAAAAGGAACTGTAGTAGACACAAAGAATGAGACAGTACCGGGTGCAAATGTTTTGATAAAAGGTACATCTCAGGGTACCGTTACAGATAGCAATGGGAATTACTCACTTTCCAATATTCCTGGAAATGCTATTCTTCAGTTTTCGTTTGTTGGGATGAAGATGCAGGAGATAAAGGTTGGGGACCAAACGACATTGAATGTCGTACTGGGTGATCAATCAATTGGTCTGGAAGAGGTAGTGGCAATTGGATACGGGGTGGCCCGCAAACGGGACCTTACCGGGTCGATCGTGTCAGTGAGTGGTGAATCGCTTAAAACATCTCCCGATAACAACCCCATCAAATCACTTCAGGGCAAAGTGCCGGGTTTGGTTGTTACCAATAGTGGCGAAGCAGGAAGTAGCCCAACCATTCGCATTCGCGGAGTAGCAACAGTAAATGCAAGCACAAACCCGTTATTTGTAGTTGATGGCATGTTTGCTGATAACATTGATTTTGTAAACCCAAACGACATTTCGACTATTGAAGTTCTTAAAGATCCCTCTTCGCTGGCCATCTTCGGAGTTCAGGGAGCAAATGGGGTAATTATAATTACTACCAAACGCGCAGGTAAAGGAAAGCTTACCGTAAGTTACGATGGTTATGCCGGCGTACAAATACTTCAGGATCGTGATCGGTTGAAACTCACCAATGCTTCTGATTTTACAATGCTTTACAACGAGCAGCTCAAAAACATGAATCCGACAGCCACGCCTTGGGTGCCCGATCCCGGTAGCAACCGGGACGGAACAGACTGGCAATCACAGATTTTTCGCCCTGCAGTAATTACCAACCATGGCGTTAGTGTTTCCCAATCTACCGACAAATCAAGCAGCATTCTCTCGCTTGGTTATTTTCTTCAGGATGGTATTGTAAATTACAACAATTACCAACGATTTAACGGACGATGGGCTGGAGACTATACCATCAGCAAAAACTTTAAAATGGGAGGAAATGCCACTTTGAGCCGATGGAATACTGATCCTGCAACTGCCAGTGTTGCCAATGCGGCTCAGGCCCTGCCTACTTACACTCCTTACTCACCTGTTTCAGATCATGTTTCCACCAATATTGGATCGTATTACACACCTGCTCCCGGAATTCAGAAAGACGTACCCAATCCGGTAGCTGTAATGGAAATCAACAAAGGAACCAGTGAAAGTTATGGGTACCGGGCTGTAGGAAACGTGTATGCAGAAGTTGGCTTTTTAAAAGATTTTACTTTTCGGGCAACCGGCTATGGAGATATCGGCTTAAACACCGGCAGCAATTATTATCCTCGTTTCGATGTAAATAATGCCACATCCAACTCATCCTACAAAAGCGAAAAAACATCCTTCAGTAGAAATACAGCTGAATACACCAAATATCAGTCTGATTTTATCCTGAACTACAACAAGAAAAAAGACTTGCACCGCATTGGCGCCATGGTAGGTTATACAGCCCGGGTACTGGAAAGCAAAGGATTTAGTGCCGGTGCAGACTCCCTGGTTAGTCCTTCCCTTTGGATTGTACCCAAAGATTTTTGGATGTTGAATATGGGTTCAACGCTCAACAAAACGAACAGCGATTTCTATGAAGCCGAATCGTTTATTTCCTATTTAGCCCGTATTAATTACTCGTATGCTGACAAATACATTGTTTCAGCCACCTACCGTATTGATGGTTCTTCTAAATTCTCTCCCAATAAGCGATGGGGATATTTCCCATCCATCGGATTAGGCTGGGTTGTTACGGAAGAGGATTTCATGAAGAACTTAACAAAAAAGATAAACTATTTAAAACTTAAAGCTTCCTGGGGAAAACTTGGGAACGACAAAATCGGAAATTATCTATGGTTTCCGACCATAAACCCCAAAGGACAGCAGGTCGTTGTTGATGGAAAAACCTATTACATTCCGACTGTCAGCAACTTAGTCGACCAAAATATTCACTGGGAAGTGGTGACCGGTTTAGATGCTGGTTTTGAAAGCCAGCTTTTCGATAGCCGATTGGCTTTTGAATTTGGATTTTTCACCAAAACCACAAGTGATTTGCTGGCCTATGTTGCCCCTCCCATCTCGGTAGGTGCAGGTTATGCGATTACCAATGCGGGTTCAATCCGAAATACCGGGATAGAATACACCCTTACCTGGCGCGATAAAATTGGGGACTTCACATATGGAATCAGTACGAATGGTGCGACAGTAAAGAATAAAGTCCTTTCATTGGGGAATGACAATTCCGATATCATTACCGGCGCATATAACAGGACATCAGTTGGACATTCAGTTGGTGCATTTTATGGCTATGTTCAGGATGGTGTTTTTCAGAATCAAAAGGAAATTGACAATTATTATCCTGCTTCATGGACCTCAAAACCGGGAGATATCCGCTATAAAGATTTGAATGGTGATGGTAAGATTACAGATAAGGACCGTGGCTTTATCGGCAGCAGTATTCCGTCCTTTACTTATGGACTCAACCTGAATGCCGGGTACAAAAACTTCGATCTTGCTATTGATTTCAACGGTGTGTATGGTAATAAGATTGTGAATACAAAAAAACTACCAACATTTGCGCAATTCAATTATTACCAAACAACTCTCGGTCGCTGGCATGGTGAAGGAACTTCGAATACAGAGCCATCTTTGGATCCTTCACGTGGAAATAACTTTTTACCATCAACCAATTTGCTTGAAAGTGGTTCCTACTTCCGTATTCGTGGCATTCAATTAGGCTATAACCTTACAAATATCGCTGCAAAATTATTGGGTGTTAGCAAATTTCGAGTCTTTATCAATGCACAGAACCCCATTACCTTCAAAAACAACAGCGGTTATACCCCTGAAATTGGTGGAGGCATTCTCGATGGCGGCATTGATAATGGAGGGACCTATCCTCTTCCTTCGATATATACAGCAGGAGTAGCAGTTAATTTTTAATTCCGGATAACATGAAAAAGATCATATTGTTTTTTGTAATTGTGCTGATAAGCACAGCTTGTAGTGAAAGTTTTCTGGACCGTTATCCTAAGGGACGGTGGGACCATAGCAATTATACTCCCGACAATACTCTTGATGCCAATATTCTGGTGGAAGCCAAACTGGCACAGGCTTATGCAAGTCTGCGCGACTATGCCTTTATTTTTGCTGGCTTTGGAATGCAGAATTATACCACTCCTGATGTAGAGAAAGGCAGCACACCCAGTGACGGACAGGAAGTCGTACAATTCAAACCGATGAGTTATACTGCAAGTAATAACCAGATCGGGGATTATTACCGATCGTGTTACAACACGATATTTTTGACGAACGAAGCTTTAGCGCTTACAACATCCCTGGGTGACACTGCCAGAAATAAAAACACCTATCTGGCGGAAGCACTTTTTATTCGTTCAGCGATGTATTTACGATTGACGCAAGCTTTTGGCGGTGTCTCGTTTGTAGAAAAGGTTCTGGGACAAACCGACAAATCACCTGCACGTTCTACACGGGAGGAAGTCTGGCAAAAATTGGAACGCGATTTGATTTTCTCCATACCTTACCTGCCCACACGTGTAACTTTAAAGGCAAGTAGCAACTCGGGACGCGCCACACAAAATGCAGCCCGGGCCATATTGGCCAAAGTGTATTTGTATGAAAAAAACTGGGGGGCAGCTTTGGGTCAGACCACTGCAATCATCAATTCGGGCGACAATGCTTTGGATACACCCTATGACCAAATATTTACTGAGGCCAATGAATATGGCAATGAGTCGGTATTTGAAGTGTATTGCGAAGAAAAACCTGCCGAGCAAATTTATCTGGGCAGTCAGTTTGCTGAAATACAAGGCATACGCGGCCTACCTGATTTAGGATGGGGATTCAATGCCCCCAGCCAGGTATTGATGGATAGTTATGAAACAGGCGACCCCCGCAAAGCTGCATCAGTCATCCATAGTGGGGATGTACTGGATGGCAGGACTATCAAGGCGGATGCTGCAGGATACCAGTTTTTCAATAAAAAAGCCTATACCAAAGCCATCGAACGCGGTATTTACGGACGACCAACAAATGGTCACGGAGGTTGGGTCAATATCCGCCTGATACGCTATGCCGACGTGTTGCTGATGGATGCTGAAGCGGCCTGCGAATCAGGAAATGCAACTGAAGCATTGGACAAACTGGAAATGATCAGGGCTCGGGCACGTGGTGCAGACAATACCGTACTGCCTAAAATATCGACCACTGACATTGTTGAATTAAGGGCAAAAATCCATCAGGAACGCAGGATAGAACTCGCTATGGAGTGGGAACGATTCTACGACCTGGTGCGCTGGGATGAAGCTAAAAGTGTGATAACCAGTTTTGTGGTTGGAAAGCACGAACTATTCCCTATACCTCAACCCGAAATTGACAAATCGGAAGGAGTGATCACACAAAATCCGGGATACTAAATTAAAGGTCGCCAATAACTTAAACAATTTTTGCTTTCAACGGTTTTATGAATGTATTTCTTTGATCTATTAACTAAATGGCTAAATAAACTTAGGTTTTATGAAACTAAAAATGTGATAAATATTTATTAACACTTTAAACTATTGTATCATGAAAAGATTTTTTACTTTTTGTATCGCCTTATTTTCTGTAACATTTTTATATGCCCAGGCTGATATATTGTTAGACGACTTTGAAAGTGGAACAGTAAGTTTTACCGCTACTGTGAATGTAAATCCGGCTGCCAGTATGGATCAAGCAGTAATTGACAATCCTGTAAAAGCTGGAATTGACTTAAGTAATAAAGCGTGGCAATGGAAACGCTTTGATACTTCACCTGACCCCAATCAACCATGGGCAGGTTTTTATGCTACTTTGACCAATCCAATTACTACCGGCTATGCGCGCATTGAAGTTAAGTATCTGCGCACAAATGCCACATCGCAATTGCGCATCAAATGTGAGGGTGCAGTCAGCAAGGAATTTAATCCGGTAACTCCTGCAACCAAAACCAATGAATGGGAATTAATGGTATTCGATCTTGCAGCCAATGGGATTAAAAACATTACAACATTGAGCTTTTTTCCTGACTACTATACACCTGTTGATCCGACTGCAATCACTTATATCGATGATATTAAGGTCATCTATGGAACTATAGTAGTACCTCCACCAACTAGCTATATTCTTTTTGCAAACAGTGCCAGCGATCGTTTTCGTGACGAAAGCTACGTAACCCAAACAGCCCCGAGTACAGTAGTTACTGAAAATTTTGATCCAAATGCAACAACTGTTGGAGACAAATTGCCTGTAGTTACTTCACCAGTTAAATCCCTTCCGAATGCGCTAAAACTGCAATGGAAATCAGTTGCAACTGGATCATGGGCTGGTATGGTCGCTGCAGATGGTTTTCAAATAATGGACTTAAGAACATTTACTGATCTTACATTCTGGTTAAACTCTCCCGTTGCTTTACCAATGACAGCACTACCCATGGTTTATATAGAAGCCGGTAGCGGGACTCCCAATATAACCGGCAAACTGCTATTGGCTACCTATTTACCCACTGGGTTGATTGCCAACACATGGACAGAAGTAACAATTCCACTGGCCGACTTTTGGGCTGCCGATCCTGCTTTTACCGCAAAGGACCTGATAAAAGATGTATTCTTTTCTCAAAATGCAGCCGACAATGTACAACATACAATGTTTATGGACGATTTTACATTCGTAAATGCCAATGGTACAGGCGTGAATGTATTAAAAACCAATTCATTGAATGCATACTATGCAAACGGTGAATTACGCATTTCAGATTATTCAGGAATTGTGCGTGTTTACGACTTGGTAGGCAAAAATGTATTTGAAGGCACTACAGCAAATGGTAACATAAGAGTCAATCTTAAGAATGGTATCTATATCGTAAATACAAATCGTGGCAATTCCAAAATATCTATCCAATAGTTGGATTGGGTTTGAAATTTATTGAAAGAATGACTGGGGCAACTCAGCCATTCTTTTTAATGTTCAATAATGAATAGAATTTGAGTTAACTTTGTCTGTATATCTTCATGGGACCGATTTATTAAATTGAGTATTAATAATTTCGCTATGAAACTTTTTCTGCTTTCATTTCGCGCTATTTTTATAATAACTATTTTGTATTCCTGCAATAGCGGGCCGGTGAAATCGACAAAGAATGTCCCGGTTGAAAATCGCCTTACTGATGATTCTTTACTGACAACCATTCAACACCGCACTTTTCAGTATTTCCAGGACGGCGCCGAACCTGTTTCAGGAATGGCCTGCGAACGGATTCATACCGATGGCGATTATCCTGAAAATGATAAAAGCGTTGTGACTACCGGAGGTTCAGGATTTGGCGTGATGGCTATCCTGGTGGGTATAGAGCGTGGCTTTATTACCCGGGAAGAGGGAATAAAACATCTGACCAAGATCGCAGGATTTCTTGAAAGAGCAGATCGGTTTCATGGCGCCTGGTCCCATTGGATGTTTGGCGAAACCGGAAAGGTCAAACCTTTTGGCGATAACGATGACGGAGGCGACATCGTTGAAACAGCCTATATGGTTCAAGGATTGATTTGCGCTAAAAACTACCTGAAACAGGATATCCCGTCCGAAAAAGCGCTCGCTGACAAACTGGCCAAACTATGTAATGGGGTGGAATGGAGCTGGTACCAAAACGGCAAACCCGCTTTGTACTGGCACTGGTCACCCACGCATGGCTGGAAAATGAACTTTGCCATTGAGGGTTATAACGAATGCCTCATCGCTTATGTACTGGGAGCAAGTTCACCAACTTATCCGCTTTCGCCAGAGGCCTATCACCAATGCTGGGCACGGAATGGTGGAATCAATGGTGAAACAACCAAATATGGCTATATCCTGAAGTTAAAACATAATGGTGCTCAGGAATATGGGGGATCATTGTTTTGGGCTCACTATTCATACCTGGGCCTCGACCCGCGCAACCTGAAAGACGAATATGCCAGTTATTGGGACGAAAACCGCAATCAGGTGTTGATCGACTACGAGTATTGTGTCGAAAACCCAAAGAAATTCAAAGGATACGGCCCTGATTGCTGGGGACTGACAGCCAGTTACTCGGTAAAAGGATACAATGCACATATGCCCTCAAATGATCTGGGGGTGATTTCACCTACTGCAGCGCTCTCCTCTTTCCCTTATACTCCTGAAGAAAGTATGCAAGCGGCCCGCTATTTCTACAATAAACTGGGTGACAAACTCTGGGGACCCTATGGGTTCTATGATGCATTCAGTGAAACGGAGAACTGGTTTCCGAAACGCTACCTGGCCATCGATCAGGGCCCCATTGTAGTGATGATCGAAAACTATCGCTCACAGCTGCTTTGGAAACTGTTCATGAAAGACAGAGATGTTCAGAACGGATTAACCAAATTGGGGTTTACTTTTCAAGAGAAATAGAGCTAGTATTCAGTCTCAGTGTTCAGTAAGCTTTGAATTTGGATATTGGTTATTCAGTATTTGATATTTTACATTTAAATTTCCAATAAGCAATCTTCAATAAGCAATAACCAATAACCAAATTTCCTCTTTATATTTGATGAGGATAAAATTTAACCAATACTACATGAAAAAACCGATAAGCCTGTTGATTTTTCTGGCATTATTACTATCACAAACGATAGTTTTTGCACAGAAGAACTCAACGAATGAAGCTCAAAAAATGAAGGTTTTCATCGATGGCCTGATGGGCAAGATGACCCTTGAAGAGAAGCTTGGCCAATTAAACCTGCCGGCTTCAGGTGATATTATCACCGGTGCAGGGAGTAATAACAACATTGCACAAAAAATCAAAGATGGCCAGGTTGGAGGGCTTTTCAACATAAAGACCGCCCAAAAGATTCATGACGTTCAGAAAATTGCTATGGAGCAAAGCCGCCTGAAGATTCCGCTGCTATTCGGCATGGATGTGATTCATGGCTACCAGACCGAATTCCCTATTCCGTTGGGCATGTCGTGCTGCTGGGATATGAATCTGGTGGAAAAAAGCGCCCGTATTGCAGCACAGGAAGCCAGTGCTGACGGTATCTGCTGGACCTTCTCCCCTATGGTCGACATAGCACGTGATCCACGATGGGGAAGGATATCCGAAGGTTCAGGTGAAGATCCTTACCTCGGTTCACAAATTGCGAGGGCGATGGTAAAAGGATACCAGGGAGACGACCTGAAGAAAAACAATACCATCATGGCGTGCGTGAAGCATTTTGCGCTCTATGGAGCTGCCGAAGCAGGCCGGGACTACAATACCACCGACATGAGCCGGATTCGCATGTATAACGAGTATTTGCCACCTTATAAGGCCGCTTTCGATGCCGGTGCCGGAAGCGCTATGTCATCGTTCAACGAAGTTGACGGAATTCCCGCTTCGGCCAACAAATGGCTTATGACGGATCTTTTAAGGAAAGAATGGGGTTTCAATGGATTTGTAGTGACTGATTATACAGCTATCCTTGAAATGGTAGATCACGGTCTGGGTAATCTGAAAGAAGTATCAGCCCTTGCTCTAAAAGCAGGTATCGACATGGATATGGTTGCCGATGGATTCCTGGAAACCTTGAAGCAATCGCTCGACGAAGGGAAGGTGACTCAAAAGGAAATCGATCAGGCCTGCCGATTGGTCCTCGAGGCTAAATATAAACTTGGACTTTTTGACGATCCATACCGGTATTGCGATGTAAACCGTGCCAAAACTGAAGTCTTCACTCCAAAAAACAGACAGGTGGCCCGCGAGATTGCTGCTCAAACCTTTGTCTTGCTAAAGAACGACAACCAAACTCTTCCAATCCGGGGAACAGGAACAATTGCCCTGATTGGTCCACTTGCTGATAACAGGGAAAACATGCCCGGAACCTGGAGCGTAGCGGCTGACTTTGCCAAATCGGTATCCTTACGCGATGGGCTGAAGAAAGCGGTTGGCGCTCAGGCGACAGTTCTTTATGCCAAAGGTGCCAATTTTGTGAGTGATCCTCAATTGGATGCACGTATCAGTGTATTTGGGAAATCAACTCAATGGGATAAACGGACACCGGCAGAGATGATTGCTGAAGCGGTTGCAATAGCCGGTAAATCGGATGTAATTGTAGCTGCTGTTGGAGAATCCTCCGAAATGAGTGGTGAATGCTCAAGCCGGTCGGAGATCAACCTTCCCGAGAATCAGAAAGACCTGGTAAAAGCCTTACTTGCAACCGGGAAACCGGTCGTGATGGTTCTGTTTACAGGACGACCACTGACAATCAGTTGGGAAAAGGCCAATGTTCCTGCTATCCTCAATGTATGGTTTGCAGGTACTGAAGCCGGAGACGCTATTGCCGATGTGTTGCTGGGCAAGGTCAATCCATCCGGAAAGCTAAGCGCAACCTTCCCGCAGAACGTAGGACAGATTCCGCTGTATTATAACCACAAAAATACAGGTCGGCCATTGGCTGACGGGAAATGGTTCCAGAAATTCCGTTCCAATTACCTTGATGTTTCCAACGATCCATTGTTCCCTTTCGGGTTTGGACTGAGCTATACCACCTTCGACTATAAAAACCTTAAATTATCTGCCCCGAGCCTGACTGCTGATAGCAAGATTGCCGTTTCAGTTGAGGTGACCAACTCAGGAAAATACGATGGCGCCGAGGTGGTTCAGTTATACCTTCGTGATATGGTTGGCAGTGTGACCCGTCCCGTAAAGGAATTGAAAGGCTTTCAGAAAACATTCCTGAAGAAAGGAGAAACCCGCACTATTGAGTTTACCCTTACTGAAAAAGACCTGCGTTTCTATAATGGTGATCTGAAACTGGTAAGCGAACCCGGCGATTTCAAAGTATTTGTCGGAACCAGTTCTGACAATACGCTGGAGGCTGGGTTTACGCTTAAATAGTAATATGAATTAGAAAGAAAAAAATGTGTTTCTTTAAAGAATCTTTTTTCTGTCTCCTTTGCCAGGAGATATTATTAAGACACATTATAACCAACTAAATCCTATCACCTTGAAAAAGATTATTTTTGCTTTAAGCATTTTCCTTTTTGCCTTGACTTCCATTAAGGCGCAAACTGTTAATGAGCCAAAACTAACCTTCTCCGATGAGTTTAACGGAGCAGCAGGCATCCCAGATCCCGCTAAATGGGACCGTCCGGAGTATTGTCGGAAACCAAATCCCAATGGCCCTGATGGTTATTGGAGCAAGGAAGATTCATTTGTGGATGGAAAGGGGAATCTGGTCATACGTGTCAGGAAAATCGCGGATAAAAATAATGATGGCGATGCGTTTGATTATAGTTGCGGTGCCATCAGAACACTTGGCAAGTTTCAACAGTTATATGGGCACTATGAGATTAGGTGTCAATTGCCCAAACAACAAGGCTGGTGGGTCGCTTTTTGGATGATGCAAGGTAATGTAGGATCAGAAACGAATGCCGGAGTTGATGGCTCAGAGGTCGATATCATGGAAGCCTTTGGATGGACGAATAAGATCAATCATGCAATTCACTATGATGGATATGGTGCAGCCCATAAGTCTGTTGGAAAAAACGAATTAATATCCGGAATACGGACAGGTTACCATATCTATTCAATGGACTGGTATCCTGATAAGTATGTATTTTTTGTTGATGGTATAGAACAATGGCGAAGCACCGGAGGAGGAGTCTGCAATCAACCAGGCTATGTTAAAGTAACGGCCGAAATATCCACTGAAGATTGGGCAATTAATAGTTATTGGTCCAATGATCCGGCAAAGGCAACTTATCCTGATTCCTTTAAGGTAGACTATGTCAGGGTGTATGAATTTGGCCCCAATGGCTATCCAACTTCTACGAATAGCATTCAACAGAACAAAACGTTAAAACTTTATCCAAATCCCGTAAATGAATCGATCACTTTAAACCTACCCGAAGAATTGTCTGCCCTTGAAAAACTGGATATCCAAATAATCAATTCAACCGGACAGGTCATTAAATCATTCAGGCAGGTTTACAAACCTATAGAACTAGCGGTAAGCGATTTAACCCAGGGATTATATGTCCTTGCTGTTCAATTAAATGGTTCCTCCTATACCCAGAAATTTATGAAGAACTAAAAGCTTAGGGAAAGGCTTCATCATTACTCCAGGTATGAACAAAGAAACAACTTATTATTTCTCCATTGAAGTCCTGGGATAAACCGGAAGATCACTAATGGGGAAAGAGATGGAGGTGAAATGATTCTTTGAATTCTTATGTCCGTTCACTGAAGTGAACGGCAAAGGATAGCACTCTGAATAAAAGAAATAACTATTTGAAGAGCCAATATCCTTTGCCGTCTGCTTCAGTTGACGGACTTGGTATCCTGTATATAAAATCAACTATTTCATCCCCGGCATAATAATCCTGTAATTCCCGCTCAGGTGCATCACACTGAACAGGTAGAGCAGTCCGTCGAAATAAGGATCAAAATAGCCATCCTGATAGGGTTCCAGTTTGGCAGTCCACACCGCATCGACAAATTTCCAGCTCTTGCCCTGGGTTCCCATGATGGAAGCGGCTCCTGAGGTAGCCACCAATCCCAATGAATGACGTAGCTTCTGGAAACCTCCCGCCTGGAGAATTTCTTTTTGTTCGGGTAAAGACCCATCCAGCATGAACTGGTCCTCAAAGGTATCGATACCCCTGCAGAACAGAAAATTTTGAATCCGCTTGCCATAATCCTTCTGCCATTTGGTGTCTTTGGCATACCAGGAATAATCCATTGCAATGTTCATGGGTACACGCCACGAATCGTACCGGAAGGCTGGTTTCATTTTCCAGAAATTTCTGGGCGCTCCGCTGAACTCTGCGTAATCTGAATTCAGCGCGGTGGCACGGTCACAGGCCCGGTGAAGATAAACCCGGGATGTATCGGCACAATCCCTGTAAAACTGTTCATGGCCATCTTTGGCATATTCGGCCCAGACTTCGTAAAAGGCTGGCAGGTGATAGGACGGATCGGTCCAGTTATATCCACCCTTGTCGGGCACAAAGGTGATCTGTTTATGCTCTGTATTGATTACATTAGTGATGCCTTCCGTCCCGTTCTTGCTCCACATGGCATCCAGTATCTTTCTGGCTTCCTTATAATAATTAATCCCGGTGTCGTTTCCCCATCGGTTGGAGGCAAACAGTAGATCGGTCACAAAATACAGTTCACCGTCGGAGGCCGAGCCTTCTGAATTGCGTTTACCGGTTTTAGGTTCCACACTCCAGGCAAAATAAGCATCCCTTGCCCCTCCGTGGTGTTGCATATATTTGGTAGACCATCGCCACAAACGGTCAAAGACATCCTTTTTATTCAGTTGCACGGCTACCATCAGTCCGTAGGAAAGTCCTTCTGTGCGTGCATCATGATTTTTGACGTCCGAAACATAAGCCACCGAATCACCCACCTCAAAATATACTTTGCTTGATCCTTCAAACACATCATGATAAGCCTTAGCCAGTTTTGCATCAATGTCCGCCTGTTTGTATCCGGCTTCCAGAAATACGTTACGGTACTTGCCTGTTTCATGTGCTCCCTTTTCCCATGGGCTCATCTTTCCACGGTGATCCTTTACATCTTTAGTGCAATCCGCAACGGATGTTGCCCCTTGGCCCAAACACAACGAGCTGAGAGTAAATGCGAATAAGGCGTAACAGAGTATCTTCTTCATGTCGGTTAAGTTTAGTTCTTAAAAGTAAAACAAAATCTGATAAAACGATACTGCCTCAGGGATTCCATCCTCCCTGATGACTGTCAGCGTTGAAATGGGCCAATCATTTCACCCTTTTATACAAAGATAATTCAGCCAATCGTGCAATAGTTTCAGCGGCCAGATCCCCTTCCGGGCTAAATGCCCATACAAATGCTGCTTTTAGAGGATGGTCCTTCCGCATGTGTTCAATAGCATCCAAGGCAAGCTTTTTAGTGATTCCTTTTCTACGGTATTCATCCAAAACCAGTGCCGAGCAAAAATATATGGCTTCATAACTTACATCCAGCGGTGTCAGTTCAAACAGTTCTTTTTCAGTAATCTTCTCTTCAATAAAACGGTTCATCAATTCAAGCGTAGTAGGTATGAGCAAAACCCAAGCCACCGGTCCATTTCCATCATCATGAGCTGAAATGGTGGCCGGATGGATCTGTTGTAAGCGCTCCATGACCTGTGCATTGACATCCAATTGACTGGGGTCACTCTTAACGGCAAAAACTTCGTCTGCCAGTTGTATCAATCGTTCGAAATTGCTTAAAGTCATAGTGTATAGTTAAGAAATAAGATGAAGGAGATTAATAATCTCCGCTCCCTTGTTATGCTTTCATTTGTCCTAAAAGGTCTTGCCGGTCATCTGGTTTGTTCTGTAATCGGGGTACACTGAACAGGAATTTGATCGTAAGCTTGTCCCCATCAAATATGCAGGTGAGGCTGTCTCCATGCACCGTTTCGATAAAGCGCCAGCTCAGCAGTAAGGTGTTTTCACTCTGCCAGGTGGCGCTTGCGGCTACTATCGAATCAAAATCAATCCGGCGTAAAGAGAACAACGAATGAGCTGACGGTTTTAAATTTCCCTCCCTGATCCAGTGATTCATGCCGTTCGCAATGACAATATCCGTTTTCCCGTCTTCCTTCAGGGTGAACAGGCACTTGTCTCCAACGAACTTAAAGGATACAGCCCTGGCGTTGAAAGGATTATGATCCAGCAGATATTTCTTTCCTGAAATTTTAGTGGCTAGAGCTGAGTGTATCCCTAATTTAGGAGGATCATATTTAAGCCCTTTCAGGTCGTTACGGAGTTGTTTCCTGTCGGCAGAATTTTCGGGAAGTGCTGCCCCGGTCATTGCAGGCACCAGCCCGTCCCACACCAGTTGCATGGTGGTTTTGGTATCCATGCTTTCGCTGGTGATGACAACCACCGCATCCTGTTCGGGCAAAACCATGCTAAATTGTCCAAAGGCGCCGTCGGCCCTGAAGCCTCCCGGAGGGTTCAGCCAGAACTGGTAGCCGTAGCCGAATCCCCAACTGCTGTCATTCTTGCCGTTTTCAATCTGTTTCGAGGTAGCCTCTGCCACCCAGGCCTCCGGCAGGATCTGCCTGCCGTTCCACATTCCTTTCTGAAGGTAAAACTGACCGAATTTAGCCAGGCTTTCGGTGCGCATCCGCAGATGAGAGGCTCCCATGTTCACCCCCTCGAAATTTTCGGTCCAGGTGGCTTCAGGGATATCCAACGGCTGGTATAGTCTTGGACGCAAATATTCGTGTGCGGAAAGTCCGCTTACTTTTTTGACGATGGAACTGAGCATGTAACTGGCTCCCGAATTGTACATGAACTGAGACCCTGGCTTGAAGACTACCGGCTGGTTTAGGAAAGTCTTTTCCCAACGAACCCCGGGGGCAGAAGCTTCAAGGATCATGATCGAATCTTTACCATGCCCCACAGACATAGAGAGCAGATGCCTGACTTTCAATGCAGCCAGGTTCTCGCTGATCTCTACTGGCAAATCACCGGGGAAAAACTTGATGACCGGATCGTCCACCGACAGCAGACCCTCGGTCACTGCAAAGCCTATGGCCGTGCTGGTGAAACTCTTGCTGAGTGAATACAATTGCTGGCGGTGTTCAGATGAGTAGGGAGCCCACCAGCCTTCGGCCACCACATGTCCATGCCGAAGGATCATCAGGCTGTGAAATTCCTGCTTACTTTGGGCCACCGAATCTAAGAACTTACGGATGGATGCTGAAGCAATTCCCTGTTCTTCAGGAGTGCTTCTGGGAAGTACATATGGTGAACCGGCTGTAAGGGCAAAGCCAGGGAAGATGGTCATTAATCCAAGCCCTGCGGCTCCCAGTCCTGCATTTCGGATGAAAAGTCTTCTGTTAATCATGGTATATCGTTGTTGGGTTAGGTGGTTACTTTGTCCGTGAAATTCCTTATTCCACATTTATTTCATAAATGTAAATACAAAAGCGTTGTCCTGCAAGACTTCGGTGAATTTTGCGTCCAGATGGTATGTTTTGCGTAGAAGTGTTTACTCTTCCATAGATTATAATCCGTTGCTACAGAATGAACCATCCCTGCGTAATTATTCTAAAGTTTGGTTAAGACTTAATTGTTCTGTATTTTTGTTGAGAAGCTCCGATTAGGGTTTTTAAGATCAGATAAGCTTATGCAACACATTAAATGCAACTACGATGGAACTACAGTATATTACCGACCGGAAAGGCCATAAGCATGCCGTACAGTTGCCCATTAAAGATTGGGAACAGATACAGAAGGACCTCGACGAGCTTGAACGCCTGAGGAACAAAAAACTCTTTCTGACCGAACTGGCCGAAGCCGTTGAAGAAATAAAGCTGGTGAAGGAAGGTAAAATCCAGGCACGTAACGCCGAAGAATTGCTCAATGAGCTTTAACGTTAAGACTATATCTGTTTTTGACAGGCAGGTTAAACGACTTGCCAAAAAATTCCCTTCCCTTAAATCGGAACTAAAAAGCCTTATCAGTGAGCTAAAGGAAGACCCAAATATGGGAACACCCATTGGTCACGATTGCCAAAAGATACGCCTGTCTATAGCCAGCAAGGGCAAAGGCAAATCGGGCGGTGCAAGGGTTATTGTCCATGTTGTTTTTAAAGACGATACTGCCTACCTACTCACAATCTACGATAAATCGGAATTGGAAAATCTAACAGAAAGCGATATTCTAAAACTTATTAAACTCATTCCCCAATAAAACAAAATTCAGCTGTGACCAGGTTAGTTATTTTTATCTGTTGACGTTGCAAACGCTTTGCTATTACACAATACCAGGATTGTAATTCCATTGTTAAATGGACAAATCCGGATTAGCTGGACATCGGCTGGCGCTTATCCTGTTTTTTAAACCAATTTCATACACCTGATTCCGGCATTACAGATACACAGTAACAAAACGAAAATAAGTTACATAACATCCTGAATGAACAGAATGTATATGTGACTTATTTTTTCTTTTAAGTAGCTAACACTACCTTATTTCTCACGTTTTAGTATTAACTCAGAATCACCCATTGGAGATCCAACAATCTTCATGCTAATAGTGTCATCTTCCTTTAAGATGCAGTTGTGCTTTATTGTCATATCGTTAAATGATACATCGAACGAAAATGTCTTGCCTTCAATCTTCGTATTTGAAATAGGCGTATCACCATTAGGTGTCTTAACTACTCCGGTAAGTTTATCACCATCCATTTTAAATGAAAAAGTAATTGTCATACCATCGCCACCATCGGGTCCTTTCATGTTTGCAACCCAGTTGCCTTCAATCCCTGCCGCAAAACCAAAGGATGCAATCAACAAAAATACAAATACAGATAGAATTTTTTTCATTACTTTACTTTTAGAAGAGTTAATACTTATTTGTTTAAAAAAAGAAAGATGCTATTCATTATCGTGCAGATCAAATTATATAGACCAATAATCTGTTTTAATCGACAAACTGCTGATTTGTGTCTGATGTTTTTATAAAATTGATTTTACCAGTATAGAAAACTTCCTTCTTCCGATAAAATCAGAAATATTCTTTTATCAACCACTTTTGCTGGAGCTGATTTGCAATCGTCACCTCTTAACTTAGGTTCTATGATCAGTCTTGTTGATTATATCCGTATAAACTGCGGACCGTAAGTTTCGGATTTCCATAGCAGTAAAGGTAGAAAATAATATATTCTGAGAGTAGTGTGTTTGGCGATTAAAAATCGCCGCTTCCGAACCTTTTCTTTCGTGCAACTGTTTTCATTTCACTCAACATTTCCGTACTTTGTGGGATCATAAAAACGTAATACCGATGCTTGTTTCAGGAAATATCATAAAAATGCGTGCCGAACTAGCCGACCCTGTTCAGTACTTTCTTCCCCTTGGGGAAAACGAACTGCCCATGAACGACCATATTGGCAAAAACATACAACTCTCGTTTACCGGTCAGATCAACTGCATCTCGTGCGGCAAACGAACCAAGACCTCCTTCGGGCAGGGCTTCTGCTACAACTGCCTGCAGACCGCTCCCGAGGCCAGCGAAACTGTCATGCGTCCCGAATTGTCGAAGGCCCACCTGGGGATAGCCCGTGACATGGACTGGGCCCGCGAACACGACCTGATCGACCATTACGTTTACCTGGCCGTTTCGGGAGAACTGAAAGTGGGGGTAACCCGTCATCACCAGGTCCCTACCCGATGGATCGACCAGGGAGCCAGCCAGGCCATCATACTGGCACGTACGCCCAACCGCCACATTTCAGGAGTGATTGAAGTGTACCTGAAGAATTTCTTTTCGGATAAAACCAACTGGCGCTCCATGCTCCAGAACAAAGATGTGATGGAATATAACCTTCCTGAAGAAAAGGTGAATGCCTACCAATTGCTTCCTGCCGAGCTGCAACAGTATCTGTATCCCGATGACAAAATCTGGAAAATCAACTATCCGGTACTCTCCTATCCGGAGAAAAACATGAGCTTAACCTTCGATAAGGACCCCGTCATTTCAGGCATGCTGAATGGGATTAAAGGACAATACCTGATCTTCTCGGACGGACGGGTACTGAACATTCGGAAGCACAATGGATATTTCCTCAATGTTACGGTAGAGGATTAAGATGATATTTCATAAGGATGGGATGAAGTCTTTCCTTGTCCGCGTTTTTTTTCGTTAATTTATACCCTGAAAACTATCTGCTTCGGCAAATTACAGATCATTATGGAACAAATAGATTGGGGTTCATTAAGCTTCGGGTACATGAAGACGGATTACAACATCCGGTGTACTTATAAAGATGGCATTTGGGGAGAGTTGGAAGTCAGCGACAGTGAAATGGTGACCATGCACATGGCTGCCACCTGCATTCACTACGGACAGGAATCCTTCGAGGGTTTGAAAGCATTTCGGGGTCAGGACAACAAGATCCGCATTTTCCGTATGGACGAAAACGCCAAACGTATGCAGGAATCGAGTATTGGAACTTTGATGGCCATCCTTCCGATCGATAAATTTGAAGCAGCCGTTGT
Organism: Prolixibacteraceae bacterium UBA6029; assembly: GCA_002429385.1. Lineage (GTDB taxonomy): Bacteria > Bacteroidota > Bacteroidia > Bacteroidales > Prolixibacteraceae > Aquipluma. The sequence goes on along the minus strand of DIZL01000044.1, from coordinate 48,820 downwards.
TAAAGCCGTTCAATTGAACAAACGATTTGTTCCTCCTTACGAATCGGGCGCAGCTCTCTATATTCGTCCTTTCCTGTTTGGAACGGGCGCCCAGGTGGGTGTCAAACCGGCCAACGAATACATGTTCATCCTGTTTGTGACCCCTGTAGGACCTTATTTTAAAGGCGGTTTCCAGACTACGCCATTTGTCATCATGCGTGAATTCGACCGTTCTGCGCCACTGGGCATGGGCAAATACAAGGTGGGCGGAAACTACGCGGCCAGCCTCGTTGCCGGAGCAAAGGCACACGAACTGGGTTATTCCAATGTGTTTTACCTTGATGCCGTTGAAAAGAAATACATCGACGAGTGCGGTGCGGCCAATTTCTTCGGAATAAAAAACAATACTTATATCACTCCAAAATCAAGTTCAATACTGCCTTCAATCACCAACAAGAGCCTGATGGTTCTGGCCGAAGAAATGGGCATGAAGGTCGAACGCCGCCAGATCCCAGTGGAAGAGCTGGCAACCTTTGAAGAGGCTGGCGCCTGCGGAACCGCAGCTGTGATCAGCCCGATCTCGCGCATCGACGATTACGACAAGAAAATATCTTACGTTTTCTCCAAGGACGGCAAACCAGGGGCGATCAGCGAAAAGCTGTACAAAAAACTTCAGGCCATCCAATACGGCGATGAACCGGATACACACAACTGGGTGACCATCGTAGAGTAAAAAAACCAATCGCAATAATCTTAAAACCCTGTTCGGAATCCCCGGGCAGGGTTTTTATTTTTCTGACAGCTAAACAGAAAAAAGGAATAAGGAAATGGGAAACTTTCCCAATGACTAGTGACTTTTTCCTATTTCTAAATAATACGGCGACATCCCGGATCCAATATATGATTCCTTTTCATTGGGGCTGTATCAGGCCTTTATTTTGAGTGTAGATTATGTGTACATAAAGAGTAGAATATGTGTACCTTGTGTGTTCCTGAACACACAAGGTACACACAAGGTACACACAAGGTACACAGAATGTACACACAAGGTATACACAAGGTAAAGACCGTATACAGCCCGTTTATACCCCAAAGCACTTCGGATCATTAGCCTGAAGTAACTTTTTAGGGTCAAGAGGTTAAACTTTGACAGAAATACAATAAAAGGGACTTTCGCCCAAAGGATTTGTATTCAGGAGGCGATGGGGCAGATGGCCTTTAACGAACCAGTTTATAAATCGAGCCGACCCAGAATTCGGCAAGACGGGTTGCGCCTTTCTTATTGGGATGAAGATAGAAGGTTCCTTTTTTGCCCTCTTCGGGAGTCAGGTCGGTGAGGTAATTCAGCCTGAAGTAATCGAAGGCCTTTTGATCGCCCGAAAAGACCTGATTCTTATTTGTGTTGGAATAACTTTTTACCAGGGATTGCAGTTCGGGGAAATAGCTTTGCAGACGAGCCAGTCCTTCGGCCAGGTATTTGGCACCGTTCTGAGTGTTGGGGCTGTACCAGATGGGTTGCTGCAATACGATTTTGCAACCGGGGAAAAGCCTGAGTAATTCGTCAACAATCGATTTCATGTTTTGGCGATAGGCTTCTTTCGAAACCGGTGCACCTTTGGGGCCTTCTATGGCGCTGTCGTTGGTGCCCAGCTTGATGGAGAAGATCAGCAGGTGATCAGGATTCTGATGCAATTGCCGTGTGGACTTTACAACTTCAGCAAAAGTTGGCGAAGTTGGCAAATAGTCGACGGTGGTATATCCGCTGCGCCCCTGGTTAGAGAAAGAGACTGAGCCGATTCCCTTCATCTTCCGCAGAACTTCTGAAGCAATGACCGGCGGTGCATCCTGTTTGGGATTTTCGAGATTGGCTCCATAAGTGATGCTGTTCCCGATGAAAACGATGTCCAGATCGATCTTCTTTTCGGCAGTATTATTTTTTGCAGTGCCTGACATTTGAAGCAGGGTAAAAAGGCTTAGGAGAAAGATTCCAAAAAGGGAGATGCGGTTCATGGTCGTTGGGTTATTTCGAGATTTCGAGCATACGGAATATGGGTATACGGGCCTTTTGGATGACCTCATCCGAAAGGGTTATTTCGGGCAGTTCGTTCTTCAGGCAAATATACAATTTCTGGAGGCTGTTCAGTTTCATGTAGGAGCAATCGTTGCAGCCGCAGGTGGAATCGATTGAAGGAGCAGGAATGAAGATCTTATTCGGGCAGGCTTTGTTCATCTGGTGCAGAATGCCGCTTTCTGTAGCAACAATGAATTTTTTAGACGGGCTTTTTTCGACGTAATTCAATAAGGCCGTGGTTGAACCTATGTAATTGGCGATGAGCAATACTGGTTTTTCGCACTCGGGATGGGCAATAAACTCGGCATCAGGATATTGATCCATTAGCGCAATTATTTTTTCAAGCGAATATTTCTCATGAACCATACAGGCGCCGTCCCAGAGAACCATGTCGCGTCCCGTGAGGCTGTTGATGTAGTTTCCAAGGTTTTTATCCGGAGCAAAAATCAGTTTCTGTTCGGGAGGGAAACTGTTCACAATCTTCAAGGCGTTGGCCGAGGTACAGATTACATCGGTCATCGTTTTCAGTTCAGCGGTGCAGTTGATGTAGGAGATGACCTTATGATCGGGGTATTGAGCCTTAAATTCAGCAAACTTATCGGCAGGGGCAGAATCAGCCAGGGAGCAACCTGCTTTGAGGTCAGGAAGGATCACCTTCTTGGATGGATTGATGATTTTAGCGGTTTCGGCCATGAAATGAACCCCTACAAATACGATTAGGTCGGCTTTGGTTTTGGCAGCCTCCTGCGATAGGCCAAGGCTATCGCCCACAAAGTCGGCAATGTCCTGCAACTCGCTTTCGACATAGTAATGACTGAGAATGACTGCATTCTTTTCCTTCTTCAGCCGGTTAATTTCTTCCACCAGCTTTATTTCCGGACCAACCGGTTCGTCAATAAATCCTCTTTCATCAAGCATTTCCCTGATAACTGTCTGTTCCATCACATTCAATTTTTGGTTCCCCATTAAATCAGGCTGCAAAAATATCAATTTTGAAATAAAAACAGCCCAGAGCATGAATTGTTTGGTTAACCGTCAGTTCCGGACAAGCGAAAAGAAGGGGTCAATAACATTTTTTACGAATAATAAAATGATTCCCGCACTAATATTTTGTAATTTATTAACATTTTATAACAAATATTTCTGTTCATAACTAGCTATTCGAACAATTGGAATTAATTGTACTTTTCGGGTGGGAAACGGGCTTGAGAATTTTCATTGAATATTTCAACAAGCAGATATGAACTTAATTGATTTGTCATAAAATGTTAATGTTATAGTAAGGAATAGTTAAAATTAATCATAAATCAAATCACTTTCTTTGTCCGGAATTAAAATCTATTTTCTATGAAAAAAACGCTCAAAGCTTATTTATTGGTCATTGCTATGTTTGCAGTGATTTTTTCAGGATAATCCCAGGTGTCTTCCCTGGAATGGATGGGAGAATTACATGAGCAAAAACAGACGCATTGCCCGGAGCCATAGTGGTTGCCGAGCACTTAATTAAAGGAAACCAATTTGGTTCCGTTTAGAAATCTGAAGATCTATTCAACTTACAAGGAATGAGTACAAATCGTAATCTTAGATTAGTAAATCAAATCTATTCTTTGGAAGTGATACTAAATGAAACCTCTTGTAACAAAGGGGAGGTTATTGTAATAATAAAATGCATATTTTAAAAACAAACACATGACAAAATTAAAGAACATAATTTTACTGTCGCTGGTTGTTCTATTATCTTTTGTAGTAAGAGCACAGGAAACAACCGCTGAAATTCAGGGATTGGTTTCCAATGGTGAAGGTACATTGCCATCTGCTACAGTAATAGCAACACATATGCCAACGGGCACAAAGTATGGAACTACGACTCGTGAAGATGGTCGTTACAATTTACCGAATTTAAAAATCGGTGGCCCTTATTCCATTGAAGTAAGTTTTGTGGGTAATCAACCCGCACATCAGGATGGAATCACCTTGTTCTTAGGCCAAACTTTCAAAGCTAACTTTATTTTGAAAGAATCAACAGACATCGCTGAAGTTGTTGTTACGGCTGTTAACGATAAGGCTTTCAGTAGTTCAAGAACGGGTTCTATGGAGTTAATTACGAGAACTCAAGTTGATCGTTTACCAACAATCAACCGTTCAATTCAAGATTTTGTAAAGTTGGAACCTACCTCAAACGGATTGAATATTGGTGGTAGAAGTAACCAATACAATAACATGACGGTTGATGGCGCTAACTTTAACAACTCATTTGGACTATCGTCCATCCTTGGAGGACAAACAGGTGCACAACCGATTTCACTGGAAGCGATTGAACAAATTCAGGTCAACGTATCACCTTATGATGTTAAACAAGGTGGATTTGCCGGAACAGGTGTTAACACCGTAACTAAAAGTGGTACAAATACCTTTAAAGGAAGTGTTTACCAATATTCCAGGAATGAAAATTATTTAGGTTACGATGCCGGGCCAACTACCGTTGTAAAAACTCCTTTTGATTATTCCATCAAAGGATTTAGTTTAGGTGGGCCAATTATCAAAGACAAATTGTTTTTCTTCGTAAGTGGTGAACAATCCAGACAAGATGCTCCCGCAACTTCCATGTCGCCTTCGGACGCATCTCATACTGCAGGTGGAAACTATTCTCAGGCAAACGCAGATACTTTAAAAGCTTTATCCAGTTTCTTAAAAACTAAGTATGGATATGACCCTGGTGCTTTCCAAGGTTATTCATTCAAAACTAATTCTGATAAGATCACTGCAAAATTAGATTGGAACATTAATAGCAAGAATACTTTCACAATAAAGTATAACTATTTAAAATCTTCTTCTGATCAATTTGCATCTACGTCAAGACCAGGTACTGGTCAAACAACCGGTGGACAACCAGGTACTTATTCAATGCCTTTCTATGGCAGTGGTTATGTGATCAATAACAACTTTAATATTTTAATTGCTGAATTGAATACTCGTTTCAATAATAAGTTGTCGAATAAATTACAAGTTGGCTATACAGCATTGAGAGATTTCCGTTCTCCTCACTCCAGTAGTGCAACAATGCCATTGGTTGATATTTTAAACAATGGTAACATTTATACAACTTTTGGTTATGAAATGTACACTTACAATAACATATTAAATACCGACGTTTATCAATTAAACGACATCTTAACTTATTATAAAGGTGCACATGAAATCACTGTAGGTACTCAAAACTCAATTAAGAAATATCAAAACGCATTTGCGCCTGGTTATGAAGGTGTTTATCAATTCAATAGTTTGACTGACTTCTATAATTCAGCAAAAAACGGAACTTTAAATGCTAAATCATACTACCTGCAATATTCAGCTTTACCTGGTGGGGCTTTCCCTTGGGCTAATGCCGGATCGACAGAGTTATCTCAGTTCATTCAGGATAAGTGGAAAGTAACCAATGATTTCACCTTAACTGCTGGGTTGAGACTTGATGAAACCCTCTACAAACAGGTAATGACTGATAACCCTGACTTTGATGCATTAAAATTCAAAGATGGTTCGTCGTATAACATTGGGAAAGCACCAATGAATAATATTATTATTTCACCAAGATTAGGTTTCAACTGGAATCCTATGGGAGATAAAACAGTACAAGTCAGAGGTGGTACCGGTATCTTTGCAGGGCCTCCACCATTCGTTTGGATTTCTAACCAGGCTTCGAACAATGGTATTCAATTCGGTTCATTCACAAACAGTGCTAACAAAACAGCATTTAATGTTGACCCTACCGCTTACAGGCCAACTGCAGGAGCTGCTAATTCTTCTTACAGTACTGCTTTGGTTTCAAGCAACTTCAAATATCCAACAGCCTGGAAATCATCTTTGGCTATTGATAAGAGAATAGAAGGTGGCTGGGTAGTTGGCGCTGAATACAACTATACACAAGACATCAATGCAGTTTATTATTCTAACATTAACTTAAATGAATCCAACGGATTTGTATTGGGTGGTGTTGATAACAGAACGCGTTACTTAACTACAGCAAATACAAACAAATATTATGCTGGAACGCCAACAGCGACTTTGGCAAATCCTAATATTGGTAACGCAATCTTAATGAGTAACGATAGTAAAGGTTATACTTACACTTTAACGGCAAAAATTCAAAGAACTACTGAAAATTTAGCCTATGGTATAGCATATACCCGTTCAGTATCCAAGAACACTGCAGAAGGTGGATCAACTGCCTCTTCATTATGGAGTGCAGCACCTGTTGCCAATCAGGATCCTAATTCAGCTAATTTGGGTTATGCATCATATTACCAACCAAACAGAATTATTGCCAACTTCGCTTACAAAATCAACGAAGGAGACTATCTTTCTACAACAATTGGAGCAATTTATGAATTGGCTAACAACGGTGTAAATTCCTATGTTTATAATGGCGACTTAAATGGTGATGGTAATTCAGGTAATGACTTGATGTATATTCCAAAAACAATTACTGATATTAACCTGGTTAAAGTTGGTTCTGGGGGTTTAGGTACCGGAGCTTCAACTGATACAAGAACAGCCGCACAAATATGGTCACAGTTAGACGCTTTCATTTCTAATTCAACTTACCTGAATACACACAGAGGTCAGTATGCAAAAAGAAATGCTACTGTAGCGCCTTACTATAGTAAATTGGATTTGAATATCACACAAGATTTAAAACTTAAATTTGGTAAAACAACCAACACGCTTAGGTTTTCATTGGACGTGATTAATGCCGGAAACTTCCTTAACAGAGATTGGGGTGTAGTTAAAATTCCAACAGCTACAAACATATTAAAATATGAAGGTCTATCTGCAGATGGAAAAACTCCTTCATTCTCTCTACCATTCCAGACAGGAACAACTCCATTTGTTCAACCATACCAGAACTCAACAGGTATCAGTTCAAGATGGCAAATGATGTTTGGTGTGAAATACTTATTTAATTAATCGAAATTTGAAATCAATATTTACAGGGGCTTCTGAAAAGAAGTCCCTGTTTTTGTCTCATTCCGTCTCAGAAAATAACTTGATTGATTGAACTTTCCGATGGTTCTACAATGAAAACCAATAGTTCAGTTTAACCAGGAATATGTTGTTGGGCAAAACATTTCTTAACTGACTGATGGCATCACCAACCTTTGAGTTGCTATTGTTGTTCAATCCGGTACGATCATTGCCCCATACCAGAAAGATTTGGGATCCGGGGCGGTATTCCCAGCGAAATACGAGATTCGACCGGAACTGGTTAAAGGTGAAATCAGGATTTTTGATCGAGTAGGCTGGATTATCGATACCAGCAGGCACCTGATATTCATTGTTGGAATACTGGGTATTCAACAGGGAAAAACGGTCAGCATACAATTCAGCCTGCGGATTGGTGACCTCTTTAAAGGCAGAATATTTTCCAACCGAGGCAAACGGACTTGCATAATATTGAAGCGACAATTCAGGGGTAATGTTATAATCGATCCGAAAGGTTGCACCCAGTGTTTTCTGACCCAGGTGTGCCAGGATGTATTTGTTGGAAGCATTCAGTATTTTTGTTTCGACATATTGGAGATTATCCGAGTTTTCAGAATAATTCAGACTTACCGAAAGTTTCAACACATTAAAAGGGATAACCGTTGCACTGGTCTGGAAAGCCGTATTGCGGTAACTATCATTTTCGGAAGCGCTATGATCAGCAGTAACTCCTACATAGAATTTCTTCGAGTAATCGGTATGCACATTTATTGACCCGCCCACATATGGTGGGAGCAACATCGCATCTCCTCCACGAAGCAAATGATTGTCAAGCGATTCGTACTGATAATGAACCAATGGAGAGACTGACCACCGATTCAGAAATTCGAAAGTAGAAGTGAAATAGAATCCTGAATTCAGGTAATTCATGTCATAATCCCAGTTATTGAATTGATGAAAACCAACCGAATAGGTTCGGAAAACAGAAACTGGCTTGTTGACAAAATACGACAGATCGCTTCCCTGTGTAACCAGGTCTGCCACTTGCATGTAACCCATATCGTTTAGGTCGAGACCGGGTGATTTCCAGTTAATTTCAGTGGAATACCGCCACAATCCCTTACTTCCTTTACCAATTTTCAGATGACCACCCTGACCGGTAAGACTGGTAAGGGTAGGGTCAAACCTCTTCTCATCGGTATCCGGCCGCTGGAAATATCTCGCCGATGAGAGCTGCAAATTTTGGATGGCTCCGGCGCTTCCATTGATTGTACTGGCAATCACTTTGGCATCCAGGTAAAACTCCTTCTGGTTCCATTGATGCAGAAAATCAATACCACCGGTAAAGGCATTTTGATTCAGGAACTCGAGATACGGATCATTAATGAACCGGTTGGTTGAAGTAAATATACCTCCGAGCACTGTGGTCCCTTCATTAAAATCCTGCTGTATACGTCCAACTGTATAGCTTGTAAGCGGTTCAACACGAACGTTGTGCTGCAATCCTGCGGAAGACAATTGTGCATTTTCATTGGCTGTCAGGCTCTGTAAAACACCCACCGCAAGACCTTTTGAACTTTTCCCACTGATTTTCACTGCGCTCAGGATAGAGGTATTGTCGGGATATTTGAGGTATTCATTGTTGGCAAGATCAGGTCTGTACACCGGAGCATGACCGATCCGTCGGCTATAGAAGAGGCTGGCATCGCCCAGTTCAAACTTGAAGATGTTTTCACCCTCCAGAAAGAACGGTCTTTTTTCTTCATAAAAAGTTTCGAATGCAGTGAGGTTCATGACCGACGGATCAGACTCAACCTGTCCGAAGTCAGGATTAACAGTCAGGTCGGCGGTAAAATTACTTGAGAGTCCAATCTTGGCATCGAGTCCTACATTACCCATTCCTAAACGCCCCTTGTCGGCATAGGGGTTTAGAGGCACTTTAGGAAATGTTTTAAGCTTGCCGGAAGCATAGGGCATAATTTCTATGCGGCGTGACTTAGGCAGGTCTTTAATGCCGTGTATTTCACCAAAAATGTAAAGCATCCCGGGACTGGTTGAAGTCTGGGGTTCCCAGTCGCTCTCTTCCGAGAATCGGTCGATCCATCGCCAGGCATGAAGGCCCCAGACCTGTTCCTTATCCCCACTGTATCGTAATTGACTTAGCGGAATTTCGAATTCGGCCACCCAGGCAGAATCTTCCAACCCTGTTTTTGCATACCAGACCGCATTCCAGTTCATATCAGTTGCCATTGGGTTGGTAAGAATATCATCTACTTTTTGGCCTGATGCAGTAATTATAAATTCAAAACCAGTCCTGTGATCGTGATAACTATCGAAGGTAACACCCATCATGTCGCCGGTTAATTCATCACGTCGTCCGGCCTTTCTGGAGATTTTTGAAGGTTCATTATCGAAAGCGCGAAGAGCAACGTAAAGATTTTTATCGTCGTACAGTATTTTTATTTGGGTAGGATGACTTGGTTTTGCTCCTTCTTTTGGAATCCATTGGATAAAATCTCCGGCCCATTCGCCTGTTCTCCAGCAAGGGTCATCTAAAATTCCGTCAATGATTGGCTTGACAGTTGTCAGTCGGGTTGTATTGTATATCCGAAGAGGTTTGTTCGAATTGGAAATACTGTCTTTGGAGTTTTCTTTGGCACATACTCCTGAAATCAGGAAAAGTGAAGCAATCAATATAGAGATTGGTTTAAAGTTCATTGTAAGTTTCGCGGGTAATAGGTTTTCGGATTCAAAGATTGCTGAAAATATTTAGTTCTGCAAATTATTGGAAGTGATTTAAATGCCCTCATAACTGACCATTCAGCTAAGGCATTACCCAGTTCCACTTCAAAAAGTTATTTCTGGTATTATGGGTTCAGATTCCTGAGTTCCGGTTTGTAATTTAGAAGTTCCAGAATTCATTTTTCAACTTTCAAGGAATGTAATCCTAAAAAGTTTAAACTTTTAAGGAATTGAATCCTAAAAAGTCAATTTTCTATAATAAGAAAATGAACGAACTATTCTCCCCGTTTCGTTCGTTTCATAGGTTTTGGAGGAGTCACCACAATTTCATACCGGCATTCCGGACAGATATAAGCTTCGCAGCCGGTACAGGCAAAACAGTTACTGCACGATTTGTCCAGAGTATCTTTGTCCCAGGTTTTTCCGCAATGAGGGCAGACAACAAGTATTGATTCTTGCGGCTCCACTTTCTTTATCTGCTTATTTCTGAAGGAATACCTTGGAGGTATAGACGACCTTATCAGATTCGATTTTTACAATGTAACAACCGTTCCGGAGTGAACTTAAGTCAATCGTAGTCGGATGAGATAAGGATTTCCCGGACAATACTTCCTGTCCTGAAATCGTGTAAATATGCATTGACTGGTATTTCGCCAGCGCAATATTCAGAAGTCCTTTAGTTGGGTTGGGGAAGACAACCGTGTTTAATGTTTCCATCATCGGGACTGAATTATACAATGGATTTCCTGATACAACCACTGGTGTTGAATACAAACTGGTACCGGCTGTTATAAAAAGTGTCTTTAAATCCTTACCTCCGAAGGCTACATTGGTAGGCGTTTCAGGAATACTGATAGTTTTAACCCAGAGGCCATTTTTATCGAAGACCTGGACTCCAACCCCTGAAGCAATATAAAGCGTTCCCTCGCTATCGACCCTCATTCCATCGGCTCCGCTCACGGCTCCCGTGTTGGCTTTCAAGATACAGAAGACCCTCTTGTTAATTGCGGTACCGTCAGGCTGAACGTCGAATACGGATACATTTTTATCATTTGAATCATCAACATACAACAGTTTTTTGTCGGGTGAAAGACAATTGCCGTTTGGCTTTTGGAAATCGCCGCTGATACGAATACATTCACCGGTTGGCTTGATGTAATAAACTGCTTGTTTGTCCTGAGGCTGAATACCCCAGGTAGGATCTGAAAAGTAGACTCCCCCTTTTTTGTCAATGCATAAATCATTCGGGTTGTCGAATGCTTTACTGTTGTACCTGTTTACCAGGATCTTCTTCACCACACCCAAGGTATCCATTTGTACCACCTGATTAGTTGAACCTTGTTCACAGACTACCAGGCAACCCGTACTATCGATAGCCATGCCATTGGTTGCCTGTCCGCTACGGATGACAGAAAAGCCTGTTCCGGGAATGTATTTGTAGACTTTCTTGGCATTCATATCTGAGAAGTAGAGTGCGCCCTTCCCGTTCCATACGGGACCTTCAACAAACTGAAAGTTTAGGGTTGTATTTAATTTAACGACCTGGGAAAAGGATTTCTGGAAAAAGAGCAGGAGTAAAATAGGGAGTAGAAGTTTCATGTTGGCAGGATTGTTCAGAAAATGAATGTCAGGGTTAGACGTTTAAAGTCTTGATTAGTTTAACGAGTCCAAAGATAATCACCTGTGTAAAAATAATGGTTGCTCCTGAAGGAATATCAGCAAAATAAGAGATTAATAATCCGATAAATGCTGCAAGGAAGGCAAATCCAACGGAATAAACCATCATACGGTCAAATTCACGGGTCAGGACATTGGCCGTAGCCTGGGGAATAGTCAGCAATGACAAAATCAGGATAATCCCAACTACGCGGATGTTCAGTACGATGGTCAGCGAAATCAGGATCATCAATAAATAATTGAACAGATTCACCGGAAGATCAGATGTCTTTGCAAAATCCTCATCAAATGAAATGTACAGAATGGTGCGGTAAAAGAATGTAAAAAACAGGATAATGATTATTGCCAGGGCAAGCATGAGCCATAGCTCTCCGGATGAAACAGTCAGGATACTACCGAAGAGATAACTCATCAGATTAGGTGCATAACCCGGAGTCAGGTAAACAAATATGATTCCGATGGCCATTCCAAGCGACCACCAGATAGCTATCGAAGAGTCCTCGCGAACCTTCCCCTTGCTGCTAAAGAGCTGGATGCCCATCCCTGATAAGATTGCAAAGATAGCTGCACCAAACAGCGGATTGATTCCCAAGTAATAGCCCATGCCAATACCCCCAAAGGATGCATGTGTAATACCCCCGCTGATAAATACAATGCGTCGGGAAACGATATACGTGCCAACTATTCCGCATGAAATGGCAGCCAACAGGGATGCCAGAAAAGCATTGACAAAAAAGTCGTAAGAAAACAGCTCAATGAGTATGTTCATGGTGTTGGTGTTCATCGTGTAACTTCAGTACGGTATGAGGTATATTTCCGTGAGTAATGATTTGTAACGGGCAATTGTACGAAGTGAGCTGTTCTTCGGTAATAATGTTGCTGGGGTGATGGTGAAGATTCCGGTTTACGCAGGCAATCGTTTTAACGAAAAATGAAATAGTACCCACATCGTGCGATATCAACAGGATGGCCATTTGCTCGTTCAGTTCTTTGAGCTTTAAATATAGTTCGCCTTCAAAATTATTGTCGACATAGGTGCTTGGTTCATCCAAAACAAGTAATTCAGGGTTATTCATCAGGGCACGGCATAAAAATACCCGCTGCATCTGTCCTCCTGAAAGTTCGCCGATGGCCTTATTGCGAATGGCTAAAATGCCCATCTCATCCAGTAGTGATTCGGCTTTTTCCTTTTCTGCCTTGTTTTTGTGGAAAGAAGAAAATAATGCTGAGTCGGACTTTCCAGAGCGCACCACATCGAATACAGAAATCGGGAATCGCTTATCGATCTGATTCACCTGGGGTAGATAGCCGATATTGGTTTTGCTGATATGGAGGGTCAATTCTCCGGATATGGGCTTTATCAGTCCAAGAATGGTCTTGATTAATGTTGTTTTTCCACCGCCATTTGGCCCTATGACACCAATGAAGTCACCTGAAAATACGTCCAGATTAATATTCTCAAGCACCACATTGTCATCGTATCCTGCCGAAAGATTCTTTATTTCAATCAGTTTCTTCATTTTTGAGCAGCTATTTTTTCGGTGATATCCATGATCTGTTTTTCCCAGTTATAGTCAAGCGGATCGATAATGACCACTTTCCCCTCAATTTCACGAGATAACTGTTGGGCAAATGACGGGTCAAACTCTTTCTGAATAAAGATTAAGTGAATATTTTGTTTATGCGCAAGATCGACAATTTCCTTCATGTGCCGTGGTGAAGGTTCCTTCCCGTTATATTCAAGCGCCATTTGTGATAGTCTGAATTGACGGGCATAGTATGCCAAAGCTGGATGAAAGATGAGGATGTTTCTGTTTTTTAGCTGAGAAAGCTTTTGATCAATCTGTTGGGAAATGGAATCGATTTGTGTAATAAACCGGGTATAATTGCTTTTAAAAGTACTTGAATGTTGAGGAAATCCAGTTACTAAAGCATCCAGGGTGTTCTTGGCAATTATTTTAACCTCGGCAGGAGCCAGCCAGATGTGCGGATCGAATGCTTCGTTCGATGCATGTTGATGACCTTCGTCATTGTGCTCACTTCCTGCAATTGGTGTAATTCCTTCCGAACAATTGACAATCGCCATGTTTTTATTGATGTTGGCGAGTTTGCTCTTCAATGCATCTTCCAATGTTAACAAGCCAATCTGCAACCATACCTTCGATTTGGCCAGATCTTTCATTTGGGAAGGAAGCACTTCATAATTGTGGGGACTGCTGCCCGGTGGCACCAGCACATTGACCTGTACCAGATTGCCTGCTATCTGATCGACAAAATATTTCTGCGGCAGTATGCTTACTGAAACCATATTGATCGCTTCCTTTTGCTTAGGCTGACAGGACAACAGGATTACAATAAACACATAGATTAATTTCTTCATACGAATTGCTTACTGAAGCGATTAAACATTTTTAATCAAAGATAGTTCGATTTCCGGATTGCTAAAAAATATTGTCATTGTTGGTCATTGATAGTCACTTTTCTCTTTCTTCGGAGGAACAGGATCATAACCAGAAGTACCCCATGGATGGCATTTTAATATTCGCCGGGTTCCCAGCCAGAATCCTTTAAACGGACCATGAATCTTTATCGCTTCAATAGCATATTGAGAGCAGGTCGGTTCATGCCGGCATGAAGGGGAAGTCAATGGCGAGATGGCATATTTATAAAAGTACACTGGAATCATGAATATCCAACCGATAACCTTTAATATGAATCTGAAAATTCCTTTCATGGAATCAAAGCTACAACTTTTTCAGACAGGCCGATCACAATCATCCCCGGTGATTAGTGAGTATTTATTCCATCGAACATTGCAACCAACTGCTATGGGATCCCGGCAAAAGTGGGAGAAGGCCTCAATGGCAGGTTTAAAGGAATCTTTTTTGCCACAATAGCTTTTATAAAAGGAAGAGTTTCTTGCCAGAAAGGTATTTTATTGAGTGAATATTGCATTAACCAATTATACAATTCATCGTTATTGAATTGTTTGCTGATGTCATGGCCCTGGTTTTTCAGGCGTGAAAACTTCACATTGGCCTTTAGTTTTTCCAATGCCTTAACCATCACTTCAGAACGACTGATTGGGATTTCGCGATCGGCCGTTCCATGAAAGACCCAGGTAGGGATTTTACTTAGCTGGTCGGCCCATTTCACATCAGCACCACCGCACATGGGTGAAATGGCTGCAAAACGATCGGGCATCCGGTCTGCCAGAGCCCACGTACCGAATCCACCCATGCTCATGCCCATGAGGTAAACCCGGTTGTTGTCAACCCGTAATTTAGCAGCGACTTCATCGTAAACCGGATTGAACCAATCGTCCGAAGACCAGTTTTTATTCCATGGACATTGCGGAGATACGACTATGAAGTCTATTTTTTTACCTTTCGACAAATAATAAGGCAATCCATATCGTTCAAGACTTTCCAGATGCTTACCACTTGCATGTCGGCCATGAAGGTAGAAAATGATAGGCCATTTCTTGTTGGGATCTTTGTCGTAATCTTGTGGAAGGTGTAGTAAATAATTATATTTTACTTTCTTCAATGTTGATTTTGCCATTGCAAAATTCAATGAAAAAGCTAAAATAAAGCAAACAAGAATATGTTTTTTATTGATTTTCAAATCTTCTGTTTTATTGTTTCACTGGTGAAGCTAAGGAACTTTTGCCGGAAAACCTGAGCTATTAACAATTATTAATAAAAACCAAGAAAGGGAAGAAGACCAAAAACAGTCTTTCTCCCCTTCCGTTTATCAAAACAATTCAGACCTTATAGCCTGTATGTAAGCCAGTTGTGTTTTTATTGCTTGTCAAGTTCCTTGTAAACCAACGCACTTGCACCAACAATTGCTGCATCACCAGGTTTTAACTGTGAAGGCAGGATTTTGATCTTATTTTTGAAAGAAGTTAATAAATGTAGTTCCATACTTTCTTTCGCTGGTTTGAAAATATAGTCACCTGCAGCTGTCGGACCGCCAAATAAAAAGATTGCCTCAGGACTCAAATGATGAGCTGTGTCAGCAAAACCCTGACCGAGCCATTTACCTGTTTGTTCGAATACTTCATTGGCTATTTTGTCACCTCTCTCTGCAGCATCGAATATCATTTTTGAATCGAGTTCGTTAAATGATTTGTCGGCTAATAAACTATCGGTCGCATTGTACTTCACCATCAACTCAAAAGCAGTCCGTTTCATGCCGGGGGCAGAGCAGTAAGCTTCAAAATGACCATAAGCGCCACAACCGCATAATCTTCCGTCAGGAATTAAGGTGGTGTGACCACATTCGCCTGCAAAACCATCGCTTCCGTATACCAGGTCGCCATTGACAACAATTCCGCTGCCAACACCGGTCCCGAGTGTATACATCACAAAGTTTTTCATTCCTTTGGCACCACCATAGATCATTTCACCTATCGCGGCAGCATTGGCGTCATTGGTTAACGCAATAGCCTGAAGTTCCGGAAATTTAAGCTTAAGGAGTTTGACCAGAGGCACTATACCTTTAAATGCAAGGTTTGCAGCATATTCAATAGTTCCGGCATAATAGTTTCCATTTGGGGCGCCAATACCAATTCCCATAACTTCGATATCAGGATTCAAGAGTGTGACTGACTTCATCAATTCCCTTATGGCCAGAGTCAAATCGTCAACGTAGAGATCTACATCGCCATCCGTACGGGTCAGAATGTTATCTTTCACCAATACATTTCCTAACTCATCAACGACTCCGATAGCAGTATTTGTTCCGCCTATATCAACACCTATTGCAACTTTTTTCATGATTAAAGAATTTTGGGTTTCCTGGTTATTTTGGTTTGTGGTTAATAATTTGTTTGTGGTTTGATACCGAACAAAATTAAAAATTTAATCCAATTATTCAGGAACTACATGTAAATTGACAAAAAAAAAGAATGGAACCCAATGCCAGTTGAGGCATGGAGTTCCATTCTGAGATTTATTGACTTTAATCGATCTATTTTCTGGAAACCTTTACCTTTTTGGTCGGATCCATGCTTGCATTTCTAATTTCAACTTCAGCAATAACGTTGGCTGCTATTTGAGCAAAAACTTTCCCTATTGGAGATTGCTCGTCAAAAGCTGGCGGATTTCCGCTATCACCGCCTTCACGGATGCCCTGAACAATTGGAACCTGTCCAAGCAAAGGCAGTCCAAGTTCTTTTGCAAGCTTCAATCCACCATCACGTCCAAAAATATAGTATTTATTTTCGGGAAGTTCTTCAGGTGTAAACCAGGCCATGTTTTCAATTAACCCAAGGACGGGAACATCAACCCCTTTTCCCTTGAACATATTGACCCCACGGATCACATCAGCCAGAGCCACATCCTGTGGAGTCGTAACAATGATGGCACCGGTTACCGGTACTGTCTGCACCAGTGTCAGGTGAATGTCGCTGGTTCCAGGAGGAAGATCAAAAAGCAGGTAATCCAGCGTTCCCCAGTTACCATCTGTAATCAGCTGACCCAGAGCCTTGGAAGCCATCGGGCCACGCCATACAATAGCATCTTCAGTCTTAACAAAAAACCCAACGGATAAAAAGTTAACCCCGAATTTACTGATTGGCTGTATCCGTTCTTTCCCGTCAACCCGCACTCCGGAAGGTTTACTATCCTCAACTCCAAACATTTTGGGAATTGATGGTCCGAATATATCAGCATCAATTAACCCAACTTTGGCCCCGGTATTAGCCAGTGCAATAGCCAGATTTACGGCTACTGTTGATTTACCCACACCACCTTTCCCGGAAGCTACTGCAATCAGGTTTTTTACTCCAGGCAGGACGGGACGTTCCATCTGGTGAATGGCTTTTGCGGTAATATTTCCTTTGATTTCCACATCCGGGCCAAGATGAGTGATAATCGCTTCTTCACATGCTGCTATAACAGCTCCCGTGCTGGGGTCGTCCGAACGCTGAAATACAAGAGAAAAAGTAACTTTCTTCCCTGCAACCCTGATTTCCTGGGCCATATCAAGTGAAACAACATCCTGTGTGCTTCCCGGGAAATAAACAGTCCGCAGTGCATCGGTAATATTTTTGGGCACAATCAATTTACGTGGTATTTCGTCCATAGTTTTCTGTTTAAACAATTGTACTGAATAACAAACTAATCCATGTCAAGTTCAATCATTGGATTCCAGAAATGCTTTTCAAAATCACAGATCTGATCATCAATAACCCTGATTCCTTCGGCTTCCAGATATTCCTGCATAGCGTTTGAAGTGCCGAAATGATGTTTCCCTGTCAATAACCCATTGCGGTTGACAACCCGGTGAGCCGGCACGTATCTCTCCTGAATGTGGGCGTTGTTCATGGCCCAGCCCACCATCCGTGACGATTGTACCGATCCGAGATATGCTGCTATCGCACCATAACTGGTTACCCTTCCGGGAGGAATCAGCCGTGCGACTTCATATACTTTTTCATAAAAGGAAAGTTCTCCCCCTGCCCCTTCCGAATGAGGGGGGAAAGAATTGACCTGCCGTGTTTTATTCTTCTGCATGGAAATATTCGTCCTTAAGAGTTCAAATATAATGAATCTTCAAATTTCTTAATTCTCCATTGTTGAGAGAGCTTTTCTACTCCTTTGCATTCCTCCCGAAACTACGATATGGATCTGGTTCAATTTCTATAGCCGGTTCACGAAGCGAATCTGTATGATTAAGCCTGAAGGACAGATATTTTATTGACAATCCGCGGTCGAGCCATTGCCTTTCGTAATAGGTTTGAATCGAAAGAACGTGGTCGAGCAGTTCGGAATGATACAAGTCGTCCGTTTGCCTGATTATTTCGAACCGATTCTCTGCAACCATTGCTTCTGTGTACCTATACATAAAATTACTATCCGACTTCAGATGAATAATTGCGTTGGGAACCATGAGTTGCCTGTACTTTTCAATGAAATTGGTAGCTGTAAGCCTTTTACGCGTCTTTTTCATCTGAGGATCAGGAAAGGTAAGCCATATTTCAGAAACCTCCTTCTCACCAAAAAACAGCCCAATGTTCTCGATGTTGGTACGCAAAAAACCGACATTATTCAAACCCAGGTCTATGGCATGTGTTGCTCCTTTCCACATTCTTGATCCCTTGATATCAATGCCGATGAAGTTGAAATCAGGAAAGTGCATCGCCAGTTTTACTGTATATTCTCCCTTCCCGCATCCCAATTCCAGAATAACCGGATTGCTGTTCCCAAAAAAAGCTTCATTCCATTTGCCCTTATATTTAAATTCTTCGGCAACTAATTTCTTGTATGATATCTGAACAACATGTTCATAAGTATTCAGATCGGCAAATTTGGATAGTTTATTCTTCCCCACTGTTCAGTATTCAATATGTTTTTTCAATTCTGATGCCTATATCCCGGATTCCCGGAAGCACATTGTCACGCATCCCCTGTTTGATCTTAAAGGTATATAGTCCTTTATGCGGAAAGAAAACACTTTTTTTATACAGAATCTGATTGTCGTGCAAGCCTCCTATTCCGCTTCCTTTCCATCGACCCGAAGGTTCGGCCAGGGTAAACTCAACGGTATCTGTCCGCATAGCTCCGTCAGGTGAACCGATAGTCAGAAAAAGCCACAGATTACTGTATGGATATGTTCCTTTGTTTCTGATGTTCACATACAAGTTATTGTTACGGATTGTATCTTTAAGTTGTACATGAAAAATCACCAGTGAATCCTTATTCCAACCTTTGTCATCCAGTTTGATATAGGATTCAAAAACCCTCTTCCGGTCACACGAATAGAGACCCATTATAAGGAAAAGGCTTAAAAGAAAGAAAAGATATTGTTTCATTGTTTGGGTCTGAATTTTCTTCGTCGATTGTTTCCATGTTTCTTGTTCCCGGCTTGTTTGGGATCATCAAAACGAGTTAATGTGTCCCGGTCTGAACCAGCTTCAAAATCCAGTTTTTCAACTAACGGCTTGGTATCAATATCCAGCATCAACCTTGCAACTTTCTTCCCTTTCTGGTTCAATTGTAGTATTTCCTTCACTCGTGTAACCGGAACTGGGAAAAATGTTCCTGATTTATCCCCAATCTGTGAATACCAGAATATTTGCTTGAAAATATCTGCCTTCTGATATTGAAAGCTACCGTTTTCGGTTTCGAGTGGAACATTAACCGCTGGAAAATCTTTCTGAGCATCAAGATAAGTATCCACTTCAAAATTGAGACAGCACTTGAGTTTTCCACATTGTCCGGCGAGTTTTTGAGGATTCAGTGAAATATCCTGATAGCGGGCCGAATTGGTGTTAACCGATATAAAATTACTAATCCACGAAGCACAGCAGATTTCGCGTCCGCAGGGACCAATGCCTCCGATTCTTCCTGCTTCCTGGCGTGCACCTATCTGTTTCATTTCAATGCGAATCCTGAATGTATCAGCCAATACCCTGATGAGTTGACGGAAGTCTACCCGGTCATCGGCCAGGTAATAGAAAATCGCCTTTGTTTTGTCGCCCTGGTATTCCACATCGCCAATTTTCATATTCAGTTCAAGTTCGTTGGCAATCTGGCGGGAGCGTATCATAGTCTGATGTTCCAGGGCAATGGATTCTTTCCATTTGTCGATATCGGCTTGTTTGGCTTTCCGGTATATTTTTCTGATTTCCCCGTTGATCAGAGTGACTTTGTGCTTTTTCATCTGATCCATAACCAGATCGCCTGTCACCGTTACAATACCTATATCATGTCCCGGGTTAGCTTCAACGGCCACGATATCGCCTTGATCCAATTTCAGGTTATTTACATTCCGGAAAAAGTCTTTACGAGTATTTTTAAACCGTACCTCAACCAAATCGCTTGGATTGGAAATAGTGATTACATCATCGAGCCAATCATAAACGTGGAGTTTAGAGCATGTACCACCATGGCCATTGCAACATCCCCGATCAACCAAGTTGAGATCATCCATAGTATTTGGTTCAAATCTTAAGTTAGAATACAAACTAGCAAATACGAAAGTATTGCTCAAATGGTTGTGCAGTATTTCGCATTTCTTTGCTGTCACTAAAGCAATTAATTTTGAGTTCTGAACCCTGTAAAATAGTCATTCAGACTGAGAATTGCTACGTATGTGCAAAAATAGATATAATACCGTATAAAACAAGATACTCTTTGCTTAACGTAACTTAGACTAAAAATTATGCAACAAAAAAAATGCGACCTCTTTTGAAGTCGCATTTTCACACTAGGCAATTTCCGAATTGATTAATCAACATTGACATTGTATGAATAGGTTTTGTCATCTGTTGAAAGAACTACTGAATAAGATCCTTTGTCAAGCTTTTTAAGGTTAAATCCTTCGTTAACACTAAAATTGTAGCCGAGGTCTTTTGAATAAACCAGATTGTCGTTGTTGTAGAAATTCAAACTAAGATTCCCTTCCGAGAAATTGAGGAATGAAAGCTTCAGGATTCCATCTTTATACGCAAAGTAAGGTTCCATCATGTTCTTTTCTTTTCCAACAGCAATACTCTTGTTTTTAATCTTGAATGAACGAACAGTAGTAAACTGATCGACAGTAGCTGACAGTTTGTAATCGCCGTTTTCAAGATTCGAAAAGTCGAAGGTTTTGCGGTAATCATCGCTTGCATCTTCGGTTTCCTTGTAATATACTACCTCGCCTTTGTCATTTGCAATGCTTATCTGGAAAGTGCTGGCTTTGGCGTTTGAGATATCTACAACGGCCTTTTCGTTCGTCAGAGGGACGATGTTAACTTTTAAGTTTCCTGTCGCCATTAAAGTGTTCGCAAATGCTACAAATGCAAACAACATTGTTAATTTTGAAATTGTTTTAATTGTTTTCATGTTATTCTGTTTTAAATACAGCACAAACATACATGCTTTGCAACATACATGCTGAACAACATACGTTAATGTTTCATTATCCTTGTGTTAACAAAGTCCGGCAACATTAAAACAATGTGAATAAATACCCGTATGTTTCTGTTATCCTGATACATATGATATGTTAACATACTAATACAACTCTTGTTCCATGGAAATTGAAATTCTGCAATTGCTTGAAGGAGCCCGAAAAGCACAAGGCTTAACGGTTATTATTGATGTCTTCCGTGCTTTTTCGACTGCCTGCTATGCATTTGGGTATGGCGTTCAGCGAATATATCCGGTCGGCGATCTCAAGCAGGCCTATAAACTTAAGAGACAGAATCCTGAATATCTATTAGTCGGTGAACGCAATGAGCAAAAACCTGAAGGTTTTGATTTCGGCAACTCTCCCTCCCAGTTAATGTTGGGAGATCTGAATCAGAAAATCATCGTTCATACCACAAGCTCTGGAACACAGGGTATCGCGAATGCAACTCAGTCCGATGAAATTCTTACCGGGAGTTTTGTAAATGCTAAGGCCATTGTGGATTATATCAGGGAACAAAATCCGGCAAAGGTGTCTCTGGTCTGTATGGGCTACAGTTGCCAATATCCTACAGACGAAGATACTCTTCTGGCCGTGTATATTAAAAACGAACTGGAGGGTCAGCCCAATAACTTTGCGCAGATGGTTGAGCAAATCAGGAAAGGCGATGGAGCACGGTTTTTTGCACCTAACAAACAGGAATGGGCACCAGTCGCTGATTTCGGCCTATGTCTCTCACTGAACCGTTTCAATTTCATATTAAAGGTCGAACAGGAAGAAGGAATGAATTATCTCCGGAAGATTGTGGTGAACCACCATGATCTCTAATGAAATGTACTAATTTTGGCAACGAACAACCTCTAATATACAACCATGAAAATATACAACTTTGACGAACTGATTGACCGTACCAATACCAATTGCATCAAATACGATATCCGGAAAGCCTTTTTTGGCAAAGCGGATGTAATACCACTTTGG
This sequence comes from Prolixibacteraceae bacterium UBA6029, assembly GCA_002429385.1. Taxonomy (GTDB): domain Bacteria; phylum Bacteroidota; class Bacteroidia; order Bacteroidales; family Prolixibacteraceae; genus Aquipluma. Next base: position 26,484 of record DIZL01000044.1, on the reverse strand, counting down.
GTAGCTGATATGGATTTTAAAACTCCGGACTTCATTATTGATGCCATCAAAAAAAGAGCTGAACATGAACTGTTCGGCTATACCTTTCGTCCTGATTCGTATTCCGAATCAATCGTAAACTGGTTAAAGCGACGTCACAACTGGGATATTAAACCCGAATGGATCTCATTTAGCCCTGGTGTCGTTGCAGGCCTTACCCTGGCCATTGAAGCCTTTTCAAAGCCAGGCGATGGAGTGATTATTCAGCCACCGGTTTATTTCCCCTTCTTTGATTCGGTTAAAGGAACCGGCCGTGAACTGATAGAAAATCCTCTTCAAATAAAAGATGGACGGTATTGTTTTGATCTTGATGATCTAAAAAAGAAAATCACTCCAAAAACAAGGTTGCTTCTACTGAGTAATCCACACAATCCGGGAGGGATGGCCTGGAATGAAAATGAGCTTACTGCTCTGGCACAAATTTGTATAGAAAACAAAGTCCTTATCATTTCGGATGAGATCCATTCCGATTTGATTTTTGAAGGCTTTCATCATACCCCAATAGCCAGGATTTCAGAGGAAATTGCACAAAACTGTATTGTTTGCATGGCGCCCAGCAAAACGTTCAATACGGCAGGGTTAACTACTTCTTTCCTGGTTATTCCGAACAAACGTCATTTTGCAGCCTACGAGCGTGTGATGAGGCTTCCGCATCTTCATATGGGCAATATATTCGGCACGGTGGCCCTTGAAGCTGCATATACACATGGAGATGAGTGGCTCGGACAATTAATGATCTATCTTCAGGATAATTATTCCTTCCTGGAAAAGTTCTTCAAGGAGAATCTCCCGAAGGTAAAGGTCATGAAACCCGAAGCAACCTATTTAATCTGGATCGATTTTTCTGCATTCGGATTATCTGATGAATTGCTTAACCAGAAGCTGATTGATGCCGGTGTTGGTCTTAACCGGGGTGTTGTGTTCGGCAAACAAGGCAGCGGATATATGCGCCTGAACATTGGTTGTCCGCGATCTGTTCTAGAGCAGGCTTTAGTACTGATTCAGGAGGCCTTTCAGAAATAGAATGACTATAACTCCTTCTTAACCCAGTCAATAATCCGGTCTTCGGGGATATCGTTCATGCAGCGGAAATGTTTTCTCGGACACTGCCGATAGCCTAGTTTGGAACACGGCCTGCATGACAAACCTTTAGTTTCAAGAATTTCGGAGCCCATACCCGGCAAATAGGGATACATGCCCAATTCGGGTGATGTATTTCCCCATACCGATAATATCTTTTTCTTAAAAGCCGCCGCTATATGCATTAACCCGGTATCGTTGGTGATCACGAGCCTTGCATTTTTCTCCAGTGAAGCCGATTGGTTGATGCGCAGTTTTCCTGTAAAATCAACTACGTTCCCGGTATTCCAACCTAAAATATGGCCAGCCATTGCCTGTTCGTTCTTTCCACCTAACAATACAAATGGAATGTCAGTTTCAGAAATCATCTTCCGGTATTTATCCACAGGCATTCTCTTGGTGAAATAAGTTCCGGCAAGTACCAACGCCACATAACCATTTTTACAGTATTCAGGCAATTCATTTAATGGGAATTCATCTGCCTCAGGGATAAAATGGTCAAGTCCCTTTCCATCATTGGTAATATTGAAATGGCGCAGGGGTTCCATATTCCGGTCAACAATGTGACCTTCAGGCATAAGGTGAATCTTAAAGCTGGTCAGAAGTTGTTTGCGGATATTCAGTTTGTTGAAGGTATATGACTTTGCCTTTAGCGCCAGTTTCACCCGAAGACTGCGCAGATTGTTGTGCAAATCAATAATGTAATCGTAGTTTTCTGCTTTTAGCTCTTGTATCAGTTCTGAAATAGAGTCGTCAAGCAATAGAATTTTATCGATATAGGGGTTGGCCCGAAGCAGATCATAATTTCGTTTCTTAGTGGCATAATGCACTTCTGCATCCGGAAACTGAGTTTTCAGGCATCGTACAGCAGGCGAGGTCAACACAATATCGCCAATAGAACTGAATCGTATGATAAGAAATTTAGTCTTCAAAATAAAAAAACCCAAAATGTTTAAATCTTCAGGGTTTAAATATAATCAGATTATCGCATCTGTCAGCTAAACCGACTCTGCAAGTACTATTATTTTGTTGTCTTTGTTTTCAACAATCCCTCCACCGATCTCAAAAAAGAGCTCCTGACCACCTTCTTCAACTACTTTTATCTTTCCTTTCTCAAGAATAGAAATGATGGGCGCATGATGATTCAGAATTTCGAATGAGCCCATACTACCAGGTAACTGAACAAGCTTTATATTTCCTGAATACACTTTTTTAACGGGAGTAATAATTTCAAGTATCATGAATATGAGAGATTTAGATTTCTAATATTTAAAAGGAGACCGGAGAAGGGAGACCGGAGAAGGGAAAAACCATTCAACAGCTATTTCCCATTTCCATATTTCTTTTTCGTTCTTCCTTTTTCCTTTTTCCTTTTTCCTTTTTGGAAATTACACCCCTGTTAGTAATTTCTCACCCTTTTCTATAGCCTGATCGATATTGCCGACCAGGTTAAATGCTGCTTCAGGATACTGATCGACTTCTCCGTCCATGATCATATTGAACCCTTTGATGGTATCTTCAATGGAAACCAACACGCCCTTCAATCCTGTAAATTGTTCGGCGACAAAGAATGGCTGAGAGAGAAACCGTTGCACTCTTCGTGCGCGATGTACAATAAGCTTGTCTTCTTCCGACAGTTCGTCCATACCCAGGATAGCAATGATGTCCTGTAATTCCTTGTATCGCTGCAAAATCATGATCACCCGCTGGGCGCAATCGTAATGTTCGTCTCCTACAACTTCGCGCGTAAGGATCCTCGACGTGGAGTCCAAAGGATCTACCGCAGGATAGATCCCTAATTCTGAGATCTTGCGGCTCAAAACAGTGGTTGCATCCAAATGGGCAAAAGTGGTAGCAGGTGCAGGGTCAGTTAAATCATCGGCTGGCACATACACGGCCTGAACCGAAGTGATTGACCCGTTTTTTGTAGAAGTGATCCGTTCCTGCATGATCCCCATCTCAGTAGCTAGTGTTGGCTGATAACCCACAGCCGAAGGCATACGTCCCAACAGGGCTGAAACTTCAGAACCTGCCTGGGTAAACCGGAACACATTATCAACAAAGAAAAGGATATCACGACCTTTACCTGTACTACCGTCACCATCACGCAAACTTTCAGCAATGGTCAGACCGGATAAGGCTACACGGGCACGGGCTCCCGGTGGTTCATTCATCTGACCGAAAACAAGCGCCAGTTTTGACTTCTTAAGGGCGACAGGATCAACCTTCGTAAGATCCCAGTTGCCTTCTTCCATCGATTTCTTAAATTCCTCGCCATAGTCAACAATGTCGGCTTCAATCATTTCGCGGAGCAGATCATTCCCTTCACGGGTACGTTCGCCCACTCCGGCAAAAACCGATAATCCGCTATGCGCAAGGGCTATATTATTAATTAATTCCTGAATAAGCACTGTTTTGCCAACTCCTGCACCGCCGAACAGACCGATTTTCCCACCTTTGGCATAAGGCTCAATCAGGTCGATCACTTTAATACCGGTGAAAAGCATTTCAGTTTCAGTCGTCAGATCCTTGTAAAGGGGTGGTTCATTGTGGATATTATATCCATTTTTTGGTAAGGCTTCCAATCCGTCAACCGGGTCGCCCGTAACATTAAGCAAACGGCCAAGGGCAATCTGGCCAGTGGGCATCATGATAGGCTTGCCTGTAGCAATGACATCCATTCCGCGACGGAAACCATCGGTCGAATCCATCGCTATGGCCCTGACCGTGTTTTCACCGATATGCTGTTCACATTCAAGCACCAGATTTTGCATGCCTTCCCTGACGATTTCAAGGGCATCATAAATCCTGGGAAGTTCACTGCCTTCCAGATCAAAAGAAATGTCAATAACCGGACCGATTACCTGGGTTATTTTACCAATATTCGTAGCCATACTTTCTATTTTATTATCATTGAACTCTACAACACCTAACAGGCCCAAGAGATTTTTTACAAATATAGTTTGTTTCAGGAATTATTTAATGATCCCGATTCATGATCATGCTGGCCAGCTGAAGTAATTCTGTTTTTGTTTCACCGGTCAGGCCCAATTCTTCATGAACATCCAATGCAACCTGATAAAATTCATCAATGAATGATTCTGTTATTTCCCGAATATTCAATTGGTTATAGATCTCAGTAATTGCCGCAATCTTTTCTTCAGCATTAAATTCCTCCCTGGATATCCATTCCTGTAAAATCTTCCTTGTTTCAGGATCAGACAATTCCAAAGCCTTCAACAAAAGGAATGTTTTTTTATTCGAGACAATATCCCCGCCAATTTTCTTCCCGAATTTATCCTGATCTGCAAAAACATCCAGTAAATCATCCTGAAGCTGGAAAGCTATTCCAAGGTTCAGCCCAAAGACATAGAGCAGATCGGCAGTCGTATCCGGAGCGTTGGCAGCCATAGCTCCCATTTTCAGGCTACAGCCAAGCAACACAGCGGTTTTTAAACGGATCATGTTCATGTACTCTGAAATCGAAACATTGCTCCGGGTTTCAAAATCCATATCCAATTGCTGTCCCTCACAAACTTCAAGCGCCGTTTGTGAAAACAGTTGAAGCATGTGTGACGGATCACCCATATTACATTTGAGCAGGTAGTTATAGGCCATGATACACATGGCGTCGCCTGATAGAATAGCTATGTTTTCATTGTATTTCTTATAGACCGACATCGAATTCCGCCTCATTTCGGCCTGATCCATGATATCGTCGTGCAACAGGGTGAAATTATGAAAGACTTCGATCGCCATAGCGGCAGGATAAGCCTTTTCAATCGTTTCACTAAATAAATTAAAGGCCAGAAGCACCATCACCGGGCGCAACCTCTTCCCTCCCATATCGAGGGCATACCCTATTGGTTCATACAGGTTTTTGGGCGCCGTTTCGTAGAGTTGTTTGACCTCCCTGTCTATTTCGCCGGATATGAGTACTTGTAAGTCCCTGATCTTAAACATAACCGATGCGCTTATAACCTATTATACAAAAGCCTCGTAAGAAGTTCATCCTTGTATTTAGGAGAAACGGGCAATTGTGTTTTGTCCCGCATTTCGACCAGGCCACCATCTGTTTTCAGATAACGGTTCACATTCTTCAAACTTATCAAATGCGAACGATGGATCCGGAAAAAGCCGTGGGCGACCAATAAGTTGTCGAAATCAAGCAAAGTACGGCTGACCAGTACCGAGGTACCATTATCAAAAAATATCCTGGAATAGTTGCGTTCACCTTCACACCTGACAATGTCCTTCACCTTAACGATGGTAAATCCGTTTATTTCAGGCAGGGCGATAGTCGGGTCATCTTCCTTCGCCTGGGTTAAGTTGCTTTTGAGTACTTCGATCCGCTTCTTTTCATGCAAGACGGGAATCTCGTTGATCCGGTTAATTGTTGACCGTACATTTTCGATCAACACCGGTTTAACAATGTAATCGAATGCGGAATATTTAAATGCCTTAATGGCATAATCACTTGAAGAAGTTGTGAATACCACTTTAAACTCGACATTCTGAAGTTTCTCCAGAAGGCTAAAACCGGTACCATCAGACATTTCAATATCCAGAAATACCAGGTCAGGCTCAACTTCATTGATCAGCACTAATCCTGATGCCACAGAGTCGGCCTCTCCTACTATGTCAATTTCTTCAAAATTTTGTTCAAGAATACGTCTCAACACATGCCTGGCCAGTTGATCGTCGTCGATTATTACAGTATGGTACATTTGAATGGATAACAAATATTTTTTTTAAAATTAATACAAATGATTAAACTTGCATCAAACAACGACAAAAAATCTTCTTTTCTTTAACATTCCTTCCCTGACAATGTTTAGGCGCCCCTTTGTGGTAGTATTCTTCCGCACCATTCTCCTGTTCCGGCGGTGAATTCCTAAGGTAAAGATCCATGACTTTTTCATACCACTGTCATACCACTGTCATACCACTGTCTATACAAATTCGATACAAATTCGAATATAATACGTAACAAATTCGACACAAATTCGAAGCGGTACGAATTTGTGTCGAATTTGTTACGTATTATATTCGAATTTGTATAGACAGTGGTATGACAGTGGTATGAAAGTGGTATGAAAAAGTCATATCGGGAAAGCCTGTGGATTAGCTGGTTGTACCTGAGAAATTTTTGATGCAAAACGCCTTTTAATCAGTTAATATGAATAATTTTGTACTCTAATCTATTGGTTGTGGCTATTATTCTAATCATTGAAACATCGACAGAAATATGCAGCGTGGCCCTGGCCAAAGACGGGAAGCTGCTTGACCTGATAGAATCGAAGGAAGGGCAAAATCATGCTCGGCTTGTTACAGTCTTTGCCGAAAACTTACTGGTCCGGAATAACATCGGACCTGGTGATCTTGCGACAGTAGCAGTAAGTAAAGGTCCGGGTTCATATACAGGCTTAAGGATCGGAGTGTCTACTGCCAAAGGGATTTGTTATGCCAGGGGCATACCGCTGATCGCAGTGGGTACCTTGGAAGCCATGGCCAAACACGTTGCCCTGAACCGATCAAAGTATTCTCTGACGGAAAGTCCTTCACTCCTGTTTTGTCCTATGATAGATGCCCGGCGAATGGAAGTGTTTTCCATGCTTCTTGATCAGGATGGAAAGGTACTGAAACCCATTTCAGCCGAGATTATCAACGAGATATCACTTTCAGATGAACTTATTGAAAACCAGGTTGTTTTCTTTGGTAACGGTTCTGATAAATGCAAAGATGTATTAACTTCGCCAAATGCTTTGTTTTTAACTGACGTTAAAGCATCGGCCCAACACATGGTTGAATTGGTTTGGGACGCGTACAACAAAAACCATTTTGAAGACGTTGCTTATTTTGAACCCTTTTATTTAAAGGATTTTATAGCCCTCGTTTCAAAAAAAAACATATTCGGATGAGAATTTTACTTGTTTTATGCCTTTTGTTTGCTTTCGCCTTCCAAATGAATGCCCAACCTCTCGAAGAAATCGAATACATTCTTCGTTTTGGATTTATTAAAGGTGGAAAAGCTACTTTAACTGCGGAAAGAGAAAAATTAAATAAGAATCAAGTCATTCATTATCGGATGAGAGGCCGCACAACCGGGTTGGTGGATAAATTTTTTGAGGTGAACGACGTATATGAAAGTTGGGTTGATCCAAGGACCTTCCTTCCGGTGAAATCCGTTCGTAACGTTAAAGAAAAAAAGTATCGCTTCTACGATGAAATCACATACGATCAGAAACATGATTCTATCTTCAGCCTAAAATCGGGCCGGATAAAAGTACCAAACAATGTGAATGATTTGGTCAGCGTTTTCTTCTACATCAGGCAAAACAAGTATTTTGAAGACATGCTTGCAGGTAAAACTATCGAAATACCAATTTATCACGGGGATGAATTATTTGTCATGCATTTGCAGTATCTTGGCATAGAGACCATTGACACGAAGATCGGTAAAAAGGAATGTTATGTGGTTACCCCACAGGTTCCGAAGGGCCAGCTCTTAAAAGGATCGGACAGTTTGAAGATCTATATTACAAAAGATCAATTTCGGCTTCCGATTTTCGCCGAATTTGAATTGGTGCTAGGATCACTCAAATGTGAATTGAATGCTTACAAAATTAACGGCATCAGCCAAATGACCCAAGAACAATAAGTTGACCGTGATAGTTTTGAAATAATAGGCAGAAAAATTCGGTATCAACAATATTTCTTTATTTTTGCACCCGATTTGAAATTAAATTAAAATTCTCTATGGCTACAACAACAGATATTAAAAACGGGTTGACGATTGAATACAACGAACAGTTGTTCCAGATTGTATCTTTCCAGCATGTTAAACCCGGGAAAGGTCCGGCTTTCGTCAGAACGAAACTTAAAAACCTAAAAACAGGCAGAACGATTGATAATACATTCAGTTCGGGTGCAAAGATAACCATTGTGCGGATTGAGCGTCGGCCATATCAATACCTGTATGAAGATGAAGCCGGGTTTAACTTTATGCATACCGAATCCTTTGAACAGATATCCATTGCCAAAGTTTTAGTTGATAATTCTGATTTATTGAAAGAAGGACAGGTAGTTGAAATCAACTATCATGTTGATACCGAAACTCCGCTTACAGTTGAGATGCCAGCCTTCCTGGAACTAAAAGTTGCTTCGACCATTACAGGTGAAAAAGGGAATACGGCCAGTTCAACAGCATTAAAACCGGCCATCCTCGAAACGGGCGCCGAAATCATGGTTCCGATGTTTATTAACGAAGGAGATCTTTTAAAAATTGACAGCCGCGACCGTTCTTATTCTGAACGGGTAAAAAAATAATCAGGTAATTTTATCCACCTGAAAATGGTCTGCAAGGTGCAGGCCATTTTTTTATCCCTGCTTTACGGGGACTGCTTCAGTTACAGGATTTTTTCGGGTATAAATATCAACGGCGACGATGATGGCTGTAAATCCCCAGAACGGGACAGAAAGCTTATCGGAGTCCAGAAAGTCATTCATTATTCCATGGATGTAATAAGTAATTAAGCCGAGCAAAGCGCTCATCACGATGGTTTTCAGCCGCTTGTCGTTTGTTCGCGAATAGGTGTGTATAGCCGTATATATAACAACAATAAACAGGATCAAGACAGTGACCAGTCCCATAAAACCTGATTCGGCCATTGGCCCCAGGTACTCGCTGTGAGCGTTCCCTCCGTTTGCCGAATTGGTACTGATAATTGTCCGTTCTCCCGTTAACTGATAAGGAGCATATTTAAACATGTAAGTACCTGGACCATACCCGAAATATGGTTTATCTTCAAACATCCGAATGGCACAACTCCATCGGTTAATTCGTTCCAGATTGGACGCGTCAGATGAGATATTGGATACCGATGAAAGATGGTCGGCCAGATTGGTGGAGGATTCAGTGGAGTTTCGCTCCAGATACATCAATATCTGATTCTGGAAGACAAAAATCAGGGAAAGTGTAACCAAAACAGTTACGAAAATAGGTTTAAATCTTATTTTCAGACGCATAATAATCCATACGCCAAAAGCGGCCACCATGCTCAACCATGCCGCCCTTGCATACGAAAGAATTAATCCCATTATCAGCAGCCCCAAAACGATCCGTATAAGATTCCTGATTACTGGTGAATACAATTTTGTAAACGAGAATCCAAATAAGAATGGAATATACATGGCAATGGCAGCCCCGTAAGCAGTGTGGTCATTGTAGAACGGATTGGGGACAAAATTTGCGGCCTGCTTGTCCCAAAGCCCATAACCCAGATGCCTGTTTGTGGTATAAAATATCACAATCAACAGCGGCAGTGTATAAAGCCAGATATACTTTTCAATATTTTTACCTGATTCGAAGAGCTTGGTTGTCAGGAGGTAAAACCCAACAATGAACCAGATTCGAGTCAGAAAGAATTTGAAAGATACGATGGGCATTGTACTGGTCACACTGGTAAGGAACATCCAGAACAAGCTAAAGAAAATAGCCAATGAAACGGGATGAACCAATATATCGCGGTCAAACTTCCCTGAGGCGAACCATTTCATGATGAAAATCAACAGGATTCCAAACAGCAAAGGTTCGGTGGGCAAATACATGTTGACCGGTAAGCCGGGGACTAATTCGGAGAGGGGAAGCGAAAGCGGGGTACACAACACAACCAGGTATAGCAGCTTGTCGTATGCATAAATGGCCAGTAAAACAATGCCCATAGCAAATGGCAAGGCATTGATAATCATTGAATGCTTTTTCACAAGGAAATATGCATTCAAAAGAATAAACAATGCCGAGATCATATAAAACAGGGCAAATTTGAATCTGGCTTGAAACACGGATTATACGCTTTTTTTGTTTTCGAGAACTAAAACCACAAGCATGGCGGCAAAAAGGGCTGCCAGCGTTGAAAACAAAACAATTAACGATCTTACAGGGTATGATTTTTTGTCGGCAGGGACAGGGTTTTGGACGCGCTGTCCGTAAATAATCTTCTTATTAGCATTGCTAACTGATTCATCATAGATCTTTTTCTGACCCTCCATCTGTGTAACAAGGAATATCTGCTGGTTTTTCAAATACTCATACTGCCCGCCATTTTCAGTAAGATCTTTCAGCCATTGTTCAATCTTTTTGCCCCCGGGGGTATTTGCTTTCCCTTTTGCCATCACATCGACCAATCCTTTGGTTATTTCTTTGGTTTGCACGGCATAATCCAGAATATTGTATTTTTTCCTCATGACATCCAACATTGACTTGACTGAATCTATTTGATGAACAATAAAGTCCATGTCCTTTTTTGAAATGCGTACCATTTCTTCGTATTTAATGCGGTGCATGGCCAATATCTTTTGATCCAGAAATGAAATGATCGAATCACACATCGCAGCTGCCCTCTTGGGATCGGTATCCAGCACCTGTATTTCAACAGTTTCATATTCTGTCTTCTTGAACGAAACATTGTCATTAAATTCAGTCAGCATGTAGGTCAGGTATTGAGGATCCTGTTTGCTGACCTTATATTCCTTGCTGAGGTCGAATGCATCAATAACCCGAAGTTTTATATCCTGGGCCCCTATGATTTCAAGCAATTGCTCACTTTCTGATTCATCGCTGAATACATAAATGTTTTTGCTTGGATAAATCCTGGCCGTCGATTTATACTTTGGCTTAATAAACAAGGAGGAAGAAAAGAACGTTGATAAAACAACGGCGAGAATACCTACAGAGATTAAATGTTTCTTCCATTTCAACAGAATAGCAAGTAGATTCTGATTATCAAAAAAGTTTGTCATAGAAAGGTCTTTTGGTCAAAATTTAACGAAATAGTTGTGAATTTAGTATGAAAGAAACCGGAATATCGGTATAATTTTAATCAGTCCTTAACAAAAAGTAATTCTTCTTTCCTTTTTGAACGAGGATATACTTTTCTCCAATAAGAAAGTCATTCGTAATGATCAATTCGGCATCAGTTACTTTTCCCTTATTAATACTTAATCCGTTTCCCTGAATGGTGCGGCGCAATTCTCCTTTGGAAGGAAAGACCATTGCTTTCTCAGCCAGCAAATCAACGACTTTTATTCCGGCTTCCAGTTCCGTAGCAGGTATTTTAAACTGGGGAACCCCTTCGAAAACAGAAAGAAAGGTTTCTTCATCCAGTTTGTTGAGTAATTCGGCTGTTCCCTGTCCAAAAAGGATTTGTGAAGCCTCAACGGCCAGGTCATAATCTTCACGGGAATGCACCATCACGGTAACCTCTTCGGCCAGGCGTCTCTGCAATAAACGCAAATGGGGAGCTTCGGCATGACTGGAGATCAGCTCCGAGACTTCATCCTGTGTTAAAAGGGTAAAAATCTTAATGTACCTTACGGCATCCTCATCCGAAGTGTTTAACCAGAACTGATAGAATTTGAATGGTGATGTCAGTTTAGGATCAAGCCATACATTTCCTGATTCGGTCTTCCCGAATTTGGTTCCGTCGGCCTTTTTAATCAATGGACAGGTTAGGGCAAATGCTTCGCCCCCTGTTTTCCTGCGGATGAGTTCGGTTCCTGTGGTGATGTTTCCCCACTGATCAGAACCACCCATTTGTAATTTGGTATTATTATTTTCGTATAAATGCAGAAAGTCGGTACCCTGAACAAGCTGGTAGGTGAATTCGGTAAACGACATTCCTGCTCCGCCATCTGAGTCCAAACGCTTTTTGACGGAGTCTTTTGACATCATGTAATTAACGGTGATGTGCTTACCGATATCGCGGATAAAAGCCAAAAAGCTAAAATCCTTCATCCAGTCGTAATTGTTAACCATTTCGGCGGCATTGGGAGCATCCGATTCGAAGTCAAGAAACTTGGCCAGTTGTTTTTTGATACATTCCTGATTGTAACGAAGAGTCGTTTCGTCGAGCAGGTTCCGTTCCTGTGATTTGCCTGAAGGGTCTCCAATCATTCCCGTTGCACCTCCGATAAGCGCAATGGGTTTGTGACCTGCGATCTGAAAATGTTTCAGCATCATCACTCCCACCAAATGGCCGATATGCAGAGAATCTGCTGTTGGGTCAATCCCAACATAGGCTGCGGTTAATTCTTTATCGAGTTGCTCTTTGGTTCCAGGCATTATATCATGGATCATGCCTCTCCATTGTAATTCATCAACAAAATTCATCAATCTGGTGTGAGTTAATTATCGCTTTTATTCACTATCCGCTTTCTCCGGTTTACTATCCTGAAGAAAATCCGTATTCACTGATTCTTCCTTCGTAACGAAAAATCCGCCCAAAGATATAAAATGAATGGGTTAACAGGAGAAATCTCCTGACAAATTCAAAGATTGAACTATGTAGTTTTTCCCGCAGGTTTCTGATCGGCAGGTTTTACCTCAGGCTTAGCCTTGTCGTCTGAATTCCAGAGTTTGATAAACGGGAACAAGGTCGGGACCAACTGTTTCATAGGCGAATAAATCTTTGAATCAGTCTTCTGCTGTGAAGGCAGGATGTGTACATTTTCATCTATGCTATCGAACAGCAAAAGGAGGATACTCAAAATTACCGCTGTTTTCAATACACCAAATATAATTCCGGCCAGTCGGTTCAGGAACCCCAGTGCAACAGCTTTAACCGCATTATCAAGTACTTTGCCTAAAATATGAATAAGAATAACAATAACAATAAAGATAACCACAAATGCAATGGTACTTAGGTGGTCAGAGTGGTAATTCGTCGTGTCGGATATAAATTTAGCCGTCCAATCCGAAAATTTAATGGCTCCCCAAATGCCCAGGACCAATGCCGCCAGAGACGCAAGCTCAACAATAAAACCTTTGCGAAAGCCCTGAATGGCAGCTATAATCAAGATAATGCCAAGGACCAGATCAATATAATTCATAGTTGATTCGTGTAAACATGTTTTAAAACTGAAGTAAAAATAACAAAAAAAGTTTTCAGATAACAAACCCACAATGCAAAGAACCGTTTTGGGCTTAACTATATGAGATTTCTAATCAGGCAAACGTCAGAATTTTTAATAAATTTGACCGCACCGAAACTCATTCTACATGCCTGTCATCAATTCAATCGTTAATTGGGTCAATTTTAAACGGATATATCAAATCGAACTGTTTAAGAAACATCCTCATGAAGTTCAACGTGAAGTTCTGTTTGAATTGCTGGATGAGGCTTCAAACACAGAAATCGGTTTAAAATACAATTTTAAGAACATTCATTCTGAAAAGGAGTTTCGTGAACGGATTCCGATTCAGTCGTACGATGACATCAAACCGACTGTTGAACGAATGATGATGGGTGAAAAGAACCTTCTTTGGCCGGGTGAAACCAGATGGTTTGCAAAGTCATCAGGAACCACGAATGACAAGAGTAAATTCATTCCGGTCAGTAAAGATTCACTGGAGGATGTTCATATCCGGGGAGGCCGGGATGTTCTGGCCATATACCTGAAGAATTATCCTGAATCGGGGGTTCTTTCAGGCAAAGCACTGACACTGGGCGGAAGCCATAAAGTTCATAATTACAATAATAACTGCTATTACGGCGATCTTTCAGCAATCATTATTGAGAATATCCCTTTCTGGACTGACTTTTACAGGACTCCTTCCACTGAAATATCCCTCATCGAGGAGTTTGAAGAGAAGATCGAAAAGATCATTGAATATTCATTGGGAGAGGATGTAACTTCATTTGCGGGAGTTCCTTCCTGGTACCTGGTGTTATTGAAAAGGGTGCTGGAAGTTACCGGGAAAAACAATATACTGGAGGTATGGCCCAATCTGGAAGTTTTTACACATGGAGGGGTGAAATTTGAGCCTTACCGCGAACAGTATGAAAAGCTGTTCCCCAGTGATGCCATGCGCTACATGGAAACCTACAATGCGTCTGAAGGATTTTTTGGGATACAGGATGAACCCGACAAAAAAGATATGTTGCTGATGTTGGATTATGGTACTTACTACGAATTTATTCCCATGGATGAATTCCGTACCGATCATCTGAATGCCATATCATTGCAGGATGTTGAATTGGGAATAAATTACGCAATGGTAATTTCAACCAACGGAGGGCTATGGCGGTACCTGATTGGGGATACCATCCGGTTTACCTCCAAGTATCCTTACAAATTTATGATTACAGGCCGCACCAAACACTTTATCAATGCATTTGGCGAGGAAGTGATTATCGATAATGCCGAAAAAGCATTTCAGATTGCCTGCGAACGCACCAATGCAATTATTTCAGAATATACCGGAGGTCCAATTTACATGAAGGACCATCAAAAAGGTGCACATGAATGGGTCATCGAATTCGAAAAAGAGCCTGACGATCCATCTCATTTCATATTGTTGCTTGATGGGGCGCTAAAAACCATCAATTCGGATTATGAGGCCAAACGGCATAAGGATCTGAGCCTCGAGATGCCCCACATGGTGATAGCCAAAAAGGGTTTGTTCTATGAGTGGATGAAAAAAAGAGGGAAGGCAGGCGGTCAGAATAAAATACCAAGGCTGTCCAACGACCGCCAATACCTTGATCAATTGATCGAATTGAATAATTCACTATAATCTTTTCGATTATTCCTCAATTCGTATATATATTTCGTATTTTAGTTCAAATTTTAAAGTTCAAATAAGATGCATATTGCTTTAGCTGGAAACATCGGTGCCGGTAAGACCACCCTGACAGAATTACTTTCAAAACATTATATATGGAACCCTCATTATGAGGATGTTGATGAAAACCCATATCTGAATGACTTTTATGAAGATATGCAGCGCTGGTCGTTCAACCTCCAGATCTATTTTCTGAACAGTCGTTTTAAACAGGTCGTTGATATCCGCAGTTCTGCACAAACTGTGATACAGGACCGGACAATCTATGAAGATGCCGAGATTTTTGCTCCCAATCTTCACGCAATGGGTTTAATGTCTTCACGCGACTTTCATACCTATTCAACGCTTTTTCAAATAATGAACAGCATGATTCAGGCTCCAGATCTGTTGATTTACTTAAGAGCATCAGTGCCTACATTGGTTAACCAGATACAAAAACGGGGAAGAGAATATGAGAATTCTATTCGTATCGACTATCTCAAACAACTGAACGAACGTTACGAAGCCTGGGTAAGCCGTTACAAAGCCGGCAAATTGCTGATTATTGACGTTGACCGTATCGACTTTCAGAATAACCCTGAGGATTTAAGTAATGTGATCGACCGTATTGACGCACAGATCCACGGCTTATTTTAAAGCGCCAGATTAGTGTTTCCATATACATATCCTGGCTTGTTCCGAACAAAGTGAATGAGTCAACCCATTTTTACAATGTATGAAACTTGTTTTTGCAACAAACAATCAACATAAACTTCAGGAAATAAAACAACTACTTGATGATTCAATCGGGTTGCTTGATCTGAATGACATCAATTGCACCGATGATATTCCTGAGAAGCAGGAAACACTTGAAGGCAATGCCAGTGAAAAGTCGTTTTATATCTTCAACAAATACGGGATGAATTGTTTTGCTGATGACACCGGTCTTGAAATTGAAGCGCTGAACGGAGAGCCCGGGGTATATTCTGCACGCTATGCCGGCGAAGAGAGAAGCGCTGAGAATAACATGAATCTGGTTTTGGAAAAGCTTTATAAAATAAAAAACCGGAAAGCTCGTTTTAGGACAGTGATTTCGTTGGTTATCGATGGCCATGAAACTCAGTTTGAAGGAGTTGTTGAGGGCAATATATTAGAAGAAAAGCGGGGAAAAACAGGCTTTGGCTATGACCCCATTTTTCAACCCAATGAATCTGTCTCCAGCTTTGCAGAAATGTCTGCCGGGGAAAAGAACAAAATCAGTCATCGGGGAAGAGCTGTTCAGAAATTAGTTGTGTATTTAACCCAATTCAAAACCCAATGAACACGTATAAATACCTGTTATTGATTACCCTTTTTTGCTTTACGGCTTCAAGAACTTATTCACAGGCATCAGTTGGCCAATGGACCGATTATCAGTCCTATGCCCACGCTACACAGGTTGTGGATACGGGTGAAAAGATATACTGTGTTACCGACGGAGGCCTCTTCTCATACAACAAAACAGATAACAGCATTCAGAAAATGACGGGCGTCAACGGTCTTTCTGATGCCGGAATACATCGGGTCGCCTACAGCAAGGAAAATAATGTTTTGTTGATTGCCTACCAGAATGCCAATATTGATCTGTTGTTCGGCAACCAGATTTTCAACCTTTCAGATATAAAGCGCAAACAAATTTCTGCGGATAAAACCATCCATAGTATCCTCATTTCTGGTAATCTGGCTTATCTCTCCTGCGGATTCGGCATTGTGGTGATCAACCTTGAAAAGAAGGAAATAAAGGACACGTATATTATTGGGAACGAAGGATCCTACCTGAGTGTGTTTGATTTGGCCACAGACGGGAATTCATTTTATGCTGCGACTCAAACCGGCATATATAAGGCAAATGTCTCTGACCCCAATCTTCAGAATTTCGACAATTGGGTGAGACAGACTTCCATTCCACAATTTGATCAGAAATTCAGCAAGATCAAATTCTTTAACGGCACATTTATTGCCAACTATACAACTCCTGATGACAAATGGGCTGAAGACCAAATGTACCAGCTCAACGGAGAGGTATGGAACCGCTTCCTCCCTGAAGTCCAGTACGTGTATGACATTACGACAATTGGTGATTTCATTGTTTTTTCCAGTCGTGAATCAGTTTCTGTCTACAACAGCAATTTCGAGCGTGTATCGTATATCCCAAAATTCCCATTCACCGGTTACGAAAAAGACCTTATCCGTTCTTTTTCAGCAGTGTTGGACGATCACAATATACTTTGGATTGCTTACCAGGAACAGGGTCTGGTCAAAATAGGCGCTCAGGACGAGCAAATCGTACCTGAAGGGCCTGCTGACAACCGCATCTTTTCGCTCACGATGAATGGACAGGATCTTTGGCTTACAGCGGGTGGATATGACGTTGCCCTGGGAAACCTTTATTCTGCTCCAAAGTTTCAACTCAGGCGGGAAGGGAAATGGTCAGTCTATGATAAGAGTTTATTTCCTGTACCGAATGATTTCAGGGATATGGTCTGTGTGACCATAGATCCAAAGAATCCCAATCATGTTTTTGCAGGTTCCTGGGGAGGCGGGGTACTTGAGTTTAACGATGTCAATCAGGATGGAAAGATCCAATTTGTAAAACGGTATGATAATTTCAACAGCAGTCTGCAAACACAGCTCCCTGATTCAGCTAAAAACAAAGAAGCATATGTAAGAATCGGAGGTATGGCTTATGATTCAAAAGGAAACTTATGGGTTACCAATACCGGTGTGCCTAAAGTGATTTCGGTGTTTCAAACTAATGGTAGCTGGAAGGCATTCGAATTTCCGGGTGTTGCCAATAAGTACATCGGTAAAGTTGTGGTCACCAAAGACGATGATAAATGGGTCATTATTCCACCTGGCGGAAACAGTCAGGATTACGGGAATGGCTTGTATGTTTTAAACAGCACCAATGATCAGTCGAAAGCAATGCCCGTGGTTGCGAAGTTTGTCAATTCGGAAGGTGATTTCTTTAACCCGATGAACGATGTATATTCGTTGGCTGAAGACCTGAATGGTGACCTGTGGGTCGGCACTTCAGGAGGCGTGGCTGTATTCAGCAATCCCCAAAGAATATGGACTGAAAGCGTATCTTATGCCAGCAGGCCGGGTTTGAATAACCACGATAACATTTTTCACCCCTTACTCGAAAAGGAAACCATTACAGCCATTGCCATTGACGGCGCTAACCGTAAATGGTTTGGGACCAAAGCTTCAGGAATATATCTTATTTCTGATAACGGGGAAACCGAGATTAAACATTTCAATACAGGAAACAGCCCACTGCCCACTAACCAAATCACCGATATCGCGATCAATCAGCAAACCGGAGAAGTATTTATCGGGACAGCCGTAGGACTGATCTCATATATGGGAGAGGCCACTTCTGCTAATTCAGAGTTTACCGATGTTTATGTCTACCCCAATCCGGTACGCCAAACCTACGATGGTCCGATTGTAATTAAAGGCCTGATTGAAAATACAGATGTAAAAATCACCGATGTCAGCGGCAACCTGGTAAACAAAACTACTTCATTGGGAGGACAGGCCATCTGGGACGGCAAGAACTTAAACGGAAATCGGTGTAAGACAGGGGTCTATCTGATCTTTATGACTGACCCTTTGGGTGAGAAAACTAAAATTACCAAGCTTTTATTCATTCATTAAAACTGATGTATTGTGATTGAAAAAACCCATGGTATATTCTTACATGCGGTCAAATATTCAGAAACCAGCCTTATCGCCTGTATTTATACAGAAACTCACGGTAGGCAGTCATATATTATTAATGGAGTTCGTACTAAAAACTCTACGGTAAAGGCTGCTGTTTTTCAACCACTCTATTTGCTTGAACTCGAAATCTATTACAAGACAGGCAGGGAGATTCACCGGATTAAAAATGCACGAATAGCCAGTCCTTATTCGACGATCCCCTTTGACATCCGAAAAAGCACCCAGGTCATGTTCCTTGCCGAGATATTGTACAAATGTTTGCGCGAGGAAGAACCGAACACTGAATTATTTGATTTTATCTACCACTCATTGACTCTATTGGATCTGTCTGAATCAGGAACAGGGATAAATAATTTCCACATTTGGTTTCTTTTCAACTTAACCCGGTTTCTGGGCATCAACCCCAGTCGCGACAATGCCCTTATAAGCAACTTCTTCGATCTGCAAAGTGCACTGTTTGTCAGTCATGAACCATTACACAATCAGTTTACCGACAAACACATAACAACCTTGTTCGCAAGACTATTTGAGATCGATTCTTCATCCATTGAACGACTAAACTACACTCAGAATGAGCGTAAATTGGTACTTGAAAAATTACTGGAGTTCTATAAGATCCATTTTGACACTCTGGGAGAAATAAAATCACTCGAAATTATAAAGGAAGTGCTCAGATGATTGGTAAAATAAATTATTTTGAATACATTAGCATAAGATATAGAAGTGAAAAGTATATTTTTCTAACTTTGTCATTATATAAGTTTTCTCATGGCTCTTTCTAAATTACCAAATACTAAAGGAAGTATCTTTTCCACTCTCAACAAACTTGTTGCAGAAACCGGGGCAATTGATCTTGCACTGGGGAAAACCGATTTTCCATGTCCTGAAAAATTAGCCGATTTGGCTGCCATGTACATACGTTCAGGCTATAACAACTTTGCTCCTCATGAAGGGATCAGCGAATTGCGCGAAGTCATTTCGGCCCGGGTAAGTCGCATGTACAATCATACATATAATCCTGAAACTGAAATAACCATTACGGCCGGACCTATCCAGGCCATTATGACCGCTATTAGTACCACGGTGAAGGACGAAGATGAAGTGATTCTTTTTGAGCCTGCATATGAGTCTTATGCACCTGCTGTTTCCATCAACGGAGGCCGTCCTGTTTATGTGGCGCTTAAACAACCCGATTTTCATATCGACTGGGAAGAAGTACGAAAAATGATTACCTCCAAAACACGGATGATCATTATCAATTCACCTCACAATCCTACAGGAGCAGTGTTATCTGATTCTGATCTCATTCAATTGCAGCATCTGACCAACGGAACGAACATTGTAATCCTTAGCGATGAAGTTTTTGAATCGATCGTTTTTGACAACAATACCCATCAGAGCGTCTGCAGGTATGAGAAACTTGCAGCCCGCAGCTTTGTCGTGTCATCCTTTGGCCCTGTTTTTAATATCAATGGCTGGGGATTGGCATATATTCTTGCCCCGGAAAAGCTGATGAACGAGTTCAGAAGAATTCAGCAGTTCCAGATCTACAATGTGAATACCCCGCTCCAATATGCCCTTTCCGAGTATCTTCTGACCGATGAATCATGGAAAGACATTACCGAAATGTACCAGGGCAAACGAAATTACTTTAATCGTTTGATGGGTGACAGTCTGTTCAAAATCATTCCTTCGCAGGGAAGTTACTTTGAGATTCTGGATTATTCCAACATCTCAGATGAGCTGGATACTGATTTTACTTATCGTATGGCCAATGAATACGGAGTTGGGGTAATTCCCGTATCGGCATTCCTGCACGAGAAAAACAAACTGAAAATGGTGAGGATTTGCTTTGCCAAGAACAATGAAACGCTTGAGAAAGCCGCTGAACGATTAAGGGTTGTTCCCTCACTAAAATAAAAGAGGAAAAAGGAAAAAGGAAAAGGGAAAAGGGAAAGGTGCGCGATGCGTATTTCCTCTTTCCTCTTTCCTGTTTTCTATTTCCTTATTCTTTATTTCTATTTCCTATTTCTTAATCAGCAACCAGCAGTCTTTGTACTTCGGAAAGTCGGTTCTTACTTTCTGAACCTTGGCCCGGGCCGATGCCTCGTCGGTAAATGAGTCAACACAAACCCTGTTTAATCCGGTTTCACTGTGAAGAATGATTGCCTTGAAACCCTGCTGAATCAAATCCTGTTTGAATTTTACCGCGTTGTCATTATTACCGAAACTTCCAACAATAATGAAGAAAGTCTTGCCTCCCACATTGGCCTGATCTTCTGACGACAGGGTAAACTTTTCGCTCTTTACCGAAATGGGAGGGCCAACCGGGGTTCCGGTAGCGGCTTTATCGGCAGTTTCATACATTTTATCAGATACAGGATTCTCCCGAGCAGGAGATTTAGTTGCCGGTACCGAGAATACTTTGGTTTCTGCGGTAGTTTCTGTTCTTGGTGTGGATGCCTGACTTTTTTTGGAGGATTTAAATACTTTACATCCGCTCGTAAGCAATGCTAAGGTAAAAACGACTAAGATGATTCTTTTCATGGCCTTATCGAATTAAAATTGATTACAAAATTACTAAAGATCGAACATAGATTTATCAAAACAATGGTGGTCAATCAATTATTTATTAACAATCCCCTGTTGATGAGTGCAAAACCGACCGGTTATTGACTGAAAACGGACTACCGGAAGGCTATTCGCTTAAAAATTCAGCATCTTCTTTATAAACCGCTGTCCCTTCACCGACCTGTAAAAGCTGGATTGCCGGATCGCCCTCACACGGTTATCATAGGTTTCCGAAAACATAAGAACCCACGGACCTTTACCTTTCGTCGGGGCTATCTGATCAGCATTGTGCATCTCAAGGACTTTTTCAAGATCTTCAAAATATCCGTAATAGAATTGACCTGCATCAGGAGAATAGATCACATATGAAAAAAACCTCATTACTACTTTTGTTTGTTGATGTTTAACGCATTTAACTGAGATTCACTTTCTCTATAAGGGTGAATTATCGTGAACGCATCTTTTTCAGGCCGTAAAAATAGGAAAAAGGAAATAGGAAACAGGAAAAGGGAGAAAGGAAAAGGGAAACAAGAAATGGGAAAAAGGAAAAAGGAGAAGGGAAACAGGACTGTCAACGAGTATTTCCTATTTCCTGTTTCCTTTCTTTTGTTTTCTTTCTCCTTATTCACTTCTCCTTTCTCCCTTTTCCATTTTCCTTTTTCCTGTCTCCCTTTTCCATTTTCCTTTCTCCCTTTTCCTGTTTTTTATATGGCAAGAACGTAATTCATCCATGAACTATTGTTCTGGTAATCTTCAATGACTGCAGTCTGGTTCTCATGCTTAAAACTGCTCATCAAAGCCGTAATCTCCTGGTTGAGCATCGCCAGACCATTGCTGATCAAATCGCTGCGGAATCCTTTTGCCCCAAGGTTAATCACCATTTCGAAGGATACTATCCGTCCGAGTACCTGCCCCAATTCGACCATCTTACGTTGTGCGAGATTGGTATCCAATTCAAAATCAAGTATATCCTTCATGAACGAGGCCGATTTGGCTGTAAGATGAAAGCTTTTCAGAAATTGAAACAAATTGCCTTCCTTCGCCTTTTTCATCATTTTAACCAGGCTTTCCGATATCTGGGCATATAAAATATCATTCGATCCCTCAAAGATCTGGAACGGACGACTGTCGGTTATACTCCTTCCTGCAATATGATTTAATTTGTAGGCTTGCGCTCCCACCAACTGGGTAGCTGACTGGGCGGCCTCCTGCATCAGATCAGTAACTACACTTTTCACTGAATTCGCTTCAAACCCAATCTGCGAAAGATCATTCTCAATGCCGGCCTTTTCGCTGCTATTGGCGCACATGGCCGAACAAATCGTGTACGAGGCCTGAAGTTTTGCCAGGCGTTGCTGCACCTGGTCGTAGGTAAACAGCGGTTTTCCGCCTATAGCCCTTTGATTGACATGTTCAATCGACTCATCGAGCAAGCGATGAATAAAACCCATGGCCATTCCCGGAAATTGCATCCTGCTGCGGTGAAGCAAATCGAGCATCATTTTTACCCCGGTCGTCTCGGGGATGAGTTTCTGCACGCCCGGGATTACTACATCCAACCGGTTACGTCCATAAGGAATCTGGTATAAGCCCAGATTTTCGTATATCTCTTCAACCACGATCTGCTGCCCGGGACTGTTTATGTCGCAGATAAAAAAGTCAATGTCGCGTTTCAAATCTCCGCTATGGCTGCGTTCGCGAGCTGTCAACAGCCAGAATTCGGCCCATCCGGTAAGACCGGCCCAGTGCTTGGTTCCCTGGAGATGGTATTTTCCGTTCCGCTCTGTTGAGGAGGTTTGCATATTTAGTGCATCACTGCCAAAATCAGGTTCAGTAATCATTAATCCACCCATATTTTGCTGGTTCAGGAATCGGTCAAAAATCGGCGCCTTTGCTTCATACTGGGCATATTTAGCCACAGGCTGAAGGAAAAGTGCTGAGTTAATCCCAAAAGTAAGCGACAAAGCCAGCGATTCATAGGAAGCTGTGGCCAATAAGGCAAGATTTTCTTTCATATGACATCCCCGGCCCCCAAATTCGTATGGAATTCCAACAGCCAAAGGATTTAAACTCATGATCTCACGCATTACAAACGGCGGCATTCCGCGTTTAATTGCCATCTTATCAATGTCAGCACGAACATGAAAAACACTCTTCATCCTTTCTTTCAGGTTTTTCAGGAAGGACTCGAATGGCATATCTTGTATATTCAATCCGGTTATTGATTCTTCCACATAATACTTTGACTGATTCATCATCTAATTGTATTTGTTACTGTAAATTATCACCAGGGACACAATGATTTAATGATCCCTTAACCGAAGATAACACCTGACGGGTTTGAATGTTCTGATCGGAAAGTAACTTTCAGGATAAATCGGCAGATGACTTATCCTTTTATTCCTGAAATAAATCATTACAAAAGGTTAAATCTGCACGTGTCAGAAATGATAACGCAAGGGGATTGCTTAAGGTTTGGATAGGGTTTGGTAGGGGTTTCCTTCGGTATATCTGTACTATGACTGATCTATAGCCATATAAAGATCGAAATTTTAGTACAGTTATAGATCAATCATAGATTAATCTATCCGAAGCAGATACGACGCAATCCCCTCCCGGATACGTTCCGTATAGGTCGAAAGCAGGTTCAGGGCTTTCATGAAAATCATCTTAATGGAAGAAAAATTGGAGTCTGGAGTCAACAAATTCATTTCTGAAACTTATCGTCAGACTTTGGTATGAACTCATTTGAAACCTAAAGTTAAAAACTTTAGGGTAAAAAAAGAAACGTTGGGTTCAGAAATATTGTAATTTTAAAAAGTGATCTTATACATATAGTTCAAATTGAAATTGAAATGAAGAAAAATTCGAAGAAACTCTTACCATATGCTGTTGCTTTGATGGTGATCCTTATCGTCGGCCTCATTGCAGGTAAAAAAATGGGTTGGTTTGGTAAAGATTATCAAATCAATGTATCAACAAAAATCGTTGAGAGTAAGACCATTACTGAATTAATCACTGCCAATGGCAAGGTTCAGCCGGCAACAGAGGTGAAGATCAGCCCGGACGTTTCAGGTGAAATTATAGAATTGACAGTTAAAGAAGGCTATGAGGTTAAAAAAGACCAGCTTCTGATGGTTATTAAACCGGATATGTACATCCAGGCTTACAACAGGGATCTGGCAAGTCTGAGCTCCTCACAGGCGCGTCTGGCCCAGGCGGATGCCCGTTTGATTGAAAGTGAAATGTCGTTTAAACGGTCAAGTACTTTATTTAAACAGGATGCGATTCCGGTTTCGGATTTCGAAACGGCCCAGGCTTCGTATAAAGTAGCCCAGTCGGAGGTGAAGGCTGCACAGTTTGCCGTTAAATCGGCCGAAGCGTCGGTAGCCGAAGCTCAGGAACAGCTTGTGAAAACAAAAATATACGCACCAATGAATGGAACCATCGCTCGCCTGAATGTTGAAAAAGGCGAACGCGTAGTGGGAACCAATATGTATGCAGGAACCGAAACGATGGTTATTGCCAATCTTCACCTGATGGAAGTGAAGGTTGACGTCAATGAAAACGATATTGTACGGGTTAACCTAAAAGATACCGCACTGGTTGAGGTAGATGCTTATCTGGGACGCAAGTTTAAAGGAATTGTTACTGAAATAGCCAACTCAGCCAACACAGCAGGCGCCTCAACGGATCAGGTTACCAATTTCAATGTTAAGATCCTCCTGCTCGAAGAATCCTATAAGGATTTGGTCGACTCAGTGGGCGGCAAAATATATCCTTTCCGTCCCGGAATGTCGGCAACAGTTGATATTCAGACCGAGACCCGAAAGAACGTGATATCTGTTCCAATTCAGGCCGTAACTACCCGTGCATTGAAGAACAACGGGAAGGTTGCAGAAAAGAAGACAGAAGAGGAAAAACCTGAAGGAGAAACGGAAGCCGTAACGAAAAAAGGAGCCAAATCGGCAGACGATGAAAAAGTGGAGGTTGTGTTTTTGTACAAAGATGGCAAAGTGAAGAAACAAGCCGTGAAAACCGGCATTCAGGACAGCCAGAACATCGAGATCCTGGAAGGGATTAAAGCAGGCGATGAAGTTGTAATTGCTCCTTTTAATGCCATCAATAAACTGCTCAACGATAGTTCGGAGGTTAAAAAAGTGGACGAGAAAGAGCTTTTTAAAGTGAAGAAATAAGGGATCATGATGAAATTCAGACAATTATCAGAATGGCATTGGGGAGTCGGGCTTTTCGCCATTGCCTTAGTGATGAACAGATTTTTACCTTCAAACAATTTGTTCGATTTTATAGAAGGTTTATTGACCGGATTATCTATTGTTCTAAATCTACAATATGCTTTTAAGCGATCACGGAAAACGTTGAGTGCTTAATCAAGATGGATCACATGACATTGTTGTGGAAAGTGTTTCCAAAACCAATATTCAGGTATGTTTCTTCAGAAAAGATCTTACTCTTCTGAAGAGATCTTAGTAACTTAGATCAGCCCCTGCAACCATAATCTTATGTACCTTATGATATAAGATAGATAAGATTGGGATCTGGGGGGCATTGCCTGATTACTAAGATCGAATTTAAAAAAGTAAGATTTATTAAAACTCACCATTGGCTTTGCTTTCCCTACAACAATATCATGTGATCCATCAAAATAACCGGGCAGTAGATGTGTCGGTTATTTTTTTGTGACAATACCGAAAAACAGGATATTCAGCATTTCATCCACCGATTTCTGTAATTCCTCGTCAGATAGATTTTTTAGAATCAGGGGAACTTCAAACCCCTGAAGCAAGGTAACGATTGTTTTGGCCGTAAGCTCCGGGTTTTGTATAGTATATATTCCCTTAACTATTCCTTCAATCAACATATCTTTAACAAGGTCTACTTCAGCATCGAAATGATTGGTCCGTAATGTATTTATAAAGTATAGATTATCAAGCAGGTCATTTTTAATGGCCTCATAGTAATTACCAACCATCTTTAGTGATTGCATCCTCACATAAATATAGGTTTTCAGTTTTTGTTTCGGGTCTTCGATCTGAGCAATCTGAGCATTGATCGATTTCGCCCTTATTTCGGCTTCGGCTTCAATCACGGCCTTAAAGATTTCATCTTTGCTTTTGAAATAATAATAAATGGTACTCTTCCCCTTATGGGCTTCGCGGGCAATATCATCAAGGGCCGTTTTTTTAAAGCCGTAACGGGCAAAAACCTGTCGGGCCGACTGCACCAATTGCTCTCTCACTTCATCTTTGCCTATATATTCAGGATTATTTCCCATCTGTCTGTTGCTTTATTCTATGCAGCACTAAAGTAGTGGTTGTTTTTCGATAATTCAAGCGGTTAGGATAAGAAGTACTACTGGTCGAAAAGATTGATAGAAAGTAATACCTTAACTCCGCAAAAGA